>CALIBQ010000044.1 GCA_938049385.1 uncultured Anaerolineae bacterium
GACCAGCTCAAGCAGACGTGATCGTTGTTCCCCGGTCAGCTCGACTGCGTACACCTTGGGCCTGGGCATGATTCCTTCCCTCCACATGAATGTCATGGAGAGAAGGATACCGTATGAAACCAACGTGGTCAAGTACTAGGCCAAGTCGAGAGCGGCCAAGAAGGTACTGAAACCCCATCCCCTGGCCCCTTCCCCGTACACAGGGAAGGGGTGTAAAAGGATGGGGCGTTTTGGGCCATAAGTACCAACGGTTTTTTTCAACACCTTCGGCCGGCAGGATTGACGCATCCGTATAAATGTGCTATGATGGGCAGTGTGACCGAGAAGTCCTACCATCGCACACAACGGCAGGCGAGTGAGGAAAGGAGTCTTTCATGATGACCCGGTCTCGCACTGAGCTGATGGTGAGCCGCCTGCGTGATCTGCAGGCCAGCAGTCCCGACATCGAGGCTTCCGCGGTGGTGAGCGTGGATGGCCTGATCATGGCCTCGGCCCTGCCGGCGGATGTTGAGGAAGACCGCGTCTCTGCTATGTCCGCCGCCATGCTCTCCCTGGGCGAGCGCATCGCCTCGGAACTGGGCCGCGGCGCGCTGGAACAGGTCTATATCCGGGGCACCAACGGGTATGTCTTCCTCTCCGCCGTGGGTGAAGAGGCAGTGCTGACCGTGCTGGCGCGCAAGGATGCCAAGCTGGGCCTGGTGTTCCTGGATATGCGGCGCGCTGCCGAGGACCTCAGCAAACTGGTCTGAGGGGCCGGCGTGAGACATACAACCGCACTCCGACAAACGCCTGCTGAGGGGCGTTTTGTCCCCTCCGAACGACTAACAAACCCGGAGAGCATCGTCTCTCCGAGTTTTTTGTGTGCAGAAAAGGTCAGCAATGCTGACCTTGAGGGGAGATAATATGCCGGTGCGCTTGGCCGGCGAGGGGGGTAACGCATGACCAAATATATCTTCTGCACAGGCGGCGTGGTTTCCTCCGTGGGCAAGGGCATCACCGTCGCTTCCATCGGCCGCATCCTCAAAAGCCGCGGCTTCTCCGTGTCCGTCCAAAAATTGGACCCCTACATCAATGTGGACCCGGGCACTATGTCACCCTATCAGCACGGCGAGGTGTTCGTCACCGAGGACGGCGCAGAGACCGACCTGGACCTCGGCCACTATGAGCGCTTCATTGACGAGAACCTGTCCCGCTCCTCCAACGTGACTACCGGCCAGATTTATGCTGAGGTCATTGCCAAGGAGCGGCGAGGCGACTTCCTGGGCGGCACTATACAGGTCATCCCGCATATCACCAATCAGATTAAATGGAGCATCGGACGCGTCAGCCGTGAGTTCCAGCCCGACGTTCAGATTGTCGAGGTGGGCGGCACCGTGGGCGATATCGAGGGCTTGCCCTTCCTGGAAGCCATCCGCCAGATGCGCAAGGATGTGGGGCGGGAAAACACCCTCTATGTCCATGTCACCTTCCTGCCGTATATCGGCGCCACAGGCGAGCTGAAGACCAAACCGACCCAGCACAGCGTGCGCGAACTGCGCAGTATCGGCATTCAGCCCGATATCATCGTGGCGCGCTCCGATCATCCGGTGGACGACAGCCTGCGGGAGAAGATCGCCCTGTTCTGCGACGTGGAACCGGAAGCCGTGATCCCTCTGCTGACGGCGGAGACCGTCTACGAGGTGCCGGTCCTGCTGGAAGAGCTGGGCATGGGGGATTTGCTGGTGAAGAAGCTGGGTCTGCCGGCGCGCGAGGCCGATTTGAGCGCTTGGCGGGCACTGGTCGAGGAAATCAAGCGCCCCAAGCCGCCGGTCGAGATCGGCCTGGTGGGGAAGTATGTCCAGCTTCAGGATGCTTATATCAGCGTGCGGGAGGCGTTGAAACATGCCGGCGTCGCCCTAAATCGCGACGTCAGGATTCGCTGGATCGATTCGGAGCAACTGGAGCGCCGGCGCGACCTGAGCCTGCTGGAAGGTCTGGACGGTATCGTGGTTCCCGGCGGCTTCGGCTACCGCGGCATCGAGGGCAAGATCATGGCCGCCCGCTACGCGCGCCAGAACAAAATCCCCTACCTCGGCCTCTGCCTCGGCATGCAGGTCATGGTGATCGAGCTGGCACGCCATGTCGTCGGCAATGACCTGCCCAACAGCACCGAGTTCGACGTCTCTACCCCGTACCCGGTCATTGACCTGATGGCGGACCAACGCGACCTTGCCGAGATGGGCGGTACCATGCGGCTGGGGGTGTATCCCTGCTATCTCAAGCCCGGGACGAAGGCTGCGGAGGCCTACGGCAACGTGGAAGTCGTCATGGAGCGCCACCGTCACCGCTTTGAGCTGAACAATGCCTTCCGCGATATGCTCAGCAAGGGCGGGATGGTCTTTTCGGGCATGTCCCCCGGGGATAAGTTGGTGGAGATCGCCGAGCTGGCCGACCACCCCTGGATGGTGGGCAGTCAGTTCCATCCGGAGTTCAAGTCACGTCCCAACCGCCCGCACCCGCTGTTTGTGGGGTTCATCCGGGCAGCTATCCGCTATCGGGAACAGCGTCTGGGGCAGGTGGAATCGGCGCCGGCCGCTTCCCAGCCGGCCTCCTGACAGCCTTGGCACACCAGATGACAGCGGTTCAAGACACCCCATCCCCTGCACCTCTTCCCCGCATGCGGGGAAGAGGCCAGAGGTAGGGGCTTCGGCTCCTTATGCGGCATGTTCTACACATTTGCCACAACGGGTGACAGTCCTCGGCAAGGGGACTCAAGGCTTTTCAATGTTCTAACAAACAGCAGTTGAAACTGCACCAACGACCGCGAAATCGGCCGGCGCCGACTGATATGGCCCACGCAGGTGGGCTTCGCCACTGTAGCCGCGACTTCCAGTCGCCCAGAATGTTATAGCATTGAAAAGCCCTGAAGGGGACTGTCACCCAGCTCTCACCCATAAAACCCTGGCCCGTAGAGCATCATCGTCAGCAGGGCGTCGGTCAGCACGAAGATGAAGAATCCAACGAAGAGCCGCGGCGGCTGTGCCTTGCGGATGTACTGCCGCAGTGCCAGCAGTGCCAGCGCCAGGATGAGTGCCGGCAGTCCGAAATCCAGCGTCCAGCGCAGGCCTGCCGGCAGAAGCTCCCGGAAGGGTGGGAAGGACAGCAGGGCGGAGAAGATCAGCAGTTTGCCGGCATAATACAGCAGGCCGGCGATCCCCAGGACGATGCGCGGCCCCCGCTCCGTCAAATCCTCCTGACTGCCGAAAATGTGATATCCCACCACCACTGCCAGCGGGAAGACCAGCACCACCAGGAGGAAGGGCAGAAATGTGGTCAGGCCGGCCAGCATCCCCCACCCGAAGACCATCACACCCAACAGGATGTCCTCTCGGGTTGGCCGGCGGATGGCCTCTTTCAACGCCGGCGCTGTGGTAGCAATATACACGTCATATTGGCCCTGTCCGCGCGTATCCGGCCATGCCAGGTAGAGATGGCCGGCACTGTCCCGGGCCGGCGATGGGTTCCAGGATAGGCTGCCCGTGCGCGCCACCTGCTGATAGGCCAACGGTTCGCCGTCAGCAAGGATGGCCACCGCCGGCTGTAGCTCATCGTTGAGGCGGTACTCCGTCATGACACTGCAGAAGACAAGCTGAAGCTCCGCCGGCATGCTCAGCGGCGCTGGATAGGCCACGAACTGGCTTCCGCCCTCGCCGGTGGAAAGGGGCACCAGCGCCGAGATGTCAGGGAACGCCGCTTCCGCCGGCATGCCGCCGCGGCTGATCTTCCCCGCGCCGCGCCACTGTCCAAGCTGAGCGCTCATCGGCACATACGCCAGGGCCTCTGTATCCGGCAGGGATAACGTGCGGGGCTGTTGGGGGGCAGGCCGGCCCTTGGGGAAGGAGGCGAAAAAGGTGCTGGCGGAACCCTGCTCCATGCCGGCGCGGTATTCCACGCTCCAGTACACGTACACATGTCCGTCGTCGAACCCCAGGCGCGGCGCGGTGAAGAGGGCTCCCGTGCCGGCGTACAGCCGGCTCAGCTCCACCGGCCGGGGTTCGGCGGCGAAAGGATATTCCAGCCAGGCATAATAGAGGCGGCGGTCCTGGGGGCGCGGCTCGGTGATCCAGGCAAGATGCGCGCCGGCCCCCGGCTCTACGGCCAGCGCCGGCTCCTTCCCATCGCCGGCCAGCAGGCGAGGACTGCCCTGCGGCGCGCCGCTCCCATCAAGCCGCTGGAAGAATATGCCCGCCGGCGTTTCGCCGGCCTCCCAGACCGTCCAGAATCCGCCGGCACCGTCCGGCGCCAGGGCATAATGCCGGAGGTTGTGATCCCTCGGCGTGATGGGTTCGGGTTCGGCGCCAAGCCGGCCGCTCTTCTCCAGCACCGCATGGTACAGGCGTGCGTTTTGACCAGAGCCTTCGCTGGCCAAGAAAAAGACATGCAGTGCGTTCCCTTCCAGAAATAGGCTGTAGCTCTTGGGGAAAAAGAGCGACAGCTCGATGAGCTGGTCCACCGCCGGCTGACGGCTGTTCCGCAACTGCAGGTAATGCAAAGCCAGGCCGTCAGCGCCGGCCTCCGGCCACACCAGGTGGACGGCGGAGCCATCCTCTTCCACGGCGATGGCGATCGGCTCGTGCTGGCTGGCATTGCCCACCCGCAGGGCCGGGCTCCAGTCCCGGGAGATGAGCGGGGTCTTCACCGGCCGCATCTCACAACCGGCGAGCAGTATCATGACAATGCTCACTGTGAGCAAAATCAGCCCGCGGCGGAGCCGCGGGAAGGCCCAATGCTTCCGATATGACATCCCATCCCCCCATTGGGGAAGCGCTGGCTTCCTCATGAACTGCCGGCGAAGCCCAGTTCCCGCAGCGCGCGCTCCACCGCCTCGTGGTCGCTCCAAGGGTATTCCACAGTGCCGATGCACAGGGAGCGCTCGTGCCCTTTGCCGGTGATAAGCACCAGGTCTCCTGGTTCGGCCAGGCGGATAGCGGTGCGGATAGCCTCGGCGCGGTCGTGGATTTCCAGCAGGCTGTCATCGAGGGGCCGGCCGCTTTCCCGATAGCCGGCGATGATCTGGGCGTTGATCGCACGGAGGTCTTCCGTGCGGGGGTCCTCGGCGGTCAGGATGACCCGGTCGGCCAGTTCGGCGGCGATGCGTCCCATCATGGGGCGTTTCTGGACGTCGCGCAAGCCGGCGCATCCGAACACCACGGTCAGCCGGCCGTGGGTCATTCCCCGGGCGGTCGTCAGCGCTTTCTGCAGGGCGTTGGGCGTGTGCGCGAAGTCAATGATGACGGTGAAAGGCTGACCTCGGTCAATGCGCTCCATACGTCCGGTCAGGCCGGCCATGCCGGCGATGCCGGCCTGCACATGCGCCGGCGCGATGCCCTGCGCCAGGGCGGCGGCGATGGCCGCCAGCAGGTTGTGGACGTTGTATTCCCCGACCAGCGGGGAATGTACGTCGAAGTGCCCGAAAGGCGTGCGGGCGCGAAAGCGGATGCCGGCCTCGGTGCACTTCACATCCTCTGCCCGGATGTCTGCGCCGGCCCGCCGGCCGTAGGTGATGACCATATCGGCCGGGATGCGGGAAAGGCCGGCGAAGGGTCCTTCATCATCGGCATTGAGCACGGAGATTTTGGGGATGCCCGGCTTGCGCACGCTCTGCGACAGGTCCCAGAACAGCCGCGCTTTGGCCTCGAAATAGGCCTCGTATGTGCCGTGATAATCCAGGTGTTCGTGGGTGATGTTGGTGACGACGGCCGTGTCAAAGGCGCAGGCCGCCGCGCGGTACTGCGCCAACCCGTGGGAGGTCACCTCCAGCACAGCGGCCTGGGCGCCGGCATCCACCATCTCTCGCAGGTACCGCTGTACCGCCGGCGCATCCGGGGTAGTGGTGTGCAGGCCGGTATCGTAGATCCGGCCGGCGATATCGGCGTAGATGGTGCTGATCATGCCGGCGTTCCAGCCGGCGGCGCGCAGGATGTGATAAATCAGGTTGGTGGTCGTGGTCTTGCCGTCCGTCCCTGTCACACCAATAACGCGCAGGCGGTGCGCAGGGAAGTCATAGAACGCCGCGGCCAACCAGGCCAGCGCCCGACGCGCATCGCGCACCTGAAGATAGGGCATGCCCGCCGGCAGTTCCAGCTCCGCACGGCTTCTCTCGCCGGCGACCGCGCCGGCTCCGCAGGCGAGCGCCTGGGGGATGAAGCGATGGCCGTCCACGGTCAGGCCCGGTACGGCGACGAAAAGGAAGCCGGCGCTCACCTGGCGGGAATTATCGGTCACTCCGCTGATAGATGCATCTTCCCAGGCGCCGCTGAGGTCAAGCAGTTCGCCGGCCGGCAAGCCGTGCACCACTGCGGAAAGGGCTTTCATATGGTATCCGACAATCCTCCGGAAAGCGAGGGTTTATTTCGGCCGGCGTAATCCCAGCAGTTCATAGGCCAGGATACGGGTTTGCCGGCCGCGCAGAGTTACGGACTGGACCGAACGCACATCCACCATATCCTTGACCCGCTCATACACCGCATGGCTCACCAGGATCTGCCCCGGTTCGGCGACCTCTTGCAGTCGGTCCGCCACGTTGACGCAGTCCCCTACCGCGGTGAAGTCCATGCGCTCCTCCGTCCCGATATGGCCCACGATGGCCTCGCCGACCGTAATCCCGATGCCGAACTGCAGTCGGAAAGGCTCGGGGAACGTTTCCCAATTGCGGCGCACGTTCTCCTGGATCGCCAGCGCCGCTCGCAGTGCCCGCATGAGGTGATCGGGCTGGCGCACCGGGGCATTGAAGAAGGCCAGGATGGCGTCGCCCAGGAACTTATCCAGCGTCCCCTCTTCGGCGAAGATGGCATTTACCGCCAGGCCCAGGTAGCGGTTGAGGATGTGCACCATCTCTTCGGGGGCCGTCTGTTCCGCCAGCGCCGAGAAGCCGCGCAGGTCGGCGAAGAGCACGCTGATCTCCTGACGCTCCCCACCCAGTGTCAGGGCACTCGCCGGCATGGCGGCCAGCTTCTGGGCAACCGAAGGGCTTAAGTAGCGCTGGAGCATGGCCTGTAACTGCTCCCGCGCCCGGGCTTCCCGCTCCCTGTCTTGCTGGAGCAGGGTCTCCAGCGTCTGGTCCTCGATGGCCAGCACAATGCCGCCGCCCGTGGCGCCGCGCAGGCGGGAAAGGGTGAGCTTGAAATGTACCTGCCCGCGCCCGGGCAGATGGGCGGAGAAGGGCAGAGTGATGACATCCTTTTCCCCGCGCACGATCTGCAGGAGCGCATCGGGGATAGGCTCGATCACCAGCCAGGGGAGCGCTTCTTCCAGCGGTTTATCCAGCAGTGCTTCGCGCGGCTGGCCGAGTAGGTGGGAAGCGGCGCGGTTGACCATGGTGATGCGGCCATGCGGCCCGACCGTGACGACACCGCTGGCAATGCTGGCAAAGATGTTGTCCATGAGGCTTTTGAGCCGGCTGGTCTCCTCCAGGTTACTCTGCAGGCGGCTGAACAAGCGCGCATTCTCAATGGCTACTGCCGCCAGGTTGGCGAAGGAGGTCAGAAAGTCCAGGTCCTCGTGGGAGAAGGCGCCGGCCTTCAGGCGGTTATCAATATAAATGGCGCCGGTCACCTGCCCCTTGAGTTTGAGCGGCACGCAGAGGATGGAGCGCAGGTGATAGTCCAGGATGCTCTGATAAGCCTGAAAGCGCTCGTCCTCCTCTGCGTTCAGCGTCAGCACCGGCTCTCCGGTGCGCGCCACGCGGTTGACCACACTGCGGCTGATCTCGAACTCGGGACCGGCGATGTTCTGACGGTCCAGGTTGCGGGCGACGGGGAAATTCAACTGCCCGGTCTCCGGGTTGACCAGCATCAGGAACCCCCGCTCCGCCTCCAGCGCCTCGATGACGATGTCCATGATCAGCTCCAGCAGTTGATCCAGATGCAGGGTGGAGTTCAGCAGTTCGCTGACGTGCATCAGTGCCCGAAAGTGCCCGCGGGATTTCGCCTGATCCTGTGGTGCCTCGAACCGTGCTGGAGAGTGCTCCCTGCTCATGGTATATCCCCGTTGCGCAGTGTAGAGCGGCGCCGCCGGCGCCGGCCCACCCTTGTTCCGCGTGCAGTCATTATACGCTGATTACTGGGGGCCGGCAATCCGAAGGGATGAGGGTGTGGAAAGGGTCAAGATTGTCTTTCGATTTGCGGGTATTGGCTCATCGCCTGGCGGTTGAAACCGCGGGCCGGCGCCGACTTCGCGAAGCCTGCCTGCGCAGGCAGGCTTCGCAGTCGTTGCCGCGGCTTCAGCCGCCAGGCCGCGGTTTGGAAGCGGCTACTCCCACAGCCGGCGCGCCAACTGCCGCGGCAGTTCATCCCGGTTGTCCTCGGTGACGCCGACCAGAATGGTGGAGGTGTGTCCCAAGCCGGCCAGCCGTTCCCGCAGTGCCTCCACCAGCTCCGGCCGCACAACGATGAGCACGGCGGCTCCCGGAAAATCGCCCAGTATAGTAAGAAGGGGGGCAAAGCCCTCGCCGCGCAGGAGTTCCAGCGGGCCAATTTCATCAATGATGACCAGATCATCGCCGGCGCGCAGGGCTTCCTCCACCAGCCGGATGCCCCACCGCAGGACCGACTCATCCATAGCGAAGGGTCCGACCCGCATACCGGTGTCTGCCTCGGTGCTGTACTGCAGGCGCATTTCGCCCGTATGCAGGTCCTGGAGATAGGCACCGGTTTTTTCGCCCTGGGGGTTGAACACCGCCGGGGAAATGAACCCGCCGATGCGTTTGCCCCGCCGGCGGCCCTCTTCGGCCAAGCCCTGGCAGACGGTGCTCTTCCCCACCCGACGCGCGCCGGTCAGCAGGATGATCACGGCAGGCGCACCAGCCCTTCGAGGAAACAGAGGAGCAGGCCGGTCATGATGCGTGCTTTGCTCGATTGGCCGTTCAGCCAGCCGGCGAACAGCTCCGTAGCGCGGCGGTTGCGCACGCCGTAGCGGTAGCAGGCCCAGGGATGCTCGTAAAAGAGGCGCGCCAGCAGGAGAATGGGGTGGAGGCGGGAGCGGGCGTAGCGCGCCACGGCGCGCGAATAGGCCGGCACCTTGCCCTGGACGATAGCCTTCGCCGCCAGCCGGGCGCTGAAAACGGCATGACGGATGCCCTCGCCGCTCAGGGGGTCCACCAGGCCGGCGGCATCGCCGGCCAGCATACACCTTGTGGTGCCGAGCGGTTCCGGCCCGCGATACACTGGCAGGGTATGACCGTGCCAGGGCGTGTTCTCCAGCTCTAGGCCGAACTTGCGCATCTCGCGAAGGAGCACCGCTCGCAGTTCACTGCCTTTGCCGCGAAGCTGGCCGATGCCAACGGAAAGATGGTCGCCCTTAGGGAAAATCCAGAGGTAGCCGTTGCGCAGGGCGCCGAACTCGAATAGAGCGGAATCGGCGAAGCGCTCCATCACCGCCGGCGCCGGCGTGTGCTCCACCTCCACCGCGCCCACCAGCTCTCTCTGCCGGCGCAGGCCGAGCTGATGGGCCAGGCGCGAGTGGGCGCCGTCCGCGGCGATGAGATAATCGGCGTGGAGGATGTCTCCGCCGGCCGTGCGCACCCGCACCCCATCGGCCGTTTCCTGCACCTCCTCGACGGTCATGCCGTCCCGTACCTCAGCCTGGGCGTGCTGGAGGATGTGCCAGTCGAAGCGGTCGCGCATAACCATGCAGATGGGCCGGCCGGCCAGCGGCCACCGCACCGCCTGTTCGCCCCGCCAGGAGTAGATCACGTAGGAGGGCCGGCGCTCTATGACTGGGTCAAAGGAAAAGGGGAACAGGCGGAAGACCGCCGCGGGGACCGCGCCGCCGCAGGGCTTATAGCGCGGCAAGCGGTCTTTTTCGAGGACCAAGACGCGGGCGCCGGCCTCTCCCAAGAAATAGGCGGCGGAACTGCCGGCGGCGCCGGCGCCGGCGATGATTACGTCCCAGTGCAAGGTTCTCACCATGTCCAGTGCACCTGGATGCAGTATCTCTCGCTAGCTACATGGTTTCGGGCGCGCTCATGCCCATCATGCGCAGGACGCGTGCCAGCACCAGCTTGGTAGCGGCGACCAGCTTCAGGCGTGCCTTGGTGATGGCCTCGTCCTCTGGCAGGCTGGAAAGCACCCGGCAGTCGCGGTAGAAGGCATGGAAGGCGCTGGCCAGGTCCATGGCATAGTAGGTCAGATGATGGGGCGCTAGGCGCGCGGCGGCCAGCTCGATGATCTCTGGCAGTCTCAGCATCTCGCGTATCAGCGCGATCTCCGAGGGGTGCTGGAGCAGGGAGGTATCGCCGGCGCTGTAGTCCATATCGCCGGCCTTGCGCAGGATGCTGGCGATGCGCGCATGCGCGTACTGGACATAATATACCGGGTTCTCGTTGGACTGCTCTTTAGCTAGCTCCAGGTCGAAGTCCATCTGACTCTCGGCGGCCCGGGACAGGAGGAAGAAGCGCACTGCATCGGGGCCGACCTCTTCCACCACCTCGCGCAGGGTGATGAGGTCGCCCGTGCGCTTGGACAGCCGCACGACCTCTCCGCCGCGCTTGAGCGTCACCAATTGATAGAGCAGGAGCGTCAGGCGGTCCGGGTCCAGCCCCAGCGCCTGCATCATGATTTTCATGCGCGGCACATGGCCTTGATGGTCGGCCCCCCAGACGTCAATGACCCACTCGAAGCCGCGCACGACGAACTTGTTGTAATGGTAGGCGATGTCCGAGGCGAAGTAGCCGGGGGTGCCGTCGGAGCGGATAAGCACCTCGTCCTTGTCGCCGCCGAGCTTGGTGGCGGTGAACCAGACGGCGCCCTCGCGTTCCTCGACCATGCCGGCGGCCCGCAGGATTTCCATCACCTTCTGGAAGGTATCGTCCTGATAGAGGGAGCGCTCAGAGAACCAGCAGTCGTAATAGACGCCGATAAGCTCCAAGTCCTGGCGGATGCCGGCCACGGTGCGCTCCAAGGCGATCTCGCCCAACTGCCGGGTGGCCTCCTCGCGCGGCATATGGAGGAATGTATCGCCGTACTCCTCGGCCAACTGCCGGCCCAGCTCGATCATGTACTGGCCGAAATAGCCGGCCTCGGGCATGGGTTCGTCAATGCCCAGCGCCTGGGCATAGCGCACATAGGCGGTGGCGGCGAAGTTGTCGAACTGGGTGCCGCGGTCGTTGATGTAGTACTCGCGGTACACGTCATAGCCGGCGGCCTGCAGGACGTTGGCCAGTGTGTCGCCGATGACGGCGTTGCGCGCCGAGCCAATATGCAGGGGGCCGGTGGGATTGACGCTGACGAACTCCACCTGCGTCTTTTTCCCCTTGCCCAGGTCAATGTTGCCGAACGTCTCGCCGGCGGCCAGGATGGTGTCCACCTGGCGGGCGATCCATTCCTGGCTGAGGGTGAAGTTGATGAAGCCCGGTCGGGCGGGCTGGACCTTCGCCAGCATGGGCGCGGCCGGGAAGTGGGCCGCGATGGTCTCGGCTACCTCCAGGGGGCGCCGGCCGATTTTGCCGGCCAACTGCAGGGCCAGCGGTGTGGCATAGTCCCCCAAGTTGGCCTGCTTAGGGCGCTCCAGGATGATTTCCGGGAGCTCCAGCTCGGCCGGCAGGGCGCCGGCGCGCTGAGCGGCTTCCACAGCTTCTTTCAGCAACCGGTTCAGTTCGCGCAGGATCAATGTGGGTCTCCTCCAGCTCTATGTTCTACAGCACAGCGCTGATACTGCTGGGCCATCGGCGGCGGGCCGGCTAGCATGCTTCCATCTGCCCCCAGTTGGGGCCGGCCTGGCAGTCCACCTTCAGGGGCACCTTCAGCGGGTACGCGTTCTCCATAATATCCTTCACCAGGGCGGCGGCGTCACGCGTTTCCTCGGCTGGCACCTCCAGCACAAGCTCGTCGTGCACCTGGAGCAGGAGCCGACTGCGCATGCCCCGCTCTTTCAGGGTATGGTGCAGGCGGATCATGGCGATCTTGATGATGTCAGCCGCCGTGCCCTGCACCGGCATGTTGATGGCCATGCGTTCCGCGGCAGCGCGCAGGCCGGCGGGTATCTTTTGGCCGGCCTGCAGTTCCGGGAAGTAGCGGCGCCGGCCCAACAGCGTCTCCACGTAGCCCTTCTTTGCCGCCTCTTCCTTACACCGCTCCACATATTCCTTGACCCGGGGATACTGCTGGAAGTACGCCCGGATGAAGGCCGCCGCATCCTCGTTGGACATGCCGGTCTGCTGGGCCAGGCCGTACGCCGTAACGCCGTAAATAATAGCGAAATTCGTCGTCTTGGCAATCCGGCGCATCTCCGGTGTCACTTCTTCCTTGGGCACGCGGAAGATAACGGAGGCGGTGAAGGTGTGGATGTCCTCGCCGCGCTGGAAGGCCGCTACAAGCTGGGGGTCATCGGTCATATGGGCCAGGATGCGCAGTTCGACCTGGGAATAGTCCGCCGAGAGCAGGAGCCAGCCGTCCTCGGCGACAAAGGCCTCGCGCACCCGCCGGCCGATGGGGGTGCGGATGGGGATATTCTGCAGGTTTGGGTCGCTGGAAGAAAGCCGGCCGGTGACCGTGCCGGTCTGGTTGAAGGAGGTGTGCACGCGCCCGGTCTGCGGATTGACCAGCGCCGGCAGGGTCTCGATATAGGTGGATTTGATCTTGGCGATCTGGCGGTGCTCCAGGATTTTCTCCACCACCGGGTGCGCATCGCGCAGTTTTTCCAGCACGTCGGCGGAGGTGGAATATTTGCCGGCGGTCGTCTTCTTCAGCCCCTTGGCCGAAAGCCCCAGGTGCACGAACAGGGCATCGGAGAGCTGTTGGGAGGACTGCAGGTTGAAGCGGTAGCCAACCATGCGGTATATCTCTTCCTCCAGCTCTGCCATGCGGGCGGCCAGCTCGCGGTCCAGCTCCTGGAGGACACCTACGTCCAGCTTGATGCCGGCCATCTCCATATCAGCCAGCACCGCCACCAGCGGCATCTCCACCTCGGTGAACAGGTGCCAGAGGTTTTTCTCCTTCAGCTCCGCTTCCTGCAGGGGTTTCAGGCGCAGGAGCATGTCGGCGTCCGCCGCGGCATACGGGCCGGCCTGTTCGACGGACACATTGGCCATGCTGTCCTGGTGCTTCCCGCTCCCGATAAGGTCGGTGATGGGAGTCATCTCCATGCCCAGCCTCTGCCAGACCAGGTTCTTCAGGCCCAGGTTGCGGCTGGCCGGGTCAATCAGCCATTCGGCGATCATGGTGTCGAACAGGGGGCCTCGCACCTCCAGGCCGTGCCGGCGCAGGATGATCAGGTCGTAGATGGCGTTGTGGGCGACCATGGGAATCTGCGGGTTGGCGAGCACGGGATGAAGATGCCGGCGCACCGTTTCCATGGACAACTGCTGGCCGCGCGCATGCCCGACCGGGATGTAATAGCCCTCGCCGGCCTTGTCGGAGAAGGAAATGCCCACCAAATCCGCTTCCATGGGGCGCAGGCTGGTAGTTTCGGTGTCAAAGGCCACCGCCGGCGCTTGCTCCAGCCGCTTTGCCAGCTCCTGAAGCGCTTCTTCCTCCTGCACCACGCGATAGGTGCCGAGGGCTGGTTTGGGCGGGACGGCGGCGGCGAATTTGGCGGAAGGCAGTGCTTCTTCCGGGAAGATAGGTAACTGGGTGGGGCCGGCCGGCGCGGCTTCCACGGGTGCCGGCAGGCGGCTTACCAGCGAGCGGAACTCCAGCTCGCGGAACAGCTCCAGCACGCGCTCGCGGTCGTAGCCGGCGAAACGGCAGGCCTCCAACTGCAGGGAGATGGGGGCATCGCGCCGGATGCGCGCCAGCTCCTTGCTCAGGAAGGCCTGTTCACGGTGCTCCTCCAGTGCCTGGCGCAAGCGGGCGTTGGTGATTTCATCCAGATGCTCGTAGATGTTTTCCAGCGTGCCGTATTTCTGGAGCAGCTGGGTGGCGGTCTTCTCCCCAATACCCGGGATGCCCGGGATATTGTCCGATTTGTCGCCGATGAGGGCTTTATAATCAATGAGCTGTTGGGGGCGCAGGCCGTAGCGCTGGAGCACCGCCTTCTCGTCGTAGATGACGACATCGGAGAAGCGCCGGCCGGAGGTCATTACTCGCACCAGAGGGTCGATCAACTGAAAGGCATCGGTATCCCCCGTCACGATGAGGGTCGGCATACCCTGTTTCTCGGCCTGGGCGCTCAGGGTGCCCAGCACATCATCGGCCTCATATCCCTCCAGGGTGAAGATCGGGATGCGGAATGCCTCCAGAAGCTGGTTGATGCGCTCAAGCTGATAGCGCATTTCGTCAGGCATGACGGCGCGGTGCGCCTTATATTCCGGGAAGCGCTCGTGGCGGAAGGTCTTTCCGACGTCGAAGGCCACCGCGATATATGCCGGCTGAAGCTCCTGCAGGGCATTGAGGAGCATGGAGGTGAAGCCGTAGACAGCGTTGGTCAGCTCACCGCGCGAGGTGGCCAGCGTCGCCGGCAGGGCATGAAACGCGCGATAGGCCAGCGAATGCCCATCAATCAACACCAACTGCGGACGCTTGCCTTCACCTTCCTGTGACACAGTTCCCTCTCCTTCCGGGCAAAGTACTGCCCGAACGCATACACAGGCGCACTATGCGAGCAAATCGGCCAGGCGTTCGGCGGCCTGGCGCATCTGATAGCGCAGAATGCCCAGCGGGGTATCGGCCCCCAGGACGCAGGCCAGGAGCCAGCCCGGGCGCACGGTCTGCCAGTAGATGCGCCGGCGCGTCCCTTCGAGATAGCCGTGCAAGGGGCCGGCGTCCTGTGATTCTCCCAACAGGGCCATGATTTCCTGCGAATCCGCATGCAGGCGGCGCAAGAGCGGGGCGAGGGCTTCCGGCTCCACCCGTCCGACTGCTCCCGAGGCCAGCGCCACACCCATAGGGCCAACCAGCAGGACCGCTTCGGAGACCAGCTCCCGCTGAAGCTCCCCGACGACCCGGATGATGGCCTGGTCGCGCGAGGGGGCGGCCGGCGGAGGTGGGGATGCAGGAGCGGTTGGCTCGATTTCTGGCGGTTTACGCTCCATGGCCTGGCGCAGGATGGTCTGCAGGTCATCGAAGAAAAAGGGTTTGGGCAGGATGCCTTGGACCTCGATGGAGCGGAAGCTCTCGTCCAGCTCTTCCCCTTCCAGCGGGATGAGCACCAGGCGCAGGGTGGGGTAGCGCCGGCGCACCTCCCGCACGAACTCCAGCGGGCTGGTGTCCTGCAGGCCGGTGTCAATGATGACCATATCGGATGCGGCGCGCGCCAGACAGGCCCAGGCATCTTTGGCGGAGGCCGCCGCCTCCGCCGAATAGCCCAGCGCCCCGGTGATGGTCTGGCAGAGCATCTGTGCGAATGCCGGGTCGTTGTCAACGACGAGGACACGCGGTGGCATGCTGGATCGCTCCCCGCCGGCCGCGGCAGGTTTGGCAAGGGGCCGGCACTCCGCATTATACGATTCCCGGCGGGGCTTGTCAACGCGGGGGCGATCCCCACACCGGTCCGATGATTATGCGCGCCATAACTTGGGATATTTAGATGAGCGGCGTCGGGCCTGATTAGGGGGCGCGCTTGACAGTGCCGGCGCCCCGTGCTATCCTGTGGCAGACTTCATGGGTTGGAGCGGCACAGCAGGGCGATGAGCACCTCCGGCGATGACTTACTGCGCATGTGCCTGGCGACGGGCATCGCTGCTGCCAAGGCTGGCGACAAATATCAGGCGCGCCTCTATCTCGAGCGCGCCCTGCGCTTACAGCCTTCCCCCGAGGAACGGGTGCAGGCTCTGCTGTATCTCCAGCAAATTGCGGATGATCCGGTGGAGCGCCGCGCCTATCTGGAGCAAATTCTCATTTTCGACCCGGCCAATCCCACCGCGCGGCAGGAGCTGGCCATTCTGGAGGGCCGGCTCACGCGGGAACAACTGCGGTCCCCAGACGCATCGGCAGAGTCAGAGCCGGCGCAGGGACCCGAACCAATCCCTAGTCGGCGCTTCGTCTGCAAGAACTGCGGCGGCATCATGCGGTTCGATCCCTGGAAAGGACGTCTGCTTTGCCAGTACTGCGGCCATACCATCCTCCCTAGCGAGGCAGTGCAGGCCGGCTATGTCGTGGTGGAAGGGGATTTCCTGACCACTCTGCCGACAGAGGTGGGGCATCGCTGGCAGAAGCAATCCTATGCGGTTCGCTGTGCCGGCTGTGGCGCTACCAGCATCCTCCCCGAGGGACAGTTCAGCGCCTCCTGCCCGTTCTGCGGCTCCCCGCAGGTGGTGCACATCGAGCTGGACGCCGATGTCATCCCGCCGCACGGCATCCTGCCGTTCCGCATCTCGCAGGAGCAGGCCCTTACCGCAGTGCAGGAATGGTTGGGGTCGGGATGGTTCACGCCGGCAGACCTGCGGCGCTCTGCCCGGCTCGCTTCCATCCGGCGGGCATACCTGCCCTTCTGGGCGTTCGATTTTATCGGTACGGTCAAGTGGAATGCCCTGATGCAGAGCGGTTCCGAATGGGTACCCACTGCCGATGCCCTGTCCATTTTTGAGGAAGGTGTGCTCGTACCGGCTTCCTCTTCCGTGCCGGCCAGCCTGCTCGAGCAGGCGATGGACTTTGACCTGCATGAGCTGGAACCTTTTGCTCCTGAAAAGCTGGCCGGCTGGCCGGCAGAGCTGTATCAGGTTTCCCTAGCCGATGCCTCTATCCGGGCGCGCGAGCGCGTCGCCCATATGGTGCGCGAGCGCATCGCCGGCCAGCTTTTCCCGGGCCAGAATATTCGCTCCCTTTCCATCAGCACCCATATGGTCAACATTGATCGTTTCCAGCATCTTCTCCTGCCTTTTTGGCTGATGAGCTACCGCTATCGCGACGGGGTGCGGCATGTGGTGGTGAACGGGCAGACAGGCAGGGTCGCCGGCGAGCTTCCTCGCACGTATGCTCCTCTGCTCATCCTGGCCGGCCTGGCGCTGGCGGTCATCGCCGCCTTCACTGTGCTGATCTACCTCATTACTTCCTCCGGTGGAATAGGCTTCCCCTGATCTAAGACCCGACCCGCGACTTTCGACCTCTTGCAGGGTTATCATCTTTTGAATGTGCCGGTACCCCAGAGGCCGGCACGTCCCACATTCCATTCGCGTGGAGGATGTCATGAACCGGCGGGTTGTCATCACCGGTCTGGGAGCTGTCACGGCCCTCGGGGAGGATGTGCAGAGCCTGTGGACTGCCGTGGTAGAGGGGCACAGCGGTGTGCGCCGCATCCAGTCCTTTGACCCCAGCGGATTGAAGACCCAGGTGGCGGCAGAGGTGTTGGATTTCGATCCCGCCCGCTATATGAACCGCAAGGATGTGCGCCGGCTCGACCGTTCCATCCAATTCGCGGCCAACGCCGCCGGCCAGGCGGTCGAGGATGCCGGTCTGCTGACGGATAACCTGGACCGCACCCGGGTGGGCGTCATCATCGGGAGCGGCATCGGGGGCATCCACAGCCTGGTGAAAAGTCAGCAGATCCTCGAGACCGAGGGACCGGACCGCATCAGCCCCTTCTTTGTGCCGGCCTGTCTGGCCGACATGAGCGCCGGCTATATCTCCATCCAGTACGGCTTCGGCGGGCCCAATATGGCTATCGTCACCGCCTGTGCCACAGGGAACAACGCCATCGGCGAAGCGATGCGCATGATTCGCCTAGGGCTGGTGGACGTGATGATCGCTGGCGGGACGGAGGCGGCCATCCTGCCGCTGACCGTCGCCGGCTTCGACCAGATGGGCGCGCTGGCCTGCAACTCGAACGATGTCCCGGAGCGGGCCTGCCGGCCTTTCGACCGGGACCGCGCTGGCTTTGTGCTGGGGGAGGGGGCTGGCGTGCTGGTGCTAGAGGCACTGGAGCATGCGCAGGCGCGCGGTGCCCGGGTCTACGCCGAGCTGGCCGGCTACGGCTCGACCTCCGACGCCTATCATATCGCCGCGCCGGACCCCAGCGCTCAGGGCGCTGTGCGCGCTCTGCGTCTGGCGCTGGAGGATGCCGGCCTGTCCCCCGATGACATTGATTACATCAACGCCCACGGCACCGGCACCGATCTGAATGACGCCATGGAGACGCTGGCGATCCGCCAGGCCTTTGGGCCGGCAGCCGACCGGCTGATGGTCAGCTCGACCAAGGCGGTCACAGGCCATCTGTTGGGCGCGGCCGGCGCCGTGGAAGCGGTTATCTCCGTGCTGGCGCTGTACCACGGCATTGTGCCTCCCACCATCAACTTGGAGAACCCCGACCCCCGCTGTGACCTGGACTACGTGCCGGGAAAGGCGCGCCAGGCGGCACTGCGGGCGGTGATCTCCAACTCCTTCGGTTTCGGGGGACATAATGCCTGCCTGGTCTTCCGGCGCCATGGCTAATCTCCACTGTCTGAACATATCCATTATGACGTTGCGGAGCTGTCTATGAGCCCCTATGCGCATATCGCGGGTTGGGGAATGTACGCGCCGGCCAAGGTGCTTTCGAACCAGGACCTGGAGCGCATGGTGGATACGTCCGATGAGTGGATCCGCTCGCGCACCGGCATTGCGGAGCGGCGCATCGCTGGCGAGAAGGAGTCCACCTCTACCATGGCGGTCGAAGCGGCGCGGCGTGCCCTGGCACGCGCCCATCTCTCCCCGCGCCAGCTCGATGCCATCATCGTCGCCACCATCTCGCCCGATTATCTGACCCCTGCCACGGCCTGTCTGGTGCAAGCGGCGCTGGGCGCGGATAGGGCGGCGGCGTTCGACGTCAGCGCCGGCTGTTCCGGCTTCGTATATGCGCTCCACTTGGCGCACATAGGCATCGCCGCCGGCGAATGGCGTAGCGTGCTCATCATCGGCGCGGAGACGCTTTCCCGTTTCGTGAATTGGGAGGACCGCGCTACCTGCGTGCTTTTCGGAGATGGGGCGGGGGCGTTAGTGCTGGTGGCTTCGGACCAGCCGGGCGGTGTGCTGGCCTGCGTGCTGGGGGCGGATGGTTCCGGTGCAGAACTGCTGTCCATCCCCGCCGGCGGGAGCCGCATGCCGGCCAGCCCTGAGACACTCTCTCAGCGCGCCCACACGATCCAGATGGATGGGCGGGCGGTGTACCGCTTTGCCACGCACATTATCCCGGAGGCGGTGGAGCAGGTGATGCGCAAGGCCGGCCTGCCCCTATCGGCGGTGGATATGATTATTCCGCATCAGGCCAATATCCGTATCATCGAGGCGGCGCGCAAGAAACTGCGCCTGCCGGAGGAAGCGTTCTACATCAACCTGTACCGCTACGGGAACACTTCCGGGGCATCCATCCCCATCGCGCTGTGTGAGGTTGCCGAGCATGAGCTGATCAACGATGGGAGCGTGGTGGTGCTGGTGGGGTTCGGCGCCGGCCTGACTTGGGGGGCGGCGGCAGTGCGTTGGGGTGTGCCGCTTCCTCAGCCGGCGCGCCCGTGGCATCAGCGCGTGCTGTACCTGGGCCGCGCCCTGCTGGGGCGCCTGCCGGCGTTCCTGCGCAAACTGCTGTACCGCCTGTGGCACATCCTGCCCTCGCAGCGGGATGGGTAGGGACGACCCTTGTGGTCGTCGGTAGGTCGTCGGTAGGGGCGACCCTTGTGGTCGTCCCCTATGGTTAGGGCAACCACAAGGGTTGGGGCAACCACAAGGGTTGCCCCTACGGGTGTAACCGTCTCTCGAACAGGGACTGCTTCAGCTCGGCATAAAGGACGTAGCCGCTGGATTGGAACGCCGCCTGTGCGTCGTCCAGGCCCTCGGGGATGACGGCCTGGACGTTCTCGGAGCGGCCGACGGCCCAGGCGCGCAAGGAGCGGGCCAGCGCCGGCATCGCCTCGGCATCGCCGGCGATGAGGCCGCAGGTCACATCCCCATATTCCAGGTCCACCGAGGCGATGAGCAGGCCGTGCCACGCGCCCTCCGCCGGCCAGACCCAGACCTGTCCCGCCTGCTGGCGCTCTGCCAGACGCTCCTGCGTCAGCCGGCGCCAGACCCAGCCCTCGCAGAGCAGTCCGCCGGTCAGGCGGTGCCAATGGCTTTGCCGGATGAACTCCCAGGCGGCCGGCAGTTCGTCGGCGTCCAGCAGGCGTGCCTCGAACGTCCCGCCAGCCGGCGCCTCCCAGAGCAGGGAATCCGCCAGCCGGCGGAAGCGGTACACCTTCGCCAGGTGCTGGACAGGCGCGTTGTCGCTGGCGGTGCAGAAGCGCGCCACATGCACCCCACTGCGCCGCACCACGAACATCTGATAGGCGAACAAGATGCTGGCCAGGCCCTGCCCCTGATACTGGGGGTGCACCCTCCCGCCTTCCAGCCAGGCCTCGCCCGGGTCAGGGAAGGACACTCGCCCCAGGCCGGCCAGTTTGCCCTCTACCTCCACGACGTAGAAATGGCCCGTGGGGTCCTGCACCCAAGCGTCGAAGACGCGCGGCAGGTAGTCGTGCCCTTCCCAAATATCGCGGGTGAGTTCCAGCACGGCCGGCTTGTCCTCGGGGCGGGCGGGACGGATGAGCAGGGTCATGGCTCACTCCTGCGCCTGGTTTGTGGGGCGTTCGCTATCCGATGGCAAGGAGGCCGGCGGCTCGCCGGCCGGCAGGAACCGGCCTTCCGCCAGCATGCGCTCCAGCAACTGCCGCGCTTCCTCCTGCTGTAAGAAGGTGGAGAGCAGGGCCTGCTTATAGCGCACGGCGCGGGCGCTCTCCTGGTACTGCTTCTCCAGCCGATCCATGAGCTTGCCGGTCAGGTCCCCGACCATATCGCGCATTTCCTCCTGCAGGCGCGCGATCTGCTCATGGAGCTGTTCGTTCTCCAGCAGGAGCGCACTGACAGCCTCGCGCTGGCCGCGCCCGAAGAGGCTCAGCAGACCCCCCTGGCTCAGGCGGTCGCGCAAGCGCGCTACCTCTTTCTCCAAGGCCTCAATGCGCGCCTGTTTCTCGGCGACGATTTCCTCGTACTTGCGCACCAGCTCTTCTTTGTCGTGGGCGAGGGAGTCAAAGAGGCGTGAGACGGTCCCTTCCTGCTGTCGGCGCTGTTCCTCCAGAGCCTTTTCCAGCCGGCGGCGCCAGTTCCATGAGAGGAGCCAGATGACCAGACCGGCTGCCGCCGCCGTTGCCAGGAAGGTCAGCAGTACCTTCGGGTCCATGAGCACTTCCATAAATTCTGCGCAATCCTTTCTGCCTGTCACGGCCAGGGAGCGCCGCCCTCGTCCCAGGGGGCCGGCTCGCGCCGGCGCTTGCGGCCGCCCCAGATGACCACCGGCGGGAAGAACAATGGGATGATGAGCGGGCCGATACAGCAGAATCCGCCGCGCGGCACGGTGCGCTCCCCGTCTGTAAGCGCCGGCAGTTCCCGGACCTCCGCCGGCCGGCCTGCCAGCACCGCCAGGGGCCGGCCCGGCCCTTCCAGCGCCGGCGGCAGGGCCAGCAGGACTTGGCCGGCATCCCAGGCCTGCCCCAGCAGAGCGAACTCGAGCCGGCGATCACCCTTCCATGATAAGTAGGCTGGCACGCGCTCGTCGGTGAAGCGCACCCGGTACACCGCCAGGTCGCGTTCGATTAGCGGGAAGAGGCGCGGCTTGACCCGCACAACCAGCTCGCCCTGCTGACCGGGTAGGGCGCCCATGCCGCGCAGAGCAACCTCGCCGATGTATGCGCCTCCGGGCGAGACGGCGCTTTCGATGCGGTGCTCGACAGCCGTGCCGGCGAACAGCTCCAGCGTGTCAAAGGTGAAGGGCGGCACCAGCATCAGTACCGCCGCCAGGACGAAGGCCGCCCCGCCGACCAGCGATGGGATGCAGGCACGCCGCACCGATGCCCGCATATCCGCCGGCACGTAGTACGGCACGGCGATAAAAGTGTAATAGGCGAGCACCCCGACCAGCAATGGGTATACCCAGTCCGCAACCGTGCCGGCCAGCGAGAGGTCGGTCAGATAGCCGATCCACAGCAGGATGCCGAGGACTAGGTTGATCGCGCTGATGGTGCGCCAGGTGGTTTGCGATGCCCAGGGAGAGTGCGATGGCTCCAAAGATGTGCGCATGGTCACACCTCCCAGCTTCTGATGTCCCTACGCCGCCCAGATCATCATCCCTGGCAGAACAGGGTCGGGCAGGTCTGGGTGCGCCGGCCGCACCCGCACCGTGTAGCCGAAACGGCCGCTCTGGGTGCAGGTCACCGAGCCTTGGAAGGTATGCATGCGGTCGTCGTGGACGCCGGCGTGTTCCATGCGCACCACCTGCGGTTCGGTGATGCCGCGGTCCGGGTCCAGCCGGCCGAAGTACAGCTCCACCAGCACATCCTCCGCAGACAGCTCTCCCAGGAATACATCCGCCCGCACATCAAACTGTTCGCCCACGCCGATGCGTTCCAGGTCGCGGTTGGTCTCCACGGAGCGGATCCAGACCTGCGCCCATCCTTTGCGCACCTTGTCCAGCCAGCCGGCCAGCTCGCGGGCGCGCGCCATGTCTTCGGCGGAGAGCCGGCGGAAATGCTCATGGGCCGGCAGGTACATGCGCTCGGTGTATTCCCGCACCATGCGGTTGGTGTTGTAGTACGGCGCGAGCTGGGCGATGGCGCGCCGCATGCGCTCCGCCCAGCGCCGCGGCACGTCGTCCGGCCCGCGCTCGTAGAAGAGCGGGACAATCTCTTTTTCCAGCAGGTCGTACAGCGCCTCGGCCTCGACCTGGTCCTGATAGGCCTCGTCGGCATATACCTCGCCTTGGCCGATGGCCCAGCCCACGTCCTTGGAATAGGCCTCGTCCCACCAGCCGTCCAGCGTGCTGACGTGGAGCACGCCGTTGGCGACCGCTTTCATGCCGCTGGTGCCGCTGGCCTCGCGCGGCCGGCGCGGCGTGTTCAGCCAGATATCGGCGCCGGCCACCAGGTAGCGGGCCAGGTTGGCGTCATAGTCCTCGAGGAAGACCACATGCCGGCGCACGTCTTCCTGGCGGGCGAAGTGCACGATCTGCCGGATGAGGTCCTTGCCCGGGCCGTCCGCCGGATGCGCCTTGCCGGCGAAGATGATCTGCACCGGCCGATCCGGGTTCAGCAGGATGCGCTTCAGGCGCTCGGGGTCCTTGAGCAGGAGCGCGGCCCGTTTGTAGGTGGCGAAGCGGCGGGCAAAGCCGATGGTCAGGGCGGCCGGGTTGAGCGCCTCGCCGGCCTCGTCTATCTCGCTCTGCAGTGCGCCACGCCGGCGGAGCTGTTCCTGCAGGCGCCGGCGGGCTACTGCGACCAGCCGCTCGCGCCGGCGCTCGTGGGTGCGCCACAGCTCCTCCAGCGGAATCTGCTCCACCGACTTCCATAGGTCGCCGTTGGCCTGGTCGGTGCGCCAGGCCGGCCCCAGGTAGCGGTCGAACAGCTCGGCCATGTCGAACGAGGTCCAGCTCGGGATGTGCACACCGTTGGAAATGTGTATGATGGGTACCTCTTCCTCCGGCAGGCCGGGCCATAGGTTCTGCCACATGCGCCGCGACACCGAGGCGTGCAGTCGGCTGACACCGTTGCGAAAGGCGGACAGGCGGAGCGCCAGCACGGCCATATTGAACGGTTCCTGCCAGTTGTTGGGGTTGATGCGGCCGAGCGCCAGGAATTCCTCGCGCGTGATTTTCAGCCACTCGTAATAGGGCATCAGGTATTTATCAATCAGTTCCGCGCCGAACTGGTCAATGCCGGCCGGCACCGGCGTATGAGTGGTGAAGATACTGCCGGCGACGGCCGCCCAGCGGGCCACCTCAAAGGGCACCTGATGCTCTTCCATGAGCTGGCGGATGCGCTCCAGCACCGAGAAGGCGGCATGTCCCTCGTTGATATGGATGACGGTGGGGTTCAGGCCGAGGACGCGCAGGGCGCGCACCCCACCGATGCCCAGCACGATCTCCTGCTTGATGCGCATCTCCGTATCGCCGCCGTAGAGCTGGTCGGTGATGTCGCGGTCCGCCGGCGCGTTGGCCGGGATGTTCGTGTCCAGCAGGTAGAGCGGCACGCGTCCCACCTGCACGCGCCATATCTGCGCCTTCACCTCGCGGCCAGGGAAGGGGATGGCGACGGTAACCGGCTCCCCGCCGGCGTCCCGCACCAACTGCAGAGGCATGGTGTAGAAGTCGTTGATGGGGTAGGATTCGCCCTGCCAGCCGTCGGCGTTGAGGTACTGGCGGAAGTAGCCCTGTTGAAAAGCCAGGCCCACGCCTACCAGAGGAATGCCCTGGTCGCTGGAGGATTTGAGGTGGTCGCCGGCCAGCATGCCCAGCCCGCCCGAGTAGGTGGGGATGCAGTCGGTCAGCCCGAACTCCATCGAGAAGTAGGCGACCAGCAGGTCCTGGGCCTGGCTGTGTTTGGCGCGGAACCAGGCCGGCTCCGTCTGGCGCATGTATTCGTCCAGCCGTTCGGCGATGCGCGCCAGTTCGGCGCGGAAGCTGGCGTTGGCCGCCAGCGCGTTCAGCCGTTCTTGTGATATGGTGCCCAGCATGCGCACCGGGTTGTGTTCGGTGGTTTCCCAGAGGCCGCGGTCCAGCCGGCGGAATAACTCGATCGTATCATGATCCCACGCCCAGCGCAGGTTATAGGCGATCTCGCGCAACTGCTCCAATTCCGCCGGCAGTTTGGGCACGACCTCGATCGTGCGTACCGGCTTGATCATGACAGCTCCTTTCTAAAGTGTATGCGTTGATGTTGGGGCCGGCGGTGCGACGGCCGGCGCGTATTCCAGCGGTTATACTACTCGATGGGGGGCATTCCGGCAAATACGGAGGGCTTTGCCGACCGACTGAACTGCGCGGTCATTAATTAGGGGGCATGTAAGACCCAGGGATTTGTATTCTGTTGTTGTGAGCTTCTGGAATGTAGACCGCATCAATAACGCGAAAAACAGCTTATGGGGCGCCGGCTTTCCTGCCGGGGCCGGCGCCTTGGACCCACTAGTCCTCGCTGTCGAGCGGCTCGCCGGCCTCAAACTGCCGCGAGCTGATTTTCTTGATGCCGTTGCGCACCTGCCGCAGTGATGCCTCCAGCGCCGCCTCCAGCTCCCGCAGTACCTGCAGGGCATACTGATCCGCTTCCTGCCGCAGGGCGTCCGCCTCCGCACGGGCGCGCTCCAGTATCTGCTCCGCCTTGGCCTGCGCCACCACCACCTGCTCGTGCTGGGAAAGGGCGGCCTCCGCTTCCTGGCGGGCCTGTGCCTTGATGCGGTTGGCCTCTTCCTTGGCCTGGGCGAGGATGCGCTCCTGCTGTTGCTGGATGCGCCGTGCCTGCTTCAGTTCCTCAGGGATGCGGATGCGCATCTGGTCAATGATCTCGAAGACGGCATGCTCATCCACCACCACGCGGGCAGAGAAGGGCAGTCTCCACCCATCGGTCAACAGCGCCTCAAGCTGGTCAATCCACTGCAGGATATCGATCGAGCTGGTTTGTTCTGGCGTTTGCATAGTTCTGCCCCTTTACAGTGAGGGTGCTGGACCCGGAATGCCTCGGGTTCGCCGGCCGGCGCACGGCAGGCCGGCGTCAATCACGCAGGGAGATCATCCGCACCAGGTCATCCTTGCCGGAAAGCCCGCGCAGTTTCTCGACCAGGGCATCTCGCACGTGGGGCGGCACCATCTGTTCCACACAGCCGCCGGCGGCGGCGATTTCTTTGACGATGCTGGAGCTGAGAAAGGCGTGGGCCTGCTCGGTCATCAGGCAGACCGTCTCCAAGGTCGGCGCCAGCTTCTTATTGGTCATCGCCATCTGATACTCCAGCTCGAAATCATAGGTCACGCGCAGTCCGCGCACAATGACCTTGGCGCCCACGCGGCGCGCGAACTCGACCGTCAACCCGCTGTAGCTGGTGGTCGTGATATTGGGGATATCCTGAAGCGCTTGCTGGACCATGCGCAGGCGTTCCTCGGTGCTGAACAACAAGTTCTTGAGAGGCCGGTCATATACCGCCACCACCACTTGGTCGAAGATGCCGGCCGCCCGCCTGGCGATGTCGATGTGGCCGTAGTGGATCGGGTCAAACGTGCCGGGATACAGGGCTATCGTCATCTCATCCCTTCTCGGGTGGGAATATGGGCCGCGCCGCTGCCGACCCAGACTTGACTATAATTCGCTTTCATTCTAGCACAATCCGAGAGCCTCGTCAACTATGCGCGAGGGTCGCGAATGTTAAAACTTTCCTCCATCTTCGGGGTCGGTTTGACAGTCCGGTCGTCATCTGATATATTGGCGGCATGCGAGCGACAAAACTTTTCTGGAACACCCTTCGACAAGCGCCGGCCGGGGTTGACCTCCCCGGTCAGCAGTTGCTGCTGCGTGCCGGCCTGATGCGTTCGCCGGCGCCATCCGTCTGGACGCTCCTTCCGCTCGGCCAGCAGGGATGGGAGAGACTGCTGGCATGCACTGTGCAGGTCGCCCGGGATGCCGGTGCACAGCCGGTCTCGTTCCCTTGGGCACGTCCGCCAGAATCCGAGAGCGGCAGGGGGGCGCGGTGGCGCTTTGGCGAGCCGGCCGGCTGGGCCGCCTGGGACACGGCGGCGCGTGAACTGCGTTCCTACCGCCAGCTTCCTCAGCTCTGGTACGCGGTACAGCCTCATATGTCCGCCCATGCCAACACCCGCGCCGGCCTGTTGGGAGGCGCCCTGGGACGCCGGCTGGAGCTGTTCGGGCTGTATCCGACGCTGAAAGAGGCGCAGGCCGGCCAACAGGCGCTCACCGCGGCATACTCGGGGCTATGGAACCGCCTGGAGCTTCCGCTGGTGGCCGCGGCGGCCGGCCCCCGAGAGGCCGCCGCCTGGCTGTGGGAGCATCCCGATGGGGAGACCGCCTTTTTCCGCTGTGCGCACTGCGGGTATGCCGGCCTGCCGGCGGCCACCGAAGTGCCCCCGCCGTCCCAAGACACTGCCCCCATGCTTCCGATGGAAGAAGTGGAAACGCCGGACTGCACCACGATTGCTGGGCTGGCGGATTTCCTGGGCATCTCGCCGGCGCAGACCATGAAGGTGGTCTTTTACACCCTGGAACAGGAGAATCAGGTGATCTGCGCCGTCATTCGCGGCGACCTGAATATTGATGAACAGAAGCTGGCCAGGGCGGTGGGGAATAAACCCTTCCGGCCGAGCACGGACAGCGAGGTGCGCTGGATCGGTTCGGTGCCCGGCTACGGCTCGCCCATCGGATTGACGCGAGTGCAGGTGCTGGCAGATCCATCGGTGATATCCGCCCGCAACCTGGTTGCCGGCGCCAATAAGGAACCGTTCCACATCCGCAACGTCAACGTCGGCCGCGATTTCTTCGTGCACCAGGTGGTGGACTTGCGAGCGGTGCGTGCCGGCGACCCCTGTCCCGGGTGCGGCGAGCCGCTTGCGGAGGGGTATGGGTTTGCTCTGGGGGAGAGCATGATGCACACCGCGGACGAGGCCGGCATACCCGAAGCCCGCTATCTGGACCAGGCCGGCCAGCCCCAGCCCTTAGTCATGCTGAACATGGTCTGGGACCTGGACCGCGCCTGGGGCGCGCTGGCCGAGGTGCACCGGGATGAGAACGGCCTGCGCTGGCCGGCTCCCGTGGCGCCGGTCCATGTGCATCTGGTCGCCATCAAGCTGGACGTGCCGGAGGTGGCGCAGACGGCAGAACGCCTGTACGAGCGCTTACAGGCCGCCGGCCTGTGCGTCCTCTATGACGACCGGGATGAGCGCCCTGGCGTGGCGTTCAAGGATGCTGATTTGCTGGGCGCGCCTCTGCGGCTCACGGTCAGCCCGCGCGCACTGGAGGCCGGCGGCATTGAGGCCAAATGGCGCACCGGCGGGGAGCCCCAGGTGGTGCCGGAGGATGCGCTGGCCTCGCTGGTTGCCCCGCTGTTGTCCTGATGTCCCTTGTGAAAGCTTCGCGGCCTCCTGCCGGCCGGCAGGAGGCCTTTTCGCTTTGGCGCGGCGGTGCGAATGGGGTATAATGGCGGCGCGTGCATGTCATTATCACATGGGGGATTCGCGATGGTCTATTACCTGATCGCCGGCCTGTGTTTCGTGGTGGGTCTCAGCGCCCTGGCTGGGGCGCTGTTCAGCCGCTCGCCGGCGCGGCGGCGAACGGCGTTCGCCGCGGTATGGGTCGTTTTCTGGGCCGTTTCCCTCGGCCTGGTCTATATGGCGGAGAAACAATCTGCCGCTCGTCCTATGGTACAGACGCCGACCCGTTCTGCAGTCACTCCCTCTGTGACGCATACCCAGCGTCCGACAGCTACGCCGACGCCGGCAGTTCCTGCCGGCCGCGTGGCTTTCCACAGCGACCGCACCGGCGATTTCGAGATATGGGTCATCAACGATGACGGGACGAACCCTGTGCAGTTGACCTCTTCCCCCGAACGGGATATTGAGCCGTGCTGGTCCCCTGACGGTTCGAAAATCGTCTTTGCCTCGGGAAGGGATGACCCCGATAATTTGGAGCTGTACGTGATGAACGCCGACGGGACGGACCAGCGCCGGCTGGTGGAGCTACAGCCCGGCGATGACCTGGCGCCGGCGTGGTCCCCGGATGGGAGCAAAATCGCCTTCCATACCAACCGCGACGGCAATCTGGAGGTTTACGTGGTCAACGCTGACGGCACAGGGTTGAAAAACCTGACCAATTACCCGGATGCCAATGACAGCCGGCCGAGCTGGTCGCCCGACGGCAGGTACATCGCCTTCGTGTCGGATCGGGACGGCAACAGCGAGATTTACGTGATGGATGCCGACGGGAGCAACCAGCGCCGGCTGACCTTTGATGTGGCCAACGATACGGTGCCGCGCTGGTCGCCCGACGGGAAGACCATCGCCTTTGAATCCACCCGGGGTGTGCGGTTGAGCATCTACCTGATGGACGTGGATGGTTCAAACGTGCGGCCGGCCCTGCGAGAAGCGCAGGAGGATGCGGCGCCGGCGTGGGGCAACGGCGGCCGGCGCATCTATTTCTCCTCTTTGCGCACGGGTTCATGGGAGATTTTCTACGTGGACCTGGTGACGGGTGAGGAGGTTCAGCTCACGAAAGCGGAGGGGTACAACCGCTATCCGGCCTGGGGGTCGATGACCGCCGTTCCCTGATCATGTCCCAATGCCAACGCAACAGCGGGGGTCAGGAATCCCTGGCCCCCGCTGTTGTTGTTTCGTGCGTTAGCGCGAGCGCTACGGCACGTAGGCGTTGTAGGTGCCGGACCAGTTGGGCTTGCTGATGAGGTTGACCACGGCCACGATGGGCTGGTTCGAAGTGATCTTCACACTGCCGGTGAAGTTGTCGCCCAGCGGGTTGAAGGCCGAGGCCGGCACGGCGCCCGAGTCACTGCCGAAGCGGGTGTTGTAGGCGTCGCCAGAGTTGCCGGCGATGGTTGGGTTGAGCGTCAGGGCCACACTGCCATCGGGGTTATAGTAGGTGAGGGTCAGGTTGGCGGTGCTGGCGCTCAGGTTCTGGACGGCGATCTTGGACCACTGCACCCAAGCAGTGCCGGACTTCTTGCGCGGCGCGTAGGGGACGAAGATCTCGGTGGCGCCGGCGGGCACCGCCACGTAGGTGGAAGCGGCATTCTCATCCGGCCGGTTCCAGAAGGTGTGCACGACGGCGGCCAGCGGCTGGCCGTTGGTGCAGTTGATGACCACCGAACCGTTGAAGAGGTTGCCCAGGGCGCTGGCAAAGGCCGAGGCCGGGTAGGCCGGGTTGGTCGGACTGCCGAAGCGGGTGTTGTACTCGCCCATGGTCTTCGGTTGGATGGTGTCGTTGATGGTCATCTTGGGCGTGGTACTGCCGGTCTCGAAGAACTGGATGGTGACGTTGGCCGGGCTGGTGCCCAGGTTCTGGACCATGATGTTGGAGGAACGCACCCAGGAGCCGACGGCCGGATCGCTGGTGCGGTCAACGCGGAAGACGGACGGCGCATACAGGGTGGTGGCGCCGGAGCTGACGCCTTCATAGGCGCTGGCCCACTGCCGGTAGATGTACTGCGCCCAATGGTTGGTGACCACGCCGGCAATGGGCTGGTCCGAGTGCACGTACACGGAACCCTGCCAGTTGCCGCCCAGGTTCGGGATCTTGGGGCCGGAGAGGCTCAGGTTGTAGCTCTTGGAGCGGCCGGCCTGGATCACGTCGGAGATGGGGCCGGTCACACTGCCGTCGGTCTGGTTGTAGTAATACATCTGGATGTTGGCATCGGCGGTGCCGGCGTTCTGCACGGTGATGATGGAAAAGCGGATGAGCTTGCCCGGGATGGTGCCGACGGGCTTCACCGTGGCGTAAGGGAAGTAGAGGTCGGTGCCCGGGGCATAGGTGCCGGCGTAGGCATCGCCCGTGATGCGGTCATCCACCGTGCCGTAGGTGGACTGCCAGGTCAGCATGGTCACCGCGGAGACCTTTTTGTCGGCGGAGATGACCACGGAACCGACCCAGCCATCGCCCACCGGCAGGGTGGAGGACTGGAAGACGCGCGAGCCGTAGGCATTCAGCGTGAAGGGCGAGCCGGAAACATCGTTGGCGCCGGTTTGGTCGTAGTAATCGACCGTGACGGTGGCCGTGGAGTTCTCCACGTTCTGGATGACGAAGTCGCTGTTGCCGGTGCCGGGGTTATCGGCGAACGCCGGCACAGCCATCGTCACCAGCATGGCCGCGGCCAGGATGAAAGCAAACAGTCTTTTCCGCATGTTCACCTCCTGTGTGATATGTGAAAAGGATAAGGCCGCATATCGCGAACCGCTTGCAGGGCCTACGCCGGCCCTTGTACTGCTCTCATTGTAGCCGGCGGTCCCCTGAAAATCAATACCACCATCGGGTTATTTTGGGGTGATGAAGATATCAGAATGCTCCGCGCCCGCGGATGACCGCGCCGATGGTCTTGATGAGGATGTGCAGGTCCAGCCAAAGCGAATAATTTTTGATGTAGTACAGGTCGTCCTCGGTGTGCAGGTGCATGGGACGGTCGGCGCGGCCGCTGATCTGCCACCAGCCGGTGATGCCGGGCGGGACGGAGAGCCGGCGGCGTTGCCAGGGCTCGTACTGCTCGACGATGCAGGGAAGCTCCGGCCGCGGCCCCACCAGGCTCATCTCGCCCTTCAGCACGTTGAAGAACTGCGGCAGTTCGTCCAGGCTGGAGCGGCGCAGGAAGCGGCCCAGCCGCGTCACGCGCGGGTCATTGGGGAGTTTATGGATGGGTTTGCCGTCATCGGTGTACTGAATGACCTCATGAAGTTGGTGTTCCGCACCGTCCACCATGGTGCGGAATTTGTACATGAGGAACGGCCGGCCGTTCTCCCCCACGCGCCACTGCTTGAAGATGACCGGGCCGGGGGAATCCAGCTTGATGGCCAGCGCGATGAGCGCCATGATGGGGGCAGTGATGACGATGAGCACGGCTGAGAGGAGCACGTCGAAGATGCGCTTGACCAGCCGGGTGTAGCCGTTGATGGCCGGCGCCCGCAGGCTGATGATCGGCATCCCGTCAATCTCTTCCACTTCGGTGCGGGCGAAGGCAAGGTCAAAGAGGTCTGGCACGACCTTGACCTCCACTGGGAGCTTCTGCAGTTCCGTCACCAGATTGATAAGCCGGTGATGCGCCCGCAGTGGCAGGGCGAAAATGACCTCATGGATGTTCTGCTCCTGGACGATGTTGCAGACCGTATCCAGCGGGCCGAGCACCGGCACCCCTTCGTACTCGCAGCTCCATTTCTCCGGGGCGTCGTCCAGGAATCCCACCACTCGGGCCATGGGCCAGCCGCGGCTGGAGTGGATGGCGCGCGCCAGGTCCTGCCCCACTTTGCCGGCGCCCAGGATAAGCACCCGCAGGGGGTCCTGATCGCGCCCCATGCGGATGTAAAAGAGCGTGCGCATCAACACCCGAAAGCCGATCAGAGCGATGAGGTCGAAGAAAAAGAAGTAAACGAAGAGCAGGCGGGGCACAGTGCGGTAGGTGAGGTACAGCACGCCGGCGAAGGCGGCTGTGGCGGCCAGCACTGCCACCGCGACCGACTGCAGTTCCTGCGTCAGGCTGGCCATTTTGCGGTGGGAATAGACGGAGAGCGTATTGAAAAAGAAGACCCACAGCACCACGACCAGTACATAGACCACAGGAGATAATTCCGCCGCCTTGGGGTGTGCGATCTCCGCGCCAAAGGGCCAGGATAACCGGGCCAGACGCGCCAGCGACAGGGCGATAACCGTCAGAACGATGTCACTGGCTCCCAGGAAAAGGCGAAAATTCACTTCGGAATCGCGGGGCACCTCTCACCCTCCTTGCCGCTGCTGCACGGTGTGCGTATCACCACAGAGGCAGGGGATGTTTGCTGAACAGCCGCATTATACTCCTGAGATGAATCCACGTCAATCGGTTGAAGGGGCCGCGCGCGCTCTCGCGGCGGTGGTGATGGATGATACGGGCGGTGGGGACGTAGTACACCGACCAGCCGGCGGCGTGCGCCCGATAGCACCAGTCAATGTCCTCGTAGTACATGAAAAAGCCCTCGTCCAGCGGCCCCACCTGCTCCCAGGCCTGCCGGCGGATGAGCAGACAGGCCCCCAGCACCCAGTCCACCTGGCGGGGCGTCTCATGGTCCCAGTCGCTCATCAGGTAACGGCACAGGCTGGGATGATGCGGGAATATGCGGTGCAGGGGAGTGCCGCGCAGGATGACGCCCAGCAGGTTGGGGAATTCCCGGCAGGAGGTCTGTATCTCCCCGTCCAGGCCGATGAGCTGTCCGCCAGCCGCGCCGGCGTCGGGATGCTCTTCCATGAACCGCACCAGCTCGTCCAGCGCGCCGGCCTGCACCTGGGTATCCGGGTTGAGCAGGAGGATATAGCGTCCGCGAGCACGTGCGATGCCGCGGTTGTTGCCGGCGGCAAAGCCCAGATTCGCCGGGTTCTCCAGCACCTGCACCTCTGGGAACTCGCGCCGGATGCGCGCCGGCGTCCCGTCGCCGCTGGCGTTGTCCACCACCCATATCTCGGAAGTCCCCAGGGTGAAGGGATAGCGCCGGAGGGACTGCAGGCATTCGACCAGCAGGTCTGGCGTGCGGTAGTGCAGGATAATGATGGAAAGGTCAATCATCCGCCGGCGCTCTCCCGGGACGAAGCAGTTCATCCAGGACGGATTCGAGCCGCGCTGTGTTGGCCTGCGCGTCGTGCCGCGTCAGGGCGACCTCCCGGCCGGCCCGAGCGAGGCGTGCCCGCAGTTCCGCGTCCGCCAGAAGCGCGCCAATCTGCGCGGCTAGGTCGTCGGGGTCGCCAGCGCGGAAGTGCAGTCCGGTCTCCCCATGGCGCACCAGTTCTTGGGGGCCGGAGTGGTTCGGCACCACGACGGGGGTGCCGGCCAGCCAGGCCTCCGGGATGATGAGGCCGGCGCCCTCTGGGCCGGCGGAGGCCAGCACCACCACATCGGAAGCGGCCAGCAGTGCCGGCACATCCTCTATCCATCCTAATAGACGCACACTGTCCCCAAGTTGGTACGTCTCGATGCGCCGACAGATGTCCTCTTTGTAGGATTGGTACATAGTGCGGGGGATGTCGCCGGCCAGGCAGAAATAGGCGCGGGTGCCGGCCTGCTGGAGCCGATGCGCGGCTTCCACCAACGTGTCCAGACCCTTCTGCGGCACCATGCGCGCCACCGAGGCTACGATGGGCCAGGGTTCGGTCAGGCCGTACTGCTGGCGCACGCCGGCGGCACGCGCCTCCAGGTTCTCGAAGCGCCGGCGATCCACCCCATCGTAAATGACGCGAATCTTGCCTCCGACGTGCCGGAAATTGGCAATGGCTACCGCGTAGGTAATGGTGATGATGCGGTCGGCCATGAGCGAGATATAGCGGTACAGGGAGCGCGTCAGCCAGCGCGGGGAGGTCCATATCTCGCGGATGTGCCAGACGTTCGGGACTCCGCTGAGCCGGGCGGCCAGCGCACCCACCGGGATGGCGCTGGAATTGGTGTACACCAGCGCGATGTGCTCCTGGCGGATCAGGCGCGTGAGCTGGAGCGTGCTGGCGATAAAGCGCCGGCCAAACTCCCATATGTCCCGCGGGCTGGAAAGCCGCTCCAGCCGACATAGGTCGAGGTAGATGATGTGGGCGCCGGCGGCCTCCAGATCGCCTACCAGGGGACCCGGATGCGGGAGCACCACCAGCGGGGTAAAGCGGCGCTGGTCCAGGTTCTGGACAATGGTCAGCAGGCCCATATCGGCGCCGCCGTACTCGGAGCGGGAGTTCAGGAACAGAATGCGTTTTGGCTCGCTTTCCATTATGCTACCTCATGGGAAGCAGGGTCAGGGGCGGAACGGCGCGCCAGCCTGGCGGCTGTAACGATCATGGCGATATAGAACCACTGATAGGTGAAGTGGAAGGAATCCGCCATGGTGAGGCGGGCCATGAGGGCCAGGAAGCCGGCCAGCAGGCCGAGGGACGCCATGCGCATGAAGCGGTCGCCCCGCCGGCGCCACAGCCGGATGGCCTCGATCCCCTCCAGGACTACGGCGATGACCAGCCATACGAAGGCCAGCAGGCCGGGGATGCCCGTCTCGGTCAGGAAGCGCAGGATGATACTGCCGCTCATCACAGGAAAAGCATCTGGATAGGCATCGGTGATGGCCTTCCCCCAATCCGGCATGTAATCGTAGAAGAAAAAGCCGTAGTTGCCGTAGCCGACGCCCCAGGGGCGGTCCAGGAACATGGCCCAGGAGGCGGCGATGGCGGTGGTGCGGTGGATGTTGCCGAAATTTTCCTCCTGGAAGGGAGAGATGAAGCGGTCACTGACCGCCTGGAGCAGGGAGGCCTGCTCCGTCACGGGCATCTGCGACAGGATGAGGCTGATGATCACAATGACAACGGCGACGCCGGCCAGGGCAGTGCCGGCGCGCGCCAGAAAACGCGGGGCGAAGACCAGCACGACCATGCCGCCCACCAGTACCGCCAGGTAGGCACTGCGGGCGAAGGTCAGCAGGAGCGCCAGGCCGGCGGCCCCCAGCGCCGCCCACAACAGCCACTGCCAGCGGCGGTCGCGCACCGCGCGGCCGGCCAGCAGGGCGAAGATCAGCGGGATGGCCCCGCTCAGGAAATCGCCGAACCACACCGGCTCCGAGGCGACGGACCAGATGCGCAGGAAGCGTCCGCCGGCCAGCGGGATGGCCCACTGCCGCGAGGCCCCGAACGATGCGCTTTGCGGAAACGGGTCTACCCCCGGCCAGCCCAGCGGGTAGGCGATGAACTGGTAGATGCCGTACAGCGACACCGCCAGGGTGGAAAGGATGAGGACGACAACGGCGCGCCGGAACAGCCGGCGGTCCTGCACGGTCAGCACTACCACCGCATACGTGACGACCATGAGCAGGAACTGCGCGATCTGCTTGGCACTGCGGATGTAGCGCACCTCGCCGCGATATTCCCCGGGCGGCACCTGGGCGGAGAGGAAGAACGATGCCGCGATGGCCAGCGTCAGCAGGAGGACGGCGGTATGCACCCGCGAACGCGGCCACCACAGCGGGCGTGCCCGGCGCAGTGCGCGGCAGAGCAGGAGCAGAGCTGTGAAGGCCAGGGCGGCGTAATTGGCCTGGAGGCTGAAGCCCATCTCGAGGAGGGAGAAGCGCGTCGCCGGCATCAGGAAGACGAAGGCCAGGAAAGCCCATTCGACAGGGCTTCGGCTCCGCAGGGAAAGCCATATGCCGGCGGCCAGCACTGCCAGCCCCAGCAGGCCAAGGGCCAGGGCCAATTGGGGCACGGGGAGCAAGGCCAGCGCCAGCGCCGCGACCAGCGCGCCGGCCATCAGCATCGCCTGCCAGAGCGGAGGATGTTCTGCCAGCCAGGAACGTGCGCTCTCCATCAGGGTCATCGCGACCCTCCTGTGCCGGCGCCACTGCTGGGGCGCAGGGCGGCCCGCGGCCGGAGCAGTGCGGCGAACTGGCGCAGTTCACTGGCTTCCACCAGGCCCAGCGGCCGCAGCGTGGCGAGGTACAGAAGGCCGGCGGCGGCCAGTCGGAGCAGTACCGACCCAGCCGGCCATAATATGATGATGACAGCCGCCGGCAGGGCGCCGGCCGCCAGCCGTAGGAGCGGGCCGGCGAAATTATATGTCCCCAGGCCCCGGCTGACGTAATAATATCCCACGGCGAAGGCGACCACCTGCGCGGCAAGCATGGCGACAGCGGCACCGGTGGCGCCAGCGCGAGGGATGAGCCAGATGCCCAGGGCCAAGTGCGGCACCAGGGAAATGGCCAGGCTGATGGCCTCAAAATGCTGTTGCCCGAGCGCCGTCAGCAGGTACTTGAAGGTGTAATTAGGGAACATGAAGACCAGCGACCAGACCATCAGCGCCAGTGCCGGCGCCGCGCCGCGGTACTCAGCCCCGAAAAGCAGTACCACGATAGGTTCGCTCATCATGGAGGTGAGCACGGCGACCGGCACAGTCATGATGAGGAAGTACTTGAATATCTTCTGGTACAGGGCCAGCGCGCGCTGCCGCCCCTCGGCGTCGCGGGTCAGGTTGGAAAGCGCCGGCAGGAGGCCGGCCATGAGGCTGTCGGGCACGATGTTCATGCGGGAGATGAGCCGGTAAGGAGCGCCGTACAATCCCAACTCCAGCGCGGTTTGCAGAATCTGGAGCAGGAAGGTGTCGAGCTGGCCGTCCAGCGTGCGGAAGCCTGTGGAAAAAAGCAGGGGGAGCGACTCCCGGAAGAAGTAGCGCAGGCGCGGCCACTGCACCTGCCAGGCCGGCCGGGCGAACTTCCACCAGACGATGATACTGCAGAAGATGAGCTTGATGGTGAATGAAAGCACCTGGAACCAGAAAATGGACAGGAAGCCCCAGCGCAGGATCATGACCAGAATCACGCCGGCCAGGAACACGCCGCGCTCGATGAACACCGAGATTGCCAGATATTTGGTGTCCTCGAAGGCGGTGAAGACGCTGGCGAACAGGTTGGCCAGCACCTGAATGATGGACGCCAGGACACTGATGTAAACCGCTGTCACGACCCCGGCTTCGCGGGTGAAGAGCGGTAGGAGCAGGACGGAGAGAAGCGCCGCCAGGATGGTAAAGACCGCCTGAACCACCAGGGCATGGGTCAGGTTCTCGCCGGCGCGCGGGCGGTCGCGTGCCGTCTCGCGGATGAGGATACTGAAGGTTCCGCCGGTCGCCAGTGTACCGATGAAGAGGGAATAGGCCATGACGAAGGCGTAGCGGCCAAAGCCCTCGGCCCCCAGATAGCGGGTGATGAGCAGGACGGTGATGACGTTGGCAGCCAGGCCGATAAGGCGCGAGAGGAAGATATAGCCGGCGGTGGCAACGGAACTGCGTCCGACAGGGGTCTCTTCTGCCATCTCTGCCAACTCTAACTAATCCAGGTATCCCAGGCCGCGTAGGCGCTCTTCCAGGATAGCCCGTTCCTCTTCGTTGTAGAGGTCGCCGCCAGCCGGGGTCTCCCCGCTCTCGATGGCATCGAAGTAGCGCACTGTCGGCAGGGCCTCGAACAGCTCCGCCAGCACTCGCCCGTCCAGGCCGCGCGGCACGGCACAGCCGGCCAGGTGCAGGATGGTCGGCGCCATGTCTATGATTTCCGCGCCTTCGAGTGCACGGCCGGCGGCGATGCCAGGCCCCTCCACGAACAGCATACCATAGAGCCGGTGCGTGCCGTTGGGCAGGTATTCCCGCAGGAGCTCCTGGCGTGACATGGTGTAGATGCTGACCGGGCCGGGGCTGGTGTGGCTGGGCCGCACTCGGTAATAGGGGTCCTGCCGGGGGATGAGGATGATATCGGGCGCCCGCTCCAGCTCCGTGCCGTGGTATATCTCTTCCCGCAGGCCGGCATATTCGATGACCGCTTCGCCGGTGAGAGGGTCCTTCCATTCGTGCAGGCGCTCCAGGATCTGTCGGCGCAGTTTCTCATACTCGGCGCCGGGCTGGACAGTGCCCTGCGGCTCACGGCCGGCGAGGTTGATCCAGATGCTCTCCTGATACTCGTCCGCGTAGGCGAGGGTGTGCTCCCAATCAATGAAGAAGAAAGCGGCTGGGTAGCGGATGCGCTGGTACCAGCGCGGCGCCAGGCGCTCCAACGCGGTCTTGAGCCGCTGGGGCACCATCTGGCGCAGGCGTTCCCAGGCCGTGCGCCACACCAGCCGGCCCAGGCCGGCCGCGCTCTGGGGTGCGGCCGGCTGGCGTCGGAACCTCAACCAGCCCTGCTCCGCCAGCCAGTTGTTCAGGTAGATGACCTTGTCGCTGGTAGGGCCGAAGCCGTGATCCGACATGACGATGAGCACGTCCTCAGGGGAAAGGCGCCGGCGCACCTCCGCGACGAATTCATCCAGCCGCTGATAGACGCGCAGGATGCGGTCGCCGTATCGGCCGGCGCCGGCGGGGTCGTACTGCGGATGGGCCGGCTCCATGAACTTCCAGAAATGGTGCTGGACGCTGTCCGTGGCGCGGAAGTTCACGGCGAAGACGTCCCATTCCCCGTGTTCCAGGAGATAACGCGTCGCGGCGATCTGGCTCTCCATGTGGCGCTCGATCTTGTCCCACAGCGCGTCATAGCGGTAGGTGCGTGCCTCTTCCTCCAGCGTTGGCTCGATGATGTATTCCCCCAGCCGGCGGAGCAGTTCCTCCTTCAGTTCCGGCGGGTAGGTGTAGGCGCTGTCCTCGCCCGGCGTGTCCATGCCGGAGACTATGAAGCCGTCCAGCGGCTCGGGCGGATAGGTCATCACCAGGTTGACTATGCCGGCCCGGCGCCCCTGCTCGTTCAGCATGCGCCAGAGGGGCTTGCCGCGCCGGTCCGCCCCGCACACCAAGCGCGATTCGTAGGTGCCGGAGATGTGCTCTTTGAAGTAGTAGATGCCGTGCCGGCCGGGGTTGTTGCCAGTGACGAAGCTGGCCCAGGCCGGCGCGCTCACCGGCGGGATGGTGGACTTCATACGGCCGTACGCGCCGCGTTCCAGCATGCCGGCCAGCGCCGGCAGTCTGCCCTCGCGCGCCCAGCGGACGGCCAGCTCAAACACCGCACCGTCCCATCCGAGCACCACTACCTTCCGTTTGGTCAGCTCGCCGTCTGCCATGTCCGTTATCCCAGGTACCCCAGGCCGGCCAGTTTTTCCCGCACCAGCTCCTCTTCTTCCTCGCTGTAGCCCAGGCGCTCGGCGGGACCGCCGGCACCCCAATCGCGGTACTGCACTTCTCCCGGCCGCTCCAGCGCTTCCACCAGCACGCGCCCGTCCATGTGGGATGGCACGGGCAGTCCCATCAGGTGCAGGATAGTGGGGGCGATGTCCATGATGGAGGCGTTATGCAGTTGGACGCCGGCCTTGATGTTGGGGCCGGCCAGCAGGATGATGCCTTCCGAGCGGTGCAGGCCGGGGGGCAGGAAATCCTCCAGCAGTTCCTCGCGGGAGAGGGTCTGCACGGGGTCCGGCCGGCGGGCGGTATGGCTCAGGCGCGTGCGGTAGTACGGCTCCTCGCGAAGCTGAACGAAAATATCCGGCGCCTGTTCCGCGTAAGGGCCGTGATACAGCTCCTCGCGGAGATAGACGCGCTCCACGATGTGTTCGCCCGTCTCGGGGTCAATCAGCGATTCACTCAACCGGCGGGCGATTTCTCGCCGTAGGCGCTCATATTCCTCGCCGGGCGAGACGATGCCCTGCGGCTCGCGCCCGCGCAGGTTGACCCAGATAGCCTCGCGGAATTCGTCGGAATAGGCCTGCGTGTGGGCCCAGTCAATGGCGAAGTAGGACGCTGGCGAGCGGGCGCGGTCGTACAGGGTAGGGAAGAGCCGGCGGATCGTGTCCTTGGTGCGCTTGCCCAGCCACTTGCGCAGGTAGTGCCAGATGCTCTTCCACAGGAAGCCCATCAGGCCGGCGCGCAGGCGGCCGGCGAGGGAGCGAGAGCGTTCGCCGACGAAGGTCAGCCAGCCCTGCTGGGCCAGCCAGCGGTTAAAGTAGACGGCTTTGGCGCTGGCCGGGCCGGCGCCGTGGTCGGAGACGAGGATGAGCGCCGCCTCGGCATCGAGGCGCCGGCGGAGCACGCCGATCCACTCGTCCAGCCGCTGGTAGACGCGCAGGATGCAGTCCCCGTAGCGGCCGGCGCTCTGCGGGTCGTACAGCGGGTGCGCCGGGTCCAGGAAGTGCCAGAAATGGTGCTGGATGTTGTCTGTGGCGCGGAAATTGACCACGAACAGGTTCCAGGGCTTGGTGGCCATCAGGTATTCCACCGCTTTGAAGCGCTGTTCCATAGCATGCATGATGGCCTGGAAGGCGGCATCATAGCGCCCGCGGCGGGTGTGCTCCACCAGTCCCGGCTCGATGATATATTCCCCGATGGCGGATTCCAGCTCTTTCGCCAGTTCCGGGGGGTAGGTATACTGACTGCCTGTGCCCGGGGCGTCCACGCCGGCGATGACGATGCCGTTGACGCGTTCCGGCGGAAAGGTCATGGCCACGTTGACGGCAATGCTGGATTTGCCGGCGTCGCTCAGGATGCGCCAGATGGTAGGCGCTTTCACGTCGGCACCGCTGACCAGCCGCGCCTGATAGCTGTTCGGGACATGTTCCTGGAAGTGATAAATGCCGTGCTTGCCCGGGTTCACACCGGTCATGAAAGAGACCCATGCCGGCGCGCTGATGGGCGGTATCGTGGATGCCAGCGGACCGTGGGCGCCCTCTGTCAGCAGTTGGGCCAGGTGGGGCAGTTTCCCCTGGCGCACCCACGGCGTGATCAGGTCCCAGGTCGCGCCGTCCAGTCCGACGACCATGACGCGCCGGACGGCCGGCGGCGGTACATCTGTCATCATGCGATCCCTCAGAGATTCAGCCCGATGTGATAATAGTGTGGTACAAGATAGCCCCAAAAGGCGATCTGGTCAAATATGAAGAGCAGGATGACGAGCGCTCCTGACCAGATGCGGCGCGGCAGGCGAACCGGCGCCAGTTCCAGCCAGCCGGCGGCCAGCAGGGCGCAGAGCGGCAGGAGAGCAGGGAAGAGGTAGCGCCCCTGGGGCTGCCAGCCACTGCCAATCATGGGCAGGAAAGTCTGCAGAAGGATCAAGCCGGCCGCGATACCCATCCCCGCCCAGCCGGCCCCCAACCGCCGACGGCGCACAGCCCGCATCAGCCCGACGCCAGCGGCCAGACAGACACCGGCCGGCAGGAGGTACCACTGCGGCGTGAGGGGCAGGGTGAGCCAGCCGAAATTGGCCCAGAAGCCGGCGAAGGTCAGCATCCCATAGAGGATATAGCGCCGCAGGGAGGGCCAGGAGTAGCTGGCCGGCTCCAGCAGATGCGGCACCTGTCCTGGCGAGACGCGGAGAAAGCGTGCCCACCATCCTTGGCTCCAGTGCGCTCCCTCTTCCAGCCCGGGATTTTGGAGGAGCTGGCGGCGGGTCGGGTCGCCGGCGCGCCAGAGGGCGATGTCATCGGCCAGCAGGGGGACGGGGCCGGCATTGGCGATCACCACGGCCAGTCTGCTTGCTCTCTCTGAGACGACGCGGCAGGCCTGCACGTACTGCCAGCCGGCGCCGTTGGGGCGAAATCCCTGCCGCGTGCTGGATTCCCCGTCGGTGATGACCAAATAGCCCTGCGCCGGCGCGCCTTCTGCCATCACCCAGACCCCTAGGCACAGCTCGCTCCCGCGCAACTGCTGAGCCTTATTGAATGACAGTTCCTGGAGCGCGCGAGTTGGTTCTCCGTTCACCGCCGGCGCCAGGTACAGGGCATATTGGCCGGCATGGGAGGCACTGCTGATGCGTTCCGCCGGCTGGTAGCTGATGGGGGTCACCCAATCCGATGCGCCGGCCAGGTGCCAGCTCCAGGCGATGCTCAGCGCCGAGGCGAATGCCAGGCCAGCGGCTGGCCACCAGGCCCGGTGGGCGCCCAACCAGGCGCACAGTTCCCTTCGGTACGCGATCACAAGCGTGAGGCACACGGCCGGCCATAGGAACAGCGTCGTTTTCTTTGTGAATGCCGATGCCAGCAGGAACAGCCCCAGCAGTCCTATGTTCTGCGGGTTCCAACCCCGGCGGATAGAGCGCAGGAGCCACCACAGCGCCGCAGATGAGACGAACATGCCGGCGATGTCGTTGTTGGCCGAACCGCCGATGAAAGCCGGCATGGGCATGAGGAGAGCCGCCGCCAGGGCCAGGCGCCACAGGGTGATATCGCGCGTCAGTTCACCAAGCCCCTGCCAGATGAAGATCATGGTCAGGGCGTACAGCAGGACGGACCACAGGCGCATGAGCTGTAGCCCTTGGATGGGGTCAGCCGGCATCCAACGCAGGAGGAGCGCCGGCGGGAGGTAGTAGAGTGCTGGCTCGTCCTCGCGCTGGCTGATGAGGTAGGGGTCTTGGGAGAAGCGCGCCGGCAGGGGATTGGGTGTGGGCTTGCCCAACCGCTCCCAGAAGCGTTCATCCACCAGGGAAGCGATGATATCGGACTGCAAGTCCGCTCGCGCCGGCGCCGATGGCTCCCGCAGTCCGTAATCTGCCAGAATACGGGCGTACTCGTAATGGCCAGGTTCATCCGGCGCCTGCCAGGGCGGAACGGCCAGCAGGCCGAAGCCTGCGGCGCGGATGCCGGCCAGCAGGAAAATCAGTGCCAGCTCCCAGAGGGGTCTGGAGAAAAATGAACGGCGGTGCACCTTTATGTTCCGCTACAGCAAGCGGGTTTTCGCCGGCTGGTGCCGGGTCATGAATTCGGCGATGATGGAGGCGGCGATGGCAAGCACGGCGCCAGCCGTAATGGCAAGCACTGCGACTACGGACCAGTCACGGGATGCGCGTTTTTCCGGCGCCGCCGCCTTTCCGACCACTCGCACCAGGGGACCCTCCACCCGATTCTCGATCTCGATCTCGCTGACCTTGCGCTGAAGGGTCAGGTAATTCTCCTTGGCCAAGTTGCGTTCCTCTACCAGCCGATCCAGCTCCGAGGATAGCTGGGCCAGTTGTGCCTGGTCTGCGCTCAGGCGTTCCTCCAGAGCGGTAGCGGCGGCTTGCTGGGCCGTCAGTTCGGCATCCAGCAGGGCGGCCAGGGCGCCGGCATCGTTCAGGTGTTCGGCAACGACCTCATGCGTCAGGATGCCGCGGGCGGCGATGGTGGGTGCGTCCAGCAACTGCCAGGACAGTTCCTCCAAGGAGGCGTTCTGCCGGCGGGCCTGCTCTAACTGTTCTTTCAGCAACTGCAGGTTGGCGATGGCCTGGCGGTGAGCGGCTAACTGCCGGCTGCGCTCCGCCAGCTCCATGCCCAACGCCCCCAGCCATTCATAGCCCTCCAGCGATGGGGCGCCTTCGGAGGCGATACCCACACCGGTGCGGGCCTTGAACTCTTCCACGGCCTTCACTGCCTGCTGGTATTGTTCCTCCCAGCGCTTGAGTTCCTGGGCGAAGGGTTCCGCGAGGGCGGTGGCGCCGTAGAGCTGTTCAGCCTGATAGGCAAAGGCTTCCGCCCAAGCGTTGGCCAGGTCGGCGGCGTCCTGGGGCGTGAATGCAGTGACGTCGATATGGATGAGCGACTGTTTGCCGGCCCGCACGCTCATCTCCCCGATATTTTTGTGCGGGAAGCGGGTCTCCACCTGTGCGGCGACCTGGCTCCGGAACCAGGGGTCTTTGGCTAGGTCGAGAAAGATGCGCTGCCAGTTCACGTTGACTGGTATGTTGGGGGAGAGGCGGGAGTCGAAGCGCCACTGGTACTGGGGTCCGCCGGCGAAGAGGGTAGCAGTGGCCGTGTAGCTGGCCGGCCGCAGGAGATTGACGAGGAGGATGGCGCCGGCGGTCAGGATGAAAATCACGATCCCCAGACGAGCATGCCGTACCAGGATGCGCAGATATCGGGTCAGATCAAGTTCGTCTTCCATTGCATTCACCCATGTGTCGGGGTAGATGACTTGACGCAGGTAGTGTAAACGAAAGGGGGCGTTTTGTCAATGAGAGTTGGTCTGTTGGAGCAAACGCGCCTGGAGCCCATCCCCCGAGGGAGGGCTCCAGGCCTGATCAATGTGATGCGTCTCCACTGGGTCGGTACTGCCCGGCGGGGTTATTCCTCGAAGCAGGACTCGTAAATCTTGATGTAGCTTTCCAGCGTCAGGTCGCGCGGGTTGCCGATGGTCTGGGGATCCTTGAAGGCCAGCTCGGCCAGCATGGGGATGTCCTTTTTCGGGATGCCCATCTGCGCCAGGGTGGGGATTTCCAGGTCCTTGACCAGCCGGCGTACTGCCTCGACCGCCTTCCAGGCCGCATCCCACACGCTGAGGCCGCGGATGTCTTCGCCCATAGCCAGGGCGATGCGGGCGTATTTCTCCGGCTCACCCAGGTAGTTGTAGGCCATGACGTGGGGCAGGAGAGCGGCGGTCAGGGTGCCGTGCGGCAGGTCATAGACGCCGCCGGCGGTCTGGCTCATGGCATGGACGGCGCCGGCGCTTTCGGTGCCGTAGGACATGCCGGCGAGCATGGCGGCCATGGACATCTGATAGCGGGCTTTCAGGTTGTTGCCCTGGGCGAAAGCGATGCGCAGCCACTTGCCGATTTCCTCAATGGCCCATAGGGCCACTGCATCGGGCCAGGGCTGGGCGTAAGCGCAGGTGTAGCACTCGATGGCATGGGTCAGGGCATCCAGGCCGGTGCCGGCGGTGATGTGGGCCGGCAGACCCAGGGTCAGCTCGGGGTCGATGAGTGCCACATATGGGGCGATGAGGCCGGTGCCGCCGACGTTGAATTTGATATGGCGGTTGGGGTCGGTGATGACGGCCCAGAGGGTCACTTCACTGCCGGTGCCGGCGGTGGTCGGTACAGTGATCAGCGGCGGGATGCGCTTTTTGATGGGCTGGGGATCGGCCCACTCATACTGCAGGATGGAGCCGCCGTTGGCCACCACTACGCCGATGGCCTTGGCGGTGTCCATGGAACTGCCGCCGCCGAAGCCGATCAGGCCGTCGCATCCTTCCTGTTTGTACACTTCCGCGCCGTGGTCCACCAGGGCAATGGGCGGGTTGGGGATGACGTCCGCGAACAGGACGTAATCCACGTTCGAGGCCTGCAGGGCTTTCTCTGCCTCGCCCACCAGGCCGGTCTTGACCAGTCCCTGGTCAGTGACCAGCATGGGGCGTTTGCATCCGAGCGCTTTGACCTCATCGCCCAGGGCCTTGACGGCGCCGGGGGCATGTTTGACCACGGTGGGCACTTCGAACGAACGCAGGTTCACCATATGTTCCTCTCCTTACATGAATTTGGTCTATCTTTCACCAGCTTGTTGGACATAATGCCGAGCTGGCGAATTGCCGAGTGGGTAAGAGACGGCCGGCTTACTTGCGCTGGACCTCTTCGGGCAGTTCGTACCAGCGCACCCGCTTGCCGATCTTGGCGCGCAGTTTCCACTTGGTGGGCTTGGGAACCGCCTCCATGGCATCCTGGATCGCCAAGATGCGGTTGCGGATGATGCGCTGGGATTCCTGGTCCAACCCCACCTTGCCCAGGTTTTCCAGGATGCGCTCAAAGTTCATGTTGACGGTGGTGTACAGCCCCCAATCCTGGGCGCCCAGCTCCGCGATGCGCTCCGAATTGATCATGTCATCGTCCGACGGTCCCACAGGATGGTCGAGCAGGATAGCCAGCATATCAATGAGATCCTTCTGGTTCAGCTCGATGATCTGGGCCTTGGTCAGGAACAGCTCGGCCAGGGGGATGGTGAGTTTGTCTTTGTCCAGCCGGCCCTCCAGCGGGATTTTGTGGCACATGCTGAATTCGCTGATGAAGATGTCAATCTGGCGGTTGTCGTGATATGGGTCGTAGTAAAGCTGTCGCCAGTCGCCGCTGAGCGTGTTGAAGGTCTTATTGGGCACGTAGCCCATGCGCTCGAAGAAATCGGGCAGTCGGATGCTCCCCTCTTTGTCGGTAACGAAGTCGGCGTCTTTGTACTTGCGCGCCAGCGGGCCGGCGACGGAGCTGGGGCAGTGAAGCCAGACCGCCAGCCCTCCGATCAGCCGGATGAAAATCCCTTCTTTCTGCGCGGCTTCGATAAGCCGCAGTGCTTCATCTTTTACATCATCTAACGTAGGAGCCATGGTTATTTTCCAACCCTATTCCCCCTAGAACGTGGGGACATGGTTAGGGGGAGCTGGGGGCATTAGCCCCCAGCTCCGGTCCAACCGGCGCTTATTCGACCGGGATTTCCTCATATACCTTGTCGATGTCAATGCCCTGCCGCTTGCGGTAGGTTTTGAACCCGAAGTAGATCACTGCCGCCAGCACATACATCGCCAGCATGAAGACGACCGAGCTGATATTGCGGTAGCTGATGCCGTAGAGCTGGAGCGGGTCAATCAGCCACTCGTAGAGCAGGAACAGCTCGAAGCCGAGGAAGATGATGCCGGCGATGGTGATAAGGGGTACGCCGCCTACCTTGTACTTGGCGATGGGCGAGGCATTGTACAGGTCCCGCTTGCGGTACGGCAGGAGGATGGCGGCGATGGTGCTTCCCAGATACGTGGTAGCGATGACCAGTGTGGAGCACAGCGTCAGCGACTGGAAGTTGAAGATGTTCCAGGAATACAGCGCGCCGACGATAAGGGAAGGAATCACCATCAGCAGGAGGGCATTGATGGGCGTGCGGAAGCGCGGGTGAATGTCCGCCACCCATTCCGGCAGGAGGCGATCAAAGGCCGCCGCGAAGATGACGCGGGTGGAGCTCAGGAAGACCGTGCCCGACCAGCCGAAGAACCACAGCCCCATCAGCAGGATAACGATGAACTGGATCACCCGGCTGTTGGTGAGCAGAACGGCGAACAGGGCAGGGTAAGGCCAGACAGGGATGGGCGGTGGGGTTTCGGTATAGCCCCAGCGGTAGTTCCAGAACGCCCCGTTGGCCTTCATGTAGAAGTCCCAAGAGATGGTCTTGTTGATGAGCACGAAGAGCACGATACCCAGGATGGCGGTGGCGATGAGGGCGTACCACATGCCGTAGAAGTTGCGCTTGAAGTCGGTGGCGCCGCGCACTTCGCCGTAGAGGGTAGCGCCCCAGTTCGGCCACAAGTTGAAGAAGACCATGTAAGGGATGGCCAAGAAGATAGGGGCCAAGGCCCATCCGCCGCCCCAGGTCTGGGCAGTGCCGGCCTCTTCGCCGGCGGCCAGCGTCGCTTCATATAGGCCGTCGCCCGATGCGCCGAACAACTGCGGGATCTGGGCTTCCAGGTTGGCCTTGAATGCCGCCGGGTTGCCGAAGAGCAGGAACAGGAAGACCAGCAGTAAGCCGATGAGGCCGCCGATGAAGCAGGCTTTCTGCAGGCGGGCATAGTTGCGCATGCCCATGGCGATGTAGACGAACACGAAGGCACAGACGATCACCACGCTGATGAATGCACCCTCTGGCGTCTCGGTGAACCACAGCGCCGGCGACTGCGCGCCCAGGATCGCCAGCAAGGGGGTGATGACCTCAAAGCGCAGCATGTCGGCGTACAGGGGAACCCAGTACCAGAGGATGAACCACCAACCGGTGATCGCCAGGATGAAGCCCACGCCGCCGCCCAGGATGCGGCTCTGCCAGACGTAGTCACCGCCGGCACGCGGCATCACCGCGATCAGGGCCGCGTACACGAGACATTCGAACGTGATGAAGAAAGTGGAAACCAGCAGGGCACCGATCAGATTCCCATCGAGGTAGTACATCTGGGAGAAGATGTACAACCCCAGGGTGATGAGGTTGACCGAGAAGAAGGCGTAGATGAACGCGTCGGTAACCGACCAAGCGCGCACCAGTCCAGTCGCGGCCCGGACGAACAGGGTAGTGGATTGCTGACGTTCCATTTTTGCCGACTCTCCTTTCCTTCCCTGAGCCTGCCTAGGGTGGTGGAATGACGAAAGAATGAGAGACTGCCGTACCGCTGTTCAGACCAGCAAGGATCTCTTGTGCGCCATCACCTCCTTTCTGAGAAAGCCAATGATATTATAGCACAATCCCGATGCGTCGAACCCTCGAAAATGGGTGCCGGCCGCCGGCGTCAGCCGGTGGTCAGCAGGTACGACTTGATCTTGCCCTTGTTCAGGGTGATGACGGCACCCAACAGCCGGCCCTGCTCGTACATACTGCCCGGGTTGATGCATAGCGTGCGGCCGATGCGGGCTGTGCCCTTCCCTTCATGGATGTGCCCGAACAGTCCCAGCAAAGGCTGATACTTTTCGACGATTTCCCGCACCGCGGTACTGCCGACAGGAATCAGCGCCCGACCGCCCAGCTTGGGCTTGAGGTCGGGGGTCAGTTCCGGTGCCTCATCCAGGTTGCTGTTGTACGGCGGGACATGGAAGTTGAAGACAGCGGTCTCGGGCTTGCTGAGCTTCTTGACAATAGCTTCCAGACGCTCTTTCAGTTGGGGCTCCTCTTCCTCTCGGTAGGTGTGCCAAGGGGTGATGTTGCTCCAGCCGGAGCTGACCATCTCGTGGTAATCATCAATATGGATTACCTCGCCCTCGGCCAGGTGGACGTGCTTGGAGGCGCGGATGATGTCGTCAATCTCGAACATGTCATCGTTGCCCGGAGCGACGTAACAGCGGATGCCGGTGCCTTCGAGCTTTTCATCGGCGTATTCCATCCAGGCTTGGACGGTTTTCAGCACTTCTTTGTGGAACAGTTCATCCACCTTTTCCGGGTGCTGTTCCAGCTCGCGGATTTCATCGGGGTTGGTGACGTAGGGGTAATAGCCGCGGCTTTTGACCTGCTTGATCATCTGGTCCACTTCCTCCTGGCCGTGGAGCTCGAACTGCTGTTCCAGGAGTGTGGCGATATACTTGTCACCACCCTGGTGGACGATGGGCACGATGGCCTTGCCGGTCATGTCGCCGCCGAGGATGATGATGTCCGCGTTGTAGAATTTGCCGGCGTTAATGAACTTCTTCCAGCAGATGTCGGAACCGTGAACGTCCGTCGCAAAAAAGATCGTTGTCACTCTGCCCTCCAAACAGAAATGGTCTCCGAGCAAGCCCGGGTACTGCCGAGTAATAGTGTGCTAGAAAAATATCTGTGATATACTACACTATCTGCGAGAATCCGCCCCTGCGGCGGGCAGTAGGCTATACCTGTGCCCGCACCTGGCTCCAGAAGTCCAGCACGTGTCGCTCCATGAGCTGATGGGCGAGGTCAGGGTCGCGCTTGCGCAAGGCGTTGAGCAGTTGCCAGTGTTGGGTCTGGATTTCGGCGGCGCCGGCGGCAGGATCCGGGGCCAGGCGCCAGATGCGCGCGGTTAAGTCGTAGAGCCAGCGAACGCCATCAATCAGGAACTTGTTGCCAGTGGCCTCGGAGATGATTTTGTGCACCAGGCGGTCGCTTTCCATGAGCCGGCCGACATAGTCCGGGCTGTGCCGGTCTTCTGCCATGCGAACAGCATCTTCCAGGGCGGAGAGCTGGTCTTCCGTAATGCGTTCTGCGGCCAGCCGCGCTGCCCAGGTCTCAATGGGTATGCGGGCTTCGAAGATCTGTTTGAGGTCGGTGACGCTGATTTCGGAGACATACATCCCGCGGCGGGGCTGGATGACTACCAGGTCGTCGCGTGCTAAGCGCTGAAGCGCTTCCCGGATCGGGGTGCGGCCGATCCCCAGCTCCTGGATCAGTTCCGCTTCGCGGAGCACTTTCCCGGGGGGATATTCCAGGCTGACGATCTTGGCTTTCAGGATGTTGTAGGCCCGCTCTGTCTGGGAAATCATCGAGAGAATCCCTGTGAGATGGCGGCAAATGTGCCGGCGCCCCCACGACTGATGTATTAATAATATATCACAGGTCGCCGGATTTGTCAATCGCGGGGATATTACGTTGCCGGGCGGCTGAAGACTTGCCGGCATCTGCGAGGCCTGCCTGCGCCGGCTAACTTGACAGGCGCAGTTTCAACTGCCAGGCAGGTCCGATGCGGATACCAACTTCTCTCATATGCGGCTTCTGCAACACCATCGGTCTGAAGCCCATTGACAACGGCGCGATTTTGGAATATGCTAAAGGTGGAAATCCATGTTACTGCCGGCATGATGGATACTGTGTACGTAGGAATACGAAAAGGGGTGCGTAGAGAGAGGATCATGGATTGATGCGGACGATGAGGTCGCCGGCCGGCACAAGGAGGTTGGACGATGGTAAACCTGACGCAAATTGAAGAATATCTGCGCGAAATGGGCTGTCCCCGCTGTTATTCCACGCGTCTGGAGGTCTGCGTCCAGTTGGAAACGGAAAATGGACTGCCCCGGATCATGGTGGTATGTCAGCAGTGCGGGTTCCGGTTCGAAATCAACGGCGAGGCCCTGACCTGGGACGCATTGGAGAAGCAGGTGGAACGCGATGTTCGCCGGAAGGGCTGCCCCCGATGCGGCAGTCATCGTCTGGAGCTGAACTTCCGGTGTTCGCTGGAATCGCGGCGCAGTTTCCACGTGGCCACCTGCCAGGATTGTGGGGCGGTCTTCATTGTGGAGAAGCAGTTGGACGAACCGCGACCAGGGATTTTTGATATGTGAATCGTGAAGGAGAACAGGACATGAAAGGCTCCATTCGGGTAGGTAAGCTCTTTGGCATCCCGCTGTTCATTCATTATACTTGGTTCGTCATTGTGGCACTGATCACCGTCTCGTTCGCCACAGTTAACTACCCGAGCCAATACCCGGGCTGGCCGGCCGCTTCCTACTGGCTGGCCGGCCTGCTCACGGCGCTCCTGCTGTTCGCATCGGTGTTGATTCACGAGCTTTCCCACAGCCTGGTGTCGCGGGCCCAGGGCGTGCCGGTGGACAGCATCACCCTGTTCATCTTCGGCGGGGTGGCGAACATCCGTGAGGAGCCGCGCAAGGCGCGCCATGAACTGCTGATGGCGGCCGCCGGCCCTGCTTCATCCCTGCTCCTGGCCCTGCTCCTGGGCATCGCGGCGCTGGTGGCGCCGGCGAGGTCGTTTGCGGCCGGCCTGGCGCGCACCCTGGCCCTCATCAACCTGTGGGTGGGGCTGTTCAACCTCATCCCCGGCTTCCCCCTCGACGGCGGCCGGGTCCTGCGCTCCCTCGTCTGGTGGGGCAGTAGCGATATCGTGCAGTCCACCCGCATCGCCTCCATCATCGGGCGGGTCATTGCCACGCTGATGATTATCAGCGGGTTCCTGGTGGCTATCTTCCTGGGCGATTGGGTGAGTGGCCTATGGCTGGTCTTCATCGGCTGGTTCCTGGACAATGCCGCCGTGCAGAGCTATCAGCAGTTGCTCCTGCGGGAGGCGCTCGCCGGCGTAACCGCTCGCCAGCTCATGAGTCCCCTCTGCCCGACCATCGAGGATGACCCCGACCTGCAGACCGTGGTGGATGAATTGGTGCTGGGCACCGGCCAGCGCTGTCTGTTCATCGCGCGGGAAAACCGCCTGGCCGGCCTGCTGACCCTGCACCATATCAAGAGCGTGCCGAAGGAGCGCTGGCGGGAAACGCACGTCTCCGAGGTGATGACCCCATCTGCAGAGATTAAATCGGTGGATGTCAACCAGAGCGGGCTGAACATCCTGCGCACCATGGACGAGGCCAATGTGAACCAGATTCCGGTGGTGGAGGGAGACCGCTTGGTGGGCATTATCACGCGGGAGCATGTACTGCATTACATCCGCAACCGCATTGAGCTAGGGTTATAGCGCCGGCGAAAGAGGTGGCGCGTGACAGACGAGGAAGGGCTGGCGCGCTGGCGTGAACTGCGCCTGTCCTTTGTGCTTCTGCTGTTGATATATCTCAATTTGACCTGGTCCATTCAGGGCGCCCGCTGGGCGGAGGGCCTGCACATCCTGCCGTGGGTAGTCCTGGGCACGGTGGTGCTGGGTTTCTTGCTGGCCATCAGCAGATGGCCGGCGCACGCCGCACACGGCTACATCCTCTTCGTCGGCGTTATTACTAACAGCCTCCTCCTCTGCGCCCTGGTATCTCCGGAGCTTTCATGGCAGGACCGTCTTATTGAGGTGGGCCTGCGGCTCTATCACTGGTTCATGGTCCTGCTGGGCGGCGGCACCAGCTACGATAACCTGGTGTTTGTGGCGGAGCTGGCGCTCCTGCTGTGGATCGTCGGCTATGTGTCCGCCTGGCAGTATTTCCGCCACCGCCGGCTGTGGTGGGCCCTTTTCCCGCCCACCGCCGGCCTCATGTTCAATCTGTATTACGCCCCGCCGGAACTACTGCCCTATTTCATGATTCACTTGGGCCTCTGCCTCCTGCTCCTCATCCGCCACCGCCTGCATCAACGCCAGGGGGAATGGCAGAAGGCCCGCATCTTGGCCGGCGACGAAGCCCGCTTCGACATCATCCGCGATGGCCTGATCATCGCGCTCCTAGCCCTCTTCCTGGCCTGGACGCTTCCCGGCGCACAACAGGTGAAAGCCCTGGCGCGCTTCGGGGAACGCCTGGAGCGGCCGGTGCGCACGGTCAAGGAGGAGTGGAACCGCCTCTTCGCCTCGCTCCAGCGCTACGGGCGTTCGCAGGAGCTGACCTTTGGGCCGACCAAACTGCTGGCCGGCGAGGTGCAGTTGACCGACGCGCCCATCGCTGATATCCAGGCGGCGGAAGGGCGCTATTGGGCGGCGGCCGTGTATGACTATTACGGCGGGCGCGGTTGGGCGGCGACCTATACCGATCGCGGCCCGCTGGGGGAGAATTCCTCGCCGATGGCAGAGCCGCCGTATCGGATGCGCATGAAGGTGGAGCAGGTGGTGCGGGTGCGCTGGCCGGCCATGCGCATTATTCTGGCGGCCCCTCTGCTGTACCAGGTGGATATCCCGGCCGAGGCCCAGCTCCTCTATCTGCCGCGGGAGGGCGCCACGGCGGCGCGGCCGCCGGCGGATATCCAGATGGCTTTCCCCCAGCACCGCCTGTACGAGGGTGATGTCTATCGGGTGACGTCGTTGGTCTCTGCGGCAGACGAGGAGAGCCTGCGCGCCGCTGGCACGGATTATCCCGATTGGGTGCGGCAGTATTACCTGCAACTGCCCCAGGATGTGCCCCGGCGTCTGCGCTGGCTGGCCAGGTTCCTGACCCGTGGTCTGACCAACAATTACGATAAAGCGCTGGCCATCGAGAGCTTTCTGCGCCTGATCCCGTATAATGAGCATGTCGAGGCGCCGCCGCCGACGGAGGATGCCGTTGAGTATTTCATTTTCATGATGCGCGAGGGGTACTGCGACTATTATGCCTCGGCCATGGTGGTGCTGGCGCGCATCGCCGGCATCCCTGCTCGCTTCGTACAGGGCTACGCGGTGGGAGAACCCGACGCGAACGGCGTGTATCATATCTTGGAAAGGAATGGACACGCCTGGGCGGAGCTGTACTTCCCTGGATATGGATGGATCATCTTTGAGCCGACGCCGGCTCAGCCCCTGCCTGTGCGCTATGCCAACCGGGCGGAGGCGCTGATCGCTGAAGCGGAACACCGCACCGCGCCGACCAATCCTCTGGAAGAGGAGGAAAAGTTCGGTCCGGACATGCCCCCTATGGGCGAAGCGGCGGGGCCGTTCGGGGTGGGGGAACTGCCAACGCCGGCGCGGGTGGGGGCAGAGATCGGCATCGTGCTGGTGGGGTTGGCCCTGCTGGTGGGCATCCTCTGGGGCCTCTGGCGGTTGATGGAGCCGCGAAGACTGACGCCGGTGGAGCGTGCTTATCTGCGGCTGACACGATTGGCACGCGTGCTGGCCGGCGTGCGGGCTGAGCCGACCTGGACGCCGTATGAGTTTGCCGGGACGCTGGCGCGTCGGGCACCGGCGGCCGGTGGGAGCGTGCGCGCGCTGGCCGATATGTTCGTGCGGCAGAGGTACGGGCCGGCCGGCTCAGCAGTGGCAGAGGGCGACCCACTGGAGGTTTGGCGCCAGGCCAGTGCGGAGCTGTTGGGCGCGCGGATACGCGAGATATACCATCGGTTTATGGGGCTGGTACGGCTACCGAAGGATTATGCCGGCTCCAGCGGCAGGGTGAAGTAGAACCGGCTCCCTTGGCCGGGGACGCTCTCCACGCCGATCTGACCCCCACAGCGCTGGATCATCTCCCGGGCGATGGTCAGGCCCAGGCCGATGCCGCCGTGCTCCCGCGTCAGCGAATCCTCGACCTGATAAAACGGCTCGAAGATGTGCGGAATGGCATCGGGAGGAATGCCGATGCCGGTATCGGTGACCTCGACCAGCAGTTCGCCGTTCCGTGCCTCGGCGCTGATGCGCACTTTGCCGCCGGCCGGCGTGAACTTGATGGCGTTGGAGAGCAGGTTGGTCAGGATCACCCCCACTTTCTGCCGGTCGGAGACCACGGGCGGGAGGTCGGCCGGCAGGTCCACCAGCACGGTGAGCGGCTTCTCGCGCGCCAGCGGCCCTAGTTCTTCCAGCACCTCCGCCACCACATCCCGGATGTGCAGTGTCTCGGGGTGAAAGGCGATTTCCCCTGTTTCCAGGTAGCGCAGGTTGAGCATGTCGTCAATCAGCGATCGCAGACGCACGGCGTTGCGCACGACGATTTCGAGCCGTTCGCGCGTCTCGCCGGTGGTTTCCTCGGCTAGGATGCTGGCATAGCCCATAAGGATAGCCAAGGGAGTGCGCAGTTCATGAGCGGCAATGTTGATGAACTCCCGCTTCATGTGATCCAGGCGCTTGACCTCTTCGTAGGCACGCTGGATCTCGGCGAAGAGGCGGGCGTTGGAGAGGGCGATGCCGGCCTGGCCGCACAGGATGGACAGCAGTTCCACGTCGCTGGCATCAAAAGGGGAGGCGCCGGCCTCGCGTGCGGCGATCAGCACGCCGCTGGGCTTATTCTGCACGATGATGGGCGTTCCGACCAAGGGGCCGATGCCGGCCTCTAACGCTATCGAGCGTGTGGTGGTAGGGAGCAGTTCCGTCCCATGCAGGATGACCTGCTGGTTCAGCTCCAGGATTTCCCATGGCAGGGACCACCCCTGGTGGGGAGAGCTGATGCGCACGTCGGAGAGGATGCCGGCGGCCTTGCGGGCGGTGATCCAGCCGCGCTGGGTGTCAAGGAGCATGACGAGGGCGCCGGCGGCATGGGTCTCCTGATGCGCGATGCGCAGGACATGCTCCAGGATTTCTTCCTCTTTGACCGTAGAAAGAAAGGCCTTGCTCAGGTCGAACAGGGGGATTAAAGCCCGCAGACGGATGTTCTCCCGCTGGAGCCGCACCTTGGTCAGCGCCTTGCTGACAGAGGAGACCAGTTCATCGGGGGTAAAGGGTTTGACGATGAACTCGTCAATGCCCAGGCGCAGGGCCTCGATGGCCAGGTTCATGGTGCTGAAGCCGGTCATGGTGACACAGACAAGATTGGCGTTGCCCTCTTTCATGGCACGGGCCAGCTCCAGCCCGCCCAACCCGGGCATTTTGATATCGGTGAGCAGGAGGTCGAAGGTCTGCTCACGCGCTGTATTCAGCGCTTCCCAGCCATCCGAGGCGCGCGCAACCTGATAGCCCTCTGTCTCCAGGACGCGCTGACAAAGGTCCAGCACATCTACCTCGTCATCCACGACCAGAACGCGTTCGCGCGGCATCCGATGGCTCCGAAGGATTGGGGTCAGAGATGGAACTTAGGCCTTTTCCTTGCGTTCCTGGGAAGGGCGTTCCTGGACGTTGCGCATGGCTTCGCGTTCGATCCAGCGGTCCAGGAGGGCTTTTTTGACGCGCCACTGCCGGCCGATCTTGAACGCCGGGATCTCGCCGTCGCGGGCCAGCCGGCGCACGGTCAGCTCATGCAGGCTCAGATAGCGCGCCACTTCTTCGATGGTCATGATCTCATCAATATCCTCGAACGGCTTGGCGATGAAGTCCTGCGCGCCCAGCGCCATGGCGCGTTTGATCTCCTCTTCCACCGAATAGCCGCTCATCATGACCACGATGCTGTCCGGGCTGAGCTTCTTGATCTCTTCCAGCGTCTGTACGCCGTCCATGCCTGGCAGGCGCACGTCCAGGAAGATGAGATTGTACGGCTCGGACTTGATCATTTCGAGGGCTTCGTAGCCGTCGCGAGCGATGGTGACCGTCGTTTGTGGGCCGCCCAGCAGGCGCTGGAACATGTAGCCGATTTCCTGGTCGTCGTCCACGACGAGGACCTTGAAGCTCTTCTGCGGCTGTTCCTCTTTTGCTTGCCGGCCGCGCTTGCGGGCCTTTCCTTCCTCTGTCATGTGGAGTTACCCCCTGTATTCCTGCCTGATTACTGCCTAATAGGATTCAAGCGATCCGACTATCTCGATTATACTAAACGCCATAATGTTTGTCAATATATCTTTATGTATGCCAGCGCAACCGGGGAATACTTGGAATGTCAAAGAATGGGATAAGGGGGCAGTGAAAAGGTGATCGTCATTGCCAAAGACGTTTCTCCTATGCGGGAGGAAAATAAAGAGGCTGTGCCTCATCCCCGGCCCTTCCCTGCGGGGAGGAAAGCCGCGCGGAAGAGGTGGAAGCTCCTGGTGGGTTTCGCACCCTGAGCCAGGCGCTTCAGCGTCTAGCGAGGCCCGAGCACCGCCCCCGCACGCGGGCAGGGCAGTGAAACAGAGACAGTCATCTTGTCGGTAACCGCCGCCTGGGCGGCGCGGCTACAGGGCCGAGAGGAACTGTTGGAAGCGGTCTTCCTGTTCAAAGGGGCCGACCACGGCGATGTTGAAATGGTCGGGGGTCAGTACAGCCTGCATGACGCGCTGGATATCGTCGGGTGTGGCGGCTTCCATCTGGGCGATGACTTCATCCACGGAGAAGACATCGCCGGGCAGGATTTCCTGCCGGCCGTACCAGCTCGCGATGGCGGAGGTGTTTTCCATCTGGAGCAGGAGCCGTCCCTTGTTGAACTCCTTGGCGCGCGTCAGCTCGTCGGCGGAGATCGGTTCGTCACGCATGCGGCGCAGTTCGCGAATGATGGCCTCCAGCGCCGGCTCGGCGCGGGATGGGTCGACGCCGGCGTAAATCCCCAACATGCCGGTATCCCGCAGGAAGCTGATGTATGAATCCACGCTGTAGGCCAGCGCCTGGCGCTCCCGTATCTCTTGGAACAGGCGGGAGCTCATCCCGTCCCCCAGGATGGTGTTGGCCAGGGTCAGCACGAAGCGGTCCGGGTGATTGCGGGAAAGGCCAGGAAATCCGAGGCAGATATGGGCCTGCTCCGTGTCCTTGAAGACCACTTTTGCCTCGGTGTGCGGCGCGTTATGGTAGGGCAGGGGGTCGCACCCGGGCACCTTGCGCCAGTCCCGGAACAGGGCTTCTACCTGGTCGCGGGTTTGCGCCGGCTCGATGGCGCCGGCGATGCTGATGACGACGCGGGGCGGGCCGTAATACTGGTCCATGTATGCCAGCAGTTTGTCGCGGGTGATGCCGCGCACCGATTCGCGCGTGCCGCTGATGTCCCGGCCCAGCGGGTGGGCCGGCCAGACCAGGTTGTTGATGGTCATCTGTGCCAGCGACTCCGGCGAGTCATACAGCATATTGATTTCCTCGATGACCACCCGCTGTTCCTTGGCGAATTCCTCGGGGTCCATGATGGGGCGCATGAGCATGTCAGCCAGTAGCTCCAGCGCAACGTGTTCATGGGGCTGGGCGATCTTCACCCAGTATAAAGTGGTCTCGCGGCCGGTGCTGGCGTTGATGACCCCCCCAATGCCTTCGATGGTCTCGGAGATGGCGCGGGCGGTGGGCCAGCGGGAGGAGCCTTTGAAAAGCATATGTTCGATGAGGTGGCAGACGCCGGCGTCCTCATCCGGCTCGTAGCGCGAGCCGACCGCAACAAATACCGAAATGGCCACCGACCGAACGTACGGCACAGGGATGGTCAGGAGGATCAGGCCGTTATCCAGGATGGTCTTGATGTAGTTCACGGTGTACCTCGCAGTTGGTTCAGCAGGTCTTCGGCGGTGGCGCGCCACTGGGGGTCCTGGCTTTTGGCGAGAAAAGTCTCCAAGGCCTGAATGGCTTCTTCGGTTCGGTCCAATCCCTTGTACGTGTAGCCCAGCGCCAGATAGGTCTCGGCCAGCTCAGGGTTCAGCTCGCGCGCCCGCTCCAGCTCGGGCAGGGCTTCCTGGAAGCGGTTCGTCTGGGCGTAAATACTGCCCAGGTTGTAGTGCAGGTCAGCATCATTCGGCTGAAGGGCGATGGCCTTCTGTAACTGCGCGATGGCATCGTCCCATTTGCCCATATGGGCGTAGGCCACCGCTAAATTGGAGAGGGCGTCCGGGTTCCGGGGATTGAGGCGCAGGGCGGCCTCGTATTCGGAGGCCGCTTCGGAGAAGCGGCCTTGGTCTGCCAGGACATTGCCCAGGACGAAATGGGCTTCGGCAAGGTTGGGGTTCAGCTCGATGGCCTTGCGCAGGTTCTTTTCGGCGCCGGCCAGGTCGCCGGCCTGCTGGGCCTGCCGGCCGGATTTCAGGTAGGCGGCGGCATTGCCGGGGGCCGGCGCGCTGCCCGAGCAGGCGGACAGCACCATAAGCCCCAGCGCCAGGCATACCAATATGAAGACTATCGGCGGACGCTTGAACAGTCGCATGAACGCCCTCCTGGCTATGCGGCCGGCAGAATATCCGGCACCGGCTCAGTCCTGTCGGGGGTTCAGCACCACAATCTGGGTTTCCTCCGGCAGGCTGGCCGGCGTGACCTTCAGCACATCCAGCGGCTCGGGCATGGAAATGCCCACTTCTTTCAGGAAGACATCCAGGCCGGCGAGCGGCAGAGTGGTGAACTTTGTCTTGTAATGGATGGGCACCACGATGCGCGGCTCCAGCAGGCTGATGACCTCGGCGGCCTCGGCGGCCTTCAGGCACTGATGCCCTCCTACCGGCACCAGCAGGACATCAATATGTCCCAGGGCCTCGATCTGTGCCTGGGTGGGCACATGGCCGAGGTCGCCCAGGTGGCACACGCTGAGGCCGTTGAACTCGTAGAGGTAGACGGTGTTAGGGCCGCGCTGGCTCCCCTGCTTTTTGTCGTGAAAGGTGGCGATGCCGGTGATGAATACCCCCTTGATCTCATATTCGCCTGGGCCGGCGATGATAAAGGGGTTCCCCTTGCAAGCCTTCACATAGGCATGATGGGGGTCGTCATGGCTGATAGTGACGATATCCGCCTTCAGCCGCGGCAGGGTGTAGCCGGTGGTCTCGTCATATGGGTCGGTGATGATGGTGACGCCCATCTCGCGGATGCGACAGCAGGCGTGGCCTAACCAGGTAATCTCCATGCAGTTTTCCCTTTACCTCGAGGATTTGCCCGAGGCATTATACCGTATTTCGCCGGCTTTGCCAATATTATCCCTGCCGGCGCCTTAATACGCCTGCCGATCGGTGAAGATTTTCAGCACCGTGCGGATAAGGATTTTGATGTCCAGCATGAGCGACCAGTTCTCGATGTACCAGAGGTCGTACTTGGTGCGCTCGGCGATGGAGGTATCGCCGCGCAGGCCGTTGACCTGCGCCCAGCCGGTGATGCCGGCCTTCTCCCGGTGGCGGTCCATGTAGCGCGGGATGCTTCGGCGGAACTGCTCGACGTAGATAGGGCGCTCTGGGCGCGGCCCCACCAGGCTCATGTCCCCCAACAGGACGTTGATGAGCTGGGGGAGTTCATCAATGGAGAGCCGGCGAATGATGGCTCCCAGGCGGGTGCGGCGCGGGTCATTCTCCCTGGTCCAGCCGGGGCCGTCCTTCTCCGCGTCTTGGCGCATGGAGCGGTATTTGATCATCCAGAACGGACGGGCATCGAGGCCCATGCGCTCCTGATAGTAGAAGACCGGTCCCGGCGAGTCCAGCTTGATAAGCAGGGCGGTCAACAGCATCATGGGGGATAGGAAGATCAACCCCAATGCGCTGACGACGATATCCATAGCGCGCTTCACGGCCAGGCGCCAGCCGCGCATGGCGGGGTCGCGGATGGTCAGCAGAGGCAGGCCGTCCAATGCGCCGATGGAAAGCTCGGCGGCGATAATTTGGAAGACGTCCGGGAAAACGCGAATGCTGACCTTGCCGGCGTCGCACAGGGAGAGGATGTCGAGGATCTCGCGCCGGCTGGCCTCCGGCATGGCCACAATGACCTCATCCACCCCCTGCTCGGTGATGATGCGGGGGATGTCCTCGATGCGTCCCAGCACCGGCGCGCCGAGGATGGCCTTAGGGGCGTTCTCCTCATGGGTCACGTAGCCGACCACCCGGTAGCCCAGAGCCGGCGAATGGATGATTTTCTGCTGGATCATGCGGCCGACCTCGGTGGTGCCGATGAGCAGTACCCGGGCCACGCCGATGCCGCGAGCGCGCAGGGCGCGCACCAACTGCTGGTGGATGAGCCGGCCCAGCGAGATGAGCAGGCCGGCGAGCACCCAGTCATACACCACCATCAGCCGCGGCGCATCAACCTGGTCTTTGTAAAGCAGGGTGGTCAGCGCTACCGTCACCAGCACGCCAACGGTGACCGCCGACCAGACCGCCGATATCTCGTCCAGCCGGGAGCGGGCGCGCGGACGCTGGTACAGACGGAACATCAGGAAGACGGCCAGCATGACCACTACCTGCAGGGCAAGCATACCGCCGTAATCGGACAGCGGAGCGACGTTCTGGTGTTCCGTGAGCAGGCGCAGTCGGTAGGCCAGAAGGAAGGCCACCACATTCATGACTACGTCCAGCAGGAGCATGGTCATGGTGAAGATAATTTCGGCGCGTGTGGCTCTGGCTCGCGAGGGTGTATCCATCAGCTCACCTCCGCTGGGGTACCCCGGCGCAGCTGGCGGGTCAGCCAGAAGCGGCCTACGTTCAGGGCGCCGGCCAGATAGATGCCGGCGATGATCAAGGCAGAGAGCCAGAACGGCGTGTCTTGGGCATAATGCTTGCGGAAGAAGAGGTACATGGCGCGGTAAAATTCGACCTGGGCCTTCAGGCTGTGCCGGCTGGAGGCACGTTTATAGTGAAGGACGCTGACGTCAGCGTTGTAATAGATTTTCCAGCCGGCCTGCTTCATGCGGAAGGCCCAATCCAGGTCCTCGCCGTACATGAAGAAGTCTTCGTCCAGCAGGCCCACCTGCTGGAGCGCCTCGCGCCGCACCATCATAAAGGCCCCGACCACGGAATCCACTTCGGTGGTAAGGTTGGGGTCCAGGCAGGTGAGGTTGTAGCGGCCGAAGCGCGGACTGCGCGGGAACAGCCGCGAGAGGCCGGTCAGGCGGTAGAAGGAGATGGCCGGCGTGGGGAAACTGCGCCGGCAGGCCAGGTCCAAGCTTCCATCAGCGAGCAGAAGGCGGGGGCCGGCAGCGCCGGCGTCCGGGTGCGCGTCCATAAAGGCCAGCATCTCCGCCAGCGCTGAGGGCGGCAGAACCGTGTCCGGGTTCAGCAGAAGGTAATAGCGTGCCTCGGCCTGGCGCAGGCCCAGATTGTTAGCGTAGGCGTAGCCGCCGTTGTACGGGCTTTCGATAAGGGTGACCTGCGGGAACTCGCGACGCACCATCTCGGCACTGCCGTCCGTGGAGCAGTTGTCCACCACGCATACGTCGAACGAGAACTGCCCCCGGCTCTCGTAAATGGAGGCCAGACAGTAGCGCAGTAGGTCGCGCGTGTTGTAATTCACGATAACGATATACAGGTCCAGCAGTCGCTCTTGTTCCATATGAGACATTGTACATACCGGGGCGCTCCGGGTCAATTTTCCCTTTACGGCTTGCAGGGCAGATGCGCGCTTATACCTTGCTTGCCCTATGGGCGGCGGCCCCTGAAGCATACCAGATTATCCTGGCTTTGCAAAGCCTCGCTGGCGCAAGTACTCGAGAGGGTGTGGAAAAGGTCAAGATTGTCTTTCGATTTGCGGGTGTTGCTCATCGCTTGGCAGTTGAAACTGCGGCTGTGCCTGCGAAGCCTGCCTGCGCACGCTTCGCATTTGTTGCCATGGCTTCAGCCGCCAGGCCGTTGACGGCCGGCCCGCGCTGTGATAGAATAGCCGCGCGCAAGAACATGGAGAACAGGTGTGGATGATGAAGGCGGAAAGCAGTGGCCGGCGCATCCTGCTGATAGAGGACGAGCGCAAGATCGCGGATTTCATCCGCCGCGGGCTGACCCTGGAAGGGTATCAGGTGCAGGTCGCCTATGACGGTGAGAGCGGCCTGGACGCGGCGGTGGAGCAGAAACCAGACCTCATTATCCTCGATATCATGCTGCCGGCGATAGACGGGATCGAAGTATGTAAGGCTCTGCGAGACGCCGGCCTTGATATGCCGATCCTGATGCTGACCGCGCGCGATGCGGTGCGTGACCGAGTGGCCGGCCTTGACGCCGGCGCTGATGATTACCTCGTCAAGCCCTTCGCCTTTGATGAACTGCTAGCGCGCATCCGGGCGCTCCTGCGCCGACGGGCGGCGGCGGAAGAGGAAATCCTGCAGTTTGCTGACCTGACCCTGCATCCTGCTACGCGCGAGGTGACGCGCGGCGGCCGGCGCATTGAACTCACTGCCCGAGAATTCGACGTCCTGGAGACCTTCATGCGCCACCCCCGCCAGGTGCTGACCCGTGAGCAGTTGTACGAGCGCATCTGGGGCTACGATTTCAGCGGCGAATCCAACATCATCGAGGTATACATCCGCTACCTGCGAGCCAAGCTGGAGGCCAACGGGGAACCTCGTCTGATCCATACCGTGCGCGGGGTTGGTTACGTCCTGAGGGAGGCGTGAATGCGCCGGCCGGGAGGAAAGGGATGTCCATCCGCACCCGCCTGACCCTTTGGTACACCGGTATCCTGGCGGCCATTCTTCTCCTGTTCAGCCTGGCGCTCTATTCCCTCCTCAGCCAGGTGCTGTACGAGCAGGTGGATGATACGATCCGCTCGCGCGCCGGCGAGATCAGCAGTTATATCCAAACGCAGACGGACCCCTTGCGTCTACTCATCACCCGGCAGGTGCAGATCCCGCCGGTGGATGTGTTCTCCACCTCCAACACCTTTGTGCAGATTCTGGACCGGCAGGGGAATATCGTGGCGCGGTCGGCCAACCTGGGGGATAACTTCCTGCCCATCCGGCGCGAGAGCTTTGACCAGAACCTGGCCGGCAGTGCCGTGCTGTATACGCTCACCACCGCGCAGGCCCGGCTCCGGATATACAGCGCGCCGCTGATCATCTTGGACCCGCTGGAAGGGGAGACCATCATCGGCGTGGTGCAGGTCGGTATGTCCCTGCACGATGTGGATGCGACCCTGCTGACGGCGCGCTATGCGATCGGTTTGGGGGTGGCTTTCACGCTCCTGCTGGCCGCCGGCGTGGGCGCTTTCATGTCGCACGCGGCACTGCGTCCCATTGACCAGATCACGCAGACCGCCCTGCAGATTTCCCGTGCTGAGGACTTGTCCCGGCGTCTGCCGGCCGTGCGCACGCAGGATGAGCTGGCCCACTTGACCGACACCTTCAACGAGATGCTCGGCCGGCTGGAGGAGCTGTTCCAACAGCAACAGCGGTTGGTGGCGGATGTGTCGCATGAACTGCGCACCCCGCTCACGACCCTGCGGGGGAATCTGGACCTGCTCCGCCGTGGGATGGAACGGCTTTCCCCCGAGGACATTCAGGATATCCTGCAGACGATGGAAGGGGAAATCACCCGCATGTCTCGGCTGGTGGCAGATTTGCTCCTGCTCTCGCAGGCGGATGCCGGCGTGCAAATAAAGCAAGAAATTGTAGAGCTGGACGCTGTTCTGCTGGATGTCTACCGCCAGGCACTGCTGATGGCTGACGGCGTGCGGGTGGAGCTGGGGCATGAGGACCGGGCGCTGGTGCTGGGTGACCGCGATCGCCTGCATCAGTTACTGCTGAACCTGGTGGATAATGCCATCAAATATACGCCGGCCGGCGGCACAGTGCGCCTCTCGCTGTACCGCCGCGAGGATTGGGTGCAGGTGAGTGTGGCCGACACAGGGGTGGGCATCGCCAAAGAGGACCTGCCGCATATCTTCGAGCGCTTCTACCGTTCCGACCGCGCACGATCCCGTCAGACTGGCGGCACGGGGCTGGGCTTATCCATTGCCAAGTGGATCGCTGAAGCGCACGGCGGCCATCTGACGGTGGAAAGTGAGCTGGGGGTGGGGAGCACCTTCACTCTTTGGCTGAAGCCGTATCAACCGCGCGCCGGCGCGGCGGAGAACCGCGCCGCATGACACGTCTGCGTCCGCGCCTGGGAGCACACATGTCCATCGCCGGCGGAGTGGATAAAGCCATCGAACGAGGCGCCCGCATCGGCTGTGAGACGGTCCAGATTTTCACCAAGAACACCAATCAATGGCGGGCAAAACCGCTGGATGCCGGCGAGATTCAGCGCTTTCAAGAGTTTCAGCGCGCGCACAGCATTTTCCCCGTTGTCGGGCATGCCGCCTACCTGATTAACCTCGCTTCCCCTGATGATAGGTTATGGGAACGCTCTCTGGAAGCCTTTGTGATCGAGCTTCAGCGGGCGGAACAGCTTGGACTGCCGGGCCTGGTGATTCATCCTGGCGCGCACATGGGCGCCGGCGAGGAGGCCGGCCTGGCGCGGGTTGCCGAGGCGATCAACCGGGCGCTTCTGCAGGTGCCTGGGAAAGTCGAGATATGGCTGGAGACCACGGCCGGCCAGGGGACGGTGCTGGGTGGTTCCTTCGGCCAGCTGCGCGCCATCCTGGAACGGGTGCATCAGCCGGAGCGCATCGGCTTTTGTCTCGATACTGCCCATGTGGCCGCGGCCGGCCGGGATATCCGCACGCGCGCCGGCTATGAAGCTGTGTGGGCAGAATGGGATGCCCTGTTGGGCATTGACCGGGTGCGCATGTTTCATCTGAACGACCTGGCGCGACCGGTGGGTTCGCGCGTGGATCGCCATGCCCATATCGGGCAGGGCGTGCTTGGGCTGGAGCCCTTCCGTATGTTGCTGAACGATCCCCGCTTTGTCGCTCGCCCGATGGTGCTGGAGACCCCCAAAGGCAAAGACCTGAAAGAGGATGTGGAGAACCTGCGCGTCCTGCGCAGTCTGTTCGAGTGATGCATTCGTAAAAATGCGGCGGCCCCTGGGCATTTCTGCCGCAGGGGCCGAGGAGTAGGCCCTGATCAGATGACAGGCTCGACGCGCTGAACCTCTGGGATCTTTTCCTTCAGGATGCGCTGAATGCCGAATGCCAGCGTCATCTGGGACATGGGACAGCCGGCGCAAGCGCCCTGCAGGCGCACCAGCACCACTCCGTCCTTGACATCTACCAGCTCGACATCGCCGCCGTCTCTCTGCAGTGCCGGCCGGACCGCTTCCAGGACCTGCTGGACCTTCTCTTTCATCTGGGTATCCTTCTCGTCAACCACCTTGTTCCTCCTTACTGGGATTCAAATCCACAACCCGAAACTCGGGCTATGATCACTATTTATGCTACGCCGCCGCGGGGCAGTGCCCCCGACTGCGGGAATACCACCCGGTACCGGCAGATACGGGGAGAAGCCCCCCTCTGTTCATCATGGCTTTCCGCTGGTATTACCTGCACCAAGCCGCCGGTGAGCCGCTGTAACAGCTTCATATCTACAAGGCACAGTTCCGGATGTCGGCCGGCCAGCCAGCGGTACGGGCAGTTCTTCATGCGGAATTCGATCACACTGCCGGCATATTCCCAAACGGCCTGATAACCCATATTATTCAAAAACATGGTAATTTGGTCAAGTTTTGCCTCGGTCGAAATCCCCTCCACATTAGGGAAAGAGCTTGCCCATGCGTCTGCCACGCCCTCAAGGAATGTGTTCAGCTCCGCCGGCGGCATCAGCCGCTTCAACTGCACTAGCAGGACATGCGCCAGGCGGGTGACGTTGGAAGGGAACATTTCAGCGCCCGCCGACGTCAAAATGTAGGTGAGGCGCGGCCGGCCGCGCCGGCCGGGAGAAGGCATCACTTCCGCCTGGACCAGGCCGTCACGCTGGAGCAGAGCTAGATGATGACGTATTGTCATCGGGCTGAGGTTCAGCTTCTCCGCCAATTGGTCAACGGTGACCTGTCCCTCGTCCCGGATGAGCTGTAGAATCTGGGTTCGCGTGGAGTGCATCCCTGTGTTTCCTGGCTGATGCGTTATCGTGCCTATTGCTGTTTCATCTTACCATGAATGGCAGAAACTGTCAAAAAGATGATAGCTATCATTTTTATCATTACAATTGAAAGAAAAGGGCGGCAATCTTGACAAAATCTATCGATTCCATTATAATATGCGCGAAATGGCCGGCCGAGCCGGCCGGCTCTTTTCCATTTGAATAAGGATGCTGATCACTGTTAGGTGTATGTATAGAAAGGTGGGATACAATGACAGGAAACCAGGAGCTGTTCTTTCCACCCCAGTTGTTGGGTGAGCTGGCAGACCTGCGGGACGCGAAATGGCAGAAGTTTGTGGAGCGCATCGCGGCGCTCCCGGAGACCCATCCAGACAAACTGGCGCTTTCTCTGGTGGTGATTCAGTTGGGCGGTTGTATGAGCTGTGGGCCGGGCAGTTTCCGCCATATGAAGGGCTGTGTGTCCTGTGCCCGCCAGGCGGTCGGTTCCTTCAAGGGCGGGACGCCCAGGCTGATCGAGATGTTCGAAGAGGCCCGCACCGAGGTCCAGCAGTATCTGGGTGAGAAAAAGGCACAGATTGCCGCCTAGTGGACCCAGGGTAATGAAGAGAAACGCCCTACGCCGGCGCCGGCGTAGGGCGTTTCTCTTCATTACCCTGGGTCCACTAGGCGGCAAT
>CALIBQ010000045.1 GCA_938049385.1 uncultured Anaerolineae bacterium
CGCAATGCGGCGCAGGCTACCGTCGAATGGCGCTTTACCACGACCGATGCTCGGCTTAAGTTCCATCGCCTATATCATCAATAATTATTGTGGTGAAGTACTAGTATAGCATAAGTTTCGATGTTTTTGAAATAGCTTCTACATAGCGCCCATAGCCGATGGTGGAAAGATAGAAGTGGGCTACGGCCGATATGAGCAGGAAAAGCGCCACAGCCGGACCGAAGGGCAGTTCGTACAGCAGTTGGGGATTGGGCTTCAGTGTAAAGGTGGAGCGGTCAAAGGTAAGATAATTCGTGAAGATTGGATAGGTCTTGTCGTTGCTGACCACCCACATGAAGATGCCCTGAATCAGATGCAGGAAGCCCATGATCAGGTTGAAACGACGCAATCCTCTGAATGTCTTCTGTTGTGCACTTGCTGCATCCAGTGGTACGCTTGATTCTGAAGCCATTTTGCTCACCTCCTTTAAGTGTTTGTTTTGCCCCTTAGGGCTAGATAACGGCCGGCGGCTCTCCTACGCCGCGCAGCACAGCAGAGCGGCGTCGGGTGGAAGTGCTTATTAGTCTGCCGTTCCCTGCCCGGCTGCCCTGCGTACTGCATCGCGTAATTCATCGTAAGAAACTGCCTGTCCTGCAAGGTTCGCAAGACTGCGCAGAGTTATTGAATGCTGACTGCGAGTACGAGCATCAAGAACCGTGGTAGGCAAAACAAAGAACTGCCACTGATCCACATTCAGAGGATCAATGGATGCCTTGTCTTGGTGAGCCAGAAGCGCAAAGACGTATACTTGGGCTTGGCGCCGGGGTTCTCCTTCCAGAACATTGGTGTCAGCATTCCACGCCCTTGTCTTCGGGACGCGGAACGTAATAGGCGATAGATCGCGCTGGCTCCAGCTTTGGATGTAAGCAGCCGATTTGACTTCGACCGAGATCCCTTCGGGTGTGATTAAGTCAAAAGCCCCCCATTCATCTCGGACGCCATCCAGTTTGATGCCAAGCGCGCTGGCAACGATGAATTCTGCCAAAATTCCACGTGTAGCGTTGCTTACCAGATCAGATGCACTCCAGCGCCAAAGATCGAGCACAGTAACTCCAAGGGGACAACCGTTTGAGTGAAGCGGTTCAGCACCACCTTTACGGACAGGGTAAATGCGTGAGAGTTGTTGTATCATCGAGTACCTCTTGTCGGTTGTGGGTTTTCAACTCACGTATATTATAGGGGGTGAAATATGGCTTGTCAATCGGTCAGCGCGCTGGGCGGGGCTTATCAATGCTCCCCCATTGTGGTACAATACGGGTCGAGTATTCCCGATGGCCGGCGAGCGGCCGCCGCTCGCCCGGCCCCAGCCTTGTCTGGCCCAATATTTATGGAGAACGAGGAGCCCAATATGCGACTGCGATGGGATATGGATTTCGAGGACCTGGGGGAAGCACTGCAGTCCCTGATCGGTCAGCCCAGGCAGGTGCTGGAGCAGATACGCCGGCGGCTCCCGTTCCGCCGGCGCATCGGGCTGGTGCTCAGCGGCGGCGCGGAGCGGGGATTCGCCCATATCGGGGTGCTCTCCGTGCTGGAGCGGGAGGGCATCATCCCCGATGTGGTGGCCGGCACCAGCGCCGGCGCGGTGGTCGGCGCGGTCTACTGCGCCGGCTGGTCGACGCGTCAGATGCTTCAGCTTGCCGCCGGCCTCAACTGGACCCGGCTGGGCAAGCCGCAGTGGAACCTGCTCCGCTCGATGGGGATTCTCGACGGCGCCCGGTTCGAGGCATACTTCCGCGAGCTGGTAGGGGACATTACATTCGAGGACTTGGCCATTCCTTTGACGGTGATGGCGGCCGACCTGCTGACGGGCGAAGAAGTGCCTATCCGCAGTGGTCCGCTGGCGCCGGCGGTGCGCGCCAGCAGTGCCCTGCCGGTCATCTTTAACCCGGTGCCCTACAACGGTCGCCTGCTGGTGGACGGCGGCCTGGTCAACAACCTGCCCATCACTGCGGCGCTGGCGATGGGCGCCGATTATGTGATCGCGGTGAACGTCAGCCAGGCCGCAGAGCCGACGGAGCCACCGGCGAACATCCTGGATGTCCTGCAGTTGGCCTTTGTGACCATGCGGCGCAATGCCATGCGGGATGAGCCGGCGGCGGACTGCCTCATCGTGCCGCGCATCGGCGATACGGACAAACTGCGCATCACCAGCGGTCTGGGCCGCATCTATCAGGCCGGCGTCCTGGCCGCGGAGGCGGCTCTCCCTCAACTGCGCAGGGACCTCGGGCTTTCGTGAGCTGGATCGTGCGCGGGATCACGGGCAGGGGACGTTCAGCGGGACCTTCATCCATCCCCACGCTGTTGTCCGTTCTTGCGTGGATTCCTGCCGTGCAAATGGGATCTCCTGGGTGCGCCAGGAAAGGTGCAGACGTATGGATATCGGAGCGCCGGCCAGCGCCGCGGCGATGGTCGAACGCTCATTCTCTCCTGCGGACTGCCAGCCGGCCATCTCCCCCTCCAGCTCAAGACGCTGAACGGTGATTTCGAGCCGCTGGATGACCAGCCGGCCGGTCATGAGGGCCGGCTTGCCTGGTCCCAGGAGGATTCCCGCAGGAATGTCCCAGGGTCCGGCACCGCTCAGGTCCAGGGGTGCCGCTTGCAGACAGCGCAGGCGCGGCGGGTCAGCGGTCAGGTCGCTGAGCAGGGGGTCTGCAGAGGGGGTCTGCGCCGGCAGAAGCAGGAGACAGCGCTGCGGCCCGCCGAAACGCAGGCGATCCGGCGCGTCGTCGCCGTTGATGTCCAACGCTTCGACGGCGCCGACGATCCAGCCGGCGGTGCATGCGCGTATGCGGGGGGTAGGAGATGGTTTCGGTGCGGCGGTCACCGCCGCCGGCGGGGATGCAAGCGCGCCGATCAGGGAATAGTACACCTGGTCCAGCCCGGGGCCCAACAGGATGTACAGGCAGATGGCCGTCAGGCTGAGGAAAATGACCAGGAGCGCGTATTCCGCCCAGCTCTGGCCTGACTCGCGGCATTTTCCCACCATATTCTGCTGTCCAGCCCTACTCCAGCCCCAGCCACTGCCGGCAGGCCTTGCGCCCTTCCTGCGCGCCCTGATGGGCCGGCATCAGCGCCAACGCCTGCTCGAACACCGGCAGGGCCTCCGCGCATTGCCCCATGCGGGCCAGCGCCCAGCCTTTGAGGTTCATGGCCTCCACATCCGCTGGATTGATGGCCAGCGCCCGATCCAGCGGCTTCAATGCCTCCTCATACTGCTCCAGGTGGGAGTAAATCACACCCATTTGGCGCAGCGAATCATCCAGCAGGCTCCGTAGTTCCTCCATCTGGATGACCTCCTGGAAGGTTTGCAGAGCTGATTCGAACTGGCCGGCGCCAAGCTGAGCCTGGCCGCGCAGGTAGCGCGGTTCGGGGTCGTCGGGGTGCAGGGATTCCAGCCGGCCGGCGGCCTCGAGCGCCTGGTCGTACTGTGCCACAGCCATGTAGCTCTCGTAGAGCGCCTGCAGGACATCATCATCGGCGGCCTCACTGCCGGCAAGGGGAGCGAGATACTGCACCGCTTCTTCGTAATTCCCTTCTGCGAACAGCGCCAGCCCCATCCAGCGGCGGGTCTCCGCATCATCCGGGGCTTTTTCCAGCGCGCGGCGCAGGTAATTCAATGCGGTGGAGGCACTGCCGCGCAGGAAATAGAACTGTCCGAGGGCACGCAGTATCTGCGGGGAATTGGGATCGCGGGAGTAGGCCTCGTTGAGCCATACCTCGGCATCCTCCCAGTTCTGGCGCGCCATGGAGGTCAGCCCGATGCCGAGATACGGTTCGGGAGAATTGGGCGCCATGCCGGCCGCGGCGCCGAACATCGCCTCCGCTTCATCGTAATTTCCCACGCGGTAGGCGCTCCAGCCCATCATCAACAGCGCCGGCGCCAGGTTCGGTTGGGGTTTGGATATCTCCGCCGCCACTGCCTGCCCGAAAACATATTGTGCGGCCTCGTAGCGGCCGGCATCGTACAGCTCCTGACCGACTTTCAGCAGATCGGGGGTGGCGACCACCGGCTGGCGCGGCTGTGCCTGGAGCCGGCCGATGGACACACCCAGCGCCAGCACGGCCAGGAAGGCGGCGGCGAGCACGAGCCACCACAGCCGGCCAAGCCGGCCCGATAGGACGATGGTTTTGGGAGGGGCCGCTTGTCGAGTGCCGCGCACAGGCCGGCGCGCGGCCGGCGCCGCTTCGGCGCCGGAAAGGGTCTTGACGGCCTCCTCGTCGCGGAAGAGGGGCACACGCCGGCGCTCAGGGCGCACACTCCGGCCAGGGGCAGGCTCTGCTTCTTCCGGAAGGCGGACCTCCACCGGGCGGAAGCGGGCTTTGGGCTGGCGCGGCGCCTCGGCGGCTTTGTCTTCCGCCGGCGCGGCGCTCAACCGGGCCAGACAGTGGGGGCACACGACCTCTTCGCCGCTCAATTCTCCACCGCACTGCGGACACTGCGGCATGTGAAACCTCCCTCATCAGGCACAGGGGCACGGTACAAGCTGTTGATATTGTAACATATTTGGGCGCCGGCCGCGCCCACCGCCCCAATTCTTTATGTTAAACCTTGGGGTGCGGTGATGAGTTTATCTGTCGAAAGCCGGCCGGCAGTATCTGCTCCAAACGCGCCTGCAGTTGAAACCGCCGGTAGGCCGCGGTTTCATCCAGCAGACGGCGCAGGGAGCTGGAAATGGGTGAGGTGATGACGTCGGCCCAGTGGACGGTCTGTGGACGGTAGCGGAGGAAGAAGAGACCGTCCTCGCCGACGCGTTCGAACATGCAGACATCCAAATCGCTCAGCAGTTCCAGCCCCAGCAGGACCGTTTCCGGCCGCTGGGCGATGGCGCCGGCCAGGGTGGTGAGACGGGCCTCCCCGCGCTTCGTGCGCAGGGTGTGCTTGACCAGGCCCATCAGGTCCATTAGCAAGGTGCGCAGGTCGGCCGGCGGGCAGTCGCCGTACAGCAGAACCAGCCGGCGCGCCGCGGTTTTTGCCAGTGCCGCGGAGAACTCATCGGGGCCGGGCGGCACGCTCCAGATGACCAGCGTCTCCGCCGGCTGGAGCTGATCGCGCCGCTGTAGGAAGGGGAACGCGCCGGCGCCCCGGCCCTCTCCCCATAAGGCGATGGGCTCACCGGCCGCGGCGCGCTCCGCCCAATGCCCGAGCACGCCGGCGGCATCGGGGGAGGCCCGCAGGTCCAGGACTTCGACGGTGTGCTCAGGCACGGGGACCACGATAGGGGCGGCCGGCGTGCGGCGGACTGCTACCAGCTCAATCTGCATGCGGCGCGTCCCGCCGTACAGGTTCTGCCGCAGGGTAAAGGCTAGGTCCAGCGAACCCTGGGGGAGCAAGTCGCGGTCCCCGTTGAACCAGACCACCTCATGCGTGACGCCGGCTTCATCGGTCAGGCGCAGGCGGTAGTGCTCGCGGCGCTCTCCCACTGTCTCGATGGATGCCAGGGTTAGTCCGCGCGCGGCTAGGATCGGTGCGGGGTTGCCTTCTCCAAAAGGCGCCAGGCGCGCCAGGTCATCGTACAACGCCAGGCTCAGCTCATCCCAGCGCACCCAGGCGTCAATCAGCAGGGTGTGCTCCAGCACCTGCTGAGTGGTCATATGGCGCACCGTCTGGATGAGCCGATGGGTGAACTCGTCCAGGTCCATCTCGCGCAGGGAGAAGCCGGCGGCCATGGGGTGTCCCCCTTCGGCGACCAGCAGGTCTTTCTGCTGAAGGATGGCCTGATGGATGTCAATGCCGGGGACAGAGCGGGCGGAGCCGCGCGCCATGCCATCCGGGCCGATGCTGATGACCACAGCCGGCCGGTGGTACATGTCGGCCAGCCGGCCGGCGACGATGCCGACTACGCCAGGGTGCCACTGTCGGTTGGCCAGGACGATGGCCGGCGGCAGGGGGCGCGGCATGGCCTCCAGCCGCTCCATGGCCATGCTCATGGCCAGGTTGGTCTGATAGCGCCGCTCCTCGTTCAGGCCGAGGATTTCCACCGCCCATTCCTCTGCCTGGCGCTTGTCCTCGGTCAGGAGCAGGCGCACGGCCAGTTCGGCGTGGGCCAGCCGGCCGACCGCGTTGAGGGCCGGCGCCAGCTCATACATGACCGGGGTCGTGTCAATGTCGGACAGCTCGATACTGCCGGCGTTCAGCAAGGCACGCAGGCCGACGCGCCGGCCGCTGGCCAGGCGCGGCAGTCCAATCTGCACGAGGTAGCGGTTGTCCTGCAGGAGCGGCACCACATCGGCGATGGTGCCCAGGGCCACCAGGTCCGCCAACTGCTCGACCATGCGGCCGCGGCCGAAATGTTCGAACAGGCCCTCAGCCAGCTTGTACGCCACGCCGGCACCGGCCAGGGAGTAGCAGGGATGCGCAGGCGGGAGCCGCTTGGGGTTCACCACTGCTAGTGCCGGCACCGGCGCCGAGGGCATATCGTGATGGTCGGTGATGATGACGTCCACACCCTGACCCCGCAAGAACTGAAGCTCCGCCAGGTCGCCCACTCCGCAGTCGCAGGTGACCAGCACCTGCAGGCCGGCTTCCAGCAGTTCTTTGAGCGCCGGCTGGTTCAGCCCGCGCGGTTCTTCCTGCCGGTGGGGGATATAGAAGCGCACCAACGCGCCCAGGGTCTGCAAGGCGGAGAACATGATGGCCGTGGCGGTCTGCCCGTCCACGTCGAAATCGCCCCAGACGACTATCGGCTGGTGCTTCTGAACGGCACGGGCGAGCCGTTCCACAGCCGCGCCGGCATCAGGCAGTTCCAAGGGCGAGGCCGGCCGATAATAGCGCGGGTTGAGGAAAGCCAGCGCGGCCTCCGGGGTCATGATTCCCTTGCGCGCCAGCAGTTCCGCCACTAGGGGGTGTCCCCCGATGGCCAGGGAGAGCTCTGGTGGGACCTGTGTCGCCGGCGGGTCAATCCATGTCGCTTGCGGCATATGCCCTCGATCAATATTCAAATTCTGGGATGTCCGACCAATCCCATTCGTCGGCCTGGCCGGCGGTAATGTCGGCACCGGCCAGCACCTCCTCCGATTTCGACCGGCCGCAGTATCCCCAGTACGGGCAGAGGACACAGGTCCGCTCGTCCTCGCAGGGTGTGAAGCCGTCGGCCGGCAGGGAGGCGATATGCGCAATCCGCTCCCGCAGGCGCTCCTTCGCCGAAGCATGCTCCTCGGCGGAGTAGGGCAGGATGAGTGGTGTCGCCGGGTATTCGGAAAACCAGTAAATCATTTCGACGGCATCGGCGGGTACTGCTGGCTCGCCGAAGTAGGGGGCGCCGGCCTCTACCGCCAGATAGCGGTAAACCACCGTCTGCCAGCTTTCCCTCAACTGGTCAAGCTGAGGATAAAAGAGGCCGGTTTTCCAGTCGAAGATGGTCAGCCGCCGGCGGGGCTCCACCGCCAGCAGGTCCATGCGTGCCAGGAGCACATGTTCCCCCATCGGTGCGGCCAGTTCGACCTCTGGGAAGCGTGGGCCGGCCGGCAGAGAAGGGGGATGGTCCAGGAAGGCCTGCCACCATAACCGTAGGGGCGAGTCGGCCGGCTCCGATTCTATGATATGGCTGACGCTGATGTTCAACAGCCACTGCTGGACCAGCCGGTGGAAGCGGGAGCGATGGAGCAGGTCCATTTCATGGTCTCGGGAAAGGGCGGTCTGCGGCCACTCGATGCGGGCGATCCAGCGCAGGTAAAAGCGGCGCGGACAGCGGTCGAAGTCCTGCAGGTTCGACTGGGTAAAGACGAAGGGTGCCTGAACAGCCGCCAGGCCGGCAAACGCTTCCCGCATCATAGTTCTACCTCGCTGATGGGCGCCTCTTGGGCGGCGCGTGCATGGAATTTGCGCAGGTGTTCCAGGGCCGGCGCGATCTCGGTCTCCATATCCCGCAGGTTGCCGAAAGGCCCGCTGACCAGCCGGCGCTTGCTCCAACTGATACACAGCCGGCAGCGCGCCCGCGTGATGCCCACATACAGCAGGCGCAGACGCTCGGCGATGTGCTCCAACTGCGCCTCCCGTGTGGGCGAATGAGCGCCGCGCGGCAGGCCCGCCTCGTCCGACAGGGCACGGATCAATTCCGTGACCTCCTCCCGTTCGCTCCCTTCCAGGATGCCCCAGCTTTCCATCCAGACCTGATCCGGCTGTTCGGGGAACCAGGCCCTGTCCGCCCCCAGGATGTACACCAGGTCCCACTCCAGCCCTTTGGCGCCGTGCAGGGTGGCGACGTTGACCACACCGGGCTGGGGCGTGTAGCCCAGCTCGCGGAAGCCCATCTGCGGCAGGCCGCGCGGGTCACTGCTCAAATCGGCCAGCTCGCGCGCCAGGTCCGGCAGACGCCAGGAGGGGTTCATGTCGGCGGCACGGCGCATGGTGGCGGCGACCTGCTGGACCAGCGCGAGCTGGTACGGGCTGTGGAACAGCTCGGTGCCAATGGTGAGCACGAATTCATCAATGGGGAGCAGTGAGGCGCGCAGCCAGCCGGCGGCGTGCTCGGCGAAGTCCTCGATGACCGCGTACACCTCCTCTGGGACGTCCTGTATGGGCGGGAATGCCTGCCGCCGGCTCCGGCCCGGTTCTGGGAAGAGCAGTCGCTCCGGCTGGACACTGCGCAGTACGGCCAGCAGGCGGGGCAGGTTCAGCTCCGCCGGCAGTTCCCATACATGCGCCTCGACCAGGGTGCGGAACAGCTCCGCCAGATGCTCGCCTTTGCGGGGGGCGGCGGCGAAACTCACGATGCCGGCCAGCCCCCGCAGGACAGAGCGCGCCTGGGTCGGTTCCCGCAAGAGGTCCTCGTAATTGACCCCCAGCTCGCTCAACTGCTTGACCACTTGACTCCCCAGGATATTGGTGGGCACGAGGATGGCGACGGTGTCGTGCGGATGGGTCTGCACGTACCGCTTCGCCCGCTGGCATATCTCGCGCACCTCCATTTCCCAAGTGGGGAATTCGCGCGTCAGATGGACGGCGCTTTCCTCGGCCGGCGGGTTGGGCTGGGGGTCTCCCTTGGGGACGGGGCGGATCATCTGCAGGGCAAAGGCGCGCCGGCGGATTTCCGGCTCGGGATGCTTCTCGCAGGTCCATTTGACCAGGTGATTGGCTAGGTGGATGATGGGCAGGGCACTGCGGCCGGCCTCATCCAGTCTCACCAGGCGCACATCCGCGCGCTCGCAGAAGCGGCGGAAATAGCGCGGGTCGGCTGAGGTAAATGTCGCATTGATGGCCTGATTGGGGTCACCGACGCGCACCCAGTTGTGATGTGCCGCGCTCAGCAGGGCGAGGATTTTCTCCTGCAGAGGGGAGCTGTCCTGGGCCTCATCCTCCAGGATATAGGGCCAGCGGCGCTGAAGCCGGCGCAGAAGCCCAGGGTTTTTCTGGAGCAGGTCATACGCCAGCCAAACCAGATCATCAAAGTCGAGGGAGGCCCGCTGTCGAAGGTAATCCTGGTACACGGCGTACATTTCTGCGCCCAACATGGCCAGCCGCACCACCGGCCCGTCGGCGATGCCGGCCAGCCGGCGCATCAGCTCATCGGGACGCAGGCGCATCATCTTGGCCGTGCGGATGGTCGTGATCGCCAGCTCGCGCAGGAGCTTGCGCAGATCCACGTCCGACACGGATTCAGGAGCCCCCAATGTCTCAAGGACTGCCTGCCGGCGCATGTTCAGGTAATACTGGACGGCGGCGAGCACGTCGCGGTGAAACTCGATCTCCCCCAGGATATCGTATTCCTGGTCCAGGCCCACGTCCGCCGGCGCCTGCTGGACGATCCAATGGGCTAAGCTGTGGAGGGTGCGCACGTCGTAGCCGGCATGCTGAGGGAGGCCGCGCTCGCGCAGGAAGCCGGCGATCTTGCTCTTGAAGTTGGCCACCGCGGCGTTGGAGAAGGTGACGATGAGCACCTGGGGCAGTTCCGGCTCTGCCTCGGCCGCCGGCTTGCCAGTTCTCTGAGCGCGTTCCTGGAGCAGGCGCCGGCGCAGGCTCTGGTCATCCAGCCGGCCGAACCCATGGCGCTCGATCAGCTCCACGGCGAGCAGGGAAAGAGTGGTGGTTTTGCCGCTACCGGGCACAGCGGAAATCGCCATGTATCCGCCAGTGTATGCCAGAACCTCCTGCTGGGAGCGCCGCAGTTGCATCATGGCTGAACCTCCCCGGCCAGGACGCGCAGGGCAGTGGTGAGGAAGGGGCCGTCCTGCGCGTGCCCGATGGAGCTGATGTCGCTGGCGCAGAGATAGGCCCGCCGGCGACAGCGCCGGGCCAGGCCCTCGATCATGCGCACCATCAGCCGGTTGCGCAGGGCCAGGTCGTGGTCCATGTCCCATGTCTGGCCGGCCTGCCAGCGCCGCGACAGCACGATGGGGTTCGTAAGCGGCTGATGAGGAGGCCGCCACCACTCCGGGGCGCCCACGTCCACCCAGAAATGCACGTCGGAGCTGTGGTTTTCCAGCAGATAGGCGTAGGCCGGGGCGATCAGCACGGCCGGCGCGTCATTCTCCGCCGCTCGCTCGACATAACGCGCGGCAACGACGCCCTGGTCAATCATCGTCAGGTAATGCTGTCCAAGCTGTGGGGATTCGGGGTCCAGGCCGCCCAGGGCCGGCGCCGCCCGGCGGAACTTGCGCGCCGATTCGATGAGGCGGGAGCAGGCGCGGTGGGCGTCCAGGTTTTCGGGAGGCCAGAACCCCTTGCCGCAGAGCACCTCCTCGAAGAAGCGGCTGAGGAAGCGGTCGAAGGTCAGCGGCTGGCCGGCGGCGTACTCCTTCAGCCATTGGTACAGCTCCTGGTAGCGCTCGACGGCGGCGAAACCGATGCGTTCGCGCAAACGGGCATCCAGTTCGCCGGCATCCTTCAGGCCAGCGCGCGGCTCATACAGGACGGAGACCAGCAGGGCGGCGCGCACCAGGTCGAGGTCGGGGATCAGCAGTGCCAGCGCCTCGGCCGCTTCCTGCGGCTGGGGAAAGCGCTCCCACTCGGGATGGGCGAGGGAGGAGAGCGTCAGCAGGGCGCGCACGACGGCATCATCGCGAAAGCTCATCCAACGGCGCAGGATGCGGAAAGGAATGCCGTGCGCACGCAGGGCCTCTTGCAGGCCGAAGCGCAGGACGCCGTCCACGTAGGGGGCGATGATGGCGATTTCCGCTGGCGGCACGCCGCTCTGCACCAGCGCGGCGGCCTGCTCGCCGACCCAGCGGATCATGTCGGAGCGGTAGGTGGTTTGATACAGGTAGATGTGATCGCGCAGGGCTTCCGCGGACGGTCCTGGCTCGGCCCTGCCCTCCATAAGGATGCCGGCGAGCCGGCCGGCGAAGCCGGCGATCTGCGGGTTGGGCACGAACACATCGTCCAGGTCCACGACATGCCGGCAGGCCTGGCGCAGGTCCCAGGCCCCTTCTGGGTCTACGCCCAACAGGATGCGGTACCCGCTGCCGATGTCATAGGCCAGCGCGGCCGAATCGCAGACTGCCAGCATGCGTCGGATGAGGTCCTGTTCCACCGGTACGGTTTCCTCGACGTTATCCACGATCAGGTGGCGGAAATGGCGCGAGAAAAAGGCCCAAAAGACCGGGTGGGGGAGCAGGTAGCGATGGAAGACCTCGATGACCAGGGACACGTCAAGCGCGTTGCGCTCCAGGCACAATTGACGGAAGCGCGTCAGGCATTCCTGCACCTGCCAGTAAAGGGCTTCGCCGGCGCCGGGGATGGCCTGGGCCAGACGATCGCGGATTTCGGTATATGGGAAGTCGCTGATGGCGGCTTTGTTCAGGTTGTCCAGCAGTTGGGAAGTGAGCCGGCGGGGCCGCACCCGCACGTCATGGAAATAGGCGTGCTCATCCATGAGCGGCTGGATGACCTGATACATGAGGAACTGAGCGGTCTCATAGGTCAGGAAGACCGGGTCGCGCTCCGGGTGGGCGAAGCCGGCCTGGGCGGCGACCGCCGGCCAGAAGAGGTCCACCATGTGCCGGGCAAGGCCGTAATACGTGGTGATGGTGGGCCGGCCGTGCGGCACCAGCGCCTGGCGGATCAGCATGGATTCGATATGGTCGCGCAGGCCGCGATCGGGCACCAGAAAGAGGATGGATTCCCCGCGCACGGGGAGCTGGAGCAGATGGAGCAGGCGGTGCCAGAGCGCGGTGCTTTTGCCGGCGCCGATGGTGCCGGCGATGAAAATGGTGTCATTGTCTTGGGCCGGTCTCTGCACGATTTCCTTTTGCTGGGGCGTTAATTCTGCCAAGTCGCGCATAGCTTGACCTCTCAGTCCAGCCGCCGCTGTACGACGGAATAGGCGACACCGGCGATGACTGTCCCCAGCAGGAAGATGGCCGCCGTATCCGGCAGGACATCCGCCAGGGCCGCCCCCTTCAGCATCACCTGCCGCAGTATCGTCATATAATGCTGGAGAGGAAACAAGTAGGAGAGCCGGTTCAACAGCAAGGGCATGTTCTCCGTCGGCACCAGGTATCCCGAGAAGGCCACGTTCAGGACGCCAATGAGGAAGACCAGCAGGAGGGACTGCTGTTGACTGCGCGCCATGCTGGAGATAATCAGCCCCATACCCATCTCGGCACCGATGTAAAGGGTGGTCAGCCCCAGCAGGAGGGCCAGCGAGCCGCGCATGGGCACCTGATAGACGCGGGTAACGACCAACAGCATGAGCATGAAATCGGTCAGGGCGATAATGAGGACAGGAACAGCCTTGCCGGCCAGCAGTTCGGTGCGCCGGATGGGGGTCACAGCAAGCTGTTCCATGGTGCCGCGCTCCCGCTCACGGGTGATGCCGAGGGAGGCGACCAGCATGGTGACCATATAGACGATGAGGCCCAACTGCGCCGGCAGTGTCGAGTAGCGCATGTTCAGCGTCTGGTTGAAGCGCGCCGTGGCCCGCAGGTCAATGGCGGCCGATGAAAGCGCCGGCAGTCCCAACTCCTTGGCCTGCTGGCGCTGGAACTGTGCTAGGATGCCCTGGGCGATGCGTTCCAGCGTTTTGGCCACCAGCGCGTTGGAACCGTCGAGGATAAGCTGGACAGCCGGCCGGCGGTGCAGGGAGAGGATATCGCCGGCGAAGCCCTGGGGGATCACCACCACCATGTCGAGCTGATCGTCATCGATCAGATAGGCCGCCTGTTCGATGGACTGCAGGTCCGCCCGCACGCGCAACTGCGAGGCGTTGGAGAAGGCCTGTACGACGGCGCGGCTCATGGCACTGTGATCCAGGTCCAGAATGCCGACGGGCAGGTTGCGTAGCTCGGAGCCGGTGGCGGATGCCAGCATGAACAACTGGAACACCGGGCCAAAGATGATGAACGGCGTCAGCAGGCGGTCGCGTCGGAAATGGATCAGCTCTTTATAGACCAGGGTCAGAATGCGGTAGAACATATTATGCCAGCCGGTTCTTGAAGCTCAAGATGGCCAGGGCCAACGCGCCGGCGCCCAGTGCCAGCAGGCCCAGGGCGTATTTCCACAGATGTTCCATTCCGATGCCCTTCAGGAAGAGGCCGCGCGAGATAGCGACGAAGTAGGTCGCCGGCAGGACGGTGCTTTCGATGCGGGCTCCCAGGCCGGCGGTCTCCACCGGGTGAATCAGGCCGGACAGGAAAAAGCTCGGCAGGAAGAAGATGATGAACATGGCGATCATGACGGCCTGCTGGCTGTCGGTGAAGTTGGCCAGCATGAGGCCCAGGAAGTTGCTGGCAAAGAGGAAATCCAGGCCGAGCAGGAGGAACAGGGCGAAACTGCCGCGGAAGGGTACCCGGAACCAGAGCACTGCCACCGCCGCCGTCAGCAGTACTCCGATGAGGCCGGTGAAGAGGTACGGCAGGCCTTTGCCGATGATCAGCTCCGCCCGCCGCACGGGGGTGGAGAGGAGCGTCTCAAGGGTGCCCAGCTCCTTTTCTTTGGCCAGGGCCTGGGCGGCGCTGAACGCCGGCATGATGAGCACCACCGCCAGCAGTCCCGGCACCATGCTGAAGAGCGATCTCAAGGTGCGGTTGTACCAGGCGATGTCGCGCACCTCGAAGAGGCCGCCGGCGGTGGGACTGTGGGACAACTGCAGGGCGATCTGCTGGGAGTATGCGGCGGTGCGGGCGGAGATATCTGCCAGCACCTGGCCGGCGGTGGTGGGATCACTGCCGTCCACCAGCATTTGGACCGCCGGCGCCTGACCGCTCTGGAGAAGCTCGCCAAAGCGCGGCGGGATGATCATCACGGCGTCGGGGCGCTCGCGCACCAGGACGGTGTTGATCTCATCCCAGTTTTGCAGGGTGCGCGTCAGGTGGACGACTCCGTCGGATGTCAGGGCGCGGATGTACTGGCGGGAGGCCGGCGAGTTGTCCTGGTCCCAAAGGTAGAGGTCGAAGCGGTCCACGTCGAAGGCAAAGAGGTAGGCGAACATGACCAGGAGGATGGCCGGCGTAAACACCACCAGCACCCAGGTCTGTCCATCTCTCCAGATGTGAAGCAGTTCCTTACGCAGGATCGCCCATGTGATGCGCCAGGACATGCACCCCTCAGGTTGATATTGGATCGGTTTCATTATAGCCCCGTGCCCTGCAGGTGGCAAGTGAGGGGTTGGGGTTTCAGCATCCTCTTGGCCGCCCCCGACTTGGCCTGGGGGTCGGTCGCGTGGCCTGGCGGATAAAGCCGCGGCAGTAACTGCGAAGCCTGCGCAGGCAGGCTTCGCGAAGCGATGAGCCAATACCCGCAAATCGAATGGCCTTTTCAACACCTTTGCCTGGAAGCGTTGACAATCTGGCCCCATTGTGGTACACTATCAACCGCATATAGCAAGCGCATATACTGCTGGATGAACGGCATGAGAGAGAGCCGCGCTGCTTTTTCAGCCGGCCGCCGAAGGGGTACCACGCACCTGGGCAAACTCTCAGGCAAAAGGATCATGCCGGGACAGCACTCTGGAGAGCCGGCCCATTCCGGGGCCGCACCGAAGGGGCAACCGCATTCCGCAGGCGAATGCGGCAATCTCTCAGGTCAGCAGACAGAGGGGAACAGGTGAACGTTTATCCTGTTCCTTTTTCTATTGTCCAGGAGCGGCGCGGACTCCTATGCATGCTGAGAGAGAGGGAAAGACCCGAGTGGATACCCGGCCCTGCATCCTCACTGCCATGCCGGCGGGAATCGAGGGTATGCCGACCGTTCTGCGTCAGGCGCAGGAATTGGTGCGCCGGCATGTGGAAGCCCTGGTGCAAGAGACGGTCCTCTTTGAATGGGAGTCGGCCGATTCCCCTCTCCGTCCGACGGATGCTCCGCTTCTGCTTCTCAGGCCGGGCGCCGGCGCGCTCCTGAACGCCCAACGCCTTCTGGAGCTTGCTGAGCTGTTGCGCCGGCACCCAGACGCTCAGCTCACGCTTCCACTGACAGACTTCACCACACTCGGCGAGGAGAGCGTGCCGCGCAGTGCTAGCACCTGTTTTGCCGTCGAGAGCGGCGCTGACTTGGTGGTGGCTGGACTGCATGCTGACTGTCCCATCGAACTGCGCCGTCTGGCCGGATCCCTGCAAGCACATACAGCGAATTTCACGGCAGTTGTGCGCGCCTTCACCGACCGCGATGCCGAGGTAGCAGTTATCGGACCGATTGCGCCCCATACCTGGCGCTATCTGGAGGATGAGGTGGCCTGCCGCGTGCGGGTGTACGCTGACGGGCACGGCCGGCACGCCGGCCTGGCCGCCGAGCTGTACCGCCAGGTGGGCGCGGCCCGCTGGCGGGAGTGGCTGAGCGGCATGGCGGATGTCATTATTATGGACACGCGCCAGTTTTTCGCCGGCCTGTCCCCGTACCCCTCGCCGGAGGATTTCCTGGCCTCTGACCTGGGCCGGCCGGCGGAGGTAGCCCATCCGCTCCTGCGCGAGCTGACCGAGGCGGCCCTTGAGGGGAAACCCCCGCTGATATTGGGCGGCCCGATGCTGTTGAACGGTGGGCTGTACGCCCTGGTCGAGACTGCCTGGCGCATCGGGCCGGATGTGGACAGGGGCTATCACATTCGCTGGAAATAAGATTTCTGAGCTTTCGCGATATATTTCGAGCGGACAGATAGTATACCGTTGGTATGACTCGCGCGCAGATGACTTGACGCCGGCGCGCGGCTCAGATACAATACATTTCAGTACAGGGAAGGAGGTTTCCCATGCCGGATAAGGATTATGCCAGCCTGTATTTCGGCGCGGATTTATCCAGCGTTGACCCGGACATCCACCGCCTCATTGAGCTGGAGGAAGAGCGTCAGAAACGCCGTATTATCCTCATCCCCTCGGAGAGCATCGCTCCGAAACCGGTGCGAACGGCCCTCGGCTCCGTGTTCAATAACATTTACGCTGAGGGATATCCTCCCACGCGCATGAGCAAGGATGATGAGGATGTCCTGCTCGACTTTGACTGGGAGCTGGCCAATTACCGCCGCTATGCGGACCGCCGTTTCTATAAGGGTGCCGATTACGTGAACTTTATCGAGTGCCTGGCACAGCGGCGGGCGGCGCACCTGTTCGCCACCGATGCCGTGCCGGCGGACCAGATTCACGTCAATGTCCAGGCCCTCTCGGGCGCGGCCGCCAACCTGGCGGTGCTGGAGACGCTCATGCGGCCGGGCGAGGTGCTGATGGGTATGGACCTGTTCCAGGGCGGCCACCTGACCCACGGCTCGGAGTTCAATTTCTCCGGCAAGCGCTATCGGGTGGTCTCGTACGGGGTCAGCAAGCGCACCGAGAAGCTGGATTACGATGAAATTATGGAGCTGGCCAAGGCGCATCGCCCGAAGGTTATCATCGCCGGCTACACGTCCTACCCCTGGGCGCCCGATTGGAAGAAGTTCCGGGAGATTGCCGACGCAGTGGGCGCCTATCTCATGGCGGATATCTCGCATCCCGCCGGCCTGTGCGCCGCCGGCTATTACCCCAACCCCATTGAATACGCGCATGTCATCACCTTCACTACCCATAAGACCATCTGCGGCCCGCGCGGCGCCGTGATCATGACCGCAGACAAAGACCTGGGCGCGGCCATTGATATGTCGGTCTTCCCGGGCGCGCAGGGCGGTCCCCACACCAATAAGTTTGCCGCCATGGCGGTCGCCTTCAAGATTGCCACCACCCCGGAGTTCAAAGACTTGATGCGGCGCATCGTGGAGAACGCCCAGGCGTTGGGCGAATCCCTGAAAAGGCGCGGCCTGAATCTGGTGTACGGCGGCACCGACACGCACCTGCTGATGGTGGACCTGCGGCCCATCAAGGGCAAGCTCGGCTATCCGCTCTACGGTGAGATCGTGGTGCGCATCATGGAGCTGGCCGGCCTGATCGCCAATAAGAACACCGTGCCGGGCGATGAGCAGACCGCCCTGGGGCGCGGCGTGCGCCTGGGCACCCCTTGGGTGTCTCAGCGGGGCATGGGGCCGGCGGAGATGGACATCATCGCCGACGCTATCCACAAGATCATCACCAACATCGAGCCGTTCACCTACGAGGGCCTCATCGGCACCCTGCCGCGCGGCAAGATTTCCCTGGATGTGCTGGAAGAGGTCAAGGAGCAGGTGGCGAAGCTGGCAGAGTCCATGCCGGCGGATACCGAATCGCGCGGCACGACCTATCCGCACTACTTCTTCATGAACGAGCCGCGGGTGCGGCGCAACGGCCGCGAGGTGCTTGGCATCTGGGGCGAGCGGGCGGAGCCATTCATCCAGCAGGTGTGCACGGCAAACCTGGCCGGCATGAAGGTCGGCGAGGTGCGCAGGGGCTTCCTGCTGGATAAAGACGGCCGGGTGATGGATGACGTCTTCGTGCAGTACAACGGCGAGGACGCCCGCCGGCAGGTGCGCTACCTGATGGCGGTGCACGCCGAGCGTGCCGGCCGCATCACCGCCTGGCTGCGCGGCCTGGCCGATGGCTATATCCTCTTCGACAATGACGACATCTTCCGCAAGGTTGAGGGACCGGTAGTCGTGGCGGATTGGGTCTCTCATCCGGAGCTGGAGAAAGACGCCGACGCCTTCCTGAGCGCCATCGCCGGCCAGGATAATCCCGTCCAGCTCGGCAACCCGGCGGCGGCCAAAGAGGCGTTCGAGAAATATCCCGCCATGTTTGACCTGCGCAAATCGTACTTCATCGGCCAGGCGGCTCTGCTGGCTGCCGGCGCCCATGCTTCCGGCAACAACAAGGTCGAATGGAGCTGGCAGGAGCCGCAGGATGCGCCGCTCAAGCGCACCTGCCTGTATGAAGAGCACCTCAAGCTCACGAAGCGCATCATCCCCTTCGCCGGCTGGGAGATGCCGGTCTGGTACACGGGCGTCAGCGATGAGCATCGGGCCACGCGCGAGACGGCGGCGCTGTACGACGTCTCCCATATGGGCGTGTTGGGCATCACTGGCCGCGACGCCGAGGCCTTCCTCGATCTGGTGACCACCAACTACGTCCGCTGGTTGGAGGACGGCCAGTCGCAGTATTCCTACCTGCTGACCCCTGACGGCGAGCCTATTGATGACATCATGATTTATCGGCGCGGGCCGCACAACTTCCTGATGGTGGTCAACGCGGCCAACGCCGATAAGGACTGGGATTGGCTGAACGCTGTCCTGCAGGGCAAGGTCATCATTGACCGGGATAATCCGGCTATGACCTTTGAGGGGAATGTTACGCTGAAGAACCTGAAGGACCCGGTCAACGGCGCGGAGCAGAAGGTGGACATCGCCCTGCAGGGGCCGGCCTCCCGCGAAATCCTGATGCGGCTGGCGGATGATGATACGACGCGGCGCGGTCTGGCGCGTCTGCCGCGCACGGAACTGATGGATGCCCGCTGTGCCGGCCTGGACCTGGTCATCGCCCGCACCGGCTACACCGGCGAGGATGTGGGGTACGAGATTTTCGTGCATCCCGATGAGGCGCCCAAGCTGTGGAACGCCATCCTGGATGCCGGCAAAGACCTGGGCGTGAAGCCGGCTGGCCTGGCGGCGCGCGACTCCACTCGCACCGAAGCCGGCCTGCCGCTCTACGGCCATGAGATCGCCGGCCCCTATCATATCATCCCGCATGAGGCCGGCTTTGGCTCCTACGTCAAGTTCCACAAGCCCTTCTTCATCGGGCGCAAGACCATCATCGCCAAGGCGAAGGACAGCACCATGCAGATCATCCGCTTCCGCATGACTCAGAAGGGCGTCAAGGTCCCCAAGCTCGGTGATCCGGTGGTCAATGCGCGCGGGCGCTGTATCGGCCATGTGACCTCGTGCGCCATTGACTATGAAGGCTTCCTCGTCGGGCTGGCATATGTGGAGCGCAAAGCGGCCAAAGAGGGCAGTCAGATCGGCATTTTCGTCCTGCCGGAGAAGCCGGAGCCGGAGAAGCAGAAGCCGGAGTTTGTCCCAGGCGATTCCACCCTTCTGCCCTTCACGGCCACCATCCTGCCGCGTTTCCCGAAAAAGGAAGACCTGAGGAAGGTGGTTCCTGAGACCGGCGTCAGCGCCTGATGTCGGGCGCGATGATATTACCCAAATTTCACCAACATACTCAAGAAAAGGAGAGCGTGCGATGGCTATCAAAATTGATCCCAACTGCTACTACACCAAGTCCCATGAGTGGGTGCGCGTGGAGGGCGATGAGGCCTGGGCCGGCCTGACCGATTACGCCCAGGACCTGCTCAGCGACATCGTCTACGTCGAGCTCCCCGGAGAGGGCGATTCTTTCAAACAGGGCGAGGTCTTCGCCACGGTGGAATCGGTCAAAGCCGCTTCCGATATCTACATGCCCCTCAGCGGCGAAGTCCTGGAGGTTAATGAGCAGTTGGCCAACGCGCCGGAGCTGATCAATAAGGACCCGTACGGCGAGGGCTGGCTCATTAAGTTTACCCCATCGGACCTGTCCGAGCTGGGCAACCTGATGGGCCCCGATGCGTATGAGAAGTTTATCAAGGAGGAAGAGGAGAAAGGGGGACACTAATGGTATACGTTCCCAATACCGATAAAGACCGGGCCAAGATGCTGGCTGTCATCGGTGTGGAGAGCGTAGATGACCTGTTCTACGACGTTCCGAAGGAACTGCGCTATCCGCAGATCGAACTGCCGGAGCCGGTCTCGGAGATGGAGGTACTGCGCGAACTGCAGGAGATGAGTGAGGCCAATGTGGATCTCCTGCACACGCCGAGCTTCCTGGGCGCCGGCGCGTACTACCACTTCATCCCGAGCGTCGTGGACACAATCATCAGCCGTTCAGAGTTTTACACGGCCTATACGCCCTACCAGCCGGAGGTCAGCCAAGGGACCCTGCAGGCCATCTTCGAATATCAGACCATGATCTGCATGCTCACCGGCATGGATGTTGCCAACGCCTCGCACTATGACGGCGGCACCGCTACGGCAGAGGCGGTCATCATGGCGGTGGCGGCCGGCAAGGGCAAGCGCCGGCGCATCGTCGTCTCTCCCCGTCTGCACCCCGAATACATCCAGGTGGCGCGCACCTATGTGCAGGGCATGGACATTCAGGTGGTGGGGGATGAGAATCCCCATGCGGCGCTGGAGAATATCGCCGGCCTGATTGACAGCAACACCGCCGGCGTCATCGTCCAGGTGCCCGACTTCTTCGGCACCATCGAGGATTACGGCTCCCTCCAGGCCCTGGCGGATAAGGCGCATCAGGCCGGCGCGCTCTTCATCGTCGCCGTGTATCCGATTTCCCTGGGCCTGCTCAAGCCGCCGGCGGAATACGGCGCGGACATTGTCCTGGGCGAGGGACAGCCTTTGGGCAACCCGCTCAGCTTCGGCGGGCCGTACCTGGGCTTCTTCGCCTGCAAAGAGGAATATGTGCGCCGTATGGCCGGCCGGCTGGTGGGGCAGACGGTGGATACCCAGGGCCGGCGCGGCTTTGTGCTGACCCTTTCCACCCGCGAACAGCATATCCGCCGCGAGAAGGCCACCTCCAATATCTGCACCAACCAGGGACTGAATGCGCTCGCCGCCGCGGTGTACATGTCGGCGCTGGGCAAACAGGGCCTGCGCAAGGTGGCCGAGCTGTGCTACCACAAGGCGCACTACGCCGCCAGCAAAATCGCCGAAATCCCCGGCTATCGCCTGCTCTCGGACAAGCCTTTCTTCAATGAGTTTGTGGTGCGCTGTCCGAAGCCGGCGGAAGACATCAACCGCTACCTGTTCGAGGAATGGGGCATCATCGGCGGCTTCGAGGTGGCAAAGGTCTGCCCTGGGCTGGAGGACAGCCTGATGTTTGCGGTGACGGAGATGAACACGCGCGACGAGATCGACGCGCTGGTAGAAGCTTTGCGGGAGGCGGCGAGCCATGACTAAAATTGTGGAACCCTTGATCTTTGAACTGAGCTCGCCAGGCCGCGTGGGAGCTGTTCTGCCGGAGCTGGATGTCCCGCCGGCGGACATCCCGGCGGAGCTGTGCCGCGCGGACCTGCCCCTGCCGGAAGTCTCAGAAGTAGACGTGGTGCGGCACTTCGTACGCCTGTCGCGCATGAACTACGGGGTGGACCTGGGGATGTATCCCCTGGGCTCCTGCACCATGAAGTACAATCCCAAGGTCAATGAGGTGGCGGCGCGCCTGCCTGGCTTTGTCTACACCCATCCGTATCAGCCGGAGGACCAGGTGCAGGGCAACCTGCAGTTGATGTGGGAACTGCAGGAGATGCTGAAAGCAATCAGCGGGTTTGCCGGCGTGTCCCTTCAGCCGGCGGCCGGCGCCCACGGCGAACTGACCGGCATCCTCATCATGCGGGCGTACCTCTGCGACCAGGGAGAGACCCAGAGGGATACCATCCTCATCCCGGACTCGGCGCACGGCACCAACCCGGCTTCCACGTCTATGGCCGGCTTCAAGGTGGTGGAGATCAAATCCGATGAGCGCGGCAACGTGGACCTGGAGCATCTGAAGGCCAACCTTAATGACCGCGTCGTCGGCCTGATGCTCACGAACCCCAACACGCTGGGGCTGTTCGATGAGCATGTTTGCGAGGTCAGCCGGCTGGTGCATGAGGCGGGCGGCCTGATGTACGGCGACGGCGCCAACATGAACGCCATGTTGGGGATTGTCAAGCCGGCGGACCTGGGTATTGACGTCATGCACTTCAACCTGCACAAGACCTTCTCCACGCCCCACGGCGGCGGCGGACCGGGGAGCGGCCCGGTCGGCGTGGTGGAGAAGCTGGTGCCCTATTTGCCCGGCCCCATCGTGGACATCCAGGTGGTGGGCGAGGAGGAGCATGCCGGCCATGCCCACGAAGGCGAAGAGGAGATGGTCGAGGTGTTCTTCCGCCTGGTCATGCCGGCGAAAAGCATCGGGCGCGTCAAGACCTTCTACGGCCACTTCGGCGTGATGATCCGGGCCTATACCTATATCCGCATGCTGGGTGCCGAGGGTATGCGCCGCGTGGCGGAGGACGCGGTCATCAACGCCAATTATCTCATGGCCAAGATCAAGAAGGTCTATCCCCTGCCCTACGACCGCCTGTGCAAGCACGAGTTCGTGGTGGAGGGCAAGCTCAAAGATGCCCCAAACGTGCGCGCGCTCGATATCTCCAAGCGCTTGATTGACTACGGCGTGCATCCGCCCACCAACTACTTCCCGCTCATCGTCCCTGAGGCGCTGATGATCGAGCCGACGGAGACGGAAAGCCTGGAGAGCCTGGATCACTTCGCCGATGCCATGCTCCGCATCGCGGAGGAGGCGAAGACCAATCCGGAGCTCCTGCACGAGGCGCCGCACAACACGCCGGTCAGTCGGCTTGATGAGGTCGGGGCGGCACGCAATCCGATCCTGCGCTGGAAGCCGGCGGAATAAACGTCAAGCACATATCCCATCGGGTGAGGGCACTGGAACAGACAGTGCCCTCACCTATCGCTGTGGGTATTGGCTCGTTGCTTCCCGAGGAGGTGAAGCATGGCGCGGCATCCCTGGCTAGACCCCTCGCCGTTTTTCTTCGCCGGCGGACCGGTGGGCTGTCTGCTGATTCATGGTTTCACGGGCGCGCCGGCGGAGATGCGGCCTATGGGCGAGTTCCTGGCGGCGCACGGCCTGACGGTTTCGGGCATTCTCCTGCCGGGGCATGGGACCCAGGTGGAGGATATGGAGCGCACGACCTGGCGGGATTGGGCCGGCGCGGTGGAAAAAGGACTGCAAGAACTGCAGAAGCAGTGCCCGGTCGTCTTTGTGGGCGGGCTGTCCATGGGCGGCCTGCTGACCCTGTACCTGGGCGAGCGCTATCCCGTGCAGGGCCTCATTGCCATGGCCGCGGCGGTGCGCGTCAGCAGTCGGTTGTTCCCCTTGGTGCCAATTGCTAAACATTTCCTGCGCTATATCGAGAAGGAACCACCGGAAAAAGCCGACTATGTGGACCCGGAGACCTTTCACCGCCTCTGGAGCTACGAGGTGTATCCCACGCGCTCGGCGCATGAGATGATGAAACTGATGCGGCAGGTGCGGCCGCGCTTGCGCGATATCCGCTCTCCCATCCTGATCGTGCAGGGGGATCAGGACAGCCTGGTGCCGCCGGCCTCCGCCCAGGAGCTGTACGCCGCCGTCGGTTCCGAAAGCAAGGAACTGCTGATGGTGCACTCCGGTCACTGTGTGACGGTGGATGCAGAGCGCGAGCGGGTCTGGCAAGCGGCGCTGGATTTCATCCAGAAGCATACGCCGGCGGAATATCGCCGTCATACTGCGGACTGATGGTAGGACAAGTTGACAAGCGAAGCATTTGGGAGTAATATGCCCTCGACATCGGGCGTTGGACTGCGATGGAGAGGGCATATTATGTACCAAGCATGCAGTCAGGTCGGCATCCCCAAAGAAGCGCTGGATACCCCCGCCCTGTGGGTGGACCTGGACATCATGGAGCACAACATCCAGACGCTGGCGAATTTTTTCCGTCGGGCTGGGGTAGGGTGGCGGCCCCACATGAAGGGGATCAAGGTGCCGGCCATTGCCCATAAACTCCTGCAGGCCGGCGCGCACGGGGTTACCTGCGCCAAGCTGGGTGAGGCGGAGGTACTGGCGGCCGCCGGCATCCGCGATATCCTTGTCGCCAACCAGGTGGTAGGTGCGCAGAAAGTGCGCCGGCTGGTGTACTTGCAGAAGGTGGCGGATGTCATGGCGGCGGTGGACAGCCTGGAGAATGCCCAGGAAATTTCCACGGCCGCACAAGCGGCCGGCGTACAGGTGCGCGTCCTGGTGGAGGTGAATACCGGCATGAACCGCTGCGGCGTGGAGCCGGGGGAGCACGGCGTGCGCTTTGCCCAGCAGGTGGCGGAACTGCCGGGACTGCGCTTCGCCGGCTTCATGTCCTGGGAAGGCCATGTTGTGGCAATCCCTGACCCGGAGGAAAAGCGCAGGATATGCACCGAATCTGTCGGCAAGCTGGTGCACACAGCCGAAATGGCGCGGCAGGCCGGCCTTCCAGTAGAGATCGTCTCCTGCGGAGGGAGCGGGAGCTACTGGATCACCGCCGGCATACCGGGCGTGACGGAGATTCAGGCCGGCGGGGCGGTCTTCACCGATGTGACGTACCGGCGCTGGGGGGTGCCGCTGGTGCCGTCGCTCTTCCTGCTGGCGACGGTCATCAGCCGACCGACAGCGACGCGCGCCGTGTGCGATGCCGGCCGCAAAGCGCTGGACAACGTCGTCTCCACATCGGAGGTGGTGGGGGTGAACGGCGTGCGCGTGAGCGTGCTCTCGGCGGAGCACGGCATCCTGGAGCTGGCCGGCCCGGAAGTGCCCCTGCGGGTGGGCGATAAGATTGACATCATGGTTGGGTACGGCGATTTGACCGTCTATAAGCACGATTTTTTGTACGGCGTGCGGAACGGCATCGTGGAGGTACAGTGGGAGGTAATGCCGCGCAGTGCACTGCGCTAGGGGAAGCGCGACGCTCTCTGGCCGGCAGGGTTTGACAGTGCGAATCTTTTCCAGTAAGATTGCCGGCGAACAGAGAAACTCGATTGGGAGCATCGTCATCACCATGTTGACCGATTGGGCTCGCAAGAGCTTCCGTTGGGCAGTGGAACCCGTGGCCAGGGCGCTGGCGGCGTTGGGATTGACCCCCAATGGTCTGACCTTTCTGGGGCTACTGCTGAATATCGGTGCGGCCTATCTACTGTACCTGGGAGAGTTTTTCTGGGGCGGCCTGGCGGTGGCCTTTGCCAATGCCTTTGATGCGCTGGATGGCGCGCTGGCCCGACAGACCGGCAAGGTCAGCACCTTCGGTGCCTTCTGGGATTCCACCATTGACCGCTATTCTGAAGCCTGTCTCTATTTCGGCCTGACGGCATATTATCTCCGCACAGCTCAACCCCATCTGGTACTGCTGGCCTTCGCGGCAGTCGTCGGTTCTCTGCTGGTCAGCTACGCGCGGGCGCGCGCTGAGGGCGTGGGGGTGGAATGCAAGGAAGGCCTGCTGACCCGCGTTGAGCGCACCCTGTTGTTGATCCTTTTCCTCCTGGTGCAGAGGATGGACATTGGGTTGTGGGTGCTGGCTGTCCTGGCCCATCTGACCGCTTGGCAGAGGATATATGCGGTCTGGCGGAAGACGGACAACGGCCGGCAGTCCCTGTGAGCGAGGATATGCAGAGTATATCGCCTGGCTCATCCCATGGTTCGCATATTCCCCTCGCGGCATCTTCCCCCCATCCAGCGAACCATGCAACTGGACCCTGCATGAACTATCCCCTGGTTTGGGCGCGCAACCTGCAGAAGCGCTTCGGCGAATTGCACGCGGTTCGTCGGGTGGACCTCGACGTGTGGGCTGGGGAAGTTGTGGTGCTGTTAGGGCCGAACGGTGCCGGCAAGACCACGACGGTGCGCATGCTCTCGGCCATCCTGGCCCCCACCGAGGGCGAAGCCAGGGTGGCCGGCCTCGACGTGGTACGGGACGCCGTGCAGGTGCGGCGGAAGGTTGGTTTGCTGACCGAATATCCTGGCCTGTACGCGCGCATGCGCGCCCCGGAATACCTGTCCTTTTTCGCGGAGCTGTACGGAGTGCCCGAACCACGCCGGCGGGAACGCATCCCTGCCCTGCTGGAGCAGTTCGGGCTGTGGGATGTGTGCCACCAGCCGCTGGCCCAATATTCCAAGGGTATGGCGCAGAAACTGGCCTTCATTCGGGCGATCTTGCACGACCCTCAAGTGCTTTTCCTGGATGAACCCACCGCGGCGCTGGACCCGCTCAGCGCCAAGCTGGTGCGCGATACCATCCGCGAGCTGAAGGGTCAGGGGAAAGCCGTGCTGGTGTGCACCCACAATCTGCTGGAGGCGCAGGAGCTGGCGGACCGCATCCTGGTGCTGGGCAGAGGGGAGGTGCTGGCAGAGGGCCGGCCGGCCGAGCTGTTCCAGCGCTACATCCGGCAGGCCGTATGTGAAATCCGCTTCGCCGGCCCCTGGGATGAAGCGTGGCGGGAGATTATCACCTCACTGGCGGCGATAGAAGCTATCGGAGACGGGTTTGTGCGCTACCGCACGGAGAATGTGACGCTGGTCAATCCGCCCCTGATCGCGCGTTTGAGCGCCGCCGGCATGCCTGTGGTCTCGGTGCAGATACTGTCTGATAATATGGAAGGGGTATACCTGGCGATCGTGGCGGAGAAAGGACTGCCGGCCGAGGAGGGCGGGGATGCACGGTGAAGGGGCCGGCGAGGAAATCCGACTCATGCGCGTCATCATCCGCAGGGAACTGCGCGATACCCTGCGGGACTGGCGTATTGCCATGCCCATCGGCATCCTGACCGTGGTCTTCCCTGTGCTGATGGCCGGGGTCGCCCAGCTTGCGGTATATATCGTCAACCGGTACGGGGCCTCTCTGCTGGCAGAGCGGGTGACCCCGTTCCTCACGCTGGTGGTGGGATTCTTCCCCTTGTCCTTTTCGCTGGTGATCGCTCTGGAGACATTCGTCGGCGAGAAGGAGCGCAACTGCCTGGAGCCACTGCTGGCGGCGCCTATCAGCGACAGGGCACTGTACATGGGCAAACTGCTGGCGGCGGTGATACCGCCTCTGCTTGCGGGCTATGCCAGCATCGGGCTGTATGCGCTGACCCTGCGCCTCGTCCTGGGTGGGCTGAAGCTTCCGCCATCGCTGTATGCCCAGGCCCTCGTCCTCACCACGTTGGAAGCGTTCGTGATGGTCGCCGGCGCGGTGGTGGTTTCCGCACACACCACATCCGTGCGCGCTGCGAACCTGCTGGCCAGTTTCATTATTGTGCCCATGGCGCTCGTCCTTCAGGTGGAGAGCATCGCGCTTTTCTGGGGTCGCGAAGGGGCACTTTGGTGGTTCGCGCTGGCGCTGGGGGTGCTGGCGATCATCCTGGTGCGCGCCGGCCTGCGGCTGTTCCAGCGCGAGCATCTGCTTTCTCGCGGCCGGCAGGGCCTGCCTCCGAGGCGCCTCTGGCAGATGTTGAAAGAATACTGGAGCGCGCCGGCGTATGCCGGCGGTGAACCTTTCTCGCTCCGGCGGGTGTATTTGCGCGATGTGCCGGCGGTATTGAAGGAGAGCCGGCGGGCACTGGTGTGCGTGGGCGCGTCGGTGGTGATGGCCGCGCTGTTAGGCCGCTACCTGGCTCAGCAGTATCCCCTGCCGGCGGATTTGCTGGATTTCCCGGCGCTCTCGGCCAGCACATTTCGTGGGCTGTCCATGCCGGAGGGATTACCGCAGTTCACCGTTCCGGGGATTTTCTGGAACAACGTGCGCGCCCTGCTGGTGGAAGCCTGTGTCGGCGCGCTCTCACTGGGCATGGGGGCTTTGCTGTTGTTGATGGTTCCCATGATGCTGATCGGATATTTCGCCGGCGCGGTGGAGCAGGTCGGCGGCGGGGTATCCCGCTTCCTGGTGGCATTTATCCTTCCGCACGGCGTGGTGGAACTGCCGGCGGCATTTGTCGCCACGGCGCTGGCCCTGCGCGTCGGCCTGGCACTGATCACGCCTCATCGCGACGGCTCGGTCAGCCGGCAACTGCTGGAAACTTCCGTGGATTTCGTCAAGGTCTTCGTCTTTCTGGTCGTGCCGCTGTTGCTGATCGCGGCGGCGGTGGAGACACAGATCACCCCACGGGTGATCATGATGCTGTACCGCTGACCCTGTGGGACAGGGAAGGGTGGCCTTCGATGCCGCAGGTGCTGGTATTGGGGTCTGGTGGGGCACTGCCGAGCGCGAAGCGAGATAATACGTACCTGGCCGTGCGGGGCGAGCATTCCACGCTGTTGATCGACTGCGCCGGCAGTCCGATTCAGCGACTGCGGCAGATGGGAGTGGACCCCACGTCTCTGCGCGCGCTCATCGTGACGCATCATCACCCTGACCATATTTACGGGGTGCCGATATTGATTTTGGGCATGTGGTTGCTCGGCCGCCAGGAGGACTTGGAGATTTACGGACCGTTGAAAGCGGTGGCCTCGGTCGCTTCACTGCTGGAAGTGCTGGATGCCAGCGACTGGCCGGCGCTGTTCGGCAATGTGTTTCACGCCATCCCGCTCATTGAACACACCTTGGTGCTGGAGACGGGGGATTTCCGCGTCTATTCCAGCCCGGTGGCACATATGGTGGCTTGTGTGGCCTTGCGCATCGAACATAAGGCCAGCGGAGCGGTGATGGTCTATTCCAGCGACACGGAGCCGTGCGAATCGCTGGTGCGCCTGGGGGCGGGGGCGGACCTGCTCCTGCATGAGGCGACGGGGAACTTTCAGGGGCACTCTTCCCCGCGCCAGGCCGGCGAGATGGCCCAGGCGATGGGGGCAAAGCGCCTGGTGCTGGTGCATCTATCGGGCAATGGGGATGAAGAGGAATGGGAGCGGGAGGCGCGCGAGGCCTTTGCCGGCCCGGTCTTTGTCGCCCACGACCTAGAGTGCTTCGAATTCTAGGGACAAACAAAGGCGGTTGAAGCGCACCTCAACCGCCTTTGTGTTCGTAGCAAGCCTCAGCGCCCGTTATTTGCGCGGGTGGGCCGGGTCGGGCTGGGGGGCATCCACCGGGCAAACTGCGGCGCAGTTGGGGGAGTCGTGATAGCCGACGCACTCCACGCACTTGTTCGGGTCAATGACGTACTTGTCGTCGCCCTCGGAAATGGCTCCGACGGGGCATTCCGGCTCGCAAGCACCGCATGCGATGCATTCGTCTGTGATCATGTAGGCCATCGTTATCACCTCCAGTGAAGAATAGGGAAGGGCAGGAACTAGGAGCGATTATATCCTGTTTGGGCAAAAGCGCAAACCAAGGGCAAGCATGCCGGCGAAAAGAGATTTTGACAAGTGAAAATTTGACAACCTTATTATCCATGCTATAATGATTATTTGCTGAAAAAATCCCTAGCTCGAACACGCGGCGCCCTGGACGGCATTCGTTCCTAGTGCTGGTCAGAGAAAACGTACGACAATCGGATACGCAGTGCCCCTTCGAACTGCCAGAGAACCCTGGTAGAGTTATGCCGCGCCTGGGATTTGATAGGTTTCACACGTAGCTGTCCTCGAATACATCCGTTCCGCTGGTGTAGCGTGCCGGGAATCAGGGAATCATCCCTCAATTTCGGACAAGAAGAGGGCAAAGGGCTTTTTACATCTCAGGAGGAGCCAGACAGCCTATGACGATAACTCGAAAATCATACGGTAGAATTCCGGATGTGCTCGAACTGCCCCGACTGATCGAGGTGCAGACCGATTCGTTCCGCTGGTTCTGCGAAGAGGGGCTGCGCGAGCTGTTCGATGAGATCAATCCTATCGAGAGCTTCAACAAAAACTTTGAGCTCTATTTTGACGAATATGAGTTTCGTGAGCCGACCGACTCCGAGGAATACTGCCGCGAGCGCGACGCGACCTTCTCGCGCCCGCTGTATGTCAAGGTCCGGCTGATCAATCGGGAAACGGGCGAGATTCAGGAGCAGTGGGTCTTCATGGGAGATTTCCCATGGATGACCGACAAGGGCACCTTCATCATCAACGGTGCGGAGCGCGTGGTGGTCTCCCAGCTCATCCGCTCGCCCGGCGTCTATTTCACCGTGGAAGAGGACCATATCACCGGCCGGAAGCTGTGCATGGCCAAACTGATCCCCAGTCGAGGTGCCTGGCTGGAGTTTGAGACCAGCAAGCGCGACGTGCTTTCGGTCAAGGTGGATCGCAAGCGCAAACTGCCGGTGACCGTGCTCCTGCGGGCGATGGGGTTTGAGACGGACGAGGAGATTCTGGAACTGTTCCAGCAGGTGGACACGGTCGCGGAGCACCAGTACATCAAGAGCACCCTGGAGCGCGACCCGACCAAGAACCAGAATGAGGCGCTCATCGAGATTTACAAGAAACTGCGGCCGGGCGATCCCCCGACGCTGGACAACGCGCGGAGCTTTTTCGAGTCGCTGTTCTACATGCCGCGGCGTTATGATTTGGGCAAGGTCGGCCGGCATAAGCTGAACCGCCGGCTGGGCCTCACCATTGATAAGTCCCAGCGTACCCTCACCAAAGAGGACCTCGTCAAGGTCATCGAGCACATGATCCTTGTCAACAACGGCGTCGAGACCGGGGATGACATTGACCACCTGGGCAACCGCCGCGTGAAGACCGTGGGCGAGCTGATCCAGAACCAGATGCGCATCGGCCTCCTGCGCATGGAGCGGGTGGTGCGCGAGCGCATGAGCATCCGCGAGCCGGACCAGATGACCCCTATGAGCCTCATCAACACGCGTCCGGTGACGGCGGCCATCCGCGAGTTCTTCGGCGGGAGCCAGCTTTCTCAGTTCATGGACCAGACCAACCCGCTGGCGGAGCTGACGCACAAGCGCCGGCTCTCCGCCCTGGGTCCGGGCGGTCTGCGCCGCGAGCGTGCCGGCTTCGATGTGCGCGACGTGCACCATTCACACTACGGCCGCATCTGCCCCATCGAGACGCCCGAAGGCCCGAACATCGGCCTCATCGGTTCGCTCTCCACATACGCGCGCGTGAACGAGTACGGCTTCATCGAGACGCCGTACCGCAAGGTGCGCAATACCCTGCCCAAGGATTCACCGGACCTGATCGGCCGGCGAGTGCGCGAGGACATCATTGACCCCGAGACCAATGAGCCTGTTGCGACGCGCGGGCAGGTCATTAATGAGCAGTTGGCCGCACGCCTGGCCGCGCTCCCTCTGCCCAACGATGAGGTGCCGGTCTGGCCCTTTGCTACCAACGAGATCGAATACCTGGCGGCCGACATGGAGGACCGCTACACCATCGCACAGGCGAGCGCCAAGCTCAACGAGAGGATGGAATTCGTTGACGAAAGGGTCTCGGTGCGGCGCAGTCAGCAGTTCTTCCGCGATTCGGTCATGCGCGTGGAATACATGGATGTGTCGCCTAAGCAAATTGTGAGCGTCTCGGCGGCACTCATCCCCTTCTTGGAGCATGACGATGCCAACCGCGCCCTGATGGGTTCCAACATGCAGCGTCAGGCGGTGCCGCTCATCCGGCCCGAGGCGCCGCTGGTGGGCACCGGTATGGAATATCATGCCGCAGTGGACTCCGGCCAGGTCATCGTGAGCGACGTGGATGGGGAAGTGGTGAGCGCCACGGGGGACGCGGTGGAGGTCATGAGCGACGCCGGCGAGCGCCGGGTGTATAAGCTCCGCAAGTATGAGCGCTCCAACCAGAGCACCTGCATTGACCAGCGGCCGGTGGTGGTCAAGGGCCAGCGCGTCCGCAAAGGAACGGTGCTGGCGGATTCCAGCTCTACAGAACAGGGCGAAATGGCCCTGGGCCAGAACGTGCTGGTGGCCTTCATGTCCTGGGAAGGCGGCAACTACGAGGATGCCATCCTCATCAGCGAAGAGCTGGTGCGCGAGGACAAGTTTACCTCTATCCATATTGAGAAGCATGAGGTAGAGGCTCGGGAGACCAAGCTCGGCCCGGAGGAAATCACGCGCGACGTGCCTAATGTGGGCGAGGACGCCCTGCGCAACCTGGATGAGGACGGCATCATCCGCATCGGCGCGGTGGTCAAGCCAGGGGATATCCTGGTGGGGAAGGTGACGCCGCGCGGTGAGAAGGAAAAATCCCCGGAGGAGAAACTGCTCCATGCGATCTTCGGCGAGAAGTCGCGCGATGTGAAGGATTCCTGTCTGCGCCTGCCGCACGGTGAGTTCGGCAAGGTCATTGATGTCAAGGTCTTCACGCGCGACAACCATCGCGACCTGCCCGCCGGCGTGGACGAGATGGTGCGCGTCAGCGTGGCCCAGCGGCGCAAGATTACTGAGGGCGACAAGATGGCCGGCCGGCACGGCAATAAGGGCGTCATCTCCAAGGTGGTGCCTATCGAGGATATGCCCTTCCTGGAGGACGGCACGCCGGTGCAGATCATCCTGAACCCGTTGGGCGTGCCCGGCCGCATGAACCTGGGCCAGATTCTGGAGACGCATTTGGGCTGGGCGGCCGACCGCCTGGGGTTCCGCGCCATGTCGCCGGTCTTTGACGGCGCGGATGAGGAGGAAATCTCGGCCGAGCTGGCGCGTGCCTGGCTCATGGATTGGCGCTGGCGGGTGATCACCGAGGAAGCTTGGCAGTGGGTGAAGTCCTCGGGGATTGATGAGAACAGCCTGCAGGACGATGAGGAAGTGCGCCGGCTGTACCTGGCGCATTACCTGGGCCGGCGGGGATATGACCAGGAGCGCCTGGTGCGCGACCGCCGCTATGCTCGGCGCGCTGTCCTGGATGAGTGGCTCCTGGAACAAGGCTACGACCCCGAGTTTGTCATGGGGCCGGATGACCGGGTCGCCTCTCCTGAGTCCAACCGCCTCGCCGTGCGCATCTGCCTCACCGAGTGGCTCAAGATGCGCGGCGAAGAGGTGAACCCGGCGATGAGCGATGAGGAACTGCAGGCCTTTGCCCGCTCGGTCAGCGAGCGCACCAACCTGCCTCTGCCCACATCCGGCAAGATGGTGCTCTACGACGGGAAAACCGGGGAGCCGTACGATCAGCCGGTCACGGTGGGCATTATCACCATGATGAAGCTGGCCCACCTGGTGCAGGACAAGGTACATGCCCGCTCCATTGGCCCGTACTCGCTGGTGACCCAACAGCCGCTGGGCGGCAAGGCACAGTTCGGCGGCCAGCGCTTTGGTGAGATGGAGGTGTGGGCGCTGGAGGCCTACGGTGCGGCATACGCCTTGCAGGAGATGCTGACCATCAAGTCGGACGATGTCTCCGGCCGGCTGCGCACCTACGAGGCTATTGTCAAGGGCGAGGAGATTCGTCCGCCTGGAGTGCCGGAGTCCTTCCGCGTGCTCGTGAAAGAACTGCAGTCCCTGGCCCTCTCGGTGGAAGTGCTCAACGAAAAAGAAGAGGTCATTGAGATCGGGCAGGAAGGACAGGGCGAGAAACTGCCGCGGCTGGGCTTTGGCCTTGATCTCCCCAGGGGCATGGATATGGGGGTCTAACGAACCTGGCTGAGAGAAAAATCTATCAGGTGTAGCGATACAGCGCAGGAGATGACGGATGGAAGTAAACGATTTTGATGCGATTCGAATCAGCCTGGCATCGCCGGAAAAGATTCGCGAGTGGTCGTACGGCGAAGTGCTGAAGCCGGAAACGATCAACTACCGCACCCTGCGTCCGGAACGGGACGGGCTGTTCTGCGAGAAAATCTTCGGCCCCGAGAAAGACTGGGAGTGCTACTGCGGCAAGTATAAGAAACTGCGCTACCGAGGCATTGTGTGTGATAAATGCGGGGTGGAGGTTGCGCCACGGCGCGTGCGCCGCGAGCGCATGGGGCATATTGAGCTGGCCTCGCCGGTGAGCCATATCTGGTACGTGAAGGGTGTGCCCAGCCGGCTGGGCCTCCTGCTCAATATCTCCCCGCGCAACCTGGAGCGGGTGCTGTACTTCGCCCAGTACATCATCACCCATGTCGACGAGGAAGCCCGCTCCCGCGCCCTCCAGCGCATCGAGCGCGATCTGGCCCTCAAGGCTGCGCGCATTGAGGGCGAAATCTCCACCAAGATTGCCGAGATCGAGCAGGAGCGCGACCAGCGCTTGGAGGCGGTAGAAACCCGCCTGCAGGAAGAGTTGGATGCCCTAGAAGATGAGCTGACCACCCGCACCGACCAGGTCATCGGCGAAGCGCGTGCCCTGCAGTCGTACCTGGAAAGCTGGCTGGGGCGGCCGGCGGACCGCGATATCCAGTTGAGCTTCGCCGATGCCCTGCTGGTGCCCAAGGGAGAGACCGTGACCCAGGCGCACCTGGCACAGTTGAACCAGATGGTGCAGGACCGCCTGGGGGATATTGAGCTGGAGGTCCGGGAGAAACAGCAGGATGCCCACCGCCGCAGTGCCGTGGAGCGCGAAGAAATCCTGGCCGCGGCAGAGAAGGAGATTGAGTCCCTGCGCGCGGAGGGCGAGCGCCAGATCAAGCAGATGCGGGCAGAGGTGGATGAAGATATCCGCGACCTGAAGAGCTTGCGGGAAGGCGAGCTTATCACCGAGTCCCGGTATTACGAATTGCTGGAGCGGTGGGGGACGAACATCTTTACCGCCGGCATGGGCGCCGAAGCCATCCGCGAGCTGGTCTCCCATCTCGACCTGGACAAGATGGCGGCGGAACTGCATGCCGAAATCCGCACCACACGCTCCAAACAGCGCCGGAAAAAGGCCGCCAAGCGCCTGCGGGTGGTGGAGACCTTCCGCAAGTCCGGCAACCGTCCGGAGTGGATGATCCTGACGGTCCTGCCGGTCATCCCGCCCGACCTGCGCCCCATGGTGCAGTTGGACGGCGGCCGCTTCGCCACCAGCGACCTGAACGACCTGTACCGCCGCGTCATCAACCGCAACAACCGGCTCAAACGCCTGATTGAACTGGGCGCGCCGGATGTCATCATCCGCAATGAGAAGCGCATGCTCCAGGAAGCGGTGGATTCGCTGATTGACAACGGCCGGCGCGGCCGGGCGGTCTCCCGCTCCGGCAAGCGCAAGCTCAAAAGCCTGTCCGACCTGCTCAAGGGCAAGCAGGGGCGCTTCCGCCGCAACCTGCTGGGCAAGCGCGTGGACTACTCCGGCCGCTCCGTCATCGTGGTGGGTCCGGAGCTGAAGCTTCACCAGTGCGGCCTGCCCAAGAGCATGGCATTGGAGCTGTTCAAGCCCTTCGTGATGCGCCGGCTGGTCGAGTACAACTACGCGCATAACATCAAGAGCGCCAAGCGCATGGTGGAGCGCGGCGATCAGGAGGTCTGGGATGTCCTGGAAGAGGTGACCAGGGAGCGGCCGGTGCTGTTGAACCGCGCTCCCACCCTGCACCGTCTGGGCATCCAGGCCTTTGAAGTCGTGCTCATTGAAGGCGATGCTATCCAGATTCACCCGCTGGTGTGTGCCGCCTTCAACGCCGACTTTGACGGCGACCAGATGGCCGTGCACGTGCCGCTTTCGGATGCGGCGGTGCGCGAGGCGCGCGAGCTGATGCTCTCGACCGAGAACCTGCTGAAGCCGGCCAGCGGCGAGCCCATCGTCGGCCCTACCAAGGACATGATCCTCGGGTGCTACTATATGACTGTGCCCAAGGACGGCGTGAAGGGCGAGGGCAAGCTCTTCAGCAGTATGGAAGAGGTGGAGCTGGCCTACAGCCTGGGCGCGGTGGACCTGCGGGCGCGCATCAAGGTGCGCTATGAGAGCAAGCTGGACCTCATCCCTGTCAGCGAGCTGGCCATCAGCGACCGGGTGCGGGACGCGCTGGAGTCCGCCGGCATCACCATTGTCGGGGAACTGCTGGACAAATTTGCTGAGGGTGAGAGCGCCTTGATGAGCGCGGCCGGCATTGACTCGAAAGGCATCGCGGAACTGCGCCTGGCCCTGCGCAAGCGCGGCATCACCCCCGACCGCCCGCGCGGCAACATCATCGAGACCACTGTGGGTCGCGTGCTCTTCAACATGGTCCTGCCTGAGGAACTGCGCTTTATCAACAAGACCATGGACAAGAAGGCGCTCAACGACCTGGTGGGCGAGTGCTACGAGCGTCTTGGCCGTGAGCGCACGGCTGAGCTTGTGGATGAGATCAAGCGCTTGGGCTTCATGTACGCCACGCGGAGCGGCATGACCATCGCCATCAGCGATATTGACGTGCCCGAGGAAAAGGCCGAGGTCATCGAGCGCACTTCCAAGCGCGTGGATGAGATCGAGCGCCAGTACCGGCGCGGTCTCATCACTGAGGAAGAGCAGTACCAGAAGATCGTGGAGCTGTGGACGCGTGCCACGGACGAGATCACCGAGGCTGTGGCCCGCAAGATGAACCCGGTGGACGGCATCGGTGCCATGGCCACATCGGGCGCGACCAAGGGCGGCATCCAGCCCATCCGTCAGCTCGCCGGCATGCGCGGTTTGATGGCCGATCCCTCCGGCCGCATCATTCCTCTGCCCATTCGGTCCAACTTCCGCGAGGGTCTGACGGCGCTGGAGTACTTCCTCTCCACGCACGGCGCCCGCAAGGGCCTGGCGGACACCGCCCTGCGCACGGCGGACGCCGGCTACCTGACCCGCCGCCTCGTGGACGTGGCGCAGGATGTCATCGTGCTGGAAGAGGACTGCGGCACCAAGGCCGGCATCTGGATTGACCGGGCTTCCTCCCGCCGCATGCAGGAGAAGTTCGGCGAGCGCATCTTGGGCCGCGTGGCGGCCGCCGACATCATTGACCCGCGCGACGGCTCGGTCATTGTGCGCACGGGCGAGATGATCGAGGAGCCGCAGTTGGCGCAGATCGAGAGCGCCGGCGTGGACAAGGTGCGGGTGCGCTCGCCGCTGACGTGCGACACGCGCTACGGCGTCTGCGCCAAGTGCTATGGGCGCGACCTGGCGCGCGGCGGCCTCATCAAAGTGGGCGAGGCGGTGGGCATCATCGCCGCCCAGAGCATCGGCGAACCCGGCACCCAGCTCACCCTGCGCACGTTCCACACGGGCGGTGTGGCCGGCGAGGACATCACTCAGGGTCTGCCGCGTGTGGAAGAGCTTTTCGAGGCTCGCACCCCCAAGGGCGAGGCGGTCATCGCTGACATTGACGGTCGGGTGGACGTGTACTGGGATGGGGATCAGCGCAAGATCAAGATCACCAATACCCACGTGAAGACCAAGGAGCACCTGGTGCCATCGGGCTATGAGCGCGTGGTCCAGGACGGGGATCGCGTGCAGGAGGACACGCTCATCGCCCGGGATGGTGATGAGGACTTCATCTACGCCGGCATGGATGGTGTGGTGCATTGGGAAGAGGGCGAGCGCGGCCGCTGGATGGCCATTGTCCGCAAAGAAGAGACGGAATCGGTCGAATATGAGATTTCGCCGTCCGCCCGCCTGCGGGTGGAGCGCGGGCAGATGGTGAAGGCCGGCGACCAGCTCACCGAAGGCGCCAAGAACCCGAAGGAAATCCTGCGCATCCTCGGCCGCGAGGCGGTGCAGATGTACCTGCTGGAGGAAGTCCAGCGGGTGTACCGCTCCCAGGGCGTGAGCATTCACGACAAGCACATCGAGATCATCATCCGTCAGATGCTCCGGCGGGTGCGCGTGCGGGAACCGGGGGACACGGACTTCCTGCCCGGCGAGCTGGTGGACCGCTTCAAGTTTGAGGAGATCAACCAGCAGATGATCGCGCAGGGCAAGCGGCCGGCCACTGGCCAGGCGGTCCTGCTGGGCATTACCAAGGCGGCGCTGAACACCGACAGCTTCCTGGCGGCCGCATCCTTCCAGGAGACCACCCGGGTCCTGACGGATGCGGCGGTGCGCGGCGCGCGGGACGAACTGCGCGGTCTGAAGGAGAACGTCATCATCGGCAAGCTTATCCCCGTCGGGACGGGCTTCCGTGCGGAGCGCTTCCAGCGCAAGGCACGACGCGCGGAGCTGGAGGCCATAGAGGCCGAAGCGGCCCCGAGTCTAACGGAGGAGCGGCGTCCCCTGCCGGCGTTCGAGCCGGATGACATGGGTGATGATGACTTCGAAATTTGACGCCTTCTTTACCCATATGTTATAATGGCGTTTTGTTGACTCCGATACACACTGCACACTGGCTCAGTGCGGAGCGATTCGTGCAAGGCCCTCAGAAAGATGTTCTTGAGGGCCTTGCCGATGCAATACGGATGAAAGCAGTAGTTCAACACCTAGAAAAGGAGTAGGACCTTGCCGACCATCAATCAACTCGTGCGGAAGGGGCGGAAGCCGTTGCGCAAGAAAGAGAAGGCGCCGGCACTGCAGTTTTCGTACAACGCCTTGAAGGGCAAACTGATGCGCCTGCCGAAGGGCAATCCACAGAAGCGCGGCGTGTGCACCCAGGTGCGCACCATGACGCCCAAGAAGCCCAACTCGGCATTGCGCAAGATTGCCCGCGTGCGGTTGACGAACGGCATTGAAGTGACGGCGTACATCCCGGGCATCGGTCACAACCTGCAGGAGCACTCGGTAGTGCTGGTGCGCGGCGGCCGCGTCAAGGACCTGCCCGGTGTGCGCTATCATATCGTGCGCGGCGCCCTGGATGCCGCCGGCGTCGAGAACCGCCGGCGTGGCCGCTCCAAGTACGGCGCCAAACGCCCCAAGTAATCATCGTCGAAGCCTGACGAACCAGCATTGTACTTCGGATGGAACGGTTAGGAGTGGGAAATGCCAAGACGCAATCGTCCTGAGCGACGTGAGATTCCGCCTGACGTCAAATACAACAGCGTCATGGTCGCCAAGTTCATCAACAAAATCATGCAACGCGGTAAGAAGAGTCTGGCGGAACGCATTGTCTACCAGGCCATGGACATTGTCGCCCAACGCACCGGCAAGCCGGCGCTGGAGGTGTTCGAGCGCGCCGTGCGCGAGGTGATGCCCGTGGTCGAGGTGCGGCCCCGGCGCGTCGGCGGCGCCACCTACCAGGTACCGGTCGAAGTGGAACCGCACCGCAGTATGGCTTTGGCCATGCGCTGGATCATTCAGTCTGCACGAAAGCGGCCGGGCAAGACGATGGCCGAGAAGCTTGCCAACGAGTTACTCGATGCCTACAACGGCACGGGTGCGTCCATTAAAAAGAAAGAAGATACGCACAAGATGGCAGAGGCCAACCGCGCCTTTGCCCACTACCGCTGGTAGCTCGTAGCTGGCTCTTCGGTTGTCGTGTCGGCCGCGTCGTCATTGAGGATTTTGTCGGTGGGAGCTGATTATGCCGCGCGACATACCTCTGGATCGGGTGCGCAATATCGGCATCATTGCGCACATCGATGCAGGCAAGACCACGACAACCGAATTGATGCTCTATTACACCGGGCGGACCCATCGCATCGGCTACGTCGACGAGGGGACAACCGTCACGGACTGGATGGAGCAGGAACGCGAGCGGGGCATCACCATCACCGCCGCGACCATCACCTGCTTCTGGCGTGGGCATCAGATTAACATCATTGATACCCCTGGCCATATTGATTTCACCGCCGAAGTACAGCGCTGTCTTCGGGTGCTGGACGGGGGTGTGGTGATTTTTGATGCTGTCAACGGCGTCGAACCGCAGTCGGAAACGGTTTGGCGCCAGGCAGACCGGTATTCGGTACCGCGCATCTGCTTCGTTAACAAAATGGACCGGGTGGGGGCCAACTATCGGCGCACGATCGAAATGATCAAAGATCGGCTCGGCGCTCGACCTGTTGCGCTGCAGGTTCCCATCGGCGTAGAAGATAGTTTCTCGGGGGTTGTCGACCTCATCACGAACAAGGCGCTGGTCTATCGTGATGAGCTGGGCACGGAGTACGACGTCCTCGATGTGCCGGCCGACCTGGAAGAGGAGGTCGCTCAGGCACGCGAGGAACTGCTGGAAGCCGTGGCTGAGTTCGACGATGAGCTGATGGAGAAGTATCTTGAGGGTCAGCCCATCGCCCCCGAGGAAGTCCGCCGAGCGTTGCGAAAGGCCACGCTGTCGTATGCCCTGGTGCCGGTGCTGTGCGGCGCGGCCCTTCGCAATAAGGGCGTTCAGCCTCTGCTGGACGCTATCGTGGATTACCTGCCTTCGCCTCTCGATATCCCCCCAATTCAAGGTATCAACCCACAGACCAATCAGGTCGAGACCCGAACACCCGATGAGAATGGCCCCGTTGCCGGCCTGGCCTTCAAGATCGTCAGCGATCCCTATGTGGGCCGGCTGTGCTACGTGCGGCTCTATTCGGGCACCCTGCGGCCCGGCATGGCCGTCCAGAACTCCACCCGTCAGCGCAAAGAGCGCATCGGCCGCATCGTGCGCATGTTCGCCAACCGGCGCGAGGACCTGGACGAGTTGTTGGCCGGCGATATCGCCGGCATCGTCGGGTTCAAGGAAACCTTCACCGGTGATACTGTTTGCTCGGCAGACGCGCCCATCGTCCTGGAATCCATCCGTTTCCCGGAACCGGTCATCTCGGTCGCCATCGAGCCCAAGACCCAAGCGGACCAGGACAAGCTGGCGGAAGCCCTGCAGAGGCTGGCCGAAGAGGACCCGACCTTCCAGGTGCGCGTGGACGACAGCACTGGCCAGACGCTCATCTCCGGCATGGGGGAGCTTCATCTGGAAGTGCTCATTGACCGCATGATGCGGGAGTTCCATGTGGGTGTGCATGTGGGCCGCCGGCAGGTGGCGTACCGGGAGACCCTTACCCGCACCGTGACCCAGGAGGGCGTTTTCCAGCGGCACATGGGTACTAAAGAGCAGTACGCCCGGGTGGTGCTGGAGGTAGGGCCGGCGGAGCGCGGTCAGGGCAACGTCTTCGAGAGCCGGCTGAAACCCGAGCAGTTGCCGCCGCAGTATGTGGAAGCGGTCAAGGCCGGCGCAATGGAATCGCTGGAGAGCGGCGCGCTAGCCGGCTATCCCATAGTAGACGTGAAGGTCGTGCTGGTGGACGCGACGTTCATCCCGGAGTCCGCCACGGAGCCAGCGTTCAAGGTTGCGGCCAGCAACGCCATGCGCGAGGCGCTCGAGCATGCCGGCCCGGTGCTCCTGGAACCCATCATGAAGGTCGAGGTGGTGGTCCCGGAAAGCTTCACCGGTGATGTCATCGGCGACTTGGCCGCCCGACGTGGGGACATTCAGGCCATGGCCCCAAGGGCCGGCGACGCACAGGCCATTGACGCCTTCGTCCCGCTGGCAGAGATGTTTGGCTATGCGACCGACCTGCGATCGCTGACCCAGGGGCGGGGCAATTTCACCATGGAGTTTGACCATTACGCCCCAGTGCCCCAGGATATCCTGGAGCGACTGCTGTTGGGAGGGATATAAGGGAAAGCGAGGGGCGAAAATTTGCGATTCCGCCCCAGCGCGCTATAATGGTAGAGTTTGTGCCCCGCGGTCGGGGGTTATCTCATTAATCGCCGAGTGATTCATTCTTACACGAGAGAAGGAGTACATACTATGGCCAAGCCGAAATTTGAGCGGACCAAGCCGCATGTGAATGTGGGGACGATTGGTCATATTGATCATGGCAAGACGACGCTGACGGCGGCGATCACCAAGGTCTTATCGTTGAAGGGCATGGCGCAGTATCGGCCCTTT
>CALIBQ010000046.1 GCA_938049385.1 uncultured Anaerolineae bacterium
GGCGTGGGCGTAGGGGATGGCTGTCCCGTAGGCGTGGCTGTCCAAGTGCGCGTTGGGGTGGGTGTCAGTGTCGGTGTCGGGCTGGGCGTGCGGGTGAAGGTCGGTGTCGGGCTGGGCTGAGGCGCGATGGTATAGCTGATAACCAGGTTGGGCCGCAGGGAGCTGTCATAGTACTCGCGCGAGGGGATGTGGTATTCCACGCCGGCGCCCCCGCCGCCCCGCACAACCAGGCCGTAGTTGCTGGCCGGGTCTGATGCCCACTGGCGCACCATTTCGGTGACGTCGAACTGGTACCAGGTCCCCAGCGCTTGAAAGGCCCGGGAGTCCGAGGCCACCGGGTAGCGGTCCAGGTTGATGTCGTTGGCACCCTCGATGGCCCAGGGATCGCCAGTGTTCGCCAGTTTCCAGGTCGCCGTCCCTTCGTCCCACGGCCGGCGCATCTGGAAGACGCGCGCCTCCATGGCGTTAGCATTGCTGGAACTCTGGACATAGAGGCGCAGGGTGGCCTGCTGGACCTGGGCATTGGCCGGCAGCCAGCCGCGCAGGTCAAAGTACAACAGTGAGGCCATCCAGTCCCCGGAGCGCACAAAGAGGCGCGTGTACGAGCCGTAACTGCTGTCCGGCGCCCAGCCGTTGATAAACGTATCGCGCGCCCCGGTATAGCCGGCGCGCCCTTCCTGCAGGGAGGTCACATAAAAGCCGGGCCCCGGCGTGGGCGTCAGGGTGCGCGTCGGTGTGCGAGTCGGTGTCGGCGACGGCGGCAGGGTCGGTGGACTCCAGGTCGGCGTGGGCGTAGCGAACGGGTTCGGGGTAGGTGTGGGTTCGGAAGTGCCACCGCGCTTTTCGACCTGGATGAAGTGGATGATCTCGTCGCCGTCGCCGGCGCAGTCAATGCGGAAATCACTGCCGCCGGCCAGTCGGTTGGCGAAGGAGGCGTCGCCTATCATGAAAACGGCCTTCTTCCAGGTGAGCGTGTTGGTCTTGCGGACCTCGCGCCGGCCCGTCCCGCCCACCGCGTCATAATCCAGGAACCAGCGGTCGCTTCCCTGGTCGTAGTATATCACCGTCAGGGTGATGGCCTGCTGGCCGCCGTACATATAGCCGTCGTCCACGTTGAAGAACATGTAGGGGTTGCCGGTGGACTGGTCGGTGCGGCGGGTATAGCGGCCGTACTTGTGTGTGCCCACGTTCCAGAGCGGGACGGTCTTTCCCCCAGGGATGTTATCCCGGCGGTACAGCCAGAACTGATAATCCCCCCACTGGGGCATCCAGCTCTGTTCCGTCTCGCGCAGGGCGATCCAGACGCTGGGGGTATTCTTCAGGGTGACGCCCAGATGTCGGTTGACGAAGCGCAGGAAGTTCGGGTCGGCCGTCGTAGTGATGAGGTCGCGCGCCACGTTGATATAATCAGGGTGCTTGTCCAGCCCGTTCAGGAAGCCCCAGTATTCCTTGGTCTCATCGGTCATGTAGGGACTGCGCACCGCTTCCCAGCCGGTGGGCACGGAGGCGCCGTAATCCAGGAAGGGGTCGTAAAAGCCACAGCCGGCCAGCGGGTGCGGCTGGGGAATGATGGCCGGGTCGTCATCCCAGCGCAGGCCGTTGTGCTTGACGCCGACGCCCAGGCCGGCGGCATACGAGGTGGTCCACTTGCGCTCGCAGGGGTGGATGAAGGTCGGCGCGAACTGAAGCATCACCGGCTTGTTCTTGAACGCCTCGCCGTAAAAGCGGGTGATGTTGTTCACCACCCCAACCCACAGCCCGCCCGGGTCCACCCCGGGGAGATCAGCCTGCATGGCGGCCTTCACACAGGCGTCATCGGCGTCAATGGAAGGTTGGTTCTCACCGTAGATGCCGGTACCGATTTGAATCCATTCCACACGCGGGTCATTGTCATAGCGCTCGGCGATGGCCTTGATGAATTTCTCCAGCTTGGCGAGGAAGATAGGGTCCCAGTATTTGGGGATGGTCCAGGTGCAGGTGAACTTGCCGGCGCCGGCCTTAGTGAACACCCAGTCGGGGACAGTGCTCCCACCGCCTTCCATGAAATGAAAGGCCAGGCTCGCCCGCTTCCCCAGCGCGGCCTCATGCGCGATCCACTGGTCCACAATCTGCCAGTTATAATAGCCTTCCTCTGGCTCAATCTGGTTCCATTCGAAGAGGCCGTTGCCGCCGACGAAGATGCCGGGATACTGCGCCGGGTCCAAGTGCGCGCCGTCGTGCATCACGTAGATGCCGGGATATTTGACGCGGTCCTTGGTGTAGCGGACGCCGGCGTCGCTCACACTGCCGGCGCCGACGGCGTCATACATCAGAGGAGAAGGGGCGGTGTTTTCCGGAGGTTGTGCGTCAGCGGATAACCAGCTCAGTCCCAGGATGATCAGGGCCAGGGTCACCCAAATCCCGAGCCGGCCAAACCAGCGGTCGATCGCTCGTCTTCTCATGGACCCCTTTGCCTCGCGGTGATGATATCGTGCCTACCGTACTATACCGGAGAATGCCGCCGGCGTCAATCGGACTCCAGCGAGATAATCCCCTTATTATTATACGTATCACAGCTATACAAAATATGAAAATAGGTAAAGATAAGGTTAAAATTTGTTCATCTTTCCGCTAGCTTCCACGCGCATTTCATAAACAAACGGAATAATCATATAATTATTATGCATGATTTGCGGCCGCCGTCCGGTGGTGCTATAATTGCCGGCGGAGGGAGGCGCATGGACAAGCCGTTGCCCAACATCATCTATCTCGATAACGCGGCCACCTCCTGGCCCAAGCCGGCCGGCGTGGCCCAGGCCGTTGCCGATTTCATCAACTACCTGGGCGCCAATCCCGGCCGCTCCGGCCACCGCCTCTCCACTGCCGCCGCCGAACTGGTGTATGATACCCGCTCCCTGCTGGCGGAGATGTTCGGCGCCGAGGACCCCCTGCGCGTGGTCTTCTGCAAGAACGTCACCGAGGCTCTGAACACGGTTCTGCGCGGGCTTCTGCGGCCCGGCGACCATGTGGTCACGGGAAGCCTGGAACACAATTCTGTGATGCGGCCCTTGCGCGCCCTGGAGCGCCAGGGGGTGGAGCTGACAGCAGTGCCGGCCTCGCCGGCCGGCCTCTTCCGGCCGAGCGATTTCGAGCGGGCACTGCGCCCCAACACCCGGCTGATTGTGCTCAATCATGCCTCGAACGTGGTGGGCACGCTGGCCCCGGTGCGGGAGGTGGGTCAGATCGCCCGGGAGCACGGGGTTTGGCTGGCCGTGGACGCGGCGCAAACCGCCGGCGTGTATCCGATCCATATGCCGGCGGACAACATCGACATCCTGTGCTTCACCGGCCATAAGGGACTGCTGGGACCGCAGGGCACTGGCGGCTTTATCCTGGGAGAACGGGTGCCGGACGATGCCATTGAGCCGCTGACGCGAGGAGGGACGGGAAGCCGCTCCGAAGAAGAGCACCAGCCCGATTTTCTGCCCGATCGTTTCGAGAGCGGCACCTTGAACGCCGCCGGCATCGCCGGCCTGAAAGCCGGTCTGGAATTTCTGCGGCGGGAGGGCATCGCAAAGGTGCGCGCCCATGAGGTGGCGCTGACACGCCGCTTGCTCGACGGCCTGCGCGCCATCGCCGGCGTGCAGATATACGGCACGCGCGACCCAGCATACCAGGTTGCCGTGGTCTCATTCAACATCGCCGGCATGTACCCCTCGGAGGCGGCGCTGGCCCTGGATGAGGAGTTCGGCATCATGTGTCGGGTGGGACTGCACTGTGCGCCGGCGGCCCACCGGACTATCGGCACGTTCCCCCAGGGCACTATCCGCTTCAGCCCCGGCTATTTCAACACGCCGGCGGAGATTGACCAAGCGTTGGAGGCCGTGGAAGCATTGGCCCGGCGCGCCCATACCCCTACATACCAGGTTGTGAATCGGGAAAGGAGCGTGTATGATGACAGAGAAAATCGTTGATGCCCGTGGGCTGGCATGCCCCCAGCCGGTCATCATGGCACGCAACGCCATGCGGGAAGGTGCAGTACGCATCACCGTCATTGTGGACAGCGAGACGGCGGTGGCCAACGTGACGCGCATGGCCCAGAAAGCCGGCTGGCAGGTCGCCCAGGAACGCCGCGACAACGAGGTGCACCTGCGTTTGACCCCGCCGGCCGCGACTGCGGAACAGCCCCAGGAAGCCCCCGCGTCAGCGCCGGCGCCCGCCGGCCCCACCGTCCTGCTGGTGAAATCGAACCGTATGGGCCGTGGGGACGACCAGCTCGGCGAAATCCTTATCCGCGGTTTCTTCCACACCCTCACCGAGATAGAGGATGCGCCGGCAGTTATGATCTTCCTTAACAGCGGCGTGAAGCTGACCACCGAAGGCTCACCTGTGCTGGACGACCTGCGCGCGTTGGAGGAACGCGGGGTGGAAATATATTCCTGCGGCACCTGCCTGAATTACTTCGGCCTGACGGAGTCGCTCAAAGTAGGTGCGGTGTCCAACATGTACTCCATCGCGGAGACACTGCTTTCCGCCGGCAAGGTCATTTCGCCGTAACGGCATGAAGGGATAGCCATGTCAACGCAGTACGGCGTGGTGCTGTTCGATTCGACCCAGCGGGCCATCCAGGCGGAGCGAGCGCTCAAAGCCGCCGGCCTGCTGGTGAAGCTGATCCCGGTGCCCCGCCAGATCAGCTCGGACTGCGGGGTCTGCCTTCGCTTTCTCTGGCAGGACCACTCTCGGGTGGAGGAGGTTCTGCGCGATCACCGGGTAGCGTTCGCCGGCATCCGGCAGTTATAATCGCTTGACAGGATATTGAGGAGAGAAATGGGCGTTTCATCGTACACCATCCACAACCGCAACGGCCGGCCGGTGCGCCTGACCGAGCTGGCCAGTTGCGCTGGTTGAGCGGGCAAGACAGGTCCGGGGGACCTGGAGCGTCTTGTCCAGCCGCTGAAGCACCTTTTCCAGCCGGCCGACTTCCCTGACCTGCTGGTCGGGCTGGGATCGCCCGACGACGCGGCAGTCTACCGGCTGGACGAACAGCGCGCCCTGGTGCAGACGCTGGACTTCTTCCCACCAGTGGTGGATGACCCGTACACTTTCGGCGCCGTCGCCGCGGCCAACGCCATGAGCGACGTCTACGCCATGGGCGGTGAAGTGCTGTTCGCGCTCAACATCGCGGCGTTCCCCAGATGGCTGGATCGGGCCATCCTGGCGGAAATACTGCGCGGCGGGGCGGAAAAGGTGCGGGAGGCCGGCGCGGCCATCGCCGGTGGGCATACCATTGACGATGATGAACCGAAATACGGGCTGACCGTCACGGGCATCGTCCTCATCTCCGAACTGATGACCAAGGCCGGCGCGCGGGCCGGCGATCAGCTCTTCCTGACCAAGCCATTGGGCACCGGCCTGATCACCACCGCCGCCAAGGGAGGCGCCGCTGAGCCAAAACACATGGAAGGCGCGGTGCAGTGCATGCTCCAGCTCAACCGCGCGGCGTCGCGCGCCGCGCGCTCGGCCGGCGTGCGCTCTGCCACGGACATTACCGGCTTCTCTCTGCTGGGACATGCCGCGGAGATGGCCGCCGCCTCGGGGGTACAGCTACGTATCTACCTGGAGCGACTTCCCATCTTGGAAGGGACGCGGCAGTATGCGGAAGAGTGGTTATTCCCTGGTGGGGCGCACAGCAATCGGGAGTTTTTCGCGCCGCGGGTGCAGTTCGCCGGCGGTATCAGCGAGGAAGAGCAAATGATGCTCTTCACCCCGGAGACCTCCGGCGGATTACTGCTGGCGGTACCGGCGGACAAAGTGGAGGTGTTTCTGCAGAACTGCCGCTCTCTCGAACAGCCGGCCTGGCACATCGGGGAGGTTGTGCCGGGATCAGGGATTGTGGTGGAATAACCTGACCGATCACCTCACCAAGGGGTTCTCATTATCCGCCGGCGGCTCCAGCTCCTGGACCAAGCGCGCCAGCTCCTCAATCCCCTTCAAAATTTTGGCCACATCGCGCTCCTGCTGGGGCGTCAGCGGGCCGTCCATGGAGAGCATCGAGGCATATCCCCGCATATACGTCAGCACCACTTTGATGCGGTGCGCCAAAGCGTCCTGGTCAGAGGCGGACATCATGCGCAGTTCTCCGTTCATTCAGGTGCGGAGACGCTGAATCACTATCGGCAGGGCCGGCAGGAGGTCGCTGGCCACGACGCCGCAGGTAATCTGCCGGCTGAATTCCACCTCCTCCGCGGCCATACCGTGCAGGAAGCCGCCCACTATGGCGGCGTCCAGCGGCGAAAGCCCCTGTGCCATCAGCCCCACGACAGCGCCGGCCAGCACATCGCCGGTGCCGGCGGTCGCCAGGACAGGGTTGGCGAAAGGCAGGATGTATGTCTCGCCGTCGGGGCTGGCGATCACTGTATGCGCCCCTTTCAACACCACAATCTGCCCCCACTGCTGTGCGGCCCGGCTGGCGACACCGATGCGGTCAGCCTGTACTTCTTGCGCCGTGCACCCCAACAGGCGCGCCATCTCGCCGGGATGGGGGGTGAGCACACAGCCGGCGGGGATGCGCTCCCACCACTTCTCCGCCTTTGCCAGGGCATTGAGCGCGTCGGCATCAATGACCGTAGGCGGGAGCCGGCAGGCCGAGGATGACGTGTCGGCCGGCGCGCTGGCCTCCACGAAACCGATGCGCGGCCGGCGGCGCGGCAGACGCAGTTCCCCGCTCAGGAAGGTGTGCACAAAGCGCACCACCTCCTCTGCCTGACCCAGGCCCGGGCCGATGAGCACAGCGTCATATTCGGGCAGACGCTCACACAGGACATCTACTGCCTCATCGCTGATGACCCCCATCGACTCCGGGAGCAGGATATAGGTCGGCTCGTACAGCTTGCCGGCCACGATGGGGAAGACACTGCGGGCCAGCGCCAACGTGACCAGGCCGGCACCCACGCGCGCGGCCGCCGCGGCGGCCAGGGCCGGCGCGCCGGTGTAGTTCACCGAGCCGGCGATGATGAGGGCACGCCCAAAGGTCCCCTTGTGAGCGTCCAGCGGCCGCTGGGGCAGGCGTTCGGTGACCATCTTGGTGGTGACCAGGTGCAGGTGACAGTCCTTCACCAGACGGGGCGAGATGCCGATCTCGGCGATCAGCAGTTTGCCGAGGACGCCGGCGGCAGGGAAGATAAACTGGCCGCGCTTCGGGAACCCGAAGGTGACGGTCACATCCGCCGGCACTGCCGCCGGGTCCAGCGCGCCAGTATCGCAGTTCACCCCGCTGGGGACATCCACCGCCACCACCAGAGGCGTCTCGGGGCGCTCCGGCACCTTCAGCGTCGGGTCAATGACCTGCAGGGCCTCTTTCATCCACGGCAGGCGGGCGCGCCGGCGGCGCTCCACCGTCTCCCGAACCACCCCCAGCAGTTCCGCCAGGTCGCCGGTGATGGGGCGGTCGGCCCCCGTCCCCAGCAGGGCATCCAGCACTACGTCCGCCTGCTCACACTCTTGGCGCAGGGCCGTCCAGCCGGCATCCTCCCGCGCCCACAGGATGCGACAGCCGGCGTCGCGCGCCCGGGCGAAGTTGGCATCCCCTTCGACGTTGCGCTTCCAGATATAGCAGACAGCCAGCCCGCCCATCTGCTGGAGATGATAGGCCGCCACCAGACCATCCCCGCCGTTGTTGCCCGGCCCCACCAGCACCAAGATATGCAGGCCTTGGGGGTCGGTCAACTGGCGCACGGCCGTGGCGACGGCTTGGCCGGCGCTCTCCATCATCATGGCGTATGTCTGACCAATGGCGTCTGCGGCCGCTTCTGCCTGCCGCATCTGTTCAACGCTGAGAATGTACATATCCTACATCTCCCGGTTCAAGATCGGCGAGGCGGCGGCGAATGGTACAGCAGGCCGGCGGCGAACGCATGACAGAGAACGGTGACCAGGACAATGCCGACGTAGGACAGCCGGATATCCGCAGATGGTGAGGTGCCGATAGGGTTCAGCGGATGGCGGATGACGCCGGTGGAACCAATCAAATACACCGCGCCGGCCGCTAGAACCAGATTGGCCAGCGCCCGCACGTCGGGCGCTGGCACGGACTCTGCAGTCACCAACGCCGCCGCCAGCAGGATAGTCGCGTATATGGTGGACCGCACCCGCGGCTCGCCCCAAGCGATCAGCTCACCCCAGGCCAGATAGGTGACCGCCGTGCTGGAGAGCAGGTACAGGAGCCATATCAGAGCGGTCACCCGCTGAAGGGCCGTCAGCCAGCACATGAGCGCAGTTTGCCGGCGCACTAGCCAGGTCAGCGCCAGCAGGCCGGCGGCCAGAAACCCCAGCGTGCAGGAGCGTATCAGCGCGCCATGGAAAAAGACTAGCTTGACCACGTGTCCCAAGGTGCGCTCTGCCGGCGCCGTCCAGATCAACAGCGCGTCCAGCAGGACGCCGGCCGCCAGCAGGCCGGCTAGCCAGGAACGGTTGGGATGTGTGATGGGACGGCGCGCGGGCGAAGCAAGGGACCGCATACCGCCTCCCTGGTGCGAATCTCACAAAAAGTATACCACAGCCCGGGCCGGCCGGCAACCGATTTCGCTGACCGTCACCTCAACGCTTCTCTTTGTCATGCCGGCCGGCTGTGGTATACTTGCACTGGTCGGACAGGCAGTATCCTTTGCATCGGGAGGCCGTATGGGGCCAGCAATTCGTCGGCGCATTCGTCAGCTCGTCCTGATAGCCCTGCTCCTGCTGTGGGCTAGCGCGGCATGCGGGGGGCCGCCGGCCGAACGCGTCTCCCCGACCGATGGCAAGGCCATGGTGCGCGTCCCCGCCGGCGAGTTCGTCATGGGTTCTAAGCCCGACGAACGCGATGCCGCCGGCGATGAACAGCCTCAGCACAAGGTCTTCGTGGATGCTTTCTGGATCGACAAGACGGAGACAACCAACGCCCAGTACCGCCGCTGTGTCGCGGCCGGCGCCTGCCGGCCGCCGGAATACTCCTTCTCTTACACCCGCGACCGCTACTTCAACGACCCAGCTTTCGACAATTACCCCGTCATCTGGGTAAGCTGGGACGATGCCCGCGCCTACTGCGAATGGGCGGGGAAGCGTCTGCCCACAGAGGCGGAATGGGAGAAAGCGGCGCGCGGCACGCGGGCGCGCTCTTATCCCTGGGGGGAGGAGCCGCCGGATGGCCGGCTCGCTAACCTGTGCGACGCCAACTGCGCGTTCGAGTACCGCCAGCCCGACATTGACGACAAATACGCGGATACCGCGCCGGTCGGCAGTTATCCCGCCGGCGCCAGCCCTTACGGCCTGCTGGATATGGCCGGCAACGTCTGGGAGTGGGTGGCAGACTGGTATTCCGCTGACTATTACACCTGGACTGCCCAGCGCAACCCGACCGGGCCGGCGTATGGGACGGAGCGCGTCATGCGCGGCGGTGCGTGGAACTCCTGGCGGAAGGATATCCGCACCGCGGCGCGGGAAAAAGGCGCTCCGAACCATATCTACGCCAATGTGGGCATCCGCTGTGCGCAGGATGATTGACAGCGGCCGCAACCCTTTTCCCTTCGCGGCGTCTTTTCTATGGAAGCTGTGATCCCGGAAAGGAAGGGCTATGCACAAGCGCAGTATGCTGATGATGGCCGTGCTGGCCGGCGCTCTGCTGTTGGGATGGCTGGCCTTCGCCCGTGCCGGCGAACTGCCCCCGCAGTCAACGCCGCTGGACGCCTCCGCCAAGCGAGCCTATCCCGCCGGCCCCTCGGAAGCGCCTTATTCCATCCTGCGCTATGAAATCCTGCTCGCCAACGCCGGCGAAGCCCTCTCCCACGTCAGCCTGGCGGACAAACTGCCAGACCAGGTAGAGCTGGTGCGCGGCAGTGCCGCCGGCGGGCTGATTTACCTCCCCAACCTGCGCACCCTGCGCTGGGACGGCGCACTGCCGGCCAACAGCGCCATCACCCTAACATTTGAGGTGCAGTCCCTGGTCAGCCAGCCGATGACCATCACCAACGAGGCACTCATCTGCGACGTGAACGCCGTTGTCTGCATCACCCGTTCGGTGACGAGCCGGCTGGAGCCCCGGCCGGGAGCACCGACACCGACCCCAGCCCCTACGCCAACGCCCGGGCTGGACTGTTCCCAAAGCCTGCCGATGCGCCTGAATACCCCGCTGTATCACGGCGATACTTCCGCCGGCCAGGCCGTCGTGCGGCGCTATGCCGGCGCCCCATGGGATGAATCGGGGCCAGAAATCATTTACCGCTTGGAGCTGGAGGCCTCGACAGCGGTTACATTGACGCTGGAGGGGGCGCGTGCGGAGCTGGACCTTTTTGTGCTGGCCGGCTGTGACCCCATGAACTGCATCGCGTTCGGTGACCAATCGGCGGCTTTCACCGGGCCGGCCGGCACGTATTACGTGGTGGTGGACGGTCGGGACGGCGCGGCCGGCGCATATACCCTGCGCCTGCAGGCGGAACCGAAGGAACTTCCTACCCCCCCCGCCCCCGACGCCCACACCCGAAAGGCCGACCATCGCCTATACCTTTTTGCCCCTGCTGTGGCGCCTGCACCCGTTGCCGCCGGCACCCACACCGACCCCGACGCCTTCCTGGCCGGTTTCCCTGGATGCGGTCTGGCTGGAAGGCCCGAAAGGCTATCCCAACTACTCCTTCCGCAACTGCGAGGTCGTGTATCAATGGGTTCGCATCACCAATCATGCCCCGACCCCGGTCCCCATTACCGTGGACTGGCTGGTGCAGGATTGGCTGGGCCGGCGGATGCCGGCGTTGAGCTACCACAACTGGCAGATCGCATGGCCCAGCGGGACATACGGTGCCAACCTGCCGCGGGCCGTGCCGCCGGACCTCCACCCCGGCTCCTATTTCGCGACGGTGCGCCTGCGCGGTCCCGACGGCCTCATCAGTGAGCGCATGGTGTATTTCTCCATCACCCGGGATGAGCCGCTGACCTCGCCGCTGGCGGAGTTCGTCACCAGCAAAGGGGTGAACGCCGGCGGCCTGCCCGAGGGGGTGACGGAGGTCTTCCGGCCAGACGATGAAGCGGTCTATGCCTGGGGATGGTGGCAGCGCGCCGGCGGGGTGCCCCATACCATCCGCTGGACCTGGTACACGCCGGACGGCTCCCTGTACACTACCTATGAGCGGGAGTATACGGCCGAGTGCACATTCTATGCATGGTCCCGGCTGGAGATCGCCGGCTCTGAGGTGGCGGCCACACCCGGCACCTGGAACGTGGCGGTATGGTACGACGGGGCGTTTGTGGATCTGCGCTCGTTCGCCATCGGCGCCGGCGGGACTGCGAGCTTTCGGCCGGCCCACGCCGGCGGGGAGAGCCGGCCAGCGGTTTGCCTCTCACCCGACTGTCCCCCGCTGGTGGAATTCCAAATACCGTAAGGACACGCTGTCCGGATGGGATAGGCAACATGCGCCGGCACTTGCGGAAAGTGCCGGCGTGGTTCATTTCAGGCTCAACAGCGGGATGGCCGTGCGTCCGATGACCTGCGCGTAATAGGACTCGAAATCACCCATCAGGGTGCGGGTGATAGGCCCGATGCGGCCGCCGTTAATCGGCGTATCATCCACCCGCACGATAGGCACCACATGCATGCTGGTGGAGGTGACGAACATCTCATCGAAACGCAGCAGGTCAGTTACATGAAGCGGGCGTTCAACAACAGGGATGCCCCGTTTCTCCGCCAGCTTCAGCACCAGGTCGCGGGTGATACCGGAAAGCACCTGGTGCGCCGGCGGCGTGGTCAGCACACCCTCTACCACGGCGAAGATGTTACTGCGGGAGCCTTCGGTCATCTGGCCGGCGTCGTTGACCAGGAAAGCTTCGTGCGCGCCGGCCTGACGCGCCTTGCGCAGTGCCAGGTAATTCACCAAGGTATTCAGCGTCTTGGCCTGGGGCAGGGACCGACAACCGGGATAGGTGATGGCCGCCGCCCCCAACGTGTAGAACGTGGTGGGATAATGGGGCAGGGCCATGGGCAGGATATATACCAGCGCTTCATCCTCGCCGTTGGGCCCAAAGGCCACGATGCGCAGAAGCGATTCGGTGATATGGTCGAGCCGGATGAGATGCTCCACCCAGGCGCGCAGTTGGGCATGCTTGTAGGGAAGCGGCATCTCGATAATCTGGGCGGAATGGAACAGCCGGTCGAGGTGGTCATCCAGATGGAAGGGGACGCCGGCATCCACCTCGATGGACTCATAGACGCCGAAGCTGTAGAACAGCGCGGAGTTCAGTACAGAAATAGTCGCTGACTCTTTGGGCAGAACCCTCCCGTTGAGGATAATGTGCTTCGATATGATGCTTTCACCCGCCATTTGCTCGGGTTCCTCGACGATTCTTCAGGATGCGCGCCGGGGCGCAGGCCGCCGGCCGTATAAGCTATTATATCACGGCACCGCCGGCCGGCAAAGAAATGGCCCCGAAGGGCGCGGGGAAACTGCCTGGCAGTTAATTCAGCTTCAAATTTTACTTCGGCAACAAGCCTGTTGTCTCAAGTGCTCATCAAGGCTGACCAGTGCCAACGCTCCTCGTTTGCATTGACCCACGCGCCATAGCCCAGGTTCTCCGCCGGCTGGAAGCCGCCGGCTCACGAGGCAAAGCCCCTGCGGGGCTTGGCACCGTGAGCCTGGTGCTTCAGTGCCAGGCGGGGTACGGGATGGAGCCCAACATCCTTCACTCATCATGCGGTACCACCCAACCTCAAGACGGCTACGGAAGTAAAAATGAAACTCCATAAACCACGTGTCTGCGAAGCCCGCGCAGGCTGGCTTCGATGTTGCCAAGGCTTCCAGTCGGCGGGCGGTTCCTTTGCCGAGGTATTTGCGGACCTTTTCACCGTCCTCTGCCCGTAGGAAAATTGGACAGTGCTGTGCAGGTATGGTAAATTATTGACCATGTATCGGCTCGGCATTGAGGCTTCACTGGCACGGACGCCGGCAGTATCAGCACACAAAGGAGTGCCGCCATGTTCCGCATCCTGGCCATTAACCCTGGTTCCACCTCCACCAAGATCGCCGTTTATGAGGACGAGACACCGCTTTTCACCGAAGTCATCCACCACGACGCGCAGGAACTGGCAAAGTATACCCGCATCTTTGACCAATATCTCTTGCGCAGGGACGCGGTCCTGAACGCTCTCCAGCGCCACAACATCCCCATCACTTCCCTGCATGCGGTCGTCGGGCGGGGCGGTCTCCTGCGGCCGATTGAGAGCGGCACCTACCTGGTCAATGAGCGCATGCTGGCTGACCTGCAGGCCCCTAAGGAGCGCGAGCATGCCTCGAACCTGGGAGCGGTCATCGCCCACGAGATTGCCGTACAAGCCGGCGTCTCCGCGTACATCGTCGACCCGGTCTGCGTAGACGAGTTCGACGATATCGCCCGCATCTCCGGCTTGCCGGAGATCGAGCGCAAGTCCCTTTCCCACGCGCTGAACATGAAGGCTATGGGCCGGCGCGCCGGCAAAGACCTGGGCAAACCGTATCATGAGCTGAACCTGGTCATCGCCCATATGGGCGGCGGCATCTCGGTCAGCGCCCACCGCAAAGGCCGGATGGTGGACGTGAACCAGGCGCTGGATGGGACCGGGCCGTTCAGCCCGGAGCGTGCCGGCGGCCTGCCTGTCGGCGACCTGGTGCGTATGTGCTACTCCGGCAAGTACACCTACGAGCAGATGATGCGCAAAATCGTGGGTCAGGGCGGGCTGGTGGCCCACCTGGGCACCAACAACGCCGCCGAGGTGGAACGCCGCATCCTGGCCGGCGACGACCATGCCCGGCTTATCTATGAGGCGATGGCCTATCAAATCGCTAAGGAAATCGGCCTGGCCGCCACCGTGCTGTACGGCCAGGTGGATGCCATTGTGCTCACCGGCGGCCTGGCGCATTCGGACATGCTCATCAACTGGATCCGGCCCAGGGTGGAATGGATCGCGCCGGTGCTCATATATCCGGGCGAGGACGAACTGCTGGCCATGACCCAGGGCGTCCTGCGCGTCCTGCGGGGCGAGGAGCCGGCGAAAGAATATTGAGAACTGCCCATTGACCAAATTTGCAAATTGATATAAGATTGTAATAAGCCGATACGTACGATGCGCTGTCCGGGTGAGGAAAAATCACCATGACCCAGGAAGCAGAGCCAAAGGCCGCACGACAGCCCGTCATCCTCTGCATCGAGGACGAGCCGGAGATGATCGATTTGATCCGGCTGATACTGGAACGCCGGGGCTATAAGGTCCTGGGAGCGATCGGAGGTGAAGAGGGCATCAAAGCCCTGGAAGGCCAGGTGCCAGACCTCATCCTGCTGGACCTGATGATGCCCGATATTGACGGGTGGGAGGTGTTCCGGCAGGTGCGGGCCAACCCGCGCCTTCAGCATGTCCCGGTGGTGGTGGTCACTGCCAAGGCGCAGTCCATTGATAAGGTGCTGGGTCTGCACATCGCCAAGGTAGATGATTACATCACGAAACCCTTTGGGCCTCAGGAACTGATCGAGGCGGTGGAGCGGGTGTTGAGCCGGCAGGCCGCTTCCTGAACCGCACCGCACGCATCAGGAGGTCATGCCGGCGTCTTCCCCTTCATCCACACAAAGCTCCTCGCGGAAGGAGACCGGCCCGCGCAGGATATGGTGCACCTCACAGGTACGGGCAGAGTTGTAGAGAATGCGCTGTTCGCGCGGGCTGAAGCTCGATGACAGGTGAATCGTATTTTCAAATGTAACGCCGCCCCGGCCATCCGGGGCGGTTTGCATGCGCACAACCACGGAGAAGCCGCCGGCCGGCATCCCCTTCGCGGCGGCGACCGCCGCCATGGTCAGCACCATTCAGGAGGCCAGCGCCACACCGATCAGCTCCACCGGGCATAAGCCGGCGCCGTGTTCCGCCACCTCGGTTTTGCGCCGCACCAGCAACTGCCGGCCGGCAAGCTCCACCAGGGCCTCGCCGGCCGGCGTAAGAGTCGCCCGTACCTCTCGCCTTTCCCACTCCATGAAGCCGCTGTCGCCGCAGATGAGATTACTGTTACTTGCCGTATTTCGCCCGTTCCGCGGCGATGAATTCCGCGAAGGCCGGGTCTCCCGGCTTCATCAGCTTGTCCAGCTCCGCAGGGTCCGAGACCTCGATTTTCACCAGCCAGCCGGCGCCGTACGGGTCATGGTTGATCTGCGTGCTCTCCCATTCCAGCTCTTCATTGGCGGCCACAATCTTGCCGCTGACCACCGCTTTGATGCGGCCAACCCACTTGCCTGATTCCATGGACATGAAAGGCTCGCCCTGCTTGACCTCACGCCCCTTGCGCGGGACTTCCACGTAGACGATCTCGCCGGCCAAGCTCTGACCGAAATCGGTCAATCCCTGCGTCACTACCGAGCCCTCCACGCGCGCCCAATTATGCTCGCGGTCATACAGCAGGTCGTCGGGGAATTTGTACTGGTCAATGTTCATGGCGTGCTCCTTTTCCAGGGTACTGTAATGTGGAGAAAACGAACGCCTTTGTGGTCAGGGAGACCGAACCGCGCGCTCAGATGCCAGCACAGGAGGCGGCACAAAAGCCCTGTCACGGCAGATCAGCACTCTGCTCATCCATGCGGCGCAGTTCCTGCTCATCCAGCAAGCGCTCACGCGCTTGCTGGTAGACACTGCAGGTGTGGCACTTCTGTTCCTGCCGGCAGGTCATCGAAGCGATGGCCCAGCACGGCGTGGTGCGATCCCGGCGCGCTTCACAATTCTGATACTGCTCGGGAGGACAGCCGCGGATCTCCCAGCAGGGCATCAGTGCCAACAGCCGGCGGATGCCCTCCTGATTGAGCCCCTGTTCATGAATAAGGTAGCGAATACAGCGGATCCAGCGCAAATCGTTGTTGGAGTAAATGCGACGATTGTTGCGGCGCGCAGGTTTGATCAAGCCGGCGGCCTCATAGAGACGCAGTGTCCGCGGATGGACGCCCAACAGCTCTGCCGCGGTGGCGATGGTGTAAACCGGGCGGTTATCCTTACTGCTCATAGCAATCTTCCCCCTCCGATTATCCCCCACCAGGTCAGACCGATACACAAAATTATTATAGCACTGAGTGTCAATATTGTCAAAGATAATGTGCATATTTTAGGGTTACAAATTTATTACTCTTTGACGACAATTTCCACCTCTGGGCTTTCCAGCCATTCGCCGGCCTCCGTGCGGCCGCGCGCCCGAAAGCGGTGCCGGCCGGCCTCCAGCTCCCAGCGAGCGGTATAGGGCGAGGACTCCAGGCGCGCCAGCAGGACATCGTCCGCATACAGCTCCACCAGCGTGAGGCGCAGGCCGGGCCTTATCTCTGCCGTCACCTCCAGGCGCTGGGTCTGGCGCGGCAGGGCCGGGTTCAGGCGGTAGACATCGCCGGCGGCAGGGCTGGTCAGCCAAATCGGGAACTCGCCGGCCGCTCGGCCGACGGCATAGGCGGGCGGCTGAGCGGTTGGCGGCTGGGGCAGGTGTTCCTGCCGCGCCCATTCCTGGGCCTCCGCCGGCAGGATCAGGTACACCCGCTCCACCACTTCTTCCGCCGGCGTGGTCGCGTCCGCCAACCCGCCGGTGCGGCGGTCTATGCGGAAGCGCTGGTGCAGGGGACAGGTTTCCGTCGGCTGTGTGCCCTCGATAAACCATTCCAGCCGGCGGTGCGGGCAGTCCGGGTTCGGCAGGAGGCCGGAAACCGCGCATACTTCCACCTGCACCAGCCCGTCGGGTCGGACAAATCCCCGCCGCGGCCGGCCTTGATGGATGCGCAGCATGATATCGTGCCAGATGGGGCCGGCGCCGCTGACCCCCGAGACGCCGTACATGGGGGAGTTGTCGGCATTGCCCACCCATACACCGGTCACATAGTCCGGCGTATAGCCGATGGTCCAGTTGTCCCGCCAGTCAGTGGTGGTGCCGGTCTTGACCGCCGCCGGCCGGTCCAGCCTCAGCCATGGGGTCGCGCCGAAGCCCAGCCGGCGGGCCTGCGCGTCCGACAGGATATCCGTGATCAGGTAGGCCGCCTGCGGGGAGATGACCTGGGCGGACGGGCCGGCCTGCCAGCGGCGCAGGACACTGCCCGACGAGTCTTCGACGCGCTCGATGGCGCGAATCTCCACCCGCCGGCCGCCGGCCGCCAGGCTGGCATAGGCCCGTGTCAGCTCCAGCAGGGATACCTCTCCGCCGCCCAGGGTCAGCGAAAGGCCGTAGCGCTCGGCAGACTGCAAGGAGGTGATGCCCAAGCGCGCACACAGGTCAATCACTGGCTGTACGCCGACGTCGTTCAGCACCTTGACTGCCGGCAGGTTCAGGGACGAGGCCAACGCTGTGCGCGCCGAAACCGGCCCATGAAAGCGCAGGTCGTAGTTCTGCGGCGTATAGGTCTTGCCCTCGGCGGTGAGGAATGTGGTGGGGACATCGAGAATCATGGCGGCCGACGTATAGGTCCCCTGCATGAAGGCGGTCGCGTAGGTAAAAGGCTTCAGCGCCGAGCCGGGCTGGCGCAGGGCCAGCGCGGCGTTCATGGCGCCGCTGATGCGGGCATCTGTGTAGTCCGGACTGCCCACCATAGCCAGGATATCGCCGGTGTTCGGGTCCAAGATGACCACAGCGGCGTTGTCCACGCGCCGGCGCACCCCCTGCTCGTCCGGCCGGTTCAGCTCTTCCAGGCGCCGGCGCACCACGTCCAGCGCGATGCGCTGGAAATCCAGATCGAGGGTGGTGTAGACGCGCAGGCCGCCCTGGCGCAGGCGTTCGGTCCCCAGCGCGCGCTCCAGGATGCCGGCCACATAGGCCGAGAAATGGGGCGCCTCCAGCAGATACGGGAATGGGGACGAGGAGAAGTACAGCGGCTCCCGTTCGGCTTGCTCTGCTTCCCCTTGTGTGATGTAGCCCTGCTGGACCATACGCCGCAGTACCACACGCTGGCGCGCCGCCGCGGCCTCGGGATGCTCCAGCGGGTTGTAGGCCGCCGGCGATTGGATCAGGCCGGCCAACAGGGCCGCCTGGGCCAGGTCCAGCTCCGCGGCCGGCACGCCGAAATAGGCGCGGGCGGCGGCTTCGGCCCCAAAGGCGAAGTTGCCGAAATAGGTCTGGTTGAGGTACAGCGCCAGAATCTCGTCCTTAGAGTAGCGGCGGGTCAGGCGGTAGGCCAGGGTGGCCTCGCGGATTTTGCGGCGCAGGGAGGTTTCATAGCGCTCCTCGGGAGCCAGCAGAAGATTGCGCACCACCTGCTGGGTGATGGTGCTTCCGCCGGCCACCACCCGGCCGGCGCGCAGGTTCAGCCAGAGGGAGCGTAGGATGCCGCGCGGCGAGAAGCCCGGGTTCTGGTAAAAGGTCGCGTCCTCCGTGGCAATGACGGCCTGCCGCAGATGTAGCGGGATGTCATCCAGCGTCAGCGGTACATTCTTGCCGGCCTCGGGGTGGATGACCTCATGGATGACGCGCCCATGCCGGTCGTAAATGAAGGTGCTGGGCACGGAAAGGCGCGCCGGCAGACCCTCCACCGGCGGCAGATCGCGCACCAGGAGGGCGTAATAGAGGCCGGCTCCCCCCAGCAGGAGGGTCTCCAGCACCAGGGCCAGGAGCACGACGACCCGCAAGGTTCGGCGCGCGCGGGAAAGCCGGCGGCCGGCGGCCGCATGCGTTGTTTCCATCATAGTATTACTCGGTTTCAGCGTCATAAAGAGGCTTCACTGCCAGGACGCTGAAAGGGGGAGCAAAGTTCCCGCCGGCGGCCTGGCGCTCAGGAATAGACGCGCTCGCGCCGGCGCCAGCAGGAATCCTTCAGGGCACACAGGTGGCAAAGGGTGCCGACGGTCTTCGCGCTGTAGTCCGGGCTTAATGGGATCAGCACGGAGGAGGATTTCTGCGGCACCAACATGGCGCTGGAGGTAATGGTGACGCCGATCTCGTCCGCCGGCACCAGCTTGATGAGATCGCGCTGACCCTGCACCGGCCATCCCATGGGCGAGCCAGGATACAGGCCGGGGCCGACGCCCCAACCCAGCTCGTCGGCCATCTGCTGGGCCATCTCGCGGGCGTGCATCTGCACCTGCCCGACGGCGACCACGCCGGCGCAGTCGAGCATGTAGCCCTTGAGCGAATCGCCGGCGGACATCAGGTCATGTACTTCTTTCTCCAGATGAGAGCCGATGGTGGCCACCGCCACCAGCACGCGGCGCGCCGGCGCGGCATAATCCGCTCGCTTGCCCAACCGGAGGCGGATACCTCCTTCCAGCACCAGCTCCTCGCCCTCGACCCCTTTGCTTTCCAGGACGTTATAGGCCAGGGCCGGCTGGATAAGTTCATAAGCACGCGCCACGGCCCACTGGGTAGCTTCCAGGACGGCCGGCGGCGGGTTCTCCCTGGCCTGCCGGCGCAGGACATCCTTCGGGCTAATGCGGACCTTGATGTCACGAACCACGGGCATGATGTACGTTCCTCCCCTCGTAAAATGCCGGCAATCGGAGATAATTGTATAGCATTTTTGCAAATTTGGGAAACGGCCCCGCCTGCAATACAGCCATCCCTGGCTTATGCCCCTTTTTCTTTGCCTTAGCTCCCATCTTAGGGTATAATGCGGCATGGTATCAGATAGTTGCCAGCCGACTGCTGGCGGCAGGGGGCTGTTTTGAAGGCGCTCATCACCGGCATCTCAGGCTTTGTGGGAAGCCACCTGGCGGAGTACCTGCTGGATGTGCCGGCCTGGGAAGTGGCAGGCACATTCTATCATCAGCCAGAGCACATCGAACATCTGCGCGCGCGGGTGCGCCTGTTCCGCGCCGATTTGTCGCGCCCCGAAGAGGCGCAGGCGGTGCTGGGGGAATACCGCCCGGACGTCATCTTCCACCTGGCCGCCCAATCCCTCACCGCCCGCTCCCACCAGGAACCCTGGCAGACGTTGGAAGCGAATATCCGCATGCAGTTGAACGTGCTGGAGGGCGTGCGCCGGCTGAACCTGCCAGCGCGCCTGCTGGTGGTGGGCTCCGGCGAGGAGTACGGCCTGGTGCACCCACACGAACTGCCCATCCGCGAGGAACAGCCCTTTCGCCCGCTGAACCCCTATGCCGTCAGTAAAATCGCCCAGGACATGCTGGGCCTGCAGTATCACCTGAGCCACGGCCTGGATGTGGTGCGGGTGCGGCCCTTCAACCATATCGGCCCGCGCCAGCGTCTGGGGTTCGTGGCGCCCGATTTCGCCTATCAGATTGCGGAGGCGGAGGCCGGCCGGCGCGAGCCGGTCATCCACGTCGGCAACCTGGACGTGAGCCGCGATTTCAGCGACGTGCGCGATGTGGTGCGCGCCTATTACCTGGCGGTCCTGCACGGCGAGGCCGGCGAGGTCTACAATATCGGCTCCGGCCAGGCACGCACCATCCGCGAACTGCTGGACGCCCTCTTGCGGCTGAGCACTATCCCTCTGCGCTGTGAGGAATCCCCCGCCCAGGCCCGCCGGGTGGATATCCCTTGCATCCGCGCCGATTTCAGCAAGTTTCACGCCCGGACGGGCTGGAAACCAGAAATACCCTTTGAACAAAGCCTGAAGGATATCCTGGACTACTGGAGAGCAGAAGTCCGTACATCCCCAGAGAGGCAGTGAGCGATGTCTGAACAACGAAGAGCCCTGATCACCGGCATCACTGGCCAGGATGGTTCCTACCTGGCGGAATTTCTGCTCGAAAAGGGATACCGTGTCTTCGGCATGGTGCGGCGCACCAGCACGGTGAACTTCGAGCGCATTCAGCATATTCAGGACAAGATTGAGCTGGTCCCGGGCGACCTGCTGGACCAGGTATCGCTGATCCAGATTCTCCAGCAGTGCCGGCCGCATGAGGTCTACAACCTGGCCGCGCAGTCCTTCGTCCCCACCTCTTTCCAACAGCCGGTGCTCACCGGCGAGTGCACCGCCCTGGGTGTTACCCGCATGCTGGACGCCATCCGCATCGTGGACCCCTCTATCCGCTTCTACCAGGCCTCCAGCTCGGAAATGTTCGGCAAGGTGCGCGAGGTGCCGCAGAACGAGCAGACGCCCTTCTACCCGCGCAGTCCTTACGGCGTGGCGAAGGTGTACGGCCACTGGATCACGGTGAACTACCGCGAGAGCTACAACCTGTTCGCCTGCTCCGGCATCCTGTTCAATCACGAAAGCCCGCGCCGCGGGCTGGAATTCGTGACGCGCAAGGTCTCGTACGGCGTGGCGCGCATCAAGCTGGGGCTGGACAATGAACTGCGCCTGGGCAACCTGGAGGCACGGCGCGACTGGGGGTACGCCGGCGATTATGTGCGCGCCATGTGGCTCATGCTTCAGCAGGATGAGCCGGACGACTACGTCATCGCCACCGGCGAGACCCACTCGGTGCGCGAGCTGTGCGAGGTGGCCTTCGGCTGTGTAGGGTTGGACTATCGGGACTACGTGCGGGTTGACCCGCAGTATTTCCGGCCGGCGGAAGTGGACCTGCTGGTGGGAGACGCCAGCAAAGCGCGCGCCAAGCTCGGATGGAAGCCCACCGTCACCTTCAAAGAGCTGGTGCAGATGATGGTCGAGGCAGACCTGGAGCGCCTGCGCAGTACCCTGAAATAACACCAGCGGAGGAATATCTCATGACCACTCGCATCAAATTCGGCACGGACGGCTGGCGGGGCATCATCGCCGAGGATTATACGTTTGAGAACGTGCGCATCTGCGCCAAGGCGACGGCGCGCTACCTGCATGATACCGGCATGGCCGGCCGCGGGCTGGTGATCGGCTATGATACCCGCTTCCAGTCAGAGCGCTTCGCCGAGGCGGTGGCCACCGTCGCCGCCGTTGAAGGGATCAAGGCCTACTTGTGCGACCGGCCGGCGCCCACCCCGACGGTTTCGTTCGCCATCCTGGACCGCCAGGCCGCCGGCGCGGTGGTCATCACCGCCAGCCACAACCCGGGCATCTGGAACGGCTACAAGTACAAGCCAGAATATGCCGGCTCCGCTTCGCCGGAGGTCATTGCCGCGCTGGAGGAGCGCATCGCCGCCATCCAGGCCGAGGGCAAGCCGGTGACCGCCATGCCGCTCCAGGAGGCGCTGGACAAAGGGTTGGTGGAGCTGTTCGACCCGGAGCCGGCCTACATGGCCCAGATTCATAAGCTGGTGGACGTCCAGGCCATCAAGGACGCCGGCCTGAAGATCGTGGTGGACCCGATGTTCGGGGCCGGCATTGATTACTTTCCTAAACTGCTGGCCGGCGGCAAAACCCAGGTCATCCAGGTCAACGGCTACCGCAACCCCATTTTCCCCGGCATGCACAACCCGGAGCCCATTGACCACAACCTGAACGCCCTGCGGGCCGGCATCCTGGAACATAAAGCGGACGTGGGATTGGCCAACGACGGCGACGCCGACCGCATCGGGGTCATGGACGAGCGGGGCGTCTTCATCAACCAGCTTCAGGTGTACGGCCTGCTCCTGCTCTACCTGCTGGAAGTGCGCGGCATGCGCGGCCCCATTGTCAAGACCCTGACCACCACAGTCATGGCCTATAAGCTGGCCGAGAAGTACGGCCTGCCGGTGTACGAGACGCCGGTGGGCTTCAAGTACGTGGGGCCCAAGATGCTGGAGACGGGCGCCATCATGGGCGGCGAGGAGAGCGGCGGGTTTGGCTTCAAGGGGCACATTCCGGAGCGTGACGGCATCCTGGCCGGCCTGTTCATCCTGGACCTCATGGTCAAGCTGGGCAAAAAGCCCTCGGAGCTGATTGACTATCTGTACGCCCAGGTAGGGCCGCATTACTACGACCGCATCGACGTGCCCTTCCCGCCGGAGCGGCGCGACGAGGTGGTGGCGCGCGTGCGCCAGGCTCGTCCGACCCAGGTCGCCGGCCTGACTGTCCACAATCTTGATACCACCGACGGCTTCCGCTTCCACCTGGAGGACGGCGGATGGTTGCTCATCCGCTTCTCCGGCACGGAGCCTATCATCCGGGTGTACACGGAAACCACGCGCCAGGATAAGGTACAGCAAATCCTGGAAGAGGGTCTGGCCCTGGCCGGCCTGCGGGCCCCCGGGAAATAGAAACAGCTATGCTGGTGGATACCCATGCCCATCTCGACTTCGACGATTTCGACGCCGATCGCGAGGAGGTGATCCGGCGGGCCCGGGAGGCCGGCGTTAGGTACATCATCAACCCCGGCGCGGACCTGGAATCCAGCCGGCGAGCCATCGCCCTGGCGGAAACACAGCCGGACATCTTCGCCGCCGTGGGGGTGCACCCCCACGAAGCCAGCAGTCTGACGGATGATGTCTGGCAGGAACTGCGCCGGCTGGCCCAGCACCCGCGCGTGGTCGCCATCGGCGAGATCGGGCTAGATTACTATCGCGACCTTTCACCGCGGCCCGTCCAGCAGGCGGCGTTCCGCCGGCAGTTGGTGCTGGCCGCCGAATTGGGACTGCCGGTCATCATCCATGACCGCGACGCCCATGAGGATGTGTTGGCCATACTGGAAGACTGGCGCGCAGAGGGAAACAGCTTTCCGATTCTCTTTCACGCTTTCTCGGGCGACCTGGGCATCGCGCGGTGCGTGTTGAAATTGGGCGGCTATATCGCTATCGGCGGGCCGGTGACCTTCACCAATGCCCGACGTCTGCCGGCCATGCTTCCGCAACTCCCGCTGGAGCGGCTGGTGGTGGAGACCGACTGCCCCTACCTGGCGCCGCACCCGTATCGCGGGCAGAGGAACGAGCCGGCCTACCTGCCGCTGGTCGTCGCAAAGATGGCAGAACTCTGCCAGCGGCCGGCGGAGGAAATCGCCCGGCTGACGACGGAGAACGCCTGCCGGCTGTTCCACCTGCCGGCGTGATGCCGTTCGGATTGTAGGATACTTTGGCAATATGAAGGAGTGCCTGTGGAGCTGGCGGTAAAAGACATTCTGGCGACCATCCAACCGACGTTGCTTCTGGTGGAGGACAAACTGCGCGAGGGGGTGGACGAGATGTTCCTGCCCCTGGGGCAGGGCCTCCTCAATCTGCTGGACAGCGGCGGCAAGCGCCTGCGGCCGGCGCTGGTCATCTTTGCCTCGCGCTTTCACCCCGGCGCGCCGCTGGACCGGGTCATCTCCCTGGCCGCCTCGGTGGAGACCCTACATACGGCCACGCTGGTGCACGATGACCTGATTGACGGGGCGACCCTGCGGCGCGGCCGGCGCACGCTGAACGCCGCTTGGCCAGCCGCCGCCACGGTGCTGGCCGGCGATTACCTCTTCGCTCGCGCCGCCAAATTCGCCGCTGAAACCGAGAACACCCGCGTCGTCACCATCTTCGCCGAGACGCTGATGACGATCTGCGAGGGAGAGCTGTATCAGCTCTTCGGCGCCTATCACCTGGACCAGGACCTGGAGAGCTACTACCGGCGCATTTTCAGCAAGACCGCCTCGCTGTTCGCCGCTTCCACCGAGGCCGGTGCTACCCTCAGCGGCGCCGACGCCGCCACCATCCAGGCACTGCGGGAATACGGTAAGAACCTGGGCATGTCCTTCCAGATTCAGGACGACCTGCTGGACATCGTCGGGGATGAGCGCCGGCTGGGCAAACCCACCGGCAGTGACCTGCGTCAGGGCATCGTCACCCTGCCGGTATATTACTTCCTGCACCATTACCCGCAGGAGCGGGAGCGGCTGGAGCAGGCACTGCAGGCGGAGCCGGCGGAGCGCGATCGGGTCATCGCGAAAATCGTCGAGGACATCCGCTCCTCGCCGGCGGTAGAAGACTGCCGGCGCGAGGCCGGCCAGTTCGCCGAGCGCGCCCGTCAGGCCCTGGCGCCCCTACCTGACATCGAGGAAAAACGCTACCTGCTGGCGCTGGTCACCGCCTTGCTTGACCGCGACGTATGAATGAACCTACTGCATCCGCACATGCCTCATCCACCAGCATAGACCTTTCCATTATCATCGTAAGCTGGAACGTTCGGGAGCTTCTGCGGCGCTGTCTGCAGTCCATCGCCGCCGGCATGGGCGGCCCGCCGGCCGACAGCCCCCGCTCATATGAAGTCATCGTGGTGGACAACGCCTCGCAGGACACCAGCGCGGAGATGGTGCGGATGGAATTCCCCTGGGTGCGGTTGGTTGTCAACACCGAGAACGCCGGCTTCACCCGCGCCAACAATCAAGGCCTGCGCCTCGCCCGCGGCCGCTATATATTGTTACTGAACCCCGATACGGAAATCGTCGGGGACGCCCTGCCGGCCATGCTGACATATATGGACGCCCATCCGAACGTCGGAGGGTTGGGGCCGCAACTGCGCTTCCCTGACGGCCGGCCGCAGTCCTCGCGCCGGCGCTTCCCCACCTACGCCACCGCCTTCATCGAGAGCACTCCACTCCAGCGCTGGTTCCCGCGCGCCCGGCTCCTTCAGCGCTACTACATGGCCGACGTGCCTGACGACCAGCCGCATCCGGTGGACTGGTTGGTGGGCGCCTGCCTGCTCCTGCGGCGGGAAGCAGTGGAGAGCGCCGGCCTGCTGGACGAACGTTTCTTCATGTACTCCGAAGAGCTGGACTATGCCTGGCGCATGCGGCGGGCCGGCTGGCCCCTGGTCTATTTTCCGGACGCGGTCGTCATCCATCATGAGGCGCAGTCCAGCGGGCAGATAGCGGCGGAGCGGCTGATACTCTTCCATACCAGCAAGGTGGAGTTTTTCCGCAAATGGTTCGGCCGGCGCCGCGGCGAGCTTCTGCGCTGGTTCCTGTTGGTCTGCTTCGCCTGGGAATGGTGCGTGGAGGGGTTGAAAGCCCTGCTGGGGCATAAGCGCCCTATGCGGCTGGCGCGCATGCGCGCCTACGCCAGGGTCCTGCGCTCCGGCCTGCGGCCGGCATCCCTGCCGGCGCCGGCGGCCGGCCAGCCCGATGCACGTCTCGACGAAACTCGATAAGGGAGGAAAACGGTGCGCATCTGCCTCATCAGCGGTGAGTTTCCCCCCATGCAGGGTGGGGTCGGCGACTTCACCTGGCGGTTGGGGGAAGCGATGGCTGTGAAAGGCCACCAAGTGATGATCCTGACGTCGCGCCAAGCCGCCGGCGCGGCCTGCCAGGGCTGTTCCGTGCGGGGAGAGGTGTCCCGCTGGAATTGGGGCTTCTGGGGAACGGCACGCCGGCTCTTCGAGGAAACCCGGCCAGACGTGGTGAACATCCAGTACCAGACCGCCGCCTACGGCATGCACCCGGCGGTGAATCTGTTCCCCTGGTGGCTGAGGCGCCGGCGGGAACGGCCGGCGGTGGTGGTCACCTTCCACGACCTGCTGGTGCCCTTCCTGTTCCGCGGCGCCGGCCCCCTGCGCCGGCGCGCCAACGACTTCCTGGCCGCACAGGCCGACGGCGTCATCGCCACCAACGAGGAAGATTTCACCCAGTTGACCCTCCGGGCGCCGGCAGTGCCGCGCCGGCTCATCCCTATCGGCTCGAATATCCTGCCGCCGGCCAGCCCCGATTACTCGCGCGACGCCTGGCGGGCGCGCTGGGGCATCCGTCCCCATGAGTTCGCCCTGGCCTATTTCGGCTTCCTCAACGTAACCAAGGGGGGCGAGGACCTCATCGGCGCTCTGGAACTGCTGGTGCGGGAGGGCCGGCCGGTCAAGCTCATCATGGTAGGTGGCAAGGTAGGCTCCAGCGACCCCACCAACCTGCTCTACCTGAACCGCGTCGAACAGCGCATACGGCAAAGCCGGCTGGAACCTTATGTGGTCTGGACCGATTACCTGCCCAACGAGGAGGTCAGCGCCACCCTCTGGGCGGCGGACGCGGTGGTACTGCCCTATCGCGATGGGGTCTCCACGCGGCGGGGGACGCTGATGGCCGCCCTGGCGCACGGCCGGCCCATCGTGACCACTATCCCCCGCCTGCCTGTACACTACTTCCAGGATGGGGAAAACCTCCTGCTGGTGCCGCCGGCCTCCCCGGAAGAGATTGCGAGGGCGGTACAGCGCTTGATGGAGGACGCCGGCCTCCGGGAACGGCTGGGCAAAGGTGCCTTGGCGCTCTCGGAACGCTTCACCTGGCCGGCCATCGCCGAAGATACCCTGCAGTTCTATACCGAACTGCTCTCACAAAAGCGCGGTCCATGATGTTAGGCACTGTACCTTCCCTGGCGTCGTCTGACACGCTCCGCCGGCGCTTCTCCGAACGATGGCACCCCTGGCTGGTGGCGTCTGTCGCCGCGCTCTTTCTGGCGCTGGGGGTCCTCTACAACGTCACAGTGCCTATCTTCGAGGCACCGGACGAGATTCAGCATTTCTACTACATCAAGCACCTGGCGGATGGGAAAGGCCTGCCGGTGCAGGGGTCGGCCGAAGGCCGGCAGACCTGGGCGCAGGAGGGAAGCCAGCCCCCGCTCTACTACCTGCTGGGGGCGCTGGTCATTCAGGGCATAGACACGAGCGATGCCGGCGAGGTTATTTGGCTCAACCCACAGGCGAACATTGGTGTCCCGCGCTACCCCGGCAACAAAAACCACATCATCCATACAGAGCGGGAACAGTTCCCCTACCAAGGGACGGTTCAGGCGGTGCATGTCCTGCGGCTGTATTCCCTGCTGTGGGGATGTGGCACGGTCGTGCTGACCTATTTCCTGGCGCGGGAAGTCCTGCGCCGGCGCGACCTGGCCCTGCTGGCGGCGGCGTGTGCCGCCTTCACCCCTCAGTTCATCTTCATCCACAGCGCCGTATCCAATGACAGCCTGATCACTTTCCTGAGCACCCTGGGGGTTTGGCTTATGGCGCGCATGTTGGGCGGCGAGCGGCCGGCGCGCTGTGCGTTCCCCTTGGGCGTGACGTTGGGGCTGGCCGCGCTGACCAAGCTCAGCGGACTGGCGCTGTGGGCGCTGGCCGGCCTGCTCCTGGCCTACCTGCTCTGGCGCCGGCGGCTTTCCTGGCGGCAGACGCTTACGGCCGGCCTCCTGATGGGCATCCCGGCCCTGCTCATCGCCGGCCCCTGGTTCGCCCGCAACCTGGCGCTCTACGGCGACCTGACCGGCCTCCAGCCGATGCTGGAAATCGTCGGCCGGCGCACTGGCCGGCCGACCTTGGCGGACATCTGGGGCGAATTCCGCGGCCTGCGCATCTCTTTTTGGGCGCTGTTCGGCTGGTTCAACATCCTTCTGCCGGAAGCTGTGTACAAGGTCCTGGACGCCCTCACCCTGCTGGCGGGCCTGGGGCTGATTGTGGGCGCGCTGGGACGAAGGGGCGCGCCGCTGGCGCGCCGGCCGGCCGCCGCCTTGATGGGCGCTTGGCTGACGCTGACGTTCCTCTCCCTGGTGCGCTGGACCACCATCACCATGGGCACACAGGGGCGCCTGCTCTTCCCCGCCATGGCCGCGTTCATGATCCTGCTGGTGATGGGGCTGGCGCAGTGGTGGCCGGAAGAATGGCGGTTCCAGGGGCTTCTGCCCCTGCCGGCCGGCCTGCTGGCCCTGGCCATCCTCAGCCCCTTCCTGGTGATCGGGCCGGCCTACGCCCACCCGCCCATCCTGGCCGCCAGAGATGTGCCGGCCGCGGCGCGCACTGCGCCGATCAGCTTTGGCGAGGGCATCCGGCTGATCGGCATGGAGACCTCCGAGATAGATGCCCAGCCGGGGGAAAGCCTGCACATCACGCTGTACTGGGAGTGCCTGGCCTCCATGAAGGAGGATTACAACATCACCGTCAAGCTGTGGGGGCGGGGGATGCAGATCGTGGGTTCGGTAGACACCTATCCCGGCTGGGGCACATACCCGACCAGCTTATGGATCCCCGGCCAGGTGATTCTTGACCGCTATGAGATTGCTATTGACCCAGAGGCGCCGGCCCCCTCGCTCCTGCGCATAGATGTCGGGGTTTATCCGCTGGAAACCATGGAACGCCTGCCGGCCTACACCACAGCGGGCAAGATACTGCCTCCGCCCATCACCGTCGGCCTCCTGCGATTGGCGCCAAAAGGGCCGGCGTCGTATACTATTCCTTACCCAACCAGGTTCCGCTGGGAAAACGGGATGGTGCTGGCAGGATATGCCCTGGAAGGGACCACGCTCAATGCCGGCGGCAGTCTGACGCTTCAGCTCTTCTGGCAGACGGAGCGTTCCCTCGACCAGGAGTACACTATTTTCGTCCACCTGGTGGACCGAGATGGACGGATATGGAGCCAGCATGACAAGCCGCCCCTCGATGGGGATTATCCGACTCCATTCTGGCGCGCCGGCGAGATGGTCATGGACACCTATTATCTGGGCCTGGCCGGCGTGCCGGCCGGCACCTATTGGCTGGAAGTGGGGTTATATCCTTCGGCCAGCGACCCGCACCCTCTATCCCTGGTGGACGATGATGGGGAATCTCTCGGAAGTCGGCTCTGGCTGACGCCCGTGCGGATACAGCCTTGAGGACGGACAGGACGCGGCATGCGAGCGAACCGGGCAGTTGACAGACTGCAGGGGATATTCTTCGGGCGGGACCGCCGGCTGGCCCTGGCGGCGCTGGCGCTGACCATCATCGGCGCCGGCCTGCTGGTGGGCGCCTACGTGGCCGCGCTGGGACCGCTCCTGGCGGTAGCATTTTCCATCGCCTTGGTGGCCGGCCTGCTGATGTTGCGCAGTACGCAGTGGGGTTTCTTCGCCGTGGTGACGGTTGCCTGTCTCCTGCCCTTCGGCGCCCTGCCGGTGGATATCGGTTTCCGGCCGACCTTCCTTGACCTGGCGCTGGTGGTGCTGTACTTTGTGTGGGTCAGCGCCTACGTTACCGGCCGGCGCAAGGAGTTCACCGCCACGCCGCTGGGATGGACGGTTTTCCTCTTCCTGGCGCTGGCCTGCGCCTCGTTCATCGCCGGCCTGACGCATACGCGGCTCACCATGTACGTCCTGCGGCACTTCGCCGAAATCCTCATCGCCATCGGGCTGTTCTTCGTGGTGCTGAACACCATCCGCACGCCGGCGCAGTTGCGCCAGGTCCTGCAGGTTACCGCGCTGGCCGGCACGGCCGAAGCGGCCATCGGCATTTTCCTGTACCTCATCCCGCCGGAATGGTCCATCCGCCTGCTTTCCGCCCTGGGTCGCTTCAACTACCCCACCGGTGCCGGCGTCCTGCGGTATATCGAAGATAATCCTGAACTGCCCATGCGCGCCATCGGCACCTCTGTGGACCCCAACGTCCTGGGTGGGCTGATGGTGCTTATTGGGGGACTGCTGGTTCCCCAGCTCTTCGCCCGCCGGCCGCTGTTTCCCCGCTGGATGAGCGCCGGCATGCTGTTCCTGGTGGTCACCTGCCTTTACCTGACCTATTCCCGTGCCGCCCTGCTGGGCTTTGTGGCCGGCGCATTCCTGGTGGCACTGCTCCGCTACCGTAAACTGCTCATCCTGCTGGTCATCGCCGGCCTGCTCTTCCTCCTGCTCCCGCAGACCCAAGCATACGTGGTGCGGCTCATCGAAGGTCTGCAGGCACAGGATCGCGCCACCCAGATGCGCCTGGGAGAGTACAAGGACGCCTTCATCCTGATCTCCCGCTATCCCTGGTTCGGCGTGGGGTTCGCCGGCACCCCCGATATTGACACCTACCTGGGTGTCTCCAGCGCCTATCTGCTGATGGCCGAACAAATGGGCCTGGTCGGGGTGGGCGTTTTCCTGCTGTTCCTGGTGCGGCTGTACCTGGCGGTTTGGCGGGGATGGCGCCGCCTGCGCGCCCAGGACAACGAGGAGCTGGAGCCGTTGATGCTGGGTGTCTGGGCCGGCCTCTCCGGCGCGCTGGTGGCCGGCGTCCTGGACCACTACTTTTTCAATTTCGACTTTCCGCACTCGGTAACCCTCTTTTGGCTGTTCATCGGCTGTTGCGCCGCGGCGGCGTACATGGCCCTGCGGGCGCCGGCCCCATCCTCACATAGTGGAGGTCCTCATGTCGCTGTTTGAGGAATTCGTGGAAGCTTTCGGCGTCTGGGACGTTGCTCGGCCCTATGTCGAGCGCATCGTGGAGGAGCCGGAAATGCGGCTCATCGTGGCCATGCGGGGAGAGGCACTGACGGCCGGCCAGGTAGCGGAGCGTCTGGGAATGGCGCCGGCGGAGGCCGCAGAGTTTCTCGAACGCTGTTTCCAGCGCGGTATTGTGCATAAGCAGGAAGGCGAGGGCGACATCCGCTACGCGCCGGCCGATTTCTACACGCGCCTCGACTACTTCATCCGCTTCGGCGAGTGGAAGCAACTGCCGGCGGAGGCCCGCCGCGCCCTGGACGAGCGCTATGTCCGCGAATATGCCGCCCGGGTGCGCCCGACGGTGGAGGCACGCATGCGCGGCGAGGAGACCGAAAAGCATCTCCACAACGACGCGGTGATGCTCCTGCCGGAAGTCGAAGAGATGGTCGAAGCGGCGCAGGAGATCATCGTCCTGCCGTGCGACTGCCGGCTGGCCGGCGAGCACTGCGAGCGCCCAATCGAGGTCTGCATCTGGATGGATGACCTGGCGCGCGGCATGCTGGCTCGAGGACACGGCCGGCGCATCACCTCTGAGGAAGCGCGCCAACTGCTGCGCTGGGCCGATAAAAAGGGCCTGATGCACACTGCCGATCCGAACTGGCGCGAGCACGGCTTGACAGCCATCTGCAACTGCTGTGCCTGCGACTGCTACCCCTTCCGTGCCGCGGCCATGCTGGAGAGCAAAGGGACCTGGCCGCGCTCGCGCTACGTCGCTGTATATGACCGGGATGTCTGCAACCTGTGCGGCGCCTGCGTGCGCCGCTGTCATTTCGGCGCCTTTTCTTTCGACGGCACGACCGTGATGGTGGAAGGGAAGGAGCGCCGCAACGTGGTGTATGAGCCGGCGCTCTGCTGGGGCTGTGGGCTGTGCGCCAATACCTGCCCGACCCAGGCCATCCGCATGGAGCCGCTGTCCTCCGGAGGGGCCTCGTCCTCATGACGCGCATCGTGCGGGTGCTGGCCGTGCCGGCCGTCAGCGGCTACTACTACGAGGACCTGACTGCCTTGCAGGAGCGCCATATCCCCGTCGAGGAGCGCTACACCACGCCGGCGGTTACCCCCGGCTTTCGGTACGTGCGCGAGCCGGCCGAGGCGGTCTCGGTAGGTCTGATGCTGGATGACGGCCAGGTGGCCTGGGGTGACTGCGTCGGCGTGGCCTACAGCGGCAAGGCCGGCCGCTTTCCGCCCTTTCGTGCCGCCGAGGGGCTTGCCGTTATCCAGCAGGTGGTGGCACCGTTTCTGGAAGGCCGGCCGATAACGAGCTTCCGCGAGCTGGCCGGCGGGTTGGATGCCCTGCGCCAGGTCGTGGAGGAGCGCAAACCCCTGCCTCGCCCGCCCCACGCCGGGCGACTTTCGCGGCGGGAGTTCCTGACCGCGCCGGCGCGCCTGCTGGCGCCGGAGGGAGAGCCGCCGGCGGAGATTGTGCGGCAGGAGCGCCCCCTGCACCCGGCCGTGCATTACGGCGTCAGCCAGGCGCTCCTGCGGGCGGTGGCCATGGCGCGCCGGCAGACCATGGCCGAGGTGATTGCGGAAGAATGGGTACTGCCGGCACCCGAATCCCCGGTGCCCATTCACGCGCAGTGCGGCGCTGACCGCTATCACGGTGCGGACAAGATGATGGCGCGCCGGCTGGCCTCCCTGCCGCACGCCTTGGTGGATGATATTGATGAGCAATTGGGGCGGGACGGAACACGCCTGATACAGTATGCCCGCTGGCTGCGCGCCCGCGTCGAAGCCATCGGCGGGCCGGAGTACCGCCCAACCATTCATTTGGACGTGCACGGCGCGTTGGGTAAAATCTACAACAACATGCTGGGCAAAGTGCTGGGCGACCTATACGCGCTGGAACTGGCCGTGGAGCCTCTGCCCCTGCGCGTGGAAAGCCCCGTGATTATGGACAGCCTGCCGGCGCAGTTGGAGGCGCTCCGCTCCCTGCGCGATTATATCCGCATCCGTAAGATGCGGGTGCAGATCGCAGCCGACGAGTGGGCCAACACGCTGGAGGATATCCGCCAGTTCATCGCCACGCGCGCCGCGGATATGATCCAGATAAAAATGCCCGACATGGGTGGGATTCATCATACGGTGGAAGCGGTGCTGGCCTGTAAGGCCGCCGGCATTGGTGCTTTCCTGGGCGGTAGCTGTGTGGAGACCGATATCTCCGCCCGAACGGCGGTGCATGTCGCCCTGGCGACCCAGCCGGCGATGATGCTGGCGCGGCCCGGCATGGGCGTGGACGAGGCTGTCATGATCGTGCAGAATGAGATGGCGCGTGCGCTGGCCTGCATCCGCGGCCGGCGGAGAGCATAGCCTCGCCAGACGCTTCAGCGTCTGGCTCAGGGCACCAAGCCCACCAGAGGCTCACGCCTGCGCCATCAGCACCCCTTCCCTGCGTGCGGGGAAGGGGCCGGGGGATGGGGTAAAACTCGTATCAACACCGACTTTGTACGCTCAACTTCTGATGAATATTGACCGAAGGAGACGACCATGGCCCTGCAGAGCAATTACGTGATGTACCTGACCCCCCAGTTCCGCAAGCTGTCCGACGACCAGTTGGCGCAGATTCACAACGCCAGCCTGGAAATCCTGGACCGCACCGGCGTGTGCCTGTACGAGGAGGAGGCGCTGAACCTGCTGAAAAAGGCCGGCGTCAAGGTCGAGGACGGCAACCGCGTGCGCATCCCACCCGGATTGGTCGAATGGGCCCTTTCCATCGCTCCCAAGCGCGTTGTGCTGTGCGACCGCAGCGGCCGGCGCGTCATGCCGCTGGAGCGCAACAACGTGTTCTTCGGGCCAGGTTCCGACTGCCCTAACATTTTGGACCACCGCACCGGGGAACGCCGGCGCGGCACCCTGCGCGATATCGAAGAAGGCATCCGCCTCTGCGATGCCCTGCCCAACATTGATTTTCTCATGTCCATCTGCATCGCTTCCGACATTGACCAGCAGGTGGCCGACCGCTACCAGATGCGCGCCATGCTGATGAACAGCACCAAGCCCATCCTCTTCGTCACCACCGAGTTTGAGGGCACGGTGGATGCCATCAAGATGGCCGAGGCAGTCGCCGGCGGCGAGGAGGAACTGCGCCGCAACCCCATCTGCGCCCTGTACATCAACGTCACCTCGCCGCTCCGCCATAACACCGAGGCCCTGCAGAAACTGCTCTTTATGGCCGGCAAAGGCCTGCCCACGACCTATACCCCGGTCGTCCTGCGCGGCATCAACGGGCCGGTGACGCCTGCCGGCGCGCTGGCCCTGGCCAACGCCGGCGAGCTGGCCGGCCTGGTCATCGCCCAGCTCAAACGGGAGGGCGCGCCCATCATCCTCAGCGGCGGCACCAACGATATGCTCGACATGCGCACCCTCGGCGACGTGTACGCCGCGCCGGAAAACCGCGTCATGTTCGTCGAGATGGCCCATTATTACGGCCTGCCGGTCTTCGGCCTGGGCGGCGCCAGCGATTCCAAGCTCCCCGATGAGCAGGCGGCGGCCGAGGCGGCCTTCTCGCTCATCCTGGAGACACTGGCCGGCACCCACCTGGTGCACGATGTGGGCTACCTGGAATCGGGCATGACCAACTCCTTCGAGCAAATCGTTATCTGCGACGAGCTGATCAACTACGTCAAACGCTTTATGCAGGGCCTGGTGGTGAACGAGGAAACCCTGGCGCTGGACCTGATCGACCAGGTAGGGCCGCACGGCGAATTCCTGGGCACGGAGCACACCGCCCGGCATTATAAAGAGGACTGGTACCCGCGCCTACTGGACCGCAGTGATTTCGATACCTGGAAGGCCACCGGCGGCAAGACCCTGCGCCAGCGCGCCCGCGAGCGGGTAGAAGAAATCCTCTCCAGCCACCGGCCGGAACCCCTGCCGAAGGACGTGCAGGCCAAGATTGATGCCATCGTGGAAGGAGCGCGTTGATAAGGGCGGATGTTGAAAAAGCTCATCGCCTGTTAGTTGAAACTGCGGCTACGCCCCGAAGTCGGCGCAGGCCGACTTCGCAAAGCCTGCGCAGGCAGGCTTTGCAGTTGTTGCTATGGCTTCAGCCGCCAGGCCGCTCTTCCACAGATTGTATGTGTGGACTTTTTCAACATCTTCATAGGGGATGCTTCACCGGCCAAGTGCCTGGAGCTGATAGAACCGCGTGAATCTGACGAACGAGGTGCACGACAAGCACATATGGCAGAGATTCGGTTCCTCCTGAACGGACAGGAAGTGACGTATACGGGCGACCCGGGGCGCAGTCTGCTGTACGTCCTGCGCGAGGATTTCGATGTTACCGGCCCCAAGCAGGCCTGTGACGGCGAGGGGGAGTGCGGCGCCTGCGCAGTCCTGCTGGATGGGGAAGCGGTGCGCTCCTGCCTGATACCGATGGGAAAGGTCGCCGGCCGGCGGGTCATCACCATCGAAGGCCTGGGCAGTGATGACCGTCTGCACCCGCTTCAGCAGGCCTTTATCGAGTACGGCGCGGTCCAGTGCGGCTACTGCACCCCGGGCATGATCATCTCCGCCGCGGCGCTCTTACTGCGCGACCCGCGCCCCAGCCGACAGCGCATCCTGGAAGAGCTAGGCGGAAACCTCTGCCGCTGTACCGGCTACAATACCATTATCGCGGCGGTGGAAGCGGCCGCCGCCATGATGCGGGGCGAGACGCCACCACCGCCGGCCCTGCCCTATCACGCCGACGGCCGGCCGTACAGCGCGCCCATTATCGGCAAACGCCTGACCCGCGTCGACGCCGTCGAAAAGGTCACCGGCAAAGCCCGTTACGCCGAGGACATCAAAATGCCCGGCATGCTCTACGCCGCTATTACCCGCAGTCCCCATCCGCATGCGAAGGTCCGGCGGATTGACACGACGCCGGCGGAGCGCATGCCCGGCGTGGTCAAAGTGCTGACCGCACAGGATATCCCCGGCCACAACGACCTGGACGACTACAGCCTGGACGAACATGTCCTGGCCGCCCCCGGCGATTCGGTGCGCATGATCGGCGATGCGGTGGCCGTTGTGGTGGCCGAGACGATGGAACGAGCGCGCGCTGCCGCGGACGCGGTGCAAGTAGAATATGAGCCTTTGCGCCATACGTTCGACCAGGAGGAGGCGCTGTCGCCCGATTTCCCGCCCATCCACGCCGGCGGCAACATCCTGGATACCTACGAGATTCACTTCGGAGAGCTGGAGCCGGCCATGGCTCGGGCCGACTTGCATCTCGAGACGCAGTACGAGACCGTCTTCCTGGAACATTCGGCGCTGGAACGGGAAACGGTGGTGGGCTATTGGGATGAGAACGGGGTGCTGACGCTCATCGCCGGCACGCAGGAGCCGCATTGGGTGCGCGATTACACCGCTTGGGCCATGGGCCTGCCGCCGGAGAAAGTGCGCGTGATCACGCCGCCCATGGGTGGGGCCTTCGGCGGAAAGCAGGACCCCTGGCCGGTCATCGCCGGCGCGCTGGCGGCCTACTATGTGCGCCGGCCAGTGCGGCTGGCCTACACCCGCCACGAGTCCTTCAACGCCTCCCCAAAGCGGCACCCGTACCGCATGCGCTATCGGGTTGGCGCCCGCCGGGACGGCAGTCTGACCGGCCTGCACCTGCGCATCCTGGCCAACACCGGCGCCTATGACTCCGCCGGCCGCTGGATCCCGCAGTACGCCCTGGTCGCCGGCGGCGGCCCGTACCGTTGGGAGGCCGTGGACGCCGTGTGCCATGCCATCTACACCAACGGGCCAAAGGCCGGCCAGATGCGCGGCTACGGCACCCCGCAGTCCATGTTCGCCCTGGAGTGCACCCTGGACGAGCTGGCAGAGCGGCTGGGCATAGACCCTCTGGAACTGCGCCTGCGCAACGCCCTGGACGGCCAGACAACCACGTTCCTGGGCTATCCGCCGGCGGAGACCTTCGCCTACCGCGAGTGTTTGGAGTCCATCCGCCCGCATTACCAGGCCGCGCTGGCCGCGGCAGAGGAATACAACCGCCGGCATGCCGGCACCCCCTGGCGGCGCGGGGTGGGCCTGGCCGGCATGTGGTACCGCTTCGGCAAATCGGGCGACCCCCGCTGTCCGGCCGAAGCGGAACTGCGGGAGGACGGCACCTTGGCCTTCTACTTCTCCGCGCCGGATTACGGCCAGGGCACCAGTACTGTGATGTTGCAACTGGCGGCCGAGACGCTGGGCATCCCGGCAGATTACCTGGAATTCGTCAATGCCGACACCGGCTTGACCCCCGACAGCGGCATTCAGGGCGCCTCGCGCAGTACCTACTGGGTAGGCGGCGCGGTGCATCAGGCGGCCAAGACACTGAGGGAGCAGATTTTCGCCATGGCCGCCGAGATGCTGGAGGCGCCGCCGGATCAGCTCACCCTCACGCCGGCGAGCGTGAAGGGTCCGAACGGCCAAGAGGTTGCCCTGGCAGAAATCGCCCGGCAGATGAAGCGCGCCGGCTGGCCTCTGCGCGTGCGCGGTGTCTTTGTCCCCAATCCCACGCTCCCCAAAGAGCGCCCGGAGTACCTGCCCTTCTTTGCCACCGGCGTGCAGTTCGCCGAGGTGGACGTGAACATCGAGACCGGCGAGGTGAAGGTAGCGCGCATGGTGGCGGTGCACGACGTGGGACGCGCCATCAATCCCCAGAGCGTGCTGGGCCAGATTGAAGGCGCCATCGTCATGGGAATGGGGGCCGCACTGGAGGAGGAATTCATCCCCGGCGTCAGCACGGGCTTCAGTAATTACAACCTGCCGGTGGCAGTCGAGGTCCCCAAAATCGAGGTGTACCTGGTGGAAGTGGCCAGCAACTGGGGGCCGATGGGTGCCAAAGGGCTGGGCGAGATGGCCATCCTGGCCTCGACGCCGGCCATCATCAACGGCATCTACCGTGCCTGCGGCGGGCGGGTGCGCAGACTGCCGGCCACCCCCGAACGCGTGCGCCAGGCCATCCGGGAGGCGCACAAGCGATAAGGTGCAAAAAGGCCGGCGCTGTCTCTGGCGCCGGCCTTTCCTGTTCCTCCTAGTCAGTCCTCCCGGTAATGACAGCCGTGGCTCTCCTTGGCCTCCCAGGCCGCCCAGGCCACGATGAGCGCCGCCTCGACGCTGTTGCGCAGACCAATCAGCCCGTCCGTCAGCCAGGTGGTGCGGTAGAAGCGGTCAATCTCGCGCTGGAGGTGCAGGAGGTCGTCAATGGCGCGCTCCAGCCGGCGCGTGCTCCGCACCAGCCCCACATAGTTCCACATGATATGCTGGATGGTGACCATATCTTGGTGGATAAGCGCCGGGTCAGCGGTGTAGATCAGTCCCTCCTCGCTCCAGGGTGGGATGTCATCCGGGGTAGCCTGATAATCGCCCATGGTATCCACCGCGTCGATGCCGGCGCGGTATCCCCAGGTCAAGCCTTCGAGCAGGGAGGCACTGCCCAACCGGTTGGCGCCGTGCACGCCGGTGCAGGATACCTCCCCCACCGCATAAAGGTCGCGGATGCTGGAGCGTCCCTTGTCGTCCACCCAGACGCCGCCGCAGAAGTAGTGGGCCGCCGGCACCACCGGGATAAGGTCGCGGGTAATATCCACGCCGTTCTCCAGGCAGTTCTGATAAATGGTGGGGAAGCGCTGGCGGATGGCCTCCGGCGACATGACGGAGCGCAGGTCCAGATACACATGGTCGGCGCCGGTCGCCAGCATTTCACGATGAATGGCGCGCGCCACCTCATCGCGCGGGGCGAGTTCCTTCCACTGGGGGGCATACTTGTGCATGAACGGCTCGCCGTAGATATTGAGCAGGCGGGCGCCGGCCCCCCGCACGGCCTCCGAAATCAGGAACAGTGAGGCGCCGCGCTTGTAAAAGGCGGTGGGATGGAACTGCACGTATTGGGCGTTGATGATGCGGGCGCCGGCGCGGTGGGCCATCGCCAGCCCATCGCCGCGGGCGCTGGGCGGGTTGGTGGTGTGCAGGAAAATGCGCCCTAACCCGCCGGTCGCCAGGATGGTCTTGCGCGCCAAAACCGGCTCCACATGGCCGGTGCTCTGGTTAAAGACGTAGGCGCCCACGCATGTCAGGGGCGCGTAGACGGCCTGTGGGTTGCGGGAGTGGTGCGCCGGCGTGATGAGGTCCACCGCCGTGTGGCCGGCCAGCAGTGTGATGTTGGGGCAGGCATTCAGCGCCTCGATGGCCCGCTCTTCAATCGCTTTTCCTGTCGCATCCGCCACGTGCAGGATGCGCTCGGTGGAATGGGCCGCCTCGCGGATATATTCCAGCTCGTCATCCGGCCGCTCGGAGAAGGAGACGCCCAGACGATCTATCAGGAATTCCCGCACCAGGCGCGGCCCTTCATGCGCCAATAGGGCGACTGCTTTCGGGTCGTTGCAGTAGTCGCCGGCGCGCATCAGGTCTTCCATCAACAGCTCCGGCGAATCCTTCGGCCCCAGGCCGATAATGCCTCCCTGCGCGTAATAGGTGCTGGACTCGCGCGGGTCCGTCGGGTTGGTGATCACCAGAACATGCCGGTCCGGGGCGCGCTCCGCCGCCGTCAGCGCCGCCACGCACCCGCTGATGCCGCTCCCAATCACCAGGATGTCGGTCAGGATGTGTTCGCCCATCTCCCCCCTCCTTCTCCGTCCTTCAGATGGAAAGCATGCGCTCGAGGGCAATGTTGGCCCAGCGCGTGGTTTCCGGGTCCACGGTGATGTGGCCCACCAGCCGGCCCTCCAGCAGGCTCTCCAAGGTGTACAGCAGATGGGCGATGGTGGTGCGGGCCATCGTGCCGCAGAAGGATTTGGTCAGGGGCACCACGGTCTTATCCGGCTGTTCGCGATCCAGCCGGTAGACCATGTTGCATTCGGTGCCGACGACGAAGGTACTGCCGGCCGGCGCCGCCTGCACCTGTTTGATGATGTAGGAGGTGGAGCCGTTCAGGTCCGCCGCCTGCACCACCGGCACCGGGCATTCGGGATGGACGATGACGGTACAGCCCGGGTAGCGCCGGCGGGCCTCCTCCACATGCGCCACCGTGAAATGGGTGTGCACATGGCAGTACCCCTTCCAGACCACGATTTGCGCGCTGTCCAGGTCGGGGTCGCCCCCAAAGGGTGCGCCCGGGTCCCAAACGGCAACCTGCTCCAAGGAATAGCCCAAGGCCAGGGCAGTGTTCTTGCCCAGCCATTCATCCGGGAAAAAGAGGATGCGCTTGCCCTGGTCAATGGCCCAGCGGAAGACGGCGCGGGCGTTGGCCGAGGTGCAGACCGCGCCGCCGTGCCGGCCGCAGAAAGCCTTCAACTCGGCACTCGAGTTCTGATAGGTAATGGGGATCACGTTCTCCTCACCCCAGGCGCCGGCCACATGCCGCCAGGCCACCTCGGCGTCGGCGACCGATGCCATCATCGCCATGGGGCAGGGAGCCTCCATCGCCGGCATCAGCACCGCCTGGTGCGATGCGCAGAGCATGGCGGCGGTCTCCGCCATGAAGCTCACGCCGCAGAAGACAATGTATCGGGCGTCCTTCTGGCCGGCGGCGGTGCGCGACAGCTCCAGCGAATCGCCGCGGAAATCGGCGAAGCGGATGATATCATCGCTCTGGTAATGATGGCCGAGGATCACCACGTCCTTGCCCAGTTTCTGGCGGGCAGCCGCGGTTCTCTCCAGCGCTTCTTCTCGCGGCAGTCCTATATATTCAGCCGGCAGTCTCATACACTCCCTCCTCACAGCCCGGCATGCCTCTTGGTGCTACAGGGGCTCGACCTCCAGGCTGATATCCAGCGCTTTGACAGAATGGGTCAGCGCCCCCACGGAGATGTAGTCCACGCCGGTCTCGGCGATGGCGCGCACCCACTCCAGGGATACGCCGCCCGAGGCCTCCAGGGGGACGCGGCCGGCGGTCATCTCCACCGCACGCCGCATAGTCTCGAGGTCCATGTTGTCCAGCATAATGCGGTCCAGCGGCGGCTGGATGGACAGCGCCTCCTCCAGCTCCGCCAGCGATTTCACTTCCACCTCGATGGGCAGGCCGGCCTGATTGTGGGCCCGCACGCGCGCCACGGCGCGGGTGATGCCGCCGGCGGCCGCGATATGGTTGTCCTTGATAAGCACCATGTCGAACAGGCCGAAGCGGTGGTTCTGCCCCCCTCCCAGGCGCACCGCCCATTTATCCAGCACCCGCAGGCCGGGCGCCGTTTTGCGCGTGTCCAGGATGATGGCGCGGGTGCCGGCCACCGAATCCACATATCGGCGCGCCGCGGTGGCAATGCCTGACATGCGCTGAAGGAAGTTGAGCGCTGTCCGCTCCGCGCTCAGGATGGCTCGCGCCGGCCCCTGGATGACCGCCAGGATGTCGCCGGCGCGCACCCTCTGCCCATCTTCGCATAGGGGCGTGAAGCGCACCCGCTCGTCCACCATATGGAAGGCGGCGGCCGCCACCGCCAGGCCGGCGACCACCCCATCCGCCTTGGCCAGCAGTTTTCCTTCCAGCTCCAGCTCCGCCGGCAGGGTCCACTGGCTGGTGACATCACCTGGGCCAATATCCTCATCCAGCGCCCGTCGGATAATCTGCAGGATTTCCGCCGTCATTTCCGGCGCGACCATTCGACATTCCCTCCGTCCATATGTACGGGCAAGTGTACTACAAAGGCCCCCGGCGTGCAAACGTATCGTCGCTCTACGGCTATGAGTGTTTGACGCCGCCAGCCGATGCGTTACAATTCTGCCTGGAGGGAGCACGATGCGCCGTCTGATTACAGCCATCACTATTCTCCTGGCCGGCCTGCTGGCGCCGCCGGCGCGGGCCGCCGGACCGGTTACCTACAACGTCGAATGGACCGCCGCGTGGGGCGGGGCGACCTATGCTGTTGCCGTGCAGGGGTCCAGGGCCGCCGTCGGCATGGGCACCGCGCTGGCGCTGATAGATGTGTCCGAGGCCGGCCAGCCCCTTTGGTCCGGGCAGACACTGCCGCTGGCAGATTTCCCTCAGCGCATCGTTTTCAGCGGGGAGTACCTGTATGCCGCCGCTGACCGTGCCGGCCTGCGCATCGTCCGCGTTTTCGACGATGGACACATGGAAGAGGTCGGCGCCTATCAGATTCCTGGCCATGCCTATGGGGTGGCACTGGCCGGGAATTACGCCTTCGTGGCCTACGGCGACGCCGGCCTGCGGGTGCTGGACATCGCAAACCCCAGCGCGCCGGCGCTGGTCGGATATTTCGATACACCGGGCACGGCGCGCGATGTGGCCATCGCCGGCGCGTACGCCTACGTGGCGGATTGGGACAAGGGTCTGCGCATCCTCGATATCTCTAACCCGGCCGCGCCGGCCCCCGTGGGCGCCATCACGCTGGCCGGCCAGTGCTACCGCGTGGATGTTGCCGGCCCATATGCCTATGCCGCGTGCGGCTGGGCCGGCCTGCGGGTGGTGGATGTATCTCAGCCGGCCGCGCCGCGCGAGATCGGCTACTACGATTCCCCCGGCACAGCGCTGGATGTGTTGGTCAGTGGGCCATATGCCTATCTGGCCGACGGGAGCCGCGGCCTGCGGGTGATAGATATTTCCACGCCGGCCGCCCCGCGTTCCATAGGGCTGTATGACACCCCGGGCACGGCCGCCGGCCTGGCCGCCGACACCCATATGTACCTCGCCGATGGTGCGCGCGGCCTGTGCATCGTGGACATTTCCTCGCCCACGACACCGCTGGAACTGGGACGCTGGAACCCGCTGGGGAGCGCCTCCGCGGTGGCGCTGGCCGGCACGCGCGCCTATGTCGCCGACGCCAACCGCAGCCTGGTGATCCTGGACATTGCTGTACCGACAGCACCCATGCCGATCGGTTTCTACCCGGGGATCGGTGATGGGGAGGACATCGTGGTATCGGGGGGCCTGGCGTACATCGCCGACGGGTGGGCCGGCCTGCGCATCGTGGACGTC
>CALIBQ010000047.1 GCA_938049385.1 uncultured Anaerolineae bacterium
ATGGCGCTGGTCAGCCAAGGGCGGGCCGACATGGCGATGAAGGGGCGTGTGGAGACGGGCGATTTTCTGCGGGCAGCCCTGGACAGGGAATTCGGTCTGCGTGTCGGCCGGCTCCTCTCGCATGTGGGCGTGTTTGAGATACCCGGTTTTGACCGGTTGATCTTCGTCAGCGATGCCGGCGTAGTCGTGGCGCCGGACCTGGAGCAAAAGGTCGAGATCGTGCAGAATGCCATTTCGGTCGCGCAGGCGCTGGGCATTTCCCGTCCGCGGGTGGCCATCATCGCGGCGACAGAGATGGTCAATCCCAAGATCCCCAACACCATGGACGCGGCTAACCTTTCCAAGATGGCGGAGCGGGGCCAGATTGTCGGCGGCATTGTGGATGGTCCGCTGGCGCTGGACAATGCTATCTCGCCCGATGCCGCGGAGGTGAAGGGCATTCATAGCGAGGTGGCCGGCCGTGCGGATATCCTGATCGTGCCGGATATCGAGGCCGGCAATGTGCTGGCCAAGGCCATCACCTATTTTGCCAAGGGGAAGATGGCCGGCATTGTCCAGGGTGGGCGATCTCCGCTCATTGTGGCTTCCCGAGCGGACCCCCACGAATCTAAGATGGTCTCCATGGCATTGGGGATTTTGCTGGCCAATTAACGATTGGGAAAGGCGCATGGTTGATGTAGAAGGCCCTTCTGCCGGTCGCAGTCGCAGTTTGTGGGAAACGCTGAGACTGCTCCCAAAAATTGACCTGCACCGCCATCTGGAAGGGTCTCTCCGGCTCAGCACCCTGGCGGAAGTTGCCCAGGCGCACGGTGTGGACCTGCCCAGCTATAATATCGAAGACCTGCGCCCCTACGTGCAGGTGACCGACGAAGAGCCCAACTTCCACGCCTTTCTGGAGAAGTTTCGCTTCCTGCGGCGGTTCTATTCCACGCGGGAGGCTATTGAGCGGGTCGCCTACGAGGCAGTGGCGGATGCGGCGGCCGATAATGTGCGCTATCTGGAACTGCGGTTCAGCCCTGCAACGCTGGCGGCGCACCAGGGTTTTGATTTGGAGGAGGTGACGGACTGGGTTGTCTGGGCGGTGGAGCAGGCCGGCCGCGATTTCGGCGTCACCACCGGCCTCATTGTTACCATTAAGCGGGAGCTGAGCGCGGCAGAAGCGGAAAGGGTCGCCCATGTGGCCTTTGCGCGGGCCGGCCGGGGCATTGTCGGCCTCGATATCGCCGGCGATGAGGTCAATTTCCATTTGGCACCCTTTAGGGATATTCTACGTCAGGCGCATCGGGAAGGGTTGGGACTTACCATCCATGCCGGCGAGGCCACCGGCGCTTGGAGCGTGCGGGAGGCCGTGGAGGAATATGGGGCGGACCGCATCGGACATGGGGTGCGGGCGGTGGAAGACCCGAAGGTGGTGGAGCTTCTGCGGCGGGCCGGCGTGACGCTGGAAATCTGTCCTACCAGCAACATCCACACCGCCACCGTCCCGCACTTGGCCCGGCACCCCTTACGGCACTTTCTGGCGCAGGATGTGCGGGTAACCATTAACACCGATGATCCAAGCATCTCGAACACTACCCTTACCGACGAGTATCTCATTGCCGTGCGTGAAATTGGGGTCAGCCTCCCGCAGTTGGGCGTTGTGGTGTGGAACGGCATTCGGGCGGCCTTCGCCGGCCAGGAGGTAAAACAGCCGTTGTGGAAGGCATTCAAAGGGGAATGGGAAAAAATCCTTGCTATATCTTTACCGGACGCTTTGGAAGCGGAAAGACTGAGGTAGCCATCAACTTCGCGCTGAAGCTGTGCCGAGAGCCGGCCGGCGAGGACAGCGGCTGTCCCGTGCTGGTGGACCTGGATGTGGTTACCCCGTATTTCCGCTCGCGGGAAATGGCGGATAAGATGCGGGAACGCGGGGTGGAAGTGGTTACGCCGGCGGCGGTATCGCGCTACCTCGACACGCCTGGCCTGACGCCTGAAATCATGGGGGTCCTGCAGGACAGCCGGCGCGCCGTGGTCCTTGATGTGGGCGGCGATGTGCAGGGCGCCAGGGTGCTGGCGCAGTACCGCGAGGTCCTACGGGAGCGGGGCTATATCATGTACGTGGTGGTGAATCCGTACCGGCCCTTCACGCAGGACGATGTGGGCATCGCCAGCGCCGTGCGGGACATGGAACTGACCACTCGGCTGATGGCCGGCGGGCTGGTCGGGAATCCCCACATGCTGGCCAGCACCACGCCGGAGCAGTTCCTTGAGGGGTGGAGAGTGCTGGTGCGGGCCAGCAAGCGGTTGGGCATACCGCTGGCGATGGTAGCGGTGGAGCAAAGCCTTCTGCCGGCGGTGGCGGAGCACCTGCCGGCAGACACGCCGCTTCTGCCGCTGGAACGCTTCTTTTTCCCTCCATGGGAAGAAGAGCGGCCCGCCGGCGGATGACGTCTATAACCTGAGCTATTGCGGATACTGCAGATCCATGGGGGAGAAAACAATGGCTGTTCGCACTTTTGCGGAACTGGTACAACTGGCACAAACGCGCGGACCCAAACATGTGGTGCTGGTTGCCGCGGACCAGTGGGAAGCGCTGGAGGCGGCCGCGCTGGCGTATCAGCGCGGCCTGGCCGAGTTCACCTTGTTCGGCGATGTGGAGCGCATCGAGACGCTTCTGGCTGAGGGAAAGTTCGACCTGGGATTTCCGGAAACCATCCATGAGCCGAGCCAGCGCCGCGCTGCGGAGCGAGCGGTCGAGATGGCACGCAACGGCCTGGCCGATATCATCATGAATGCCAAGGCACAGCCGCGGCACCTGGTGCGCGTGGCGGATGACCCCGTCTCCGGCCTGCGCAACGGCGATAACGTCATGAGCGACGTGGCGGTGTTTGAGATCCCCAACTTTGACCGCTTGATTTTCGTGACCGATATCCTGGTATGCACGGCGCCGGACCTGTCGGCCAAGGCCTGCATTGTGCAGAACGCCATCAATGTCGCCAGGGCACTCGGGGTAGAGCGGCCCAGGGTGGCGATTCTGTCGGCGACAGAGGCTGTGAACCCGAAGATACCGATCAGTATCGATGCCGCAAATCTTTCCAAGATGGCACAGCGAGGCCAGATTGTCGGCGGCATTGTGGATGGCCCGCTGGCGCTGGATAATGCCATATCGGAGGTGGCGGCGTCCATCAAAGGCATTGAGAGCGAGGTCGCCGGCCGCGCTGACATCCTGGTCGCGCCGGATATTGAGGCCGGCAACCTGCTGGCCAAGGCCATCACCTACTTCGCCGGCGGCCAGATGGCCAGCGTCATTGTCGGAGGGCGCTGTCCCATCGTCATGCCCTCGCGCTCGGACCCGCCGGACGCTAAGCTGGCCTCACTGGCCCTGGGGGTGTATCTCAGCGGCGTGAGCTATGAACCTGTGAAATAATGGCGCTTCCCGCTGTTTCCAATCGAACATCACTGACAAGGAGGTCAACGAGGGATGTCCCACATTGTAGTGGATGAGGACCGCTGTAAGGGGTGCGGCCTGTGCACGACCGTTTGCCCCTTTGACCTGGTGCATATTGCGGATCATTTTAACGCCAAGGGCTATCGGCCGGCGGAACAGGTGGACCCCAAGGGAGAATGCACTGGGTGTGCCATGTGCGCCATGATGTGCCCTGACGTGGCGATTGTGGTCTATAAAACGGTGCGTGTGCCGTGATGATGCGGCATACCACCGTTTTATTGTTCTGCGTGTGAGCCTATCTTCCCGGGCGAGGAGAGCATTCATGTCTGCGAAAATGTTGATGAAGGGCAACGAGGCCATTGCGGAATCGGCCATACGCGCCGGCTGTCAGGCGTATTTCGGCTATCCCATCACCCCACAGACCGAGGTGCTGGAATATATGTCGCGCCGCATGCCACAGTTGGGGCGTGTGTTCCTGCAAGCGGAGAGTGAGCTGGCGGCTGTCAACATGCTCTACGGCGCGGCGTGCGCCGGCGTGCGTGCCATGACGTCCACCTCCAGCCCTGGCTTCAGCCTGATGCAGGAGGGCATCTCGTACATCGCCTGCTCGATGGTGCCGGCGGTGGTGGTCAATGTCATGCGCGGTGGACCGGGGTTGGGCAATATCCAGCCCGCCCAGGCGGACTATTCCCAAATGACCAAGGGGGGCGGACACGGGGACTATAAGGTGCTGACCCTGGCCCCCTCCACCATTCAGGAACTGGTGGACCATGTGGGTTTGGCGTTCGACCTGGCGGACAAGTATCGGCAGATCGTCTTTGTCATCGCCGACGGCATGCTGGGGCAGATGATGGAGCCGGTGGAACTGCCGGAGATGCGGGAACTGCGGTCCCCGCCGGCCTGGGCGCTCACCGGAGCAAAGGGCCGGCCCAAGAACATCATCACCTCGCTTTACCTGAATGCCCCGGAGCTGGAAAAGATCAATCAGCAGTTGCAGGCGGTATTCCGGCGCATTGAGGCGGATGAGGTGCGCTATGAGACGTACCTGCTGGATGACGCGGACATCGCGATCGTCGCCTACGGCACCGCGGCGCGCATTGCCCGCACCGCCATCCGCAGGGCGCGCGAGGCCGGCATCCGTGTGGGCCTTTTCCGCCCTATCACCGTGTATCCCTTCCCCTATGAGGCGTTGGGAGAGGTGGCCGGCAGGGTGCAGGAAATGCTGGTGGTGGAGATGAGCGCCGGCCAGATGCTGGAGGATGTGCGTATCGCCACCTGCTGTCAGGTCCCCATCCGCTTCTTCGGAAAGATGGGTGGCATTGTGCCCCTGCCGGAGGACATTTTGGCGGAGATCGAGGCCATTACCCAGGGGAAGCCGGCCCTGGTGGCGCGGGAAGGAGCGTGAACCATGGCGGAAGCAGAGAAGCTGGAACGCGTTGTCTTCAGCCGGCCAAAGGCGTTGAGCGATACCACCACCCATTACTGCCCGGGATGCATTCACGGCATCGTGCACCGCCTGATTGCCGAGGCCATTGACGAGCTGGGCATTCAGGAGCGCACCATCGGCATCGCGCCGGTCGGGTGCTCGGTGCTGGCCTATCATTATTTCGACGTGGACTTTGCGGAGGCGGCCCACGGCCGGGCGCCGGCTATGGCAACCGGCCTGAAGCGTGTCCAGCCGGACAAGATCGTCTTCACTTATCAGGGGGATGGAGACCTAGCCGCCATCGGGACGAACGAGATCATCCATGCGGTGAACCGCGGCGAGAACATCACCACCTTTTTCATCAACAATGCCATTTACGGGATGACCGGCGGGCAGATGGCTCCTACAACCCTCCCTGGCCAGGTGACGACCTCGACGCCCTTCGGGAGGGACGTGCGTGCCGCCGGCTATCCCCTGCGGGTGTGTGAAATGGTGGCGACGCTTTCCGGCGCGGCCTATGTCGTGCGGCGCACTGCCATCAATCCGCGGGAGATCCGCCGGCTGAAGAAGGCCATCCTCACCGCCTTCAAGGTGCAGATGGCCGGCCTGGGCTATTCCCTGGTAGAGGTGGTGTCCAACTGCCCGACCAATTGGGGCATGACCCCCATCGAATCGCTGGAATGGATCGAGAAGAACATGCTTCCGTATTATCCCCTGGGCGATTTCAAGGTCGCCGAGGGGGTAGAAAACCTGTGAACGCCGGCGGAGGCTGGTTATCGTCAAGGAGGACGATATGCACGAAGAGGTGATCATCTCTGGATTCGGCGGGCAGGGTGCCTTGTTCGCCGGCCAACTGCTGACCTACGCCGGCCTGGCTGAGGGCCGGCATGTGAGCTGGATACCATCTTACGGCCCCGAGATGCGTGGGGGAACCGCACACTGCACCGTCATCATCTCGGATGAGCCGATCGGTTCGCCCATCATCTACCGCCCCACGAGCTGTATCGTGCTGAACCCGCCGTCCTTCGAGAAGTATGAGCCGCTGGTCAAGCCGGGGGGATATCTGATCGTCAATTCCTCCCTGGTGCGTCAGAAGTCGGCGCGCACGGATATCACGGTGGTGGAAGTGCCGGCCAACGACCTGGCGTACGAGATCGGCAACGTGCGGGTGGCGAACCTGGTACTGCTGGGGGCACTGCTGGGCATCAATCCCTTTGTGAAGCTGGAGTCGGTGATTCAGGCGCTGGAAGAGCATGTGCCGGAACAGCGCCCGGCATATCATTGAGCCCAATAAGCGGGCACTGCTGGCCGGGCACCGCATCGCCCAGGAGAGCCGGCAGACGGTGCATTAAGGCGCTAGCGGCGCGTGCAGGCGGAAGAGAAGCGGAAATATCCTCATGCGCTCTAGCACTGGCCGGCATAGCTCGCCGACCAGTGTGCTGACCTGCGCCTGCAGACAGACCTCGCCGCGGGACAGCGTTCCGCTGAGCAGGGCAGTGGCAGTTCCCCCTTGCGTCAGAGCGACGGCTGGTTCGACATGCCCCTGCGAGCTGGCGAAAGCGACCTGCAGTCCATCGGCAACGGGATTGTCGAACGCATCGAGCACCTGCACGGAGAAGGGGATCTGAACGCCGCCGGCGTGTAGGAAGGCCGGCTCGAATGACCAGCGCAGTCGGGCCGGTGGGCCAGGATCAATATGGACGGCCGCGGTCTGGCTGATGCCGGCAGAGACCTGGGCGGTGATCTGGTCTGGGCCGGCGGCTGTGGGCGGCTGGTAGATGCTGTTGACAATGCCGCGATAGGTGTACGCTAGCGCCGGCATGACATTCCCCCGCTGGGCAGAGAAGCGCACTGCTGTACCGTCCTGGACGGGGTTGCCGGCGGCGTCCCGCACCGTTACCGTAATGGGCACTGCTGGTGTGCCAGCGGTAATGACCTCTTTCTCCAGCGCAAGCTGGAGCTCCGCCGGCGGGCCGGGCTGGACGGTGACCGTGATCTGTTCGGTCAGCGCGCCGGCTTGCACCGTGATATGGGCTTGTCCTGCCGTTTCCCCAGGGATGAACTGCGCGGATGCTGTGCCGCCGGCGGTCCGTGCCTCTGCAGGCAAGATTGTCCCCAGGTCCGTGGAGAATGTGATAGCTGTGCCGTCCGGGGCCGGCGTGCCCAGTGCATCTACCAGCGTCGCGGTGATGGTGATGGGCGTGCCCAGTACCTGGGTGGACTGCGCGCCGGCATATGCCTGTAGGATTTTACCGTGCACCACTGTCTGGACGGCGCGCCGCAGGTTCAGCCGGCCCCAGCCGAGAGACGCGTCGGGGCCGGGGTAGCTGGCGAAATTGAGGTCATCAGCGCTCCAGCGCAGGATGCTCATGATTTCCGCTGGCGACAGCGCGGGGTTCACCGCCCAGAGCAGAGCCGCCGCGCCGCTGACATGCGGCGCGGCCATGGAGGTGCCGCTGGCGGTGCTGTACGTGGGGCCGCTGGAGGAGCGGGCTGTGCTGTATACGCCGGCGCCGGGTGCCAGCAGATCCAATCCTGGGCCGTAATTGGACAGCCACCAGCGCTCGTCCCCTGCGGTACTGGCTCCCACCGCCATGATGTCGGGATGGCGAGCGGGGTAGGCCGGCATGCTGGCGCCGGCGTTGCCGCTGGCCGCAACCATGACCGCTCCGCGAGATTTGACATAACCAACCGTTTCATCCAACAGCCGGCGCTCTTCCCCCGACAGCTCTCCATCCACGGAGACGCTGAGGTTCAGAATCCTGGCGCCGTTATCGGCCGCATAGCGCATGGCCTGGAGCATGCCCAGGAACGTCCCCTGACCACTGCGGTCCAGGAACTTCACTGCCATGAGCTGAACCTGCCATGCGACGCCGGTTACGCCGATGGCGTTGTTGCCCACTGCGCCGGCGATGCCGGCCACATGCGTGCCGTGCCAGTGGTCGTCATCCGGGTTGGGTGTGTTGCTGACGAAATTCCACCCCCAACGGTCATCCACGTAGCCGTTGCCGTCATCATCCAAGCCGTTGCCAGCGATTTCATCCATGTTTTCCCAGAGATTGGCTTGCAAATCGGGGTGGGCCAAGCTGATGCCGGTGTCCAGGACCGCGATAATGACCTGACGGGAGCCGGTGGAGATATCCCAGGCCGCCGGCGCTTGGATGATGCGCATGTTCCACTGATTGGAATAGCCAGGGTCATTGGGTTCTGCGGCGGTGATCACGCGTCGGTTGGGGATGAGCCACTCAAAGGCACCGCTTTCCGCCAGCCGGCGCACGGCAGAAAGGCCCTCGGCGGGGAGGTTGCCGGCGCAGTGGAGCTCCCACAGGTTCAGCTCGGGGATAAAGCGGAAGGCCAGGCCGACCGTGCGGGTGGGCATCTCCGCGCCGGCGGCGGAGCGGGCCAGCCAGCTACAGGTGTCGGACGGCGGCACCGGCTGGGCCGGCGTGGGGGGGTGGGTGACGCCGGCGGGACCCAGGAGCGCCAGCAGTGCCAGACAGCAGGCGCCGGCGAACAGAAGCCGCAGTATGCGGGTCAGAACCCATGACCGCCCTCTCATACCAGCTCTGCTCTCCTCCGATGGATTAGGATCGCCTGGCCTGCAGGTACCAATTCCACAGGGCGATGATGACGATGACAGCAACGGCGAAAAGGGCCAGGATGATACCGGCCATCAGCAGGGTGAAGAGCGCCGGCGGCAGGGGCGGACGGGTGGCGTCAGCGTCGAAGGAAGAAGTTTCGCCAGAGGCAGAAGGTTCGGATGGAGCTGTCTCCGGCGCAGAGATGGTGCCGACGGTCGGGGCCGGCGTTGTGGGTGCTCCGCCCGCGGCGGGCGGCACTGCCGTGCCGGCGGCGCCAGGCGCGCTGGGAGCGGCAGTGGCTGGGGAGGCCGGCGTCAGCACTACAGGCGGCTGGCTGGCCGGCGCGGTAGGCTGGACCGGGGTCGGGGCCGGTGGCTGTGTGGCGCCAGGGGCTTGGGTCGGAGCCCCGGTGGCCGGCGGCACGGTTAGGCGCGGCCGCGGCGTCGAGGTCGGGCGCGGGGTGGAGGTGGGGCGGGGTGTGGAGGTTGGCCCGAGTATCTGCCCCACGTCAATCGTTCCGCCGCGCGCCGTGGACGGCAGGACCACGCCCTGGGGGTTGGAGATGAGTGCTTCCAACGAGATAGCGGTGCCACCGTCCATTTTGCCGCGTACTGTCAGGACGGCGATGGTGCCGTCTCCGCTGGCCGGCGGGGCCGGGTTCAGGAGCGTGATGGCGAAGAGGGCGGTGCCGCCCTCGTTGTCGACGCGCGAGACCGGGGAGCCGCCGGCGAACAGGCTCCCTGCTTCAATGGACAGCACTTCGATGATGGTGGGGTCATAGCGCAGGGTGACTTGGGCGGCATAGGCGTTCTGGACGTTCCTGGCGGCGATGGAGATGGCAGCCTGCTGGCCGACGGGGACAGCCTGGGCCGGCGGGGAAATGAAAATCTCAGCGCCATCGGCCAGGGATGGGACCGGGCCGGCGAGGAGCGCCAAAATGAGGAGTGAAGCCGTGAAAAAAACGCCTAGAATCGTGCGGAGCGATGCATTGTTGAACGGGTGCGTTGTAAACAGCATGGCGGTTTTCCCCTAGGATGCGCTGGTCAAGGCCGGATGACCAGCGGCAGGATGGCAGGGTACCAAATGCGTGCCGTGGATGTGACGACCTCGAACGGGATGAACACTGGGTCCGGTGTGCCAGGGCCATACAGTCCGGTGCGGGTTAAATGATTGGCCTGTGTGATGATATGGATGCCGGCACTGCCCGGGCCGACGGCCTGAAAGGCTACCGAGGCGAAGCGCCCACTGCCGGAGGCCGGCGGGCCAGAAAGCAGGGTGACGCAGTAGGTGATCAGCCCCAGCTCGTTGTTGGCGGCATTGATGACGAACCCCTGCGCCGGGTCGAGAAAGGTGCCGCGCGAGATTTGCACGCCCGGGGCCGCTGGATCCGCGTCTATTACCTGCAGACGCGTCGGGTCAAAGGAAAGATAGACGTCCGCGGCGACGAGGGCGGGGGCGTCCTGGATCAGGATGTCGAGGGTGTGGGTGAGGCCCAGCCGGCGGAACTCCAGCGACCCCGGCTCCAGCACGATGCGGGTGGGGGGCTGGGCGAGAGCGCCGCCGGCCGCCAGCAGGGCCAGGAGCAGAGGGATGGCAATAAGTGCGGCGACGGTCAGCTTACGCCAGCCGGCGGCTTTCCCACGGATAGAAGGGGCTTGCCCACGCATGTGGTTTCTCTCCCATCAGCACGGTTCGGGACAGCATGGGTATTGTAAAGGATGATAGATGGGATGTCAAAAGGCTCAAGGAGGGTGTTAAAAAGTGTTGTTGGTGACCGCGGTCCCAAACACCCCATTCCCCTACCCCCTCTTGTAAGGGGAGGATAGGGTTTCAGTACCTTCTTGGCCGCTCTCGACTTGGCTCAGGAGGTCGGTCACTCACTTGTCGGAGGTTCGCCGGCGGCTAGAAGCCGCCGGCTTAGGAAGCGAAGCCCCTGCGGGGCTTGGCACCGTGAGCCTGGTGCTTCAGCGCCAGGCGAAGTGTCGCAAACACCGCCGGCGTTTCAACTACCAGGCTTTTCAATACCCTCCTACGGGATAAGGTTAGGTGACTGTCACCTGACGGCCTCTTTAGTGAAGGAATGGGGCGAGCACCTCTTCGAGGGTCGGCCGGCCGATTTCCTGAAGCTCGTAATAGACCCGGTCGCTGGGATGGCGGATGGTGATGAGCCGGCGCAGGTCAATCGGTGTGCCGATGAGCACCAGGTCGGCCGGCGCGGCGTTGATGGTGGCTTCCAGTTCCTGAATCTGCTGTCGGCCGTAGCCCATGGCCGGCAGGACGTTCCCCGTCTTCGGATATTTGCGATAAGTCTCCAGGATAGAGCCGACGGCGTACGGTCGAGGGTCGATGATTTCGGCGGCGCCGTATTTCAGCGCCGCGATATAGCCGGCGCCGTAGGACATCTCGCCGTGGGTCAGGGTGGGGCCGTCCTCGACCACCAGCACGCGTTTGCCGGCGATCTCTGCCGGCCGCTCGACGAAGATGGGAGAAGCGGCTTCGACCAGCGTTGCGGAGGGATTGACCTGCCGCACATGCTCCCGCACTTGGTTGATAGCGGCCATATCCGCCGTGTCAATTTTGTTGAGCACCACGACGTTTGCCATGCGCAGGTTGGCCTCGCCGGGGTGATAGCTCAACTCATGGCCGGGGCGGTGCGGGTCTGCCACCACGATATGCAGGTCGGTCTGATAGAAGGGCAAGTCGTTGTTGCCGCCGTCCCAGATGATGATATCCGCCTCCTGTTCCGCCTGGCGCAGGATTTGCTCATAGTCCACGCCGGCGTACACCACGATGCCGCGTCGGATGTGCGGCTCGTATTCCTCGCGCTCCTCAATGGTGCACTCGTGGCGGTCCAGGTCTTCGTATGTCGCAAAGCGCTGGCAGGTTTGGCGCACCAGGTCGCCGTAGGGCATGGGGTGGCGGATGACCACGACGCGCTTGCCGGCGGCGCGCAGGACATCGCACACGCGGCGGGTGGTCTGGCTTTTCCCGCTTCCCGTGCGCACCGCGCAGACTGAAATGACCGGCACGCGGGCTTTCAGGGCAGTGGAAGATGGCCCCAGGAGCATGAAATCGGCGCCGGCGGCCAGGGCCGCCGAGGCGCGGTGCATGACGTACTCGTGCGAGACGTCGGAGTAGGCGAACACGACCAGGTTGATGTGCTTCTCGCGTATCAGCTCGACCAACGACTCTTCCGGGTAGATGGGGATGCCCTGGGGATACAGGGGGCCGGCTAGTTCGGGGGGATAGCGCCGGCCCTCGATGTTTGGGATTTGCGTGGCGGTGAAGGCCACGACCTCATAGGCCGGGTTCTGTCGGAAGTAGACGTTGAAGTTGTGGAAGTCCCGGCCGGCGGCTCCCATGATGAGCACGCGTGCCCTCTCTGGCTGTTGCGGTTTCGTCATTGAAACGGTCTCCTTTCTCTGCGATGGATTGACTGCGGATACAGCGTTGGGCTTCACTGCCCAGCCGGCTCACTGGCCGGCGCTTTTTCGGAGCGGCGCAGAGGGCTGCGCACCAGCCGCGCCAGCAGGATACCCAGCTCGAAGAGCAGTAACAGCGGTCCCATCACCAGCGCCATATTGAAGGGATCCGGAGTAGGGGTGATGACGGCCGCGGCGATGGCGATGATGACCACAGCGTACTTGCGCTTGGAGGCAAGCTGTTTGGCGTCCACGATGCCCATCTTGGCCAGCACCAGCATGATGAGCGGGGTCTCAAAGGTTACTCCCATCCAGAACATGAGGGTCAGCACAAAGTTGGTGTATTCGCTGATGGTCCACCAGGGGGTGGCGAGCTGACTGCCGAAGGAGAACAGGTAGCGCAGGGCGAAGGGCAGGAGCACGAAGTATGAAAAGGCGATGCCGGCCACAAAGAACAGGAAGGCGCTGGGAATGGCGAAAAAGGCGAATATCTTGAAGCCGCGCTTTTCCTTCGGCGTTTCCATGGCGGGGTATATGAAGGCCATCAGCTCGTAGACCAGGACGGGGATGGCCAGCACGAACCCGCACAGCAGTGCCACCTTGAACCAGGTGAGGATCATTTCCGGCGGGCGCACGAAGATGAGCTGGATGTTGCCGGCCGGGCGCTTGAGGATGTTGAATATCCTCTCGACGAAGAAGAGGCTCCCGATAATGGTAACGATCATGACGATGGCGGCGGCCATGAGCCGGCGGCGCAGTTCCTCCAGGTGTTCGGCGCCCTGATACAGGCCGCCGATGAGCGCGTAAAAGGGACTGCCACTGCGCTTCCAGTCCCTGCGGGCCTCGGCAAGCGTCTTAGGCGGGAGGTTGTTCTGCTGGCGGCGGAAATTTTCGATGGCCAGCCAGAGCTGTTCCAGGCCCTGGGGCAGTTTTTTGGGGCCGATGACGATCAGCACCACCAGGGCAAGGAAGAAGGTGCTCAGGGCACTGGTTCCTGTGTTCATGTGCGTCCTTCAGTATCTGCAGATGGTTGGGATATCGGTTGGGCTTCGGGGCCAGGAGCATCGGGAGCCGGAGCGGCCGACGTTGTGCCGGCAGTCTCACCGCCGGCGGACGGCTCTGCTCCAGCATCCTCCGCCGCGTCTGCAGACAATGCTGGCGCTTCGGCCGGCGCCGCAGTCGGCGGGGCCTCGGAGCCGGCGGCTTGGGCCTGTTCGGCCCGGTCCAGGGCGTCAGCCTGGGCCTCCAGCACATTGGCCAAGGTGGTCGGGTTGATTTCCTCCAGGTCAAATTCCTCGGCCAATTCTTTGGTGGCCTGACGGAACTTGCGGATCGCTTTTCCCAGGGAGGCGCCGACCTCCGGGATTTTGTCCGGCCCGAATACCATCAGCACGATCACCAATATCAATAACAGCTCCATAGGGCCGATATTGAAAAAGTTCATGCTTGAGAGCTCTCCTCGGAGGGCGCCGGCGGCGGGGGAGCGGTGTAGTTGCGCAGTTCCCCGAGCCGGCCGCTGGTCTCCAGTTCCTCCAGAATAGACGCCAGCACGCCGTTGACAAAACGGTGGGTGCTGTCCGAGCCGAAGTGTTTGCCCAGTTCCACCGCCTCATTAATCGCCACTCGCGGCGGGGTCTCTCCCCACAGCAGTTCCAACGTGCCGATGCGCAGGATATTGCGGTCCACGATAGCCACATCGCTGATGGGCCAAAGGGGGGCGTGGCGCTGGATAAGGTCATCAATGACCGCGCGGTGCTGGAGCACGCCCCAGACGAGCCGGCGAGCGAAGGCGGCATGTTCGGGAGCCAAAGCGCTCTCCTCCAGGCGATATCGCAAAGCTCGCTCCGGGTCGTGTCCTACCGCATCTACTTCGAATAACGCTTGTAGTGCCACATGTCGGGCCAAGCGTCGATGCTTCATCCAACAATCGCCCCCAGTTTCCCGGGATACAGTCTGTTGTCGCGCAAATTGCCTCGCGTTCACTGCCTTTTTGCGAGCCGGCAGTGTCGTATATTTCATTATGCCACCACAACAGGGTATTCGTCAAAATTCGGATAGGGTGGTGGGCAAGCGGCGCAATAGGGACCCTATGGCCGCAAGTAGCTCCAGCGGTACTCGCTGAGCGGGATGGGGATGCCGGTCAGGACAATATACCATTCGGGGATATCATTTTTCACCAGGGTGCGCCAATTGAAGAGAGGGGTCAGTTCCTCGGGCGGATACACCTGCCGCATAGAGGCATACCAGTCCATGTCCTCATCTTGCTGGAAATGCCAGTATTCGATGGCCAGGAAATGCCACGTCCAGGAGAAATCGGCCTTATCCACAGAGGCGATGCGTTCCCATCCAAAGGACGAGGCCAGGTCGGTGAAGTCAACATAATATCCTGTCGGAATAATGTCCCACCGCCCGCCCTGCTCGGGAAAGCGCCGGCGCGCTCGCCCGCTGAAGTCCCAGGGCGGTTCTCGTAAGGGCATGCCCAGACTGCCGTCCTGCCGCGCGGCGCGCAGATAGACGCGCCAGTAGGTGCGGCCGCCGATATCTTCGCGCACGACGGCCATCATGGGGAAGCTGACCCGATCGCGGTAGTCGAAGAGCGTGTCAATAGCACGGCCGGCCTTGTGCCAACTCGCGTACGTGGTGGTCTCGCTGTCCTCATCCAGCGGGCGCCAGGCATCGCTCAACTGCGCCAGGAAATCAAAGCCGGCGGCCTGCTTGACCGCCTCGCGGAGCTGAACGAACGATGGGGCCACCAGCGCGTTCAGGCGTTCGTTCGGTACGTCTATGTTCTGCACCCGCACCCAGCCGGCCAGTCCATCGCCGGGGCCGTCGGACTGGGGTCTCTGCAGTTCCTCCCAGCGCATGACATAGCGCGTGCGCCAGGGATGGTCCAGGGATTCCGGGGCGGCCGGCTGGCCGAAGGGCAAGGCGCTGGCATGCCAGGAGAGCGGGCCGGCCAGCGCGTAGCCGCGCAGGACGGTGGCCGGCAGGACAGCCGTCCCGGTCAGCGGCGCGGTGTGGAGCGCCCAGCCGTTGTAGTACTGTTCCAGCCAGGCCAGGGAACGCCCATCTGGCGACCAGACCGCCCATTCGTTGGCGGTGCTCCAGGTCAGCCGCGTGGTCAAGCCGCCGTCCGCCGGCGGCGCCATGACCTCCAGCACCGTGATCTCGCGCTTTTCCGGCGTGCGGTAGGTGAAAGCCAGCCGGATGCCGTCGGGAGACCAGGCCGGCTGGTCTTCCCCAGCGGGGCTGTTGGTGATTTGCCGCACTTCTTGACCGTCCGGGCGCATGAAGAAAAGGTCCTTGTCGCCAAAGCGCCAGGAGGAGAAGGCGATAATGGACCCGTCCGGGGACCAGGCCGGCTCCATATCGCCGTAAGGGGAATCGGCGGTCAGGTTCTGTGGGGAACCGCCATCCACCGAGCCGATGAAGATATCCAGATCGCCGGCGCGTGTGGACTCAAAGGCAAAGCGGCGGCCGTCCGGTGCCCAGGCCGGCATGCCGTCGAAGGCCGGCGAATCGGTCAGACGTTTCAGCTCGCCGCTGTGGAGGTCCAGCAGGTAGATTTCCCAGTTGCCGTCGCGGTGGGATTGGAAGAGCAGTCGGGTGCCGTCCGGGGAGAAGGCCGGCGCCAGGTCAGGCTCCGGGTGATCGGTCAGCCGGCGGAGATCGGTGCCGTCTGGGCGGATGGTGTAGATATCCCAGTTCTGGCCGGTGCGGGCGGCGAAGGCGATACGCGGTTCGCCGGCCGGGGCCTGTGCCAGGGCGAGGAGCGGCAGGCCGGCGGAGATCACCAGCGCCAGGGTCAATACGACACCGAACAGCAGGATTGGCCGGCGGATACAGCGATGTGCCATGATGTGCCCAACAGCCTTTCGTGCAGGCGAGATGCGCCGGCATTGTACCGCAGGAAGCGCTGTCTGTCCACTTGGCAATATGGGGCGCGAAATTGACAAAGTGTCCGTTTTGTGTTACAAATACACGCGGACGGAAGGTGGTGTCGCGAACCGTCTGCCGTATTGTCAGACGGTTTTTTATGCGAGATGTCCGTCGCATCACTCACAGAATTTGGACAAGGAAGGGGGTGAGATTCGTAGATGCGCGTGGAGTTACAACCTGGTGAATCGCAGGAATCCCTGCTGAAGCGCTTCCGCAAGGAGGTCACCAAGGAGGGTATCCTGCGAGATGTCCGCCGCAAGCGGTGGTACGTCTCCAAGAGCGAGGAGAAGCGTATCAAGCGCGCCAAGGCCATCCGCAAGATGCGGCGCAAACTGCGCAAGCTACGGGAGCGCGAACGGCGCTATCGCTAACCCTTCCTGGTGGTTGGTTATCTGGCCGGCCTATGTGTGGTTCGTTTGGGAGAGGGGCATGCTGATGAATACACCGGCAGTGCCCCTTTTCTGTTTTGTGCGAAGGCTTGGGACGATGCGGCATCATGAGCGTCAATTGGGATGGCACGCTGTCGTGGCGGCTGTACTGCTCGCCGCCATCTGCGTGCTGGCCATGGGCGTGAGGCCGCCGGCCCAGGCCCTTTCCGAAAAGGATATTGACTCTGCCGTCCGGCCGGTGGTTGCCGGCCGGGAGTTCGATATCGCCCGCTGGGAAGCGGAGGCGGTGGCGGCCAAGGTGGCGACCAACCTTCGCTATCCCGCCCCTCAGCTCGCCGACCTGGATGGCTCCATGGTGGTCACGGCGTACGTGGAGCAGTTGCGGCAGGTGCGCCAGCTTCAGCATGAGATCGAGGAGGCATATGCGGAACTGCCGGCCGGGACACTGCCCGGGGAGGCGATTCGGCAGAAAGAAGCAGAGGCGAAGCGCCTGCGGGACGAACTGCGTCGGCACCAGCCGCTGGTGGAGACGATCCTGGAGCGGCAGGTGGCACGCACGGCCGGCCGGCTGGGGCTGAGCACGGCCGGCGTCCTCTGGCCGCCGGTGCTGTTTCGACTCTCGCCCCCGCCCACACATCTCATTATCTCTCCTCGCGAGCGCATTGAGCTGATATACTCCCGCGACCTCTCCCCTGACCTTTCTGTCTCAGAACGGGATGCTATGGAGCGCGAGATAGAGGCCCGGCTGGGGGTTTCGTCGCTGATTGAGGACCTGGGCGGCTACGGCACCTATCCGCCGCTGATACTGGAAGAGCCGGCGCTGGGATGGATCATCCCCACTGCGGCGCATGAGTGGATTCATAATTATCTGGCCTTCCGCCCGTTGGGACTGCGGTACGAAACTTCGCCGGCGCTGAAGACGCTCAATGAGACGGTCGCCAGCATTGCCGGCGATGAGCTGGGCGCGGCGGTCATATTCGACTATTACCCCTGGGTTACCCCACCGGAACTTTCATGGAAGCGCCCCCCACAGCCGCCGGCGGAGGAAAAAGAGGAGGAGCGGGAATTCGACTTTACCCGCTTCATGCGGGAGACGCGCCAGGAGGCAGAGAGACTGCTGGCCGCCGGCCGGATGGCGGAGGCGGAGCAGTACATGGAATCACGCCGGCAGGAGCTGGTTCAGCGGGGCTATGTCATTCGCAAACTGAACCAGGCCTACTTCGCCTTTCATGGGCTGTACGCTACCGGCCCAGGGTCCATTGATCCGACGGGGCCAAAGATGGAGGAACTGCGCCGGCGCTCCCCATCATTAGCGGCGTTCATGCATACGGTGGAATGGTTCACCTCGCCCGAGGACCTTGACCGGGCGTTGGGGCAGTAGCAGGGGTTACGCTGGACGCATGGGCAGTTCCGCGACGAAGCAGTTGCCGGCGCCCTCGTTCGGCTCTACATATATCCTGCCGCCGTGCGCTTCCACTGCCAGCTTGGCCAGCGTCAGGCCGAGAGTGACACCGCGGGGCAGGGCGGCGTCGCGCGCTTCGAGCTGGGCCGCCGGCTCAAAGATGTGCTGGCGGAGCGGCTCCGGCAGGGCCGGTCCCTGGTCGCAGACGCTGAGCCGATACCAATCCTCCATCCGTTCCCCATCCACCCTCACTGTGCCAGCACTGCGGGTGTATTTGACCGCATTGTCCAGCAGGTTGGCGAGCATCCGCTCGATGAGGTAGCGGTCCAGCCAGCAAGTCGCCGGCGCTACATTCACCTCCACCTTCAGCCCAGGCTTCATGTGGGGGATGTCCAGCTCTGCCAGCACGCCCTGGACCAGTTCCTGGATATCCACAGGAGAACGCTGGAGCATCCAGCGTCCCTCTTCGAGATGGCGCAGGTCCATCAGGTTGCGGATCATGCGCATGAGGCGCTTGGTGGAATTCAGCGCGGCTTCCAGGGCTTCTTGCTGGGGGGCGGACAGCGCCGGCGGGAGCTGACGCACCAGTTCCAGGTTGCCCAGGATGCTGGTGACGGGGTTGTTCATGTCGTGGATGACCATCTCGGTCAATGCATCTTTGAGCGTTTCCAGTCGGCGCAGTTCCTCGTTCTGGCGAGCGGTGATCTCCATCTGGCGCGTCAGCGCATCGTGGAGGGCTTTGGTGCGCAGATGCGCGCGCACCCGCGCCAGCAGTTCGGCCGCGACAAAGGGTTTGGAGACAAAGTCATCCGCGCCGGCCTCCAACCCGCGCACCACGTGTTCGGGGTCCTGTAACGCGGTTACCAAAATTATCGGGATGGAGCACGTCTGCTCGGCCGATTTCAGCGCGCGGCAGACCGTGAAGCCGTCCATGTCGGGCATCAGCACATCGAGCAGAATGAGGTCCGGCCTGTCCTGCTGGACTCGCGCCAGCGCCTCTGGGCCGGATGCCGCCGGCGTGACGCGGTAACCCTCGCGCTCGAGGAATGAGCGCAGGACGTCAATATTGGGGAAGTGATCATCCACCACCAGGATATGCGGAGGTGAAACATTCTGACCGTTCATCCGCTCAGTCCTTTGGGTGAGTGGAATCGAGCTGTTAAGTGCTAGCGGCCGGCAGCCAAATGTCGACCCGGGCTCCACCTTCGGGCACGTTCGCGATTTGAATAGTACCCCCGTGGGCCTGAATGATGTTGTATGTCACAAACAGCCCCAGCCCCAGCCCCCGCATCCGTCCGCCCTCGACCTTGGTGGTGTATCCTGGCTCGAAGATGTGGTGCAGGTGTTGGGGGTCAATCCCTGTTCCAGTATCTTGAATCGCGATGAGGATTCCGTTGTCATGGGGGGTGGTGGTAATGGTCAGAGAGCCGCCGTTCGGCATCGCTTCCATGGCATTTTGAATGATGTTCAGCAGGGCCTGGCGCAACTGCCAGGGGTTGCCGGCGATGGGCGGCAGGTCATCCGCTAGGTGGAGATAAGCGGTGATGCCCTGGCGCTGGAACCGCCATTCGAAGCTTTCTAGCGCGGCCTGCAGGAGCTGATTGATACTGCGGGGTGCGCCGGCCGGCAGGCCCTCTTCCGTGGTCATCTGTGAGAAGCCGTTGACGATTTCCCGAATGCGCTGGGCGCTGTTGCAGAGGGTTTCCAGGTCGGCCCGCAGGTCGGCCGGCAGGTCAGTACGGCGCAGGGCGAGCTGGGCGATGCCCAGGATGGGGGTGAGGGCGTTGTTGACCTCATGGCCGAGGCCGGCGGCCAGCTCCGCAGAGGTAGCCAGACGCGCCGCGGCGAGGAGCTGTTCCTGCGTGCGGCGCAGTTCCTCCAACTGCCGGCGGGTCTGTTCGTACAGGCGAGCGTTTTCCACTGCCACTGCGGCCTGCGCGGCGATGTTGGATAACAACATCTCGTCCTCGGCGGAGAAGGCGTTGAATTCATAGCTGGCCACTGCCAGAACCCCTATCATTCGACTGCCCACCGTCATGGGGACGCCCAACCAGGAATTGGAGGGCTTCGGCTGGCCGACGAGTACTGGCTGAATGCCCATCTGGGCGGCCTCGCGCGATTTGTCGTTCAGGCGGAGCGGCCGGCGGTTCTGAATGATCCAGCCCACCAGTCCGGCCGGAGTAGGGAAAATCTGTGGGGGGAAGCGCTTCCCTTCATCAATCAGTATTTCCAGCCGGAACTGGTTGGTCTCTTCGTCAATCAGCGCCACGAAGTAGGATGCGGCGTCAATAACCCGCTGGACCTGGGTATATATGGTTTCCAGAAGCTGATGGATGTCGAGGTTGGAAGAGATGGCCTGTGCCACCTCGTTCAGCACGGTCATCTGCTCAAGCTGTTTCTGTGTCCAGCCGATGAGGCGGGATTGGTAGATCGCGAACGCCAGCCGCGAGGAGACGTACTCGTACAGGAAGGCGCTGGTGCGCGGCGGAAAGGTGCCGGCAGGTTTACGGAAGAAGAGCAGAGCGCCGATGGATTGGCGTTCGATGGTTAGGGGACAAGCCAGGAACGCACCGGCCGGCTCAGCCGCTTCCCCCGGCCAGATGGAGCCCATCCACTGCCGGCACTGGCCGGAGAAGAGGGCGTGGGTGAGCGGGTGATCGGCATCGGCCGGCAGGCGCGACAGCATGGGGAGGGAAGCCTGCAGGCCGGCGCGGCTGTGCAGGGTCAGTTCATCCTGCCGCGGCGAGAGGAGGTAGAGGGCGATGCCGTCGAGGGCGTATGCGTCGGCCAGGAAGGAGAGGACCGCCGGCAGGCGTGCTTCGAAGGTGGCCGGCGGGAAAAAGCGGTCCTGCAGTTCCACCAGCAGACGCAGTTCCTCGAAAGTGAGGGGGAAGTCCTGTCTGTGTGTCGCTGTGTCTTTGTAGAAATTCGGCAGAGCCACGCGCCCGATTCCTTACCGCCACTGCCGATCAGCCGATGCATTGTACGCGCAATTGCATTGCGTTACCTAATGATAGCACAGCAATGCTGGTATGTCAAAAAATATCGCTAAATTGATGAGACCCGCTGGAACGCTAACTCCGGTATGTGAGTCGTGTTGTGGAGTTAGGTATTAGTTGTTGCCAAGATATTGGAAAATTTTGACAGTGGTTGAGCTATAAACCAATCGATATGCGCTTGAAGCTTGCATGGAAGCGGCGACTGAATTGCCAAGAACGGGAGCGTTTGTGTTTAGGGAAGCTCCATTTATTGATTGTGAGATCAGAACATAGTCAAAGGAAAAGCCCTGATTCTTTGCCCAGTTCTCAATACATTGATGGTCGTAAAAGATGCAGTGTGCCAACTCAATCGAGCTAGCTCACCGGCGGTTAAATTCACCCGGCAACCATTCGTAACCCTGTATCACAGAAAGACTGACTCGGTCTGTTAGCGCGGGGAACCACTCCTGGATAGGTGAAGTGAGTGGGTCCCCATAATTGAGTATCACAAAACGAGCATTGGGCGGAGTATTGTCAGTCACCCACTGTAGGGCTTTTAGTTCCTCGTCCGTTACCCGCAGGGAAGAGAGGTCTAGCGAATAAATGTAGGCGTTCAGGAGGGTATAGACGAGAAAAACCGTCAGCAATAGTTTGCCGGGCATCGACTGCCAGGCGGAGGCAGAGGACGAGGATGTAGTAGAGAGCTCTGGTCTCGTGACATGAGCAATTCTCTGGAGTCCTGGTAAAAGGACTTCGTCTAAACTAATGGCTGTGAGTAACGCGAGAGCAAGAGAAGCAGATAGTGGTGCGGCGCGTGGCTCTGCTAGAAATGCGCCGCCAAGCCATGCTATGGGGAAATAGTTTCTTTATCATTACGCAGTCATTACGCAGGCAAAGATGCCTACTATCGCAAAGGCGGTGATGAGGCCAAGGTTTGGTTCCTCGCTAAAGGTCATGGTTACAAGGGGCATCCACCAGGTCCAGCGATGCCAGCCCGTTTGTAACGCTACGGCAAAAGGTGTTAGTCCATGCTGAAGTATTACCGTTATCCACCAGGGAGATGTGAGTAGAAGGGTGCTAGCAGTGATAATGAAGCTTCCGACTATCCCCCGTTTAGTGCGGCCCCAAAATATCCACATTAGCACAATAATGGCGCATGTATGAATCGTGTACTCCGGGTGGCTTGCGAAAAGGAGGGCAGAGAATGCCCCAAATGGGAGCAGATACCGCCAACACTGCGTCGTATAAAATCGAAAGGCGCTAGCGAGAGTTAACAACATGAAAAGAAGTCCCAAGCTTCTGGTCAATCCACCGCCCATGCCTGGGAAATCGTACGTTCGAGGAAGCACTGCATACGCGACGGTTGCCAGAGCGGCTTGAAAGCGTGACTCCAATATGGTTCTGGAAAGCAAATAGAATACAGGAATGGTCAGGATCGTTACGATAGGAGGCAACCATTGAAGCAGTGAGATTAATGGAATGTCTAGGCCGGCAGAAATCAGCGCTCCCAGATACAGCGCCAAGGGAGGATATGCGAAAGGAATGTGGGCTGAGTTGTAAGTCGTGTATGCAGGGAATCGAAAACCGTTCTGAATAAGGTCTTGCATTATCACGTAAAACAGGCCGCCGTCATTTACAGGAAAGGGAAATCGGACTGCGGGGATCAGGCGTACCAGTGCACCCATGGAAATGGCCCAGATCAGCAGGAATTCATCTAGAGTGAGGCGTTTAGACTGCATACCCTCTTCCCCTGATTCCTGAATGCATTCACCGAGAGTGTGGTAGACTGTCTGTTGGACCGTTAGGGGCCCCTCGTATACCAGGGGAATCAGAAAGCTCATCCACAGAGAGTAGCAGATATTTGGGTACTTATGAGGCCAGCGTAATGCTGGTTCAGTAGGGCGTCCTTCCCAAGACGGGGTGTCATACAATAGCCAGTCAGCATCCTTGGGGGATGCTCTCAATTAGTATACTATCATAAGTGGTTGACTGTCAATAGGGATGACCAAATCTTCAGCACGTTGCGGCTGAACCACCATCTCCTCACCCACAACCCGCACAACCAGCGCTCGAGACGCGGAAATGTGTAGCGGGACCGCCGGCCCATCCCCGTTCCGCCACGCAATCACAAGGTGAGTAAACCCGTCTTCCTCATAGGCGAATTCGTAGGCTTCCAGCGGCTCCGACACGCTCAGCTCTCCCCGAAAATGGGCGCTCGACAGGTGTTGGGCGAGAAGCTGATAGGTGCGGTAGGCCGGCTTGGGCACGCCGCCGGCATCCACCAGTCCGTACAGCCGCGCCTCTCCGGGGCGGTCCTGCAGTTTGTGCCATATCGCGGCCGGCATGCCGGCCCACACAGCGCGCGCATAAGACCGCACCATCTCATCGGCGGTCTTCTGGTCGGAATATCCTTCTGCGGCAGGGCCGGCGGTGGGCTGTCCCAATTCACTGCACATAACGGGTTTCTCAAAGCCGGCCCTTTTCAGAATGCTCCGGATATAAGCGTGTTTCCCCTGGATGCCGCGGCCGAAGCGGTCCCAGCGGTAGGAAAATGCCGGGTAGTAATGAAAGTTGGCCCAATCGAAATATGGGCCGGCGCCGGCGTCCAGTGCCCGCTCAAGGAAGCGCACGTTAAAGGGATTGCCTTCAATTTGTTCCAGCGCCAGGCCGCCGAAAATGACCACAGCGTCCGGGTCAGCGCCTTTGATAACGGGATAGGCTCGGCGCAGGAGTTCGGCGTAGGCCGCCGGCGCGTTTCCCCAGCACCCGCCCTGCGCGCCGTAGGTCTCGGCGTCGGTGTTGTCCGGCTCGTTGTACAGCTCCCAATGGTGCACCGCGTACGGCTCGCGGTGATAGCGGCCGACAGCCTCCTCCAGGAAGCGCAGGAAGGCTTCCTGGCCGGCCGCATTCAGCGGCCCGCAGGGCGTATCGGCGGCCCAGGTCGGATTGTCGCGCACGGTGAGGATGATCTGGAAGCCGCGGCTGTGCAAAGCGCTGAGCAGTGTGTCGTATGTATCGAACCGATAGGCCGGCGGGGTATTCTGGCGGGGTTCGATGGTTCGCCAGCGCAGGGGGACCCGCACCCAGCGAGCGCCAGTGCCGGCGGCCAGCTCTACCTGGCCCTCATCCCGCTCGGTGGTCAGTTCGACCCCGAGCACGGCGCCGGCGGGTACCGCGGGGAGAGGTGAGAGCGTGGCGGCCGCCGGCGTGGGGGTCGGGCGCGGCGCACAGGCGAACAGCAGGGTGGTGAACAGCGAGATACATGCTGTGAGCCAGAGCTGGCGGATGGCCGGCGTCTTCCGGGACATCAGCCGAATCTTCCAGTGATATAATCTTCGGTGCGCTTGTCCCGCGGATTGGTGAAGATCTGGGCGGTCGGCCCGTATTCCACAAGATATCCCACGCGGTTCTCATCCACCATCAGGAAGGCGGTGTAGTGGGAGACGCGGGCGGCCTGCTGCATGTTGTGGGTGACGATAATGATGGTGTACTGCTCCGCCAGGTCAATCATCAGCTCTTCGATCTTGAGGGTAGCGATGGGGTCCAGGGCCGAGGCCGGCTCATCCATGAGGATGATTTCCGGCTTGATGGCGATGGCGCGCGCGATGCAGAGGCGCTGCTGCTGTCCGCCCGAAAGGGAGAGCGCGCTTTGGTGGAGTTTATCCTTGACCTCATCCCAGAGCGCCGCTTGGCGCAGGGCGCGCTCCACCAATTCGTCCATATTGCCGCGGTACCCGTTAATGCGGGCGCCCCAAGCAACGTTCTCATAGATGCTCTTGGGGAAGGGGTTGGGGCGCTGGAAGACCATGCCGATGCGCCGGCGCACAAGCACGGGGTCCACAGCCGGGTCGTAAATGTTAATGCCCTCAAACAGCACTTCTCCCTCCACGCGAGCACAGGGGATCAGGTCGTTCATGCGGTTGAAAGCGCGCAGGAGGGTGCTCTTGCCGCATCCGGATGGACCGATGATGGCGGTGATGCGCTGGCGCTCGATAGCTAGGTTGATATCGCGAACGGCCGGTCGGTCATGGTAATAGACCGTCAGGTTGCGGGCCTCGATGGCATATTTGCCGGCGCTGGCCGGCATGGATTCGGTGCGCATACTTGGCTGGAATGCGATTTTCACGTCCATAGACTTTCCCTATCCTCGTATTCGGCGTCGGGCACGCTGGCGCAACAGCACTGCGCTGGCGTTGAGTGATAACAGCAGGATCATCAAGACGATGCTGGCGGCCGCCGCCAGGTTGCGGAATTCGTCCTGCGGCCGGCTGGTCCACTGGTAAATCTGGATGGGCAGAGTGGTGAACTTGGAAAATGGACCGCTGGGATCTATGGTGATAAATGTTGAGGCTCCTACGACCACCAGCGGCGCGGTCTCCCCGATGGCGCGCGAGATGGACAGGATGGTGCCGGTCAGGATGCCCGGCAGGGCATTGGGCAAGACATGGTACCAGATGGTCTGCCATTTGGTGGCGCCCAGGCCGTAGCTGGCCTGCCGCAGGGAGTTAGGAACGGCGCGTATGGCTTCCTGGGCGTTGATGATGATCAACGGGAGGACCAGTAAGCCAAGGGTCAGGCCGGCGGAGAGCACAGTGCGGCCGTTGGCAGTGGCCGGCTCGGCCGCGCCGAACCAGATGCCGCTGGTGATGGGTTCCATGGCGCGCACGAATATCGCCAATCCCAGCATACCGTAGATGATGGACGGAACGCCGGCCAGGTTGTTGATATTGGTCTGGATGATGCGGTTCAGCCAGTTATCGGAGGCATATTCCTCTAAGTAGATGGCGGCGCCGACCCCCAGCGGGAAGGCAAATATGATGGTGATCAGCACCGTCCAGAGGGAGCCGAGGATGGCGGTGCGGACGCCAGCCAGTTCCGGCCGGCTGGACTGCGGGCTGGTCAGGAAGCGGGCATTCAGCCAGGACCGGAACCGTAGGTATGCGTCAGGATAGTCGCGGGCAACCTCTTGTATGATTTCCTGACGCCGGAAAATGGAATCCACCAACGACCAGGTCTTGACGATTTTGGGCTGGACCACCCGCTCCATCACAAGGGCATACAGCTCTTGCTCCGAGCGTGCAGTCAGGGGTTTCTCACGATCCAGCCGGCGCAGTACGTTAGCGGAGACGCGTTCTTCCAGGATGCGCAGGAGTTCTTCCCTGGGAAGCTCTTCCAGGGGGGCGCCTGCGGCCAGGGTTTCAGGAGGGACCCGATACTGCCACGCTACCAGCCCGAAGGAGGAGTTGATGATGTTGTACATCAACGTCAGCAAGACGATGATGCCGACAATAGTGGATGCCTGAAAGATGACGGCCATGGTGCGCGCCGTGCGGTGCCGGCGGGAAAGCTCCTCGGCAAAGTCCTGTTTGGCAAAGGTGGGAGAGGAGGATAAATGGGCCATTACTCGTATACCTCCCGGAAGCGCCGCACCACTCGCTGGCTGATGATATTCAGCAGGAGGGTCATGAAGAAGAGCACCAGGCCGATGGCGAAGATGCTGTTATAGTCAATAGAGTCGTAGCTCAAATCACCGCCGCTGATGCGGACAATGTGGCCGGTCATGGTCTCCGCCGGCTGGAAGGGGTTGAAGGTCAGGTTGGGGCCGGCGCCGGCGGCGATGGCGACGATCATGGTCTCGCCGATGGCGCGCGAGATGGCGACGATGAAGGCGGCGGCAATGCCAGAGAGGGCGGCCGGCACCACTACTTTGAGGGCGGTCTCCAGTTTGGTCGCGCCCAGCGCGTACGCGGCCTCGCGCAGGGAGCGCGGCACCGCGTTGAGGGCGTCCTCGCTCATGGAGCTGACCAGCGGCAGTACCAGGATGCCAATGACGATGCCGGCGGAGGCGGTGTTATAGACCTCGACCACATCGCGCCCGAAGATGTTGCGCAACAGCGGCGTCATGAAGGTCAGGGCGAAATAGCCGTACACCACAGTAGGGATGCCGGCGAGCACCTCCATGATAGGTTTCAGGATACTGCGTGCCCGCTCGTTGGCGTACTCGCTGAGGTAGATGGCGATGGCCAGTCCAAGCGGCAGGGCAACCAGCATGGCGATGGTGCTGGTCATAAGTGTCGCGTTCACCAGGGGAAGGATGCCGAACTGGCCGATCTGGGGGATCCATTGGGTGCCGGTGAAGAATTCGACCAGGGAGACCCGGTCCGCGCGAAATATTTCTGTGCCGGCCTGGTGCGCGGCCGGCGCTGTGCCTCGGAAGCCGCGCTGTACCCGGATGACGCTGTCCTGGACGCTTTCCACCTGCATCTGTTCGCCGTCCAGGCGGATGATATCGCCGGGGCGGAGGGCGGTGCCGGCGGGTCCGACCTCTAACAGTTTTGCCGAAACGTCCACGGATACCGCCAGGGGTTTATTGGTACTTTCCCACAAGTCGGTGGTGAAGAAGCGGAGGGATTCCTTGCCCAATTCGTAGACGATGCCGGCGGTGATGAGGATGGAGAGCACGCCGCATAGGAAGAGGACCGCCTGGATGATGGCCTCGCGGATGCGCGGGCGTTTGTAAAGTCGTGTCATCGGCAGGGCCGTGCTGGCCGCTGGGCCGGCGAAAGGGCCTGTTCCCGGCGCTCCGATTTTCATGTCAACACTCCCGAAAGAGAACTGCGGCTGTGTGATGTTTCACAACCCCATTTTCACCCATTATATTCTAACACACGAACCAGGGAGGGGCAACTTTCCCCTCCCCGATTCCCAACAACCGCTTTGGCAGTACAGAATGTTACTGTCCCATGGCATTCAGCCAGGTTTTCTTGGCCAGGTTCAGCGCTTCTTCGCTGGCGGGGAAATACCCGACATCTAGGATTTCCTCGTTCACGTGGGTCAAGAAGTAGTTGATGAACGCCGCTACCTGAGGCTTGTCCCGCATGATTTTGGCATCCGAGTACAGGAACAGCGGGCGGGCCAGGGGGTATTCCCCGCTTTCGGCGGTGGATTCGTTGGGTTCAACACCGTTGATGGCAAGGGCGCGCAGTTTGCCCTGGTTCTCGTGGTAGTAGGCGAAGCCGAAGAAGCCGACCGCATACGGGCTGCCGAGCACACCCTGCACCAGGACGTTATCGTCCTCGCTCATCTGGGTATTGGCGGCGTTGAGGATGGGGGCCTTATCCTTGTTCAGGACCGCTTCCACGAAGTAATCGAATGTGCCGCTGTCAGTGCCGGGGATGAAGCGTTTGATGGGTTCCGCCGGCCAGGCAGGGTTGACATCGGACCACTTCTCCGCCGTGGTGAAGACTTGAGCAAGCTCTTCCTTGGTGAGGCTTGTGACGAAGTTGTTCTCTTTGCTGACCACAATCGCCAGGGCGTCGGTGCCGATGCGGAACTCCAATGGCTCCCGACCGATGGAGCGGCACGAGGCAACCTCCGATTCCTTGATGGCCCGGCTGGCGGTGGAGATATCGGTCTCGCCCTTGACACAGAAGCGTTCGAAGCCGGCGCCCGAACCGATGGAGTCAATGGTGATAGTGCCGGCGAAGCCCTCGTCCAGGAACAGCTCCGCCATGCGCTCGGCCAGCGGGTAGACGGTAGAACTGCCGGCGGCGATGATGGTGCCGGAATACTGGGCGGGGTCGACTTCAGGCAGGGCCACTTTCCCACTTGCGGGGGCGGAGGTCGCAGTGGGTGCAACAGTAGCCGGCGCCGAGGTGGCTGTAGGTGGTACTGGTGTGTTCGTCGCTGGTACCGAGGTAGCAGTGGGCGGGACAGGTGTGGCAGTGGGCGGTACCGGCGTGGCGGCCGGCGCGCAGGCGGAAAGTAGCATGGCTCCGGCGAGCAGAATGAATGCAAGCAGTTCGACAATCCTCTTCATTGTTTCCTCCTGTTGAAGTTCTTGAAACATGTTTGTGCTGGGTTGTTCCCAAGCACCACAGCCGATTGTACAGGTTGATGATTAATGGACGTTCAACAGAATGTTAAGAAAAGGTTAACGATCGGAAGAGCTGTCTGTGTCGGCCGCGATAGTAGGCAGGGGGATGGTCAAATAGAACGTACTGCCGCTCCCCTCCTGGCTTTCCGCCCAGATGCGGCCGCCGTGGCTGAGGACGACGTGTTTGGCGATGGCCAGCCCCAAGCCGGTGCCGCCGCCGGCGCGCGAGCGGTCAGCCTTGTAGAATCGTTCGAAGATGCGCAGTAGGTCCTCCTTGGGGATGCCGATGCCGGTATCGCTGACCGCCACAGTAATCTCTTTTTCGGAGGCATGGGCAGTGACGCGGATTTCCCCGCCGGCCAGCGTGAATTTGATGGCATTGTGCACCAGGTTGGTGATGACCTGCTGAAACAGGGAAGGATCAATGCGCACGCTCGGCAGGCCGGATGGAATGTCCAGCACAACGCGCAGGCCGGCACGCTCGGCCTGGGGAAGCAGACGATCCACGGCCGGCATAATGACCGAGGCCAGGTCTACCATTTGCAGGTTGAGGACGGCCCTGCCGGATTCCAATCGGGCCAGCTCAAGCAGTTCCTGCACCATCTGGATAAGGGTGTCCACCTCGATCTCAATGCGCTCCAGAAAGTGCCGGGCCGCCGGCGGGTCCTCCAATGCACCCTCGCGCAAGGTTTCCACCAGCGCCTTAATGGAAGCCAAAGGGGTGCGCAGTTCGTGGGAGACGTTATTGACGAAATCCCGGCGCACAGCCTCGATACGGCGAGCCTGCGTGACGTCCTGGATCATGATGAGTGCCCGGTCTTCGCCGGCGAAGGGTATCCGCGCACCGCTGACCAGCAGGGTGTGATGATCGCGCAAGATTTCGATGGGGGCCGGCGTCTCGCGGCGTGTTTCCGGAGGTGCGAAAAGGCTCTGCCATAGCTCCACGATGCGGTAATCCCTGACTACCTGGGCGAATGAGCCGCTGGTTTCGGCGGCGGGGATTCCCAACAGATGCCGGCCGGCAGGGTTCATGAGCAGGATGTGGCCGTGCCGATCGATGACCATCACGCCGTCCGTCATGTTGTCCAGCGCGGACCGCAGTTGGGCGATCTCGGTCTCCAGGCTCTCCTGGACCCGCTGGAACCGTCTCAGGGCTTGGGTCCAGGCGTGCCACAGCGGCGCCAAGGCGCTCGAAATCGGCCTGCCGGCCTCCGCCTCCTCTTGGATGGCGCCAAGGAGATGATGCAACTGCTTTTCCAGCCAGGCGGAGTAGGACGCAAGCACGGCAATCGCCAGCAGGAAACTGCCGGCCAGCAGGCCGAACCAGGTCAGCCTCAGGCGGTTTCTGCCGGCGTTCACAGCGCGCTCGGCATCTGGCAGGGCAACGGTCACCGCGCCGATAATCTGACCGGAGGTATCCAGGGCCGGCACAGTGCAAAACAGCAGTGAGCCGCCGGCAAGGGGGCTGTAGTCCCGTATCAGGGTGATCTCGCCATGTATCAGGGCGCGCTGTACATCGGGCCACGCGGCGCTGGACCCGAATCGGACACCGACGCTAGGATGCTGGCGGAGAATGCTCCCTCGCGAGTCCAGGATAACGGCATATGTCCCTGCTAGCGAGGAGCCGTCGAAAGAGGTCGCGCCGGGTTCAGTCGTTAAGAATGCTGTGGAGGCAACCGTTCTGGCAGTAAGGATGAGCTGGCGTTCGAAAGATTCCTGCTGGAATGTGCCGGCGGCACGGAGCAGATACAGCCCGATGCCCAAATGGCTCACCAGCCAGAGGGCGAGGAGCGGTAACCAAAGAAGCCGCCTTAGCTCACGCCAGCGCATAGAGACCTCTATCCCTCGAATCGGTAGCCGGCACCTCGGACCGTGACGATGCGGGTGGGGTGGGCCGGGTCCGGCTCAATCTTGCTTCTCAGCCAGTGAACATGCACATCAACCGTCCTGCTCCCACCGACGAAGTCCCATCCCCAGACCTGTTCGAGGATTTGCTGTCGGGAAAGCACATGTCCGCGATGGCGGAAAAAGTAGACCAATAGGTCGAACTCTTTGGTTTTCAACGGCAAGGACCTATTGCCGCGCAAGACCTCCCGGCGGGTCAGGTCAATGGTCAGGTCCCCGGACTGCAGGATTTGCGCCGGCCCGGCTTCGCCGGCGGGAGAGGCCGGCGCGGACATGGCAGAGCGCCGCAGTAGCGCGTGTACCCGCGCGATCAGCTCCCGCATGCTGAAGGGCTTGGTAAGATAATCATCCGCGCCCAGTTCGAGACCGAGAATCTTGTCCACCTCCTCATCGCGGGCAGTCAATATCAGGATGGGGAGGTGCATGTCCTTGCGGAGCTGGCGGCAGATTTCCAGCCCGTCAATGCCAGGGAGCATCAGGTCCAAGATCAAGAGGTCCGGACGTTCGCGGCGCACCATCTCGAGGCCGGCAAACCCCTCTTTTGCCGCAATGGTGCGGTAGCCGGCCCTCTGGAGGTTGTATTCCAGGGCTTCCACAAGTGACTGCTCATCCTCAATGATTGCAATGGTCGCGATGGCCATCCTGGTCCCCTCGACTTGTGTCCTCCATCTTGGTCATCATCTCCCCAGAACGCTCACTGCCCCATGGCCTCCAGCCACTTCTTTCGGGCGGCATCCAGTGCGGCGGTGCTGACCGGGAAATAGCCCACTTCCTGGATTTCCTCGTCCACATAAGTCAGGAAATAGTTCAGGAACGCGGCGACCTGCGGTTTGGCACGCATAATGGAGGCGTCGGAGTACAGGTACAGCGGTCGGGCAAGGGGATATGCGCCGCTTTCGGCGGTGGCGGCGTCGGGAGCTACGCCTTCAATGGCCACCGCGCGCAGTTTCTGGATGTTCTCCTGATAGAAGGCGAATCCGAAGAACCCGATGGAGTACGGGCCGCCCATCACTCCCTGCGCCAGCACATTATCATCCTCACTCATCTGCAGGCGCTGGGCGAGCAAGAGAGGGGTTTTGTCCTTGTCGAGCACTGCCTCGACGAAGAAATCAAAGGTGCCGCTGTCGGTGCCGGGGATGAAGCGTTTGATGGGCTGGGCCGGCCAGGCTGGATAGATATCCGACCACTTGTCCGCTGTGGTGAAGATGCGGCGCACCTCGTCCAGGGTTAGGGACTGGACGAAGGTATTCTCCCTGCTGACAACGATCACCAGTGCGTCGATGCCCACCTGGAACTCAATCGGGTCACGCCCGATGGCCTGACAGGACTGCCGTTCCGACTCTTTGATGCGCCGACTGGCGGTGGAGATGTCCGTTTCCCCCTTGATGCAGAAGCGCTCGAAGCCGGCGCCGGTGCCGATGGAATCAATGGTGATGGTGCCGGCGAAGCCCTCGTCCAGGAACAGCTCCGCCATGCGCTCGACCAGGGGATATACGGTGGAACTGCCGGCGGCGATGATGGTGCCGCTGTACTGTGAGGGGTCCACCGCCGGCAGGACGACCTCGCCCAGGCGCGTTGGGGTGGAGACGCCGGCGGGTGTGAGCGAAGGCGCTGAGGATGGGACCACCGCTGTGGGAGGAAAGGCAGTGCCGCGGCAGGCGCCCAGCAGGATGGCTGTCGCGAATCCGATGATGACAATAGTACGTAATGCCTTCACGGTTCTCGCATCCTTCCGTATGTTTCAGGTAATGGAGTGAGGGGAAGCCCCACCCCCGGCCCCTCCCCGCATGCAGGGAGGGGAATGCCCCGGCCCTTCTCCGTATGTGTGGGCGAGTTATTCCCACGCTGGAAGCTGAAAGAAGCCGCACTGGTCATCGGCTTCTTCTTCCTCCTCCGCCGGCGCTTCCGCGTCGAAGGGGATCAGCGGTTCGGGTGTTGCCATTAGGCGTTCTTCGGCCAGCTGGCAGTACTCCGGCGAAAGCTCATAGCCGATGTAATGCCGGCGGAGCTTTTTGGCCGCCACCGCCGTGGTGCCGCTCCCCATAAAGGGGTCCAGCACCACATCCCCGACGTTGGTGTACAGCAGGATGAGCCGGCGGGGCAGTTCCTCCGGGAACGGCGCTGGATGCCCCAGCCGGGCGGCATTCTCAGTCGGGAAGCGCCAGATGCTTTTTGTCCATTCGACGAAATCCTGATTGGAGATGCCGCTGTATTTCCCCGATGAGGTCAGATGGAACTGCTCCTTGCAAAACACCATGATGTACTCATGGACGTCGCGCAGGACGGGGTTGCTGGCGCGCCCGAAGGAGCCCCAGGCGGTGCTGACGCCGACGCTGGCGCCCTTGTCCCAGATAATCTCCCCCCGCATGAGGAAGCCCAGCTTCAGCATCTGCTGGGTGATGAAGCTGTTCAGCGGCAGGTAGGGCCGGCGGTTGGTGTTGGCGACGTTGATGGCAATGCGTCCGCCGGGCACCAGCACGCGGTAGCATTCCCGCCAGACCGCCTCCAGCATGGCGAGGTATTCATCCAGAGAACGCCGATCCTCGTAGTGGGTGTAATCCTTGTCTACGTTGTAAGGTGGGGAGGTAACAATGAGATGGACGCTGGCGTCCGCGACCTCGTCCATGTGTTGGGCGTCCCCGCAGTAAATGACATCCAGCTTCATGCTTCCTCCACTGTGTCTGTCGAGGGTGTCGTTTGCTGGACGGTTCCCGCATCTTGGGAGCGCCGGCCGGTCCGCACCAGGCGCAGGCGTGCGACCCGCGGCCCCTGCGGTCCCTCTTCCCGCTGGAAGCGGGCCGTCTGGCCGGCGCGCAGGCGACGCACACTCTTCGGCAGGCGGGAGCTGTGCACGAACACCTCATCGCCGGCCTCCGTCACCAGCACACCGAAGCCCTTATTGGCGTCGTACCACTTGACCCGGCCCTCTTCCCAAGGCGAGGCTTTCTGCTGGGGCGCGAGGATACGCGCCAAAGCGCGGCATCCCGGACATAGAAGGGGCGGGCCGGCCTCGCCGTGCTCCTCCGTCCAGTGCCGCTGTTCCCAGGCGGTGAATAGGAAGGCGGTGCCGCACTCCACACAGTACAATATCTGGTCGGAGCCAAGGATAGGTTTAGGCCGAGAAGCTTGGGCGCGCGTCATTTGCCGCCTCGCTTGGGTGGCTTGCCGGGTACGCTGGTGACGATGCGCGAGCGCGCCGGCGTCTTGCTTGTGCCAGCCGGCTTCGGGATGGCCGGCGGTTCGGCAGATGTATCCGCAGTCCTGCCGCGCCGGCGCTTTGGCTCCGCCGGCGGCTGTTCCTCAACGGGCACAGAAGCGGCCGGCGGTGCTTCGATCTCCAGGTTCAACTGTGTAGCCTCGGCCGGCTTTTTGCGTCCCTTCTTGGCCGGCGCCGGCGGGGGCGGCTCTTTGGGTTCGGGGGCCGGCGGCGCGCTCTTCTTTGTCCGCTTCGGCGCGGCGGGGGCGGTTTGCTCGACAGCCGCGGCGGACTTTTTCTGCCGCTTGGCCTTGGCCGACGCGGGCGCGGCTTCTGCCGCCGGCTCGCTCTTCTTTCTCACGCGTGTGCGGGGTCTTTCGGCCGTCGGGGCCGGTGCGGCGGCTTCAGCCGCTAACTCTGACGCCTCTTTCTTGCGGCTTCTGGCGCGGGCTGGTGCGGCTGGCTCATCGGCCGGCGCCGGCGGAACGGGCGTTTTCCGTGCGCGGCGGGCTGGCGCGGCCTCTGCTGGAGCTTGCTCTGCGGCGGAAGGCGCCGGCGGCAGGATGACCATGCCGGCCAGTGGGTCTTTCATTTCTACCTCACAGACCGCTTTCCCCTGCGCGGTGCGCGCCGCCTGCGGTATCTCTGCCGCCGACCGGCAGATGGCGCGGCCTTTCTGGGTCACCAGGATGATCTCATCCCTGGGACCGATGATGCCGGCCGCGACGACGGGGCCTGTGCGGGTGTTGGGGCGCATAGAGAGCAGGCCGGCACCGTAGCGCTTCTGCAGTGGATACTCGCTGATGGGCGTCCGTTTGGCACTGCCGCGGGCGGTGACCAGCAGTACCTGTCCATCCGGCCGCGTGATGCCCATGCCCACCACATGCGCGTCGTCCCCCAGCTTGATGCCGGCCACCCCGGCGGCCGGCAGTCCCATGGGGCGTACCTCTTCCTGCTCGAAGCAGATGACCAGGCCCTGGCTGGTGCACAGGTACACCGGCTCAGTGCCCTGTGTCCATGCGGCCGCGATGACCCTGTCGTCGCTGGCCAGGCCCATGATAGTGGTCAATCCCTTGCCGGCGGCGCCCAGGACATCCTCGACGGTAACGCGTTTGACGCGGCCGAGGGCGGATGCAAGGAAAATGTAGCCGGTGGGAGGCTCATCTTCGGAAAATGCCGGCAGGGACACCAGCGCGACCGGCTCTACCTCCTCATGGGTGTTGAGCAGTTCCCCCAGCGAGGCGGCGGAGCCGAAGGAATCGGGGATGCGGTGTGTGGGGATGAGGGCCGCGCGGCCGTCGGGGGTGACGAACAGCACTTCGCCGGTAGAGGGTGCCACTGCGGCGGCGCGCAGGCCGGCGTCCGCCCCTTCGGGAAGCTGGCCGGGCTTTCGGCCCTGCCAGGCACTGCGCCAAATTTTGCCGCCGGCGGCCATCACCAGCACATCTTCCTCCTGCACCAGCTCGCGGGCGGTCACCAGCTCGGTGGTGCGCTCCACGAGTTGGGTGCGGCGCTCATCGCCGAATTTCTCCTTGATGGCCATCAGCTCCGCCTTGATGACGCCCAGCATTTTGCGCGGATCGCGCAGAAGCCCTTCCAGGTAGGCGATGGTCGCCAGTGTCTGTTGATAGTCCTCGCGGATTTTCTTCTGCTCCAGCGCCGCCAGCCGGCGGAGCGCCATGTCCAGGATGGCCTGCGCCTGAATCTCCGTCAGCTTGAATTTGCGGATGAGGTTTTCGCGGGCGGTGTCCGCCGTGCGGGAGCTTCGGATGGTCTGGATGACCTCGTCGAGGTGGTCGAGGGCAATCAGCAGGCCTTGCAGGATGTGGGCCTGCCGGCGGGCACGTTCGAGGTCGAACTCGGTGCGCCGGCGCACCACCTCCCGGCGGTGCTCTAGGTAATGCCACAGCGCTCTTTTCAAGGAAAGTGTGCGGGGCTCGCCGTCTACCAGCGCCAGGATATGCACGCCGAAAGTGCTTTGCAAAGGGGTCAGCTTATAGAGCTGAGCCAGCACCTCTTTCGGGTCTACGGCACGGGTCAGCTCGATGACCAGACGCATGCCCTGGCGGTCCGATTCGTCGCGCAGATCGGCAATGCCCTCGATGCGGCCCTCCCGCACCAGCTCAGCGATGCGCTCCACCAGGCGGGTCTTGTTGACCTGGTAGGGAAGCTCGGTGACGACCAGCCGGCTTCTGTTGCGGGACATGGGCTCGACATGCACCCGCGCCTGCACGGTGAATTTGCCGCGCCCCACAGCATAAGCGGCTTTGATGACATCCACCCGGCTCCCTTCTTCCTCGCCGTAGCGGTAGACGATGCCGCCGGTGGGGAAGTCCGGTCCCTTGATGAACTGCATCAGCTCCTCGACCGTGATATCGTCCACCTTGTCGTAATGATCAATCATGAAGGCCAGGGCATCGCATACCTCGCCCAGGTTGTGGGGCGGGACGTTGGTGGTCATGCCGACGGCGATGCCGGCGGCGCCGTTGACCAGAAAGTTAGGGACGGCGCTGGGGAGCACGGCCGGCTCTTCCAGCGTGCCGTCGAAGTTGGGCAGGAAAGGCACGGTCTGCTTCTCGATGTCCGCCAGCATTTCCATAGCGATGGGATGGAGGCGTGCCTCGGTGTAGCGCATGGCTGCCGGCTCATCCCCATCAATGGAGCCGAAGTTGCCCTGCCCATCCACCAGCGGGTAGCGCATGGAGAAATCCTGCGCCATGCGCACCATGCTTTCATAGACCGCGGCGTCGCCGTGCGGATGGTATTTGCCCAACACTTCGCCGACGATGCGGGCGCTCTTGCGGTAGGGCTTGTCGGGGGTGAGCTTCATGTCGTACATGGCATAGAGGATGCGGCGGTGCACCGGCTTGAGGCCGTCGCGCACATCGGGCAGGGCTCGGGACACGATAACGCTCATGGCGTAATCGAGGTAGGAGTCCTGCATCTCCTGGTTGATGTCAATCTGCCGCACTGTGCCGATTTCCACTGCACGTTCCTCCTGATAGGCCGGCGTCAGAATGATATGAGGGCCGGCGGTACTATATTCCCTCTTGCCAGAGAGCGGCACTCATGCTATAATCCCTGGCAGATGCTGAACTTGTCCTGTCAGGAAGGCCTGACAGTCCGCCCCATGACAAGAGGAGATAACTGAGTTGGAGACAACCTCGAACTCTTTACAGATGCGTCTTGCTCGGCTCCAGCGAGTGGTGGAGATCAGCCTGACGCTCAACTCCACCCTCGAGCTTGAATCCCTGTTAGAGCTCATCATCCAGAACGCCCAAGAAATCACGCATACGGAAGGTGCTTCCATTTTACTCTTAGATAAAGAAACGGGCGAATTACGCTTCCGTGCCGCGACGGGTCAGAAGAAGGATGCGCTCCCGCCTATATCGGTGCCGCTGGACGGCAGTGTGGCCGGCTACATCGTGCGCACCGGCATGCCCTTGATGATTCCCGACGTGAGCCAGGACCCCCGTTTCGGCGGGCAGGTGGACGCGGCTATTGACTTCAAGACGCGCTCCATCCTCGGCGTGCCCTTGATGGTGAAGGACCGGGTCATCGGGGTGCTGGAGGTAGTGAATAAGATCGGCGATGTGCCCTTTGACGAGGAGGACGCCTACATCCTCACCACCATGGCGGCGCAGGCGGCCATCGCTTTGGAGAACAGCCGGCTCATCACCGAACTGCAGAACGCCTATCGCGAGCTGAACCAGCTCGATCAGTTGAAAAGCGAGTTTATCGCCATCGCTTCGCATGAGCTTCGCACGCCCCTCTCGGTCATCCTCGGCTATGTGACCTTCTTGCAGAGCGAGGCTACCGGGGAACTGCGCGATCAACTGGACGTGGTAGTACGCAGTGCCCTGCGCCTGCGCGATCTGATTGATGACATGATCAACCTGCGCCATATTGAGGCCGGCCAGGTCGAGCTGGAGCCGCGTGCTTGCGATGCGGCGAAGTTGGTGCGGGATGTGGCCGGCGAGTTCCAGCGCCTAGCAGAAAGCAAGCGCCAGTCTTTTATCGTCAAGCTTCCGGAGGCCCCGGTCGAGGCCTTCTGGGATGCAGAGAAGATTCGCCTGGCGCTGGCCAACATCATCTCCAATGCCGTCAAGTTCACCCCCGAAGAGGGGCGCATCGAAATTGCCCTCATTCCTCCTTCCGATGACGAGATCGCGGTTGCCGTGCGGGACACTGGCATTGGCATCGAGGAGAAGGACCTCAAACGCATTTTCGACCGCTTTTATCAGGCCGGCTCGGCCTATACCCGCCAGTTCGAGGGCATGGGCCTGGGCCTTTCCATTGCCAAGAGCCTGTTCGAGATTCACCACGGCCGCATTGATGTGGAGAGCAGGCCGGGGAAGGGGAGTACTTTCACCGTGCGTCTGCCGCGGCGGCTGGTGATTCGGCCGGCCGCAAAATAGTATAGCGCGCTCCTTCACCGCTGTCAAACGAATACGAACATATGTTCGACCATTTGGGCTGATGTCAGCAGGTGGTAGTTACCTTGCTGTTGGCTGTCACGGCCACCAAAATACCCATTTGCTAACAATCAGAATTGCTATATAATATGGCATGGATTTTCGCGTGCGGCGCATATGCCGAAACCCCGAGTTTTCCACACTAAAGGAGGTTGGCGCGATGGCAGGATTCGGAGATTTGTTTCAGGCGGCGGATTGGAAGAAGGAAAAGCACGCGCCGGTGATTGACTGCCCCGATACCGTCAAGGCCGGCGAGTTTTTCCAGGTGACCCTCACGGTAGGGAAGGAGATCCCGCATCCCAACACCACGGAACATCACATCCGCTGGATCGAGCTGTATTTCCATCCCGAGGGGGATAAGTTCCCGTACCAAATCGGCCATTTTGAGTTCACCGCGCATGGGGAGTCAACGCAGGGGCCGAACACTGGGCCGGCGTACACCCATCCGCAGGTCGTCGCCAGCCTTAAGGTGGACAAGGCCGGCACGCTCTACGCCTCCTCGTACTGCAACATCCACGGTCTGTGGCAGAGCGAGAAGGCGATTAAGGTGGAATAGACCGTCTCTGAGAATGCAGCAGGCCGCCGCGATCTCGCGGCGGCCTGTTGGTTTGTCCCGGAAGCGGGATTACGCGGCGGTTTCTGCGAAGCGCAGATAGGCGTCAATGAATTCGTCAATCTCACCGTCGAGCACGGCATCGGTATTGCCCGTCTCGTAACCGGTGCGCAGGTCCTTCACCAGTTGGTAGGGATGAAGCACGTACGAGCGGATCTGGTTGCCCCAGCCGGCCTCCACATGCTTGCCCTTCAGACGCGCCTGCTCCTCCTCATGTTTCTGTTGCTCCAGCTCATACAAGCGGGCGCGCAGGATGCGCATGGCAGTCTCCTTGTTTTGGAGCTGGGAGCGCTCGTTCTGGCATGCTACCACAATGCCAGTGGGAATATGCACGATGCGCACGGCGGTCGAGTTCTTCTGCACATTCTGCCCGCCGGCGCCGGACGAGCGGAAGACGTCAATGCGCAGGTCCTTCGGGTCAATCACTATATCAATGTCATCTTCCAGCTCAGGCATGACCTCGACGAGGGCGAAGCTGGTATGCCGGCGGTGGTTGGCATCGAAGGGGGAGAGGCGGACCAAGCGGTGCACACCGCGCTCCGCCTTGAGGTAGCCGTAGGCATACGGCCCTTCGACGCGGATGGTAACGCTCTTGATGCCGGTTTCCTCACCCTCGGTCATGTCCAGGATTTCGGTCTTGAACCCTCGGCGCTCGCACCAGCGCAGGTACATGCGCATCAGCATGCTGGCCCAGTCGGTGGCCTCGGTACCGCCGGCGCCGGCGTGTATCGCCAGGATGGCGTTCTTGGCATCGTGCTCGCCGGACATGAGCAGTTCGAACTCACGTTTGCGCAGGCGGCTTTCCAGTGCTAGGGTTTCCTGTTCCAATTCCTCGAGAAAGTTCGGCTCGAGTTCTTCCTCCCCTTCCTCGGCCAGCGCGACCAGCTCATACAGGTCATGCACCGCCTTTTGGAAGCTGTCCCATTCCTCGACATCCTCGCGCAGGCGGGCCAGCTCTTTGCTCAGCCGCTGGGCGCGCGCCGGGTCATCCCAGACATCCGGCGCAGAGACTTCTTTCTCCAGTTCGATGATGCGCCGCTTCTTGCCGGCCTGGTCAAAGACGCACCTGTAGGGTCTGGATTCGCTCTTCCAGCTCTGCTAAACGAGCCCTCAATTCGGAAATAGCAGGCATATTCATCCTCCATGTAGCTACAGAAATTTATTCGTTGCCGTTCTGATCGAAAAGGCCGGCGACGAAAAGCTGGGGGTCGAACTCCGCCCAATCCTCCAGCTTCTCGCCTGTGCCGACAAAGCGCACACCGACGCCCAGCTCCCGCACAATGGGGAAGACAATGCCTCCCTTGGCGGTGCCGTCCAGTTTGGCCAGCACGATGCCGGTTACCCCGACGGTGTCCTTGAAATGACGGGCCTGGGCCAGGCCGTTCTGCCCGGTAGTGGCATCAATGACCAGGAGCGTCTCATGGGGGGCGCGGTGCACCTGTTTGGCGGCGACGCCCCGCACCTTGGCCAGCTCCTGCATCAGGTTATATTTGGTGTGGAGCCGGCCGGCGGTGTCAATGATCAGCATGTCTGCCCCGCGCGCTTGACAGGCCCGGATGGCATCATAGGTTACTGCGCCGGGGTCGGCGCCCGGCTGATGGGCGATCACATCCACCCCGACACGCTCACCCCAGATTTTCAACTGGTCAATGGCGGCGGCGCGAAAGGTATCCGCGGCGGCCAGGATGACCTTGCGGCCGCGCTGTTTGTAATAGTATGCCATCTTGCCGATGCTGGTGGTCTTGCCGGAGCCGTTGACGCCTACCACCAGGATGACGGTCAGCAGGCGGGGTTCGTCCACCACCGACGGCGCGCCCTGCTGGAGCATAGCGATGAGCCGCTCCCGCAGTGCGCGATCTACATCCGCCGGCGTGCGCAGTTTGCCGGCCTCCGCCTGCCGGCGCAGGTCTTCCACCAGCTCGGTGGTGATGTCCACGCCCACATCGGCCTGGATGAGCAGTTCCTCCAGCTCGTCCCAGGCCTCAGGCGTCAGGGTACTGCCGGCCAACAGTTGGCGTATGCGGCCGAAGAATGACTGTCGGGTGCGCGCCAGCCCATCCTGTATGGTCTTGGGTCGTCCGAACAATGCTTGCTCCTTATGTCCTTGCAGATTGCAATCTGATATTATACACGAGGGTGGGGGAAACTCCAAAGAAAAGAGAAGGGAGCAAAAGGTCAAGATTATCATTCGATTTGCGGGTATTGGC
>CALIBQ010000048.1 GCA_938049385.1 uncultured Anaerolineae bacterium
ACGACGGCAGTTGTCCATCCAAGCAAAACAGCGCTCCACAATCCACCGTTGCCTATAGCTAGGCCCCACGGTAATCGGTCGGCCCCGCTTGGGCTTGACCCGTTTGTGTCGCTCAAAGGTGGGAATGACTGGCTTGATCCCTCGCTGGTGCAATTCCCTTCGAAACTCCCGGCTGTCATACGCTCTATCTGCCACCAGCTCTTTCGGCCGGCTCTTGGGACGTCCTCGCCGTTGGGGAACCCGGATGCTATCCAGAGTCCGCTGCGCCAAGGTGATCTCATGAGGTTGCGCACTGTCCACATGCAGCCCCAGGGGCACTCCATGGCCGTCCACGACCACCATTACCTTAGACCCTTTGCCCACTTTGGTGATGCCGACGCCAGTTCCCCCTTTTTCGCCGGCACGAAGCTGCCATCCATAAACGCTCGGGACCATTCCAGCTTCTGTGCGGCGTCCAGTTGGCTGAGCAAGGTCTGCCAAATCCTCTCCCACGTGCCATCGTACATCCATTGGTGGAGACGTCGCCAGCAGGTGGTCGGTGAGCCATACTCCCGGGGCACGTCAGCCCAAGCACACCCTGTCTTGAGGACGTACAGGATACCGTTGAGAATCTTTCGATCGTCCGCGCGGGGACGTCCTCTCCCGGGTTTCTGTTTTGGGATAAGTGGTTCAATGATTTGCCATTGTGCATCTGTAAGTTCATGTCTGCTCATGCTACTAGTATAGCATAAGTTTCGATGTTTTTGAAATAGCTTCTAAACATACAGCCTCCCGCAGGAATCTGCGGGAGGCTGTCGAACTTTCAAAACTCGACCATCTCCGGGCTTTCCAGCCCCTCACCCCCTGGCGACACGCTGTCCGTCCCCAACCCCACCTCTTTGAGCCATAGCTCCCGGTAAGTCAGCGTCCACACCGCCGAGATAAAGGTCTGGTACAGGCCGGTGAGGAAGAGGAGCGGCAGGCCGATGATCGCCATCCCGACGGGCACCCCGATGAGCAGGGCCGGCCACACCGTACGAGTGGCCTGGTACAGGAGGAAAGCCGGCGCGCCGCCCATCACCGCCGCCAGCACAAACAGGACGACGAAAATCGGCAAGAGCACCAGCCCCCAGCCGATGCCGATGGCCAGGAGCAGGAGCCAGATGACCGCCACGTTGGAGAAATGCTCCTTCAGCATGCGGTAGGCTTCCGCGATGGATTCCAGCGTCCCCCTGCCGCTGAGCGCCGCCTGCCGATACGCGAGCTGGGAGATGACGCCGAGGACGATGCCGGCCACCACCAGCACCGCCACAAAGAAAAGCATCATCAGCACCGTCAGCCCGATGCCGACCACCTTGGCACTGACGGTATCCACCAGCAGTAACAGCAGGGGGGACAGCCCGATGGCGATCAGCAGGATAGCCAACAGCGCGAACGGCACCCCCAGGACGAGGTCAATCAGGAACATATACCACGCCGGCTTGGTCCAACCCAGCCGGAACCCCTCGCCCACGCTCACCGTCCCCTGCGTTTCCTCCACATGTGCCACCATGCGGATCAGCGCGTTCTGGGAGAAATAGCGCACCACCAAGCTGACCAGGAGCCAAAGGAACAGCAGTACCGCCGCAACGATCAGCACCTTGCCCAGCGCGTTCAGCGAGACCCCCAGGTCGCCAGAGAAAGTTTCCCACAGGTATTGGAGCCAGCGGGTGAAGGAATCCTGAGCGGAAGGGTCCCAGCCGCGAAAATCCAACTGCCGGCCGCTGAAGCTGTACCCGCGGAAGCCGCTGGCCGGATTGCCGGATACCAGCGCCAACAGGATGCCGAACAGCCACAGCGAGCGGCGTGTCCAGGTGATCTTGAGCGCGCGCTTCAATATCTCGGTATAATTCATGCGGGTGTCCTCCCTTCAATTATAACTGCCGGCGTGCCATCTGCACACCGAGCCAGCTCCAGACTCCCAGACAAACCACCCCCAACAGTGAGACGAACACTACCGTCGGCATCAGGAAGCTCATCAGCCAGTCCCAGAACGAGGCCGGCAGAACGCCGGTGATGCCCAGCGCCTGACATCCTATGTTCGCCAGCTCCCGGATGGTGCCAAACCAGCCAGGTGCGTTCAGCGAGGGGAATATGCCGGCCAGCCAGTTCAGCCAGGCGCTCGCCGGCGCGAACAGGCCGGCCACCATCGCCGCCAGGCCGAACGCCAGGGTAACGATAGCGGCCGCCTCTACCAGCGCGCCCCACATCACCAGCCCGGCCGGGAAGGCCCATGTCGCCCAGGAGGGCCGGCGGAGAGGGTATGCGGCCGGCCGATGGGGGAGCATCTGGATGAGCGCACGAGAGAATACCTGCGCCCGTTCGACCGCTGTCCCTGGCGCTTCCCAAACACGCAGGGTGCGGGAAAGAAGGCGCAGTTCCGCCAGCCGGCGCGCACATTCCGCGCATCCGCGTACGTGTTCCTCTATCAGCAGGCGCCGGCGGCCCTCCAGCTCCCCATCAGCGAAGGCCGTCAGCAGGGCAGAAACCTCATCATGGTTCACTCGCATCCTCCTCCTTGCCGCCAGGGGCATGTACCGGAATCTCCAACAGCGGCGCCAGCCTTTCCCGCAGGAGCCGGCGCGCATAATGCAGACGCGACATCACCGTACCCATAGGAATGCCCAGCGTCTCGGAGATTTCCCGATAGGACAGGCCCTCGTACTCCCGCAGGATGAGGGCAATGCGGCACTGCGCCGGCAGGGACAGCACCGCCTGACGCACAAGCTGACGCATTTCCTCCTGTTCTATGCGGTGCAGGGGCGCTTCCGCGGCAGGCGGGGCTGGCAGGATCCCCTCGTCCAGCGGCTGTTCGGGGTTCTGCCGGCGCAGATAATCCAAGGTCGTATTGGTCACGATGCGCCCTAGCCAGACCCGAAAACTGCAGTCGCCGCGAAACTGCGGAAGCTTCCGCCAGGCCTTGATGAAGGCCTCCTGCGCCAGGTCTTCCGCCATCTGTGAGTTGCCCGTCATGCGGTACGCCACACCGATGGCAAAGGAACAGTAACGCTCGGCCAGGGCCCCGAAGGCCGCTTTATCGCCGGCGCGACTGCGAGCCAGCAGTATCGCTTCGCCGTCCGGTTCTTGATGCGTGTCCTGGGCCATCCTGTTCTCTCATTGGATAGACGCCCCCATCGGCGCGTGTATTCGGTATAAGATTAGTGGAGATTGGCGGCGGATGAAGCAGTGGATGGACGACAGTCAGGGATTGGATTCGCCGGCAGGCGCCGCGATGCTTTCCTCTTGGTCGGCGTCCCCCGTCAAACACTGGGTGGAGCGGCTCTCCTGCAGTTCCTGCAAGGCACGTTCATAGCGGCGCAGGAGCCCTTTACTCCCCTCCCGCAGGCCGAGCACGGCGCGCTGAGAGCACACATCACACCCCAGCGTAGCCTTATAACTGCTCATGTCGCACTGCAGACAGCCGCACAGGCGGATCATCATGAGGGAGAATGCCAGGCCGGCCGGGCTGGATTCGCCCTGCGCCAGCACATCATCCACCAGGGCTTTCCAGCGCTCATCCAGCAGACTGCGAAGCCCCCGCACACAGGAATGGGGGAATAAAATCTGACTGCGTGGATACATTGTCCGCGGCCCCACCTCGCTGGAAATATGCCTGCCTTGCCAGGCATAGTACACAGCCGGCGCGGCGTTGTCAAATTTTGGACTGCCTGGGTATTTCGGCAGTCTCACCCTTGGTATTGGTGCCGCTCTGCGCTCCCCGCCAGGCACTGAACCGCCCGTCTCAGCGGGCAAAAGCCCCGTCGAGGGCGGATGAAAGCCCGCGGGGATTCTCCCTTTTCCGCCCAGACGTTCCACATCCGGGCGAAACCAGGCCGCGATATTTGACGTTTCGCATCTTTACTGGTAAGATATCACTGCATGAACAATTGGGTCAAAGTGGCCCCCTCTTGGACTGGGTTTCCAGCAGGGGGCTTTTTAGGCTTTACGGCCGGCCCAACGCACTGATTCATTCGACGGGAGTTTACCATCGCCAATGCGCATCGGCATTGATGCTCGGTTGCTGTACTACAGCCCCGGCGGCATCGCAGAATACACCAAACGCCTAGTTCAGGCGCTGGCCCACCTGGACGGGGACGAGGAATTTGTCATTCTTTACAGCCGCAAAGACGCAAGGCATAACCTGGTCACAGACAACCCTCGCTTCAAGCGCGGTATTCTCTGGACACCCAGCCATCACCGCCTGGAAAGCTGGCTCCTTTCGCTGGAACTGAGCCGCTTCCGGCTTGACGTCATGCACAGCCCCGACTTCATCCCGCCACACTCCACCGCCTTCCGCACCGTCATCACCGTGCATGACCTGGCCTTCCTGCTGTATCCGCACTTTCTCACCAAGGAGAGCGCGCGCTACTACGGCCAGATCGATCAGGCGGTGCAGCGTGCCAACCATATTATCACGGTCTCGGAAAGCACCAAACGCGACACGATGCGGCTGTTGGGCGTGCCGGAGCGCAAGATCAGCGTGATTTACGAGGCGGCGAATCCGCTGTTCCGCCCTGTGCCGAGGGAGGAAGCGCGGCGCGCCCTGGAAGACGCCGGCTATTCCCTCCCGCCGGCCTACATCCTCTTCGTCAGCACCATCGAGCCGCGCAAAAACGTGCCGGCCCTGCTGAAGGCCCTGCGCAACCTCCGCGACCGCTACCGCCTGCCGCATAAACTGGTGCTGGCCGGCCGCAAAGGCTGGCTCTTCGATGACGTCTTCACCCTCACCAACCAGCTCCGGCTGGAGGAGGACTGCATTTTCCTCGGACATGTGCCGGTCGAGCACCTGCTGTACCTGTATAACGCCGCCGATGTGCTGGTGCATCCGGCCTTTTATGAAGGGTTCGGCCTGCCCCCGCTGGAAGCCATGTCCTGCGGCACCCCGGTCATCGTCTCCAACGTCTCCGCCATGCCCGAAATCGTCGGGGACGCCGGCCTGCTCATTGACCCCCACGATGTGGAAGACCTGACCGTCGCTATCTGGCGCGCCCTGACGGACGAGAATCTGCGCGCGCAAATGCGCGAGCGCGGTCTGGCGCGAGCCAAGCTTTTCTCCTGGGAAAAGGCCGCCGAACAAACCCTGGCTGTATACCGCCAGGTCGCCGGCCAGGCCGGATAGGCCGGCCGCCGGCCGGGTTGGACGCCCAATGACGACGCCAGCTCCTACCCAAAAACCCTACCGCCTCCTGATGCTGACATCTCAGCTCCCGTATCCGCCGCACCAGGGTGCCACCATCCGCAGTTTCAACATCCTGCGGCACTTGGCCGGCCGGGCGGAGATTGACCTCCTGTCGTTCGTGACCCGGCCGGAGGAAATGGAGGCGGCCGACCCCCTGTGGGAGCTGTGCCGGCGCATTACATGGGACGTCACGCCTCGGCGCTCGCTCCTTCAGCGCGCCCTCACCACCTTTCTCTCGCCCCAACCGGATATGGCCCTGCGCTTCGCCTCGGCGCGCTTCGCCGGCCTGGTGCAGGAAGCACTGCACAGCGAAGCGTACCACGCGGTGCTGGGCGTGGGCATTGACGTCGGACGCTATCTCCTGCAGGTTGCCGGCTGGCGCCGGCAGGCCGTACCCAGGGGCCGCCGGCCTGTCCTCATCTTCGATGACCTGAACGCCGAATATCTGCTCCAACAGCGCGCGTTCGAGACCGACCTGCGCCAGTGCTACCGGCCGCGGCGCGCCGCCGGCGCCCTCTATTCTCTCATCCAGTGGCGTAAACTGCGGCGCTTCGAAGCGCGCGTCTGCCAGGCGGTGGATCATGTGATCGCGGTCTCTGAGGCAGACCGCCTGGCGCTCCAGCGGCTGGTGCCCGGCCTAAATCCCATCGTGATCCCCAACGGCGTGGACCTTAACCATTATTCGCCATCTCTTGACCTGCCGCCGGCGGATCTCTCTCGGCCGGCGCTGGTCTTCACCGGCAAAATGGATTTCCGTCCCAATGTAGACGCCGCCATCTGGTTCGCCGAGCAGGTCCTGCCGCGCATCCGGGCGGAGTTCCCCGGCGCGGCCTTCGCCATCGTGGGGCGCGATCCTCATCCCCTGGTACGCCGGCTCTCCCAACTGCCCGGCGTCCTGGTCACCGGCTATGTGCCGGACGACCGGCCCTACTTCTCCGCCGCCGATGTGTACGTGGTGCCCCTGCGGGTGGGCGGCGGCACCCGGCTGAAAGTCCTCAGCGCCATGGCCATGGGGAAGGCCATCGTCTCCACCTCGCTGGGCTGTGAGGGGTTAGGAGTCAAGCACGGGCAGGAGGTCCTGCTGGGGGACACACCGGAGGACTTCGCCGGCCATACTATTCAACTGTTGCGGGACGCCGGCCTGCGGCAGGAGCTGGGCCGGCACGCCCGCCGGTTTGTGGAAGCGCATTATGCCTGGTCAGCCCTTGTGCCCCGCCTCGAACAGCTCTATGCCGAATGACGTCCGTTCCCGCCCAGCGGCGCGAGAGCGCGGGCGCGCGGCCCTCCTGTGGCTCTTCCGCCGGCTCTCCGCTCCCCTCTTGGGCAGACAGCGCCCGCCCTCTTCCGTCCGGCGCGTCCTCATCATCCGCCCGGATCATCTTGGTGATGTGCTGTTCACCACGCCGGCGCTGGAGCGGTGGCGGGAGGCGGCCGCCGGCCGCATCGCGACGACCCTGTCCGTCGGGCCGTGGGCCAGGGATATCGCCGAGCATGGGCCGCCAGTCGAAGACATCGAGGTATTCCCTTACCCCGGCTTTACACGCGCCCCCAAAGGCGCGCCCTGGGCACCCTATATCCTGCTGTGGCGGGAGGCGAAGCGTCTGCGGCGCCGGCACTTCGACCTGGCGGTCATCCTGCGCTTCGACCACTGGTGGGCCGGCCTGTTGTGCTACCTGGCCGGCATCCCCCTGCGTCTGGGTTATGACACCATACCCTTACGCTGTTTCCTGACGCACGCCGTCCCATACGCCGGCATTCAGCACGAGGTCCAGCGCAACCTGACGCTCATCGAACACGCGCTGGCACTGGCCGGCCTCACCCTTAGCCCGCCGACGGAATTTCCGCGGCTCATTTTCCAGCTTGCAGAGGAAGATCGGGAGGCTGTGCGGCGTCTGCTTGCCGGCCGCGGGCTGGATACCGGCCGGCCGCGGGTCGTCCTGCACCCCAGCGCCGGCGCGGCGGTCAAAGAATGGCCGGCGGAGCGCTTCGCCGAGGTCGGGGACGCGCTGGCGAAGCAGTTCGACGCCCACATCCTGATCACCGGGGCGCGCGCAGACATCAGCCAGGCGTGGAAGGTCGCGGCGCTGATGCGGGAAGAGGCTGTAGTGATCGCCGGCCGCACCACTCTCGGTCAGCTTGCCGCCCTGCTGGCGGAAAGCGACCTGGTCATCGGCGCCGACAGCGGCCCAATGCATCTAGCGGTAGCGGTGGGGACGCCGACGGTGCACCTGTTCGGGCCGGCGGACCCGGCCCTGTTCGGCCCCTGGAGCGAGCGGCCGGCGGACCATATCGTCATCCGCGCCGGCTGTCCCTGCGCCCCCTGCAACCGCCTGGATTTCCCGCCGGAGGAGCTTCCCCGCCACCGGTGCATGGAGACCATCTCCACCGCTGAGGTGCTCCGCGCCGCCGCAGAACAGCTTGGGCGCCAGTAAGGGCACAGCGCCGCTGTGCCCCCTTTAATGGCGATGATGCCTGCGGTCCTCGTCGAACACCAGCAGACTGAGCAGGATGCTGACCACGCTGACGATGATGCCGCCAATGAAGGCGGAGGTGAAGTCCGCCACATTGAAGCCCAACCCGAGCCAGCCGGCGACCGCCGAGGCCAGCCACAGCATCAGGGCGTTGATGACCAGCGTGAACAGGCCCAGTGTCAGGATGATGAGCGGGCAGGTCAGGAGCGTCAACACCGGTCTGATGAGGGCATTCACCAGCCCGAAGATGAGAGCCACGCCGGCCAGCACCAGCCATCCCCCCTCGTAGGTGATGCCCGGCACCAGTTCGGCGGCCGCCCACAGCGCCACCGCGTTGATGACCCAGCGCAAAATCAGCTTCCGCATGACCGCTGTCCTTTCATTGTGGAATACGTGCACTGCCGCACATCACGCGCCGGGCGTGAAGGTGAAATCACCGTCCTTATAGATCAGCTCGCCATCCAACCATATCTCGCCGCCCTGCCGCAAATCGCAGACCATGTCCCAGTGGATGGCGGAATTGTTCTTCCCACCCGATTCCGGGTAACTGCGTCCCAGGGCCAGGTGACAGGTGCCGGCGATCTTCTCGTCGAACAGCGTCTCGCCGGTGAACTGGCGGATGCCCTTATTGGTGCCGATGGCAAACTCCCCGACATAGCGCGCGCCGGCATCGGTATCCAGCATCTGCCGCAGAAATTCCTCCCCTTTATCGGCATGCGCCTCGACCACGCGGCCGTTCTCGAAGCGCAGTCGGACGTTTTCCACGCGCCGGCCGGCGTATGTGGCCGGATAGGTGAAGCGGATGGTGCCGTTCACGCTGTCCTCGATGGGGCTGGTGAAGATTTCGCCGTCCGGGAAGTTTTCCTTGCCGTCGCAGTTGATGAACGGCCGGCCCTCGATGCGCATCTCCAAATCGGTATCCTCAGCGCGCACCCGCAGTGTCCGCTTGTCCGCCAGGTAATGGACCCAGGCCTGCTGGAAGGCGGAGAGCCTTTGCCAGTAGGCGATCGGGTCATCCAGGTCGGGCAGGCAGGCCCCGAAGACGAAGTTCTTGTACTCCTCCTGGGACATCTCCGCGTCCTGGGCGTATGCCGGCGTGGGGAACAGGGACAGCACCCACTGCAGTTCGCCGGCGGCGGCGCGTTCCATCAGCCGGCGCATGATAGGTTCGCTGGCCTGCGAGCGCAGTACCTGGCGGGCCGGCGGCACATTGGTCAGCGCACGGGTATTGGCCGCCCCCAGGATATTGATGAACTTGTCATAGCGCTCCACCGCCATTTCCAGGACCGGCGGTATAAAGCGCAACTGCTCCTCGCTGGCATGGTACATGAAGTACTCCTCCAGCGCCGGCAGGGTGACCTGCAGGCTGGGATGTCCGCCGCGCCCCAGGACCCGGCGGTACACCGCCTCCAGCATGGGGCCGGCCAGGATCGTGCCCATGATGAACACCAGGTCGTTCGGCTGAACGTTCACGGAATATTCGACCAGGACCTGAGCGATTTTCTCAATGCGCGGGTCTTGCATGGGGTATGCTCCTTTGCTGGATGGGGATTATAATTTGCGGCGCATAGTGATCAGGGTGCGGCGCTCCTGAAAGCCGTACGCCTTCAGCGCAGTGATGCCCTCCTCGTGACTGGCAGGATGCTCGCTTTCCACGCGGGTCTTTCTGCCCGGCCGGATATATTCCAGGGAGCGCGCCACCAGCGTCTCTTCCACCTGGCCGCGCACGTCCGGCGCCGCCACCATCGTCAGGCGCCAGGCATCGAAGCCTTGGGGACGGGTTTCCACCAGCGCCACCAGCCGGCCGCCGGCGAACAGCCCCTCTGTCCTTGGCCCGCCGCCCAGCAGAAAAGCCGATATTACCTCGGCAGCGCGCCGGCCCCATGAAGGCGGCCGGGCTGTCTGGGGAATGTTGCGGACCCACCGTTCTACGGCGCTGACGGCCGTCAACTGCAGGGCGTGCCGGGAGCGCCAGTCGCCGGCCCCCAGCCGGCGCAGGGTGTAGTTCGCCGGCACCGATGCCGGCGGCAGGAGGTCGGCCGGCCCCACACGGTACAGCTCCACGCTGGCGTACAGGCTCTCGAACCCCAGCGACTCATACAGGTGCAGGGCCGGCATGTTGTCGTGCCGCACCTGCAGGAGCACCCATTCCCCGCCCCGCTCGCTCGCCAGCGCGATGGCCGCTTCCATCAGCCGGCGGCCGATGCCGCGCCCGCGGAAATCCCGGTGCACCGCCACGTTGGATATCTGCCAGCGGGAAGAGCCGCTCCCCGTGCGGGTTAGTGTCACATTGCCGACAATGCGCCCATCCTCCTCCCACACGAAGCCGGTGAAGGAGTCCTGAAAATCGGCGCTGAGCCGGCTGAGCGTCCACCAGACCGGTCCCATAGCGGCCATGGCGCGCAGTTCGCGCACGGCCGCGAACCCCGGCTCGCCCATCTCGGCCGCAAACGCTTCCTCGATGAGGTCCGCGACCTGATAGAGGTCTCTGCCCGGGTCCAGCAGGCGCAGGCCGTTCGTTCGTGTCAGGCGAGAGGTTGCCATACTGGTCATGCCGGCATCCTGGGCCGGCGAAGTTGCCGCCGGCCTCCCCGATTCACAGCGTTTATTGTAATGGAAATCCGCCGCCCTGTCCAGCCAGGCATGAGGGCCGGCGCGATGCACAGGTCCTGCCGCAGTCGCCTCCCCCAATATTCCACCCTGTGCTATAATATGCCCAACGAACCTACCGTCCGCTATCTCTTACTACCAGATGGAGGTGTTGCCATGGACTCGCTCCAAACGCAGGTGCTGAGCGCCATTGATGAGGAACGCGGCGCTCTGGTCCGGCTGGCCGATGACCTGCGCGACCATCCCGAGGTTGGTTATCAGGAACACTATGCCGCGGCGCGGCTCACCGCCTTTCTGCGGGAGCGCGGCTTTCAGGTGCAGTTCCCTTACGGCGGGGTGGACACCGCCTTCCGCGCCCAGGTGGGTGCTGACCGGCCAACCATTGCGCTGATCGCCGAGTATGATGCCCTGCCGGAGATCGGCCATGGATGCGGGCACAATCTCATCGCCGGCAGTGCGGTCGGCGCCGCCCTCGGCGCGGCCGCCGTCATATCCCAGTTGGAAGGCTCCGTGGCCGTCATCGGCACGCCGGCGGAGGAAATCCTCTATCAGACCCCTGGTAAGGTCCTTCTCCTGCGCGCCGGCGCCTTCTCCGACATCGACGCCGCCCTCGAGTTCCATCCCTGGACCGCCACCGGACTGCTGAGCAAAGACCGCGCCCTGGTCAGCCTGAACATCTCGTTCCACGGCCGGCCGGCGCACGCCGCCGCGGACCCCTGGAACGGCATCAACGCCCTCGACGGCGTGCTCCTTACCTTCAACGCTATCAATGCCCTGCGCCAGCACATCAAGCCGGAGGCGCGCATCCACGGTAACATCACCCACGGAGGCGAGGTGCCCAACGTCATTCACGCCTTCGCCGCCGCACAAATCATCGTGCGCGCCGAGGACCGCCGCTATTTGTTCGAGGAGCTCTTGCCGAAGGTGGAGAACTGCGCCCGCGGCGCATCCATCGCCACCGGCGCGCAGGTGGAGATTGTCCGCACATCGGAGATTGACAGCACGCTCAATAATTCGGTGCTGGCCGGCCTGCTGGAGCAGGCCGCCAGGGACTGCGGCGTGCCCTTCGGAGAGCCGGTGGAATTGGGCGCTTCCACCGACTTCGGCAATCTCAGCCGCGCTGTGCCGGCCGCCGGCTTCATGGTGGACATCGGACTGCCCCCCGGCACACCCTGGCACTCGCGCGATGTGGCCCAGGCGGCCGGCGGGCCGGGCGGCCACCGCGCCATGCTGGACGCCGCGCGCATTATGGCGTTGGCCGTAGTAGAACTGCTCCGCCGGCCGGAGCTTGTCCAACAGGCGCATGCCGCCTTTCAATCCGCGAGCAAGTAACGCAAACGGCGGCGGGGCATTCCCTGCTCCCGCCGCCGGATATGTACTGCGAGTCTCATCATCTCATGGCGATTTCAACGGGTTCACCGCCACCACGACCACCGCGTCCGCATGCCGGTTGATCAGCCCACTGCCGGCGAAATAGACATCACTCCCCGGCAGGAAGCGCACGTCCGTTCCGCGCAGGCCGTTGCGGGTCGGGCGCAGGGCCTTGAAGCGCAGGGTTGCCAGCCGCACCGCGGCGCCCTGCGCCAGCCGGCCCCGCAGTTCCCGGCCGAGGGCCACGGAAATCACCCCCCGCCGACCGTCCACCTGGTTCTGCAGGACCACGGGCAAATCCCCGCCCACCTCGGCGCCGGCCGCCGGCTGAAGGATATCCGGGTCATAGCTGAGGGCAAATTCTGCTGCGTCTACAACACCGCCGGCGGTATCCAGCAGTACGTTCAGCTCCACAATCTCGCCGGCGCGCACCAACTGCCGCTCCGGCGCCAGCCACACCCGCATACTGCGCTGGAGTGGAAGCGAGGCCGCCGTCGGAGTGCCGGCCACTACCACCGGCCCCTCTAAGGCATAATTGGAGGCCAGCAGGGAAAAGTCCGCCGCGGTGATGCGGCCATCGTCGTTGAAATCGGCGCGCGCATCCCAGCCGGCATCGCCGCGCTGAGTGGCATAGGCAGTGGCAAGGATGGAAAAGTCCACGCCGGAAACCCGGTCATCCCCGCTGGCATCCCCTTCTAATAGGGTACCCATCTCCACCGTGCCAACGGCCGGCAGGGTGACGCCGCGCCGGAGGTTGCTCAGCGAATGTCGGCCCTTCACCAGCATATCAAAGGTCCCCGAAGGGGGTGAAAGCAGTGCAAAGCGGCCGGTCTCATCGGTGGTCACGTCAAAGGAACGCACCACACTGCCGGCGGCATCCAGCAGTTGGACCGTGAGCGTATAGCCGCTCCAGCGAGCGCTGGGAGGGACGCCGTGTCCCTGCAGGCGCACCGAGCCGATGAACCACGGTGCCTGCACCACCACGCTGGCATCCTGCCGAGCCGCCACCAGCTCCTGTCCATAGTAGAATGCCTGGGACATGGGGTCAAAGGAAATGCGGGTGCCGTCGGGCGTCAGTGTCTGCGCCACGGCGCGGAAGCGCACGGTGAAGAGGATAATGTCGCCCCGGGGTGCCGGCTGGGAATAAGATGCCAGAGCGTCGAACAAGACCATGCCGGCGGCATTATCGGCCTGGGCGCGCACGAGGATGGGCAGTGCCTCTCCCGGTATAATGGTGTTCGCCGGCTGGCCGCTCGCATCCACCACCTGCAGGACCGCCGGGTCGAAATGCAGGATCACATGGGCGGATTCCACCGGCAGGAATTGGCTGGAGAGCACCACGTTCACGCGGAAAACCGTATCCTGGGCCACCGCGCTGCTCGCCGGCTCCAGGCGCAGAGTCGTCTCTGCCGCCCGCACCAGCGCCTGGAACGCGTCCACCCGCCCCCAGCCGTACTCCGGGTCCCACCCCGGCGCGCCTTTATCCTGTGCCGTGCTGGTGATAATCTCTGCCACCTGGAGATTGGACAGCAATAGGTTCGCCGAACGCAGTAGCCCTGCGATGCCGGCGACATGCGGCGCGGCGAAAGAGGTGCCCTGACCCCAAGCATAGCCCCGATTCACGCCGTCACCGAAGATGGAAAGTATCAGCCGACTTCCCTCGCTGTTGCCGCCCGGTGCCGCCACATCCACATAATCGCCGACTGTGGAGTAATAGGCATGCTCGTCGCTGGCGCCCACCGCGGCCACGGCGATCACGTCCGGAAACGCCGCGGGGTATATAGGACTGTTATCCAGGTGATACGTGTTGCCGGCCGCCGCCACAACCACCACGTCATGCGAGAGGGCATAATCTACCGCATCTGCCATCAAGTTAGAGGGGAAAAACGACCCTAAGCTGAGATTAATGACATCCGCGCCCTGATCCACCGCCCAGATGACGCCGGCGGCCACATCGCTGGTGTAACCCGTGCCGTAAGCATCCAGAACCTTGACCGGCATGAGACGGGCATTCCAGGCCACGCCGGCGATACCCTGCCCGTTGTTGCCCACCGCGCCGGCAAGGCCAGCGCAGAAGGTGCCGTGCCCTTCATCATCGCTAGGGTCGGGGTCCCCATTCACGAAATCGTAGCCGGCCGCCAGCTTTCCCGCCAACTCCGGATGTCCCGGGTCAATGCCCGTATCCACAATGGCGATGACTACATCCGGTGAACCGACGCTGATATCCCAGGCCGGGATCGCGCCGACCTGGGGCATGTTCCACTGGTCGTCGAAATAAGGGTCATTCGGGATATCCAGCGCCTGTACCACGACGTCCGGCTCGGCATAGCGGACTGCCGGCAGTGCTCCCAGCTCGCCGGCTAGCGCCTCTTCTTTGCCCGGCGGCACAGAGACCACCACCGCGTTCAGGGCCGGCATGCGCCGCAGAACGGTCCAACCGCGGTTGGCCAGCAGGGCCCGCTGTTCCGCCTGGGTCACGCCGGGCTGAAAGCCGATCACCAGCCGGCCCGACGGGACCGCGCGCGCCGTCTCCCCGGGCACGCCGGCCAGCGGGAGCGTCGGCCAATTCCCAGAAGGCCCTTCTGCCCGCACCAGGGGAACGCAGACAAAGCCAACTACCAGCGCGCACCCGAGCGCCGCTATCCAGGCTATGCGGTTCCAACGTCTGCGGCCGGGATACATGGTCTGCCTCCTCGAAAGCCCGGACCCATCGGCTGACCGCCGGCTATCTCCCCTATCTTGATTATACCACAGCGGCCGTATCACAGAACATACAAATTATTCATTATTATTGTTTTTAATCTTTCGCTTTATTCATATAACACCATTGGGCGCAGAATGTGACACCCTTCGCTCATTTACTATGACGCAGATGCGCGGCTGACGATATGGGGTGAAAACAGGGGCTTACATCACTGGTAGTGCCACCAAGGGGCATCCCAGAGGGGGCCAGCGAAGGGGCTGGGGCTTGCGCCGGCGATATGCGGCCTCAGCCAGAGTTGTTCGTGTGGAGCAAAGAGGGGCACGACCGGCAGTTCGTCCAGCAGAAGGCGCGTCCACTCGCCGTATAAGCGCGCTCGCGCCTGTGGGTCGCAGGCGGGAACGCCGGCCGCCTGCTGAAGGAGCTCGTCCGATTCAGAATTCTCCCAGCCGACGAAGTTAAACCCACTGCCGGCGCGCGTCTCTGCGGATAACCAGAACATCCGCTGGTCGGGGTCCAAGGGGAAGGGCCAGCTCAGCACCGCTATATCGAAATCACGGCGGAAAAGCTGGTCCAGGAATACCCCCCATTCCACATAATGCACCTCGCTCTCCATCCCGACACTGCGGAAGGCTTGGGCCACCAGTGCCGCCGCGGCCATGCGCAGGGGGTTCTCGCCGTTCGTAACCACGTTCAGCACCAGCGGCTGTTCGTCGTGGTCGCGCAGGCCGTCGCCGTCGGCATCCCCCCAGCCGGCGGCGGTCAGCAGGCTCTCCGCCTGGTGCAGATCGAATGCCGGCAGGCCCTCCGGCGCGGTTCGCATCGCCCAATGGGCCGGCAAAAGCGTGCCTCCCAGCAGGGTTGCCCCCATGGGGCTGGCCTGCCGAGCGATGGAGGCGCGATCCAGCGCCATCGCCAGGGCCTTGCGGACGTTGACATCTTTCAGCGGCCGGCGCGCCAAGTTGTAGTACACCAGCATGTACTCCCCGCCCGGGTAACCCAGCACCTGCCGGTCCGCCGCATTTGGGATATGCGTCAGACTGCCGGCGGGGAAGCGCGCCGCGTCCAGATCGCCGGCCTCCCATGCCTCCCGGAGCGCCGCGGGCGTTTCAAAGGGATAGTACCGGAACTCCTCGATCCCTGCCGGCCGGCGGTATCCTGCGAACGGGCGCAGGAGCACTTCGCCGCTTTCCCGCGCTTCCACCAGCACCATCGGGCCGGTGCCGGGGATTTCGGACGGCGTTTCCCCCGCCTGCCGGGCGGCAGTGACGGAGGCCGGCAGTATCGGCACCTGGCCCAGGCTGTACAGTACCGAGCAGTCCGGCTGATTCAGCCGCACCTCGACCACCTCGGAGGAAACCTGCCGCACCTCGGCCACATTCAGCAGGCCGGCGCGCCACAGGCTGTGCGAGGCCGGCGAGGCGAAATAGCGGAGCGCGGCCGCCGCATCTTCGGCGCGGAAGGGCGTGCCGTCGTGCCAGAGCACATCCGAGCGGATGGTGAAGCGAATGGTCAAACTGTCGGCAGAGACTTCCCAGGCGCTGGCCAACCCGGGGACAAGCATGCCGTTGCTCGGGTCAACCCCCAGCAGGCTTTCCCACACCAGCGGCCACCAGCTCATAATGCCGCCGCCATCCTGGTCCCGCCAGGGCCAGACCTGCGGCATGGGCTGTACCTCCCCGTAGCGCACCGTCAGCGGCGGTGCCGGCGTAGATGTGGAAGCCGGCGCATGTGCGGACGCTGATGGTGACGCCAGGTAAGGCGTGGGGGTGGAGGATGGTGGAACAGCAGAGGGAACTGCCGGCGAGCCGGCGCGACAGCCGGCCAGCAGGCTGATCAGCATAAACAGTCCGGCGATATATGCGAAGCGCCGCACCGAGCGGGAGATGGGACGGTGCATGGGCACTCATCCTGCGTCCGCAAAGTAAGCGCCTCCCCGATTGTTGGGGAGGCGCGTCACTGTTCGGGTCATAAAGCATTACTGGCCGCGCAGACGCGGATCGAAGGCATCGCGCAGACCGTCGCCCAGGAAGTTAAAGGCCAGGATGGTCAGGGTGAGGGCCACGGCCGGCGCCAGCAGAAGATGCGGATACGACCGCAGTCCCACATACCCTTCGGAAATCATGATGCCCCAGCTCGGGCGAGGGGCATTCACCCCCAGTCCCAGGAAGCTCAGGAAAGCCTCTGTAGAGATGTAGCCGGGGATGGCCAGTGTCTCCGCCACGATGCAGGGACCCAGGGCGTTAGGGAACAGATGGCGGAAGATGATGCGCATGTCGCTGGCACCGATGGAGCGCGCCGCCTCGATAAACTCCTTGCGTTTGAGCGACAGCACCTGGCCGCGCATGATGCGCGCCATGCCCAGCCAGTTCAACATGCCAATAGCAATGAAGATGAAGAACATGCCGCCCATTTTGTTGTCAATGGCCACCAGGGTTTGCAGGAAGGGGCCTCCGACGCCCGTGCGGGCCACCGCCTTGAAGTACACCTGGAGCAGGATGACGAAGATGAGGATGGGCATGGCGTACAGGAAATCCACGAAGCGCATCATCAGGTTGTCCACACGCGTGCTCGAATAGCCGGAGATGAGGCCGTAGGTCATGCCGATGAGCAGGCTGACGAAGGCACCCACGAACCCGACGGCCAGGGACACCTGTGCGCCGTAAATGGTGCGGCTGAGGATATCGCGCCCCAGGAAGTCCGCACCCAGGAGATATTTCGGCCCCGGCAGGGCGTAGTTATCCACCAGGTTGCCCTTGTCATAGGGATAGGGAGCGATATACTTGGCAAAGACAGCGATAAAGATCAGGATGATGATGAAGATGCCGCTGGCAACCGCCAGCCGGTTCTTCAGAAGCGCGCGCCAGGCATCGCCCCAAGGACTGCGTTCCTTGCGGTTGGCAAACTGTAACTGGTTGGCAGTAGTTGTCTTGACCGTGCTCATGTTCCCTCCACATGCATATCAGGTAACCGCCGGCCCCGCCGGCCGGCGGCCTCATTCCCTATTAATCAAAGCGGATGCGCGGATCCAACCAGGCGTACACAATATCCACCAGCAGGTTGGCGATGACGATGGCAACTCCATAGAGCAGAGTGGTTCCCAGAATGATGGGGTAATCCCGGTTGCCGATGCTGGTGACGAAGTGCTTGCCCAGGCCGGGGATGGCGAAAATCTGCTCCACCACGAAGGTACCCGTGAGCACTGCGGCGAACATGGGTCCCAGGATGGTCACCACCGGGATCATGCTGTTCTTGAGCGCATGGCGGAAGATGACCAACCGCTCCGCCAAGCCCTTGGCGCGTGCGGTGCGGATGTAATCTTCACGGATGACCTGCAGGAGGCTGGCGCGCGTCAGGCGGGCGATGCTGGCGGAGAGGCCGGTGCCCAGGGTGAAGGCCGGCAGAATCGCATGCCGCCAGAACGTGATGTCCGGCTTCGGCAGAAAGCCCAGGAAATAAGGCGGCTGGGCGCCCCAGCGCGATACGGGGAACCACTGTAACTTCAGCGCGAAAATCCAAATCAACAGCGGCCCCATCACGATGGCAGGGATGGACACTCCCACGATAGCGAAAAAGGTTGCCAGGTAATCCACTATAGTGTTCTGGCGTAGAGCGGCGATAATGCCCAGGGGGATGCCGATGCCGATAGCGATAAGCATGGCCAGCATGCCCAACTGCGCGGAGACCGGCAGGCCTTCCGCGATGATATCATTCACCGTGCGGTTGCGGTAGCGGAAGGAAGGCCCAAGGTCACCTCGTACCACGTTCCATAAATAGTCCACAAACTGCTTCCAGAGCGGGTCGTTCAGGTGATACTTGGCCTCCAGGTTTTTCACCACCGAGGGAGGTAACTGCTTCTCGCCGGCGAAATCAAAGGGTCCCCCAGGCAGGAAGCGCACCAGGATGAACACCACCAGCGTCACGAAAAACAGTACTGGAATCCCCCACAGCAGTCGTCGAATGATATATTTGGCCACTCCAGTGCCTCCTTACACTGTTCTTTACTTGAATGTATCAACCACTCGCCTATGCTTTTCTTGCAATGCCCGTCTGCCCTGCCGGCAGGCGGGCATTCCAGGGAAAGCATGCATCATGAGATGCCAGGTGACAGTCGCCTGGCCGGCGACTGTCACCTGGATCACGCGCCTGAATTACTTGCCCAGCGCGGCCTTCTTGGCTGCCCAGTCAATCTTCCAGTTGAAGAAGTCCTGACCGCCCAGGCCGAAGTAGTTGCGCTGGAGCCACGGCTTGGTCAGGTTGACCGTGGTGTAGTAGTAGATCGGGGCGATAGCGGCCTCCTCATCCACCAGGATCTGCTCCGCACGCTTGTACAGCGCCTTGCGCTCTGCCGGATCCTGGGAGACTTCCGCCTTTTCCACGATCTCCGCAAACTCGCGGTTGTTCCAGCGGATGTCGTTGCGCTTGTCAGGGTGGAAGACCTCGTTCAGCCAGTTGTTGGCATCCGGATAGTCCGCGCACCAGCCAAGGCGCCAGACATGCGGCATCTGCTCCACCGGCGTCTTCTTGCTGATGGTGTTGAGGTAGACCTTCCACTCCTGGTTCTCGATCTTGACGCTGATGCCCAGGGCTTCCTTCCACATGGCGGCGATGGCCTCAGCGATCTTCTTGTGGCCTTCGCTGGTGTTGTGCATCAGGATGATCTCGGGGAAGCCCTTGCCATCGGGATAGCCGGCCTCAGCCATCCATTCCTTGGCCTTCTGCAAACCCAGGGTATAGTCCAGCGCCCACGGAGCAATGTCCGGGTCCTGAGCCGCAGAGCCGAACATGCCGATGGTGGTGAAGGTGTTGGCCGGGAGCTGGCCGCCCTTCAGCACGTTCTCGATCAGCGACTTGCGGTCGATGGCGGCGGACAGGGCACGGCGCACCAGCTTGTTGTCCACCGGCGGCTTGTCGGTGGTGAAGCCGTAGTAGTAGGTGCAGGGGTACGGACCGATGTGGAGTTCTTTGCTCAGCACCGGGTCGGCCTTGATGCGGTCCATATCCTCCAGCGGCGGCGCGGTGGTGTCGAGCTCGTTGTTCTCGTACATGGCCATGGCCGTGGAGGCCTCGACCACCATGACGCCGTAGATCTTCTCGATCTGGACGTTGGCGGCGTCATAGTAGAGCGGGTTCTTGAGCAGGACCAGGTGGCTGTCATGCACCCACTCGGCCAGCATGTACGGGCCGTTGGTGACGATGAAGCCGGGCTCGATCCAGCGCTCGCCGTGGGCCTCGATGGCATCCTTGGGCATGGGCCGGGCGACCCACATGCCGGCGATGCCGGGGAAGTAGCCGGCGGGATGCTCGAGCGTGATCTCGACGGTGTAGTCATCTACCGCCTTGACGCCCACGCCGTCAATGAGCGCCTGCAGTTCTTCCTCGCTCAGCGCCTCGGTGTCAGCGGTGTTCAGCGCCTCGCCGCCCTTGATGATGTAGAGCACGTAGGCATAGCCGGAGGCCGTGCGCGGGTCGAGGGTGCGCTTGATGCCGTAAACGACATCATGAGCGGTCACCGGGCCGATCTCTTCCACCTGCTTGGTGCCGGGGTTGTACTTGACCCACTTGGCATCCTGGCGCATCTTGAAGGTGTAGACGTCGCCGGCCTCGTTGGTCGTCCACTCGGTCGCCAGCTCACCCTTGACGTTGCCCTCCGGGTCAAACGCCGTCAGGCCCAGGAACAGGCTCTCGATGACGTCCACCGAGGTGGTGTCCTCAGCCAGGGCCGGGTCAAGCGTGGGCGGCTCGGTGCCAAAGTTCCAGTTGAGGGTGATCAGCTCTTCCTCGGGCTTCGGGGTGGGCGTGACCACCACTTCCTTCTCGACCGCGACGGTCTTTTCTTTCTCGACCACCACCGTCTCCTTGACCACCTTCTCCACCACCTGCGGGGTGGCGGGCGCGCAGGCGGCCAGGATCAGGCTGGTGACGATCACTGCGGCCAGCAAAAGGGCCCACTTCTTGCTAAGCATGGTACATCTCCTCCCTTACATCTGAAGTTACGAAGGCTGCCGAACTGGACGGACGGGGTGCGAGCTTCCCCTTCCTCAGGACTGCTTCACTCGCCGCATCACCTCCTTTCCGGAAAGCCTTCATCAAGGCCCCACAAGGTGCCAGGGGGACGATCCACATTCCGAGTGTAAAGTTTCGCTTCGACTGTGCCGGCCTAGTGCCCGACACGCCAGCAGGCGACCCAATGCTCGCCGCCGACGTCGACAAAGGCCGGCTCCTCCTCTCGACAGATATCCATCACCTCCGGACAGCGCGTGCAGAAGTTGCATCCCTTCGGCGGATTGGCTGGGCTGGGCACGTCTCCCTTCAGAATGATGCGCTGGCGCTTCTCCTCGATCACCGGGTCGGGGATAGGCACCGCCGAAAGGAGCGCCTTGGAGTATGGGTGAAGCGGGTTCTCGTACAGCTCGTCCCGGTCCGCCAGCTCCATGATCTTGCCCAGGTACATCACCGCCACGCGATTGGAGATGTGCCGCACTACCGACAGGTCATGGGCGATGAAGAGATAGGTCAAGCCGAACTGGTCCTGCAGTTCTTCCAGCAGGTTGATGATCTGCGCTTGAATGGAGACGTCCAGGGCCGAGATAGGTTCATCGCAGACGATGAAGGATGGATTGACCGCCAGGGCGCGCGCGATGCCGATGCGCTGGCGTTGGCCGCCCGAGAATTCATGCGGATAGCGGTTGACGAAATACGGGTTGAGACCCACCACCTGGAGCAGTTCTTGGACCCGCTCGCGGCGCTCTTTGCCCGTTGCGATGTTGTGTACTTCCAGGGGCTCCCCGATGATATTGCCCACGGTCATGCGCGGGTTCAGGGATGCATAAGGGTCTTGGAAAATCATCTGCATTTTGCGGCGCATGCGGCGCAGTTGCTCGCCCTTCAACTGCACCAGGTTGACGCCCTCGAACCAGACGTCGCCGGCCGTGGGGCGGTACAACTGCAGGATGGCGCGCCCGGTGGTGGATTTGCCGCATCCACTCTCCCCCACCAACCCCAGCGTCTCGCCGCGGCGGATGAAGAAGCTGATGCCGTCCACGGCTTTGATGGTGCCCACCTGCCGCTGGATGATAATGCCCTGGGTGATGGGGAAATACATCTTCAGGTTTTCGACCCGCACCAGGATATCGTTCTTGCCCGTCTCGTTGGTTCCTGTCATTGCCGTCTCCATATATCGTCACACGCGAAACGTGATGGCCTGCCTGTTACGCCTTGGGTGTCTTGGTCACATCTGCCCAGCACGCCAGCAGATGCCCGCGACCAATGGGTTCCAGCGGTGGGTTTTCCTTCCAGCATTTGTCCATGACCCAGGCACACCGGGGTGCGAACGGACAGCCCTCCGGCGGCGAGAGCAGGTCTGGCGGCATGCCCTCAATGGGTGTCAGTTTGGCCTTGCGCGGCATATCGAGGCGAGGGATAGAGCGCAGGAGGCCCAGGGTATAGGGATGGCGAGGGTTGCCGTAGAGCTCTTTGACGCCGGCCAGTTCGATGATGAAGCCGGCATACATCACGGCCACGCGATCGGCCAGGCCGGCGACCACTCCCAGGTCGTGGGTGATCCAGATAATGGCCATGCCGATCTCCTGCTTCAGCCGCTTCACCAGGTCCAGGATCTGCGCCTGAATGGTCACATCCAGCGCCGTAGTGGGTTCGTCGGCGATCAGCAGTTGCGGGTTGCAGGACAGCCCCATAGCGATCATCACGCGCTGGCGCATGCCGCCGGAGAACTGGTGAGGATAGTCGTCAATGCGGTCGGCGGCGTTGGGGATGCCCACCATCTCGAGCAGTTCGATGGTGCGCCGGCGCGCCTGCTGTTTGGTCATCCCCAGGTGCAACTGCAAAGCCTCCGCAATCTGAAACCCGATGGTCAGCACCGGGTTCAGCGAGGTCATCGGGTCCTGGAAAATCATGGAGATGCGGTTGCCGCGCACCTGCCGGATCTCATTCTCGCTCAGCTTCAGCAGGTCCTTGCCGTCAAACCACGCCTCCCCGCCCACAATCTTGCCGGGAGGCTGAGGGATTAGACGCAACAGCGAGAGCACGCCCACGCTCTTGCCGCACCCGCTTTCTCCCACGATGCCTAATGTCTCGCCTTCATCCACGTGATAAGAAATGCCGTTGACGGCGTGCACCACGCCATCCTGGGTGAAGAACTGCGTCTTGAGACCCTTGACCTCGAGCAAACGAGCCATGCATTCCTCCAATGACAACGGTGGTCCGGCGTTCCTCGGCCGATATGATTACCTGCCAGTGGGCATGCCCTCCCCGTGCGCCCACCCGACAGGTCGTTTCCAGCGTTCAGCGAGCACCCTCAATATAGGCGTTGCTCACATCATACTCCCCTTGCGGGGTAATCACCAGCCCCTTGACATAGGGCTTGACCAGCTCATACTGCACCCCATGATACAGGGGGATCCATGGCGCGTCCTGCACGATGATGGCCTCGGCCTGGCGGTAGAGCGCGAAGCGCTTCTCCTCGTCCTGCTCCACCCGCGCCCCTTCCAGCAGGGCATCTACCTCTGGATTGCTGTAGCCCGTGCTGTTGCCCTCGCTGGCGCTGTGAAAATGGATATCCAGGAAGTTCTGCGGGTCGGGATAATCGGCGCTCCAGCCCAGGAAGAACATCTGGTAGGCGCCTTGATTCACGTCCCGCAGGAAATCCGGCCACTCGACCTGCTGGATCTCGACCTCGACTCCCAGGGCATCGGCGTACATGGCGGCCAGGGCTTCGGCCACCCGACTGCCGCCGGCGCTGGTGGCGAAGACGATGGGCGGCAGGCCGGCCGGCCCGCCGTATCGCGACTGCGCCAGCAGTTGGCGCGCCCTCTCCGGGTCATACTCCAGCCTGGGCACGTCGGGGTTGTAGCCGGGCAGACCGGGGGGCATTATCCCCCACGCCGGCACCACACTGCGCTTGAACATCACCTGGGCCAGCTTCTCGCGGTCAGTGGCATACACAAATGCCCGCCGCACATTCACATCGTCGAACGGTTCCAAGCGGGTGTTAAAGGCCACGTACTGCACCGTCAGCTGGGGGACGGTGACCAGCTCGGCGTGTAGGGGATTGCTCGGGTCCAGCACGCGCTCCAGGTCCTCAATCCCTACCGGGGCAACGTCAAGCTCGTCATTTTCGTACATGGTCGTGGGGTCGCCGGCGGAGAGGTTGAAAGAAAGCTGAGTGATGCCAGGCGTACCGCGGAAATAGGTGGTGCTGGCTGACAGCACGATCTCGTCATCCGTGCGCTTGGACAGCCGGTACGGCCCACTGCCGTTGGGCCGCTTGGTCCAATTCGCGTTGAGGACATCCCTGCTGTCCACCACCGCGGCGGAAGGATAGGTCAATTTGGCCAGAAAATATGCTTTCGGAGCATCAATTGTCAGGCGTAAGGTGCGCTCGCCCAGCACCTCGACGCCCTGGATTTCATCAGCCACGCCGGCCATGCGCTCCATCGCGCCCACAATATCCCCCAGATATAATGCCGCAACGGGCGAGCCTGTGCGAGGATCACAGGCCCGCTCCAGAGAAAATTTCACATCCTCCGCCCGGATGGCCCGCCCATCTTGAAAGCGGGCATCGGGTCTCAGATAAAAGGTGTACCGCGTCCCGGTTGCATCTACCTCCCAGCGTTCTGCCAGCTCTGGCTGGATTTCAAGTTGTGCATCCAGGCTGACCAGGCCGGCGAAGATCTTGTTCACATAGGAAGCGGATATCGAATCCTCGACCAGCGCCGGGTCGAGTGTAACAGGATCGCCCCCTACCAGCCTCAATGTACCACCGGTGGGCCGGATTGGTTTGCCAGCTTCCACCGTCACGGTTGGCAAGGGGAGAAATTCGGGGCCAACATCTGTGTCCGATGTGCTCCGCCACCAGATCAATCCCAGGCCGGCGATGCAGAGGACACAGAGACAAATACCCACCCCGGCCAGTATGGCAATGATCCAGCCCCTGCCCCCCGTGTTTCGATTCATAATTTTATACTATCACAGAGAAGTTTCTTTGTCAAACATTTCGGGCTGTTCTGCACCTTCGCCGGCCTCACCGCGTCACTAACTTGCCCCGCGGCGGTGAAGCAGTAAGGGGTCCAGCGCCGGCGAAAGGCCGTTCCAGACAGCCCGCTGACTGCGCTCCGTCAGCAGGACCGCGCGCCCGCTCAGCGCGTCCGCATAGTCCACCGGGATAGGACCCCCGATGCTCGGATACGGGAGATCAGCAGTGGTGTACATGCTCAGCAGTAGGCCGGCCACCACCACGCACAGGCCCAGCAAGCAGACCCAAGTATGCATATCCAGGAAATAGGCCCAGCCGGGGGTCGCGCGCGACCTGCTCCTGGCCGGCCCCGCCAGGATGCCGGCATGAATCTCCCGCCAGGCCTGCGCCGGCGCCTGCTGGCGCCGCGCCCAGCCGGCCAGCCCACTGCGATACCACTGATCCACATCCTGCGCATCCGAGCTACCAGAGGGGATCAGCCAATCCATTCCCATGCCAGCTTCCCTTCCCATGCCAGTCCCTCGGATGCGAGCAGTTCCTTCAGCCGGCGGCGGGCATAATGCAAACGAGATTTCACCGTGCCCACCGGACAATCGAGTATCTCCGCGATCTCTTCCACGCTGAACTCGTTCAGGTAATACAACACGACCACGACCCGATGGTCGAAGCTCAGCATATCCAGTGCCCTGGTCACTATTTCATGGAGCTCCTCCTGCTCCACCGTGAGCGGCGGCGAGGGATGAGCCGGCGGCTCCACCAGACGGCGGAGAATCTGGAACTGCCGATGGTCCTTGTTCAGCCGTTGATAGCTCAGGTTCACGGTGACCCGGTACAGCCAGGGCGCTAGGGTATGCTCGCCGTGCAGTTTGTCAATATGCGCGTGCACGCGCAGGAAGCACTCCTGCAGGATGTCCTCTGCCGCCGCCGCATCGCGCGTGATGGCCAGCGCGGTGCGGTAGACGCGGTGCCGGTATTTCTCGTACAGGGCGCTGAATGCCCGGATATTGCCGCTCTGGATCTGGGCGATCAGCCGGCTGTCCGACAGCTCATCCATGAGAATCGCTTCGTTCCTGATATGAGCATGAGATTCACTGGGCGACAAATCGGGCGCGGCCGGCATGGCATCCGGCCCCCGATGCACACTATGCAACCTCTGTCAATATAATATCATAATTCCCCCAATTTGGTTCAATTTGCTTTTGCGAGATCCCTGAGGATAACAAAAAGCCCGTCCATTGCTGGACGGGCCAAGCGCGGTGGATCAATCTCCCATCAAGGGATGCGCAGGGTCTGTCCCACGTAAATCCAGTTGGGGTTGGTCAGTCCGTTGGCCTGGGCAATGGCCTCGGGAGTCGTCCCGTACATGGAAGCGATCATCAGCAGGGTCTCGCCGGGTTTGACCACATGCACCCGACCACCGGACGGCGCCGGCGCCGCACCACCGCCGGACGTCGTCGGGATGACTAGCTTCTGCCCCACATAGATGAAATTTGGGTTGCTGAGACCGTTGGCACGCACGATATCATCCACGGTGACCCCGAATTTGCTGGCAATCAGCCCCAGGTCGTCGCCGGCCTGCACGATGTACTCCACCTGCCCCCCTGCGACCGGCGCCGTGACGCCAGCGCCCTTCGGAATCTTCACCTGCATGCCGGCCTGAATCTGGTCGGGGGACGGCAGGGATGGGTTCAGCGCCATGATGGCCTCTACCGTTGTGCCGTAGCGCGCCGCCAGGGAATACAACGTGTCGCCCCATTCAATCGTGTAGAGGATCCATTCCTCGCCACCGGCCGGCTGTGGAGCCGCTGGCGTCGCCGCCGGCGTAGCCGCGGGGGTCACCTCAATCACTACCGGGGTGGGCGTGGGAGCCGCGCCGGCCTCTCCTGCCGCTCCCGTAGGCTGTGGTGCCGCCGTCGTCGGGCTGGTGGTAACCACAGTCGGGCTGACCACCTGCGTGACCGCAGGGGGCGGCGTGACGGTCTCCAGAACCGGTTCACTCACCGCGGCGGTCGGCGTGGCCTTGGCTTCCGGTTTGGGACGCGTGCACCCGCCGGCACTGACCAGTATCAGGATCACTACCAGCGCCATCACTCCCAGGGAGAAAATGACCTTTTTGCTCACAGGATGCCTCCTTCTTCGTGGTAGGTCGGCCTGTTTTCCGGCGGTCCGGGTGCCGGCCAGGCCTCCGCAACCTACCCTGATGATAGCATAGGCATCCCCCAGCGTCAAGTATGCCGCCGCATCCTAAACATAAAATAACGTAAAAATATTGGGTTAGCCCGAGATGACGCCCAGCTCGCGCCCCACCTTATGGAAGGCCTCCAGGCCGCGATCCAGGTCTTCTTTCGTGTGGGAGGCCGTGTTCATCACCCGGATGCGGGCCTTGCCGCGCGGCACGGTGGGGAAGCCCAGCGCCATAGCGAAGACGCCTTCCTCAAACAGCCGGCGGGAAAATTCCATCGCCAGCGGCGCCTCACCCAGCATGACCGGCACAATAGGCGTCTGCGAAGCACCGATGTCAAAGCCCATGCGCTTCATCTCGGACTTAAAGTAGTTGGCGTTGGCCCACAGCCGGTCTACCAGTTCGGTGGATTCCTCCAGCAGGTCCACAGCGGCGATGCAGGCGGCGGTGTCCGCCGGCGTGACGGCGCTGGAGAACAGGAAGGGGCGCGCCTTCTGGCGCAGGAAGTCCACGATGACCTTCTTGCCGGCGATCACCCCGCCCACCACACCGAAGGCCTTGGACAAGGTGCCGATCTCAATGTCGAACCTGCCGTGCAGACCGAAGTGGTCCACGATGCCGCGGCCGCCGCGCCCCAGCACTCCCTCGCCGTGCGCGTCGTCCACCATGGTAATGAGGCCGTACTTCTCTGCCACCTCGTACAGCTTGTCCAGCGGAGCGATGTCGCCGTCCATGCTGAACACGCCGTCGGTCACCAGGAGACCGCGGCGGTAATTGGGCAGATGCTCCTTGATCTTTTCCTCCAGGTCCTCCGGGTCACAGTGCTTGTAGACTACGATTTTGGCGCGCGACAGCCGGCATCCGTCAATGATGCTGGCGTGGTTCAGCTCGTCGGAGAAGATGACATCCTCCGGCCCCACCAGGGGCGGGATGGCGGCCTGGTTGGCGCAGAAGCCGGACTGGACGTAGAGCGCGGCCTCGACCCCTTTGAAGCGGGCCAGCCGTTCTTCCAGCTCCAGGTGCAGGCGCTGGGTGCCGGCGATGGAGCGCACCGCGGCCGGGCCGGCGCCCCACTCTTCGATGGCTTTGATGGCCGCTTCCTTCAGCCTCGGATGCGTGGCCAGACCCAGGTAGTTGTTGGTGCAGAAGTTGAGCACCTTGCGCCCGTCCACCACCATCCAGGCGCCGGGCGGGGTGTCCATCCGGCGGATCGTGATGAGCAGGCCCTCATTCCGCAAACGTTCCATTTCCTCGCGGATGAAATCGAGTTTATCGCCCATAGCATTCCTCCCTTTCGGCAACAGCCTGTTCACAGTTGGCCCTGCTGATAGCGGGTCTGCAGGGCGTTCAGCATATCCACCGTCATGGCCGGCAGGTCATAGGCCGGCCGCCAGCCCCAATCGGTGCGCGCCACGCTATCATCAATGGAACGCGGCCAGGAATCGGCGATGGCCTGTCGGAAGTCGGGTTGGAACTCACACACGAAGTCCGGGATGTGCTTCTGAATCTCGCGGGCCAGCTCGCCGGCGGAGAAGCTCATGGCGGTGATGTTGTAGTCCGCGTGGCGCGTCAGCCGGCGGAAATCCGCTTCCATCAGCTCGATGGCCGCCCGGACGGCATCGGGCATGTACATCATCGGAAGCACCGTGTCCTCCCGAACGAAGCAGGTGTAGCGGCGGTACTTCACCGCGTCGTAAAAGATGGCTACAGCGTAATCCGTCGTGCCGCCGCCTGGCGGCGTCTTATGGCTGATGATACCTGGATAGCGCAGTCCGCGCACATCTACGCCGAACTTTTGTACATAGTAATTGCCCAGCAGTTCGCCGGCGACCTTGGTAATCCCGTACATGGTGGTCGGGCTCAGGATGGTCTCCTGCGGCGTGTTCTCCTTCGGTGTGCTGGGGCCAAAGACCGCCATCGAGCTGGGGCAGAACACCCGCGTCAGGGAGCGGGTGCGCGCTACCTCCAGCACATTATACAACCCATTCATGTTCACGCGCCAGGCTACGTCGGGTTTTTGTTCGCCGACGGCCGACAGCACGGCGGCCAGGTGGAAGATGGTATCAATCTGGAACTGCTCCACCACTTCTTCGAGGGCCTGGCGGTCCGTCACGTCGAGGTATACGAAGGGACCGGAGTCCCGCACGTCATCGGGTGGAGGGGTACGATGGCCGGCGGCCACCACATGCTCATTCCCGTAGCGTTCCCGCAGGGCCATGGTCAGTTCCGAGCCAATCTGCCCACAGGCGCCGGTCACCAGGATGTTGCGCATCGGTCGAGAGGACATGGTTCACTCCTTTGGGAGTTCGATCGGTTAGGATGATGTATGCGCATTATAGCGCGCCAGCGCCGTATGTGCAACTTTTACAGGCCAGACCATCATACCACTCTGCGAGGCTTGCCGGCGCAGGCTTCGCGAAGTCGGCGCCGGCCCGCCGGTTCAACTGCCGGGTGATGAGTTTTTCAACACCCTCACACTCGGTTTTTGACATTTGCCCGACAAGCCGGTATAATAAAAGTGAAAAGCGATGCGGGGTGGAGCAGTGGCAGCTCGTTGGGCTCATAACCCAAAGGTCGTTGGTTCGAATCCAACCCCCGCTACCTGAAGGCGGCGTAGCTCAGTTGGCAGAGCAAACGGCTCATAATCGTTGGGTCACTGGTTCGAGTCCAGTCGCCGCCACCAGACAACAAGGGGCCATTTCCCAGGTGGAGATGGCCTCTTGTTGTTTCAGCAGTGCGCTTCACGAGGGCGTGCCGGCCGCATCCTCCGGCACCTTATCCCGGTAGACGCCGCGATATTCGGGCGGCAGGAGCCGGGCGATGCGCAGCATGATGTCCTCGGTCATGGCATCGATCTGCCGGCTCTGATTCCCCTCCTGCAGAGGTGGAAGCTTGAAGGGCTTTCCCACCCGCACCACGATCTCCGCCCGCCGCAAATGCCTCAGCTCGCGAAAGACCTTTTCCTGGCCATAGGCTACTACCGGCACCAGTGCGGCACCCGTCCTCAGCGCCAGCAGGGCCGCTCCGCCCTTGCCGTGCTGTAACCCTCCTGTCTTACTGCGCGTGCCCTCCGGCGCGATGCCCACGATGGCACCCTGCTCCAACAGTCGCTGGACCTTGCGCAGGGCGCCGATATCCGCCTCGCCGCGCCGGATGAACACAGCGTTGATGGATTTGAAGAGCCGGCCCACAATGGGATGCGCTTCCCACTTTTCCGCCGCCAGCACCGTCGTGCGCACCGGCAGGACGCAGAAAATGACCGGTGGGTCCAGCCAGTGCAGGTGATTGGTTACCAGGATAAGGGGACCGCGGCGCGGCAGGTTCTCCAGCCCCTCCACCCGCAGACGCGCCAGCAGGGTGATCAACAAGCGGATGGTCCACTGCAGGAAGCGGTAGTACAGGTTTCTACGGGTAAAGTGATACGAGTACTGGGTCGAGAGAACGCCGGCCATGTCCTCTCCCATTACTCTGAACCGGGCACAGCACTGCTCTGCAGGGCGCGGGCAACGGCGGCGATGTGCGCCGGCGTGCTTCCACAGCACCCGCCGATGATCTGCGCGCCATATGCGCGGAATTTCAGCGCAAATTCGGCGAACTGCGCCGGCGTAACATCATACACCACGCGGTCGCCGTCCAGGCGCGGCAGGCCGGCATTGGGCTTGATCCACAACCGCGCTTTCGGGTTGGCCTCCCTCAGCCGGCGGAACGCCTCCAGATTTTCTTCCAGCGAGCGGCCGCAGTTCGCCCCGATGGCCGTCAGGCCCAGCGGCCACAGCGTCTCCATCAACTGCTCCGGGGTAACGCCCATCATGGTGCGCCCGCGGGTATCAAAGCTCATGGTCACCACCACCGGCAGGTCCGCCCCTTCCAGGGCGCCCAGGGCCGCCGCGCGTGCCTCTTCCAAATCGCTCATGGTCTCGATGACCAGCAGGTCCACGCCGGCATCCGCCAGAATGCCGGCCTGCTCCGCATAGGCGCGGCGCGCTTCGTCGAAGGTCAGGCTTCCCAGAGGCACCATCAGTTCGCCGGTGGGGCCCATATCGCCGGCCACCCAGGCGCCAAAGGGTTCCGCGGCGCGCCGGGCGATCTCCACAGCGGCCCGGTTGAAGCGCTCCAGCTCCGATTCCTTCTTCATGCGCGCCAGCTTGAGCCGGTTGCCGCCGAAGGTGTTGGTCAGGATAATCTGTGCGCCGGCCTCCAGGTAGGCGCGATGCATGGCCTCGATTTTGGTCGGCTCCAGCACGTTCCATTCTTCGGGAGCCATGCCGGCGGGCAGGCCGGCGGCCTGCAGAAGCGTGCCGGCGGCTCCATCGGCGATAAGGATGCGTCCATCCTGAAGGGCTTCTTGGAATCTCACGGCCGTTATCTCCTCACTGCGTGGTACCTGTCCGTGGCTTATATATAATAACCCCAGGAGAAAGCCTCGGGCGCGTCAGGTGTGCCGCATTCTAGCACACGGCGGCGAATCGGTCAATGGAAAGAGCCGAGGGCGTTGAAAAGGTCCAAACATACAATCTATGGAAGCGGCCTGGCGGCTGAAGCCACGGCAGCAACTGCGCAGCCTGCCTGCGCAGGTTTCGCGAAGTCGGCGCAGGCCGACTTTGCAGGCACACAGCCGCAGTTTCAACTGCCAGGCGATGAGCCAATACCCGCTTTTCCAACGCCCCCAGAGCCGTGAGGCGTTGCAAAGGCCTTGGCTCTCAAGCTCGCTTCAGACAACCGTCTCTAGGTCAAGGACGCTCCCCGCCGGCCAGGCATGTACCATCTGCGGTCCCAGGGCCTGCATCAGGTGAAATATGGCCCGCTCCCCCGTGCAGTGGTTCGGGTAGACCGCCTTCAGCGCCGGCATCTCCTTCAGCCGCCGGTTTACCCGCTCCAGATGCGCGGCGTCGGCGCTGACCAAATGGGTGCCGCCGAAGATGGCCAGCACCGGGCGCCCGAACACCCGCGCCACATGGTTCAGGGTATTGAGCAAGCCGGCATGACAGCACCCGCAGACCAGCACCAATCCTGCCCCTGTCTCCAGCACCAGGGACATATCATCGCGATACGGGTCCGGCACACAGCCGGCCTCGCCGCGCACCACATGATTGGGACTGCGTCCCTCCGGCTCGCTCCGTCCGATGATCTCGCCGGTGGTCCAGATGCCGGGCAGTACCTCCTGCGGCTCGGCGCTCAGGCGCAGGTCGGCCTGCCGGCGAAGCTCCGCCAGCGCCATCTTCATCCCGATGGCGCGCAGATTCCCCTCCTTTTGGGAAAATCGTTCGGTCATGATGCCGGGATGGGCATATAGGGGCAGGCCCGGCTGGCGCTCCAGGAACGCCCCCAGCCCGCCCGTGTGGTCATGATGGCCGTGGCTGATAACGAGGGCGCGGATGGTCTCCGGCGCGATGCCGGCGGCTTCCAAGTTGTGCAGAAAGACCGCCGCACTGGCGCCGGTATCCATCAGCACCCGCCCATCCCGCGACTCCACCAGCACCGCCAGCCCGTGCTCTCCCCAGAACGAGGAAAGCGGCAGTACGGCATTGTCCACCAGACATGTGAGTTTCATGGCAGGATTCTTTCTCCCTAGTATGCTTGCCATGCACATCGGATGCGGGTGCTACCTGTCCACCGGATTGGCCGGGTCCGCCGGCCCATGGCCGCCGGCGCGCGTCGTGATCTCCACCGTCTCAATGCGCAGTCCATCCATCTCTACGATCTTGAACTCGATGTCCTGATAGCGCAGGACCTGCCCTTCCGCCGGAATGGCCTGCAGTTGATACAGGATGAAGCCGGCCAGCGTCTCGTAATCCTCGGATTCCGGCAGGTTCAGCCCCAGGTCCTCGTTGATCTCCTCGATGCGGCGCTGGGCGCTGACGCGGAAGGTGTGGGAACTCAGAGGCTCCAGCGCCGGCTCACTGACCGCCCATTCCTCACTGATCTCCCCCATGATCTCCTCGGTCAGCATCTCCAGGGTGACGATGCCGGCGGTGCCGCCGTACTCATCCAGCACCACCGCCATCTGGATATGCCGCTCGCGCATCTCGGAGAACAGCGTCCCCACCTTGCGCGTCTCCGGGATGCAGAAGGCCGGCCGGATGAGCGGCTCGATGGAGCTGTGACGGTCCACCTCACCCAGCGCCACCGCCGCCAGGAGGTCCTTCATGGCGATGATGCCAACGATATTGTCCAGACTGCCCTCGTAGACCGGGAAGCGGGCATGCCGGCTGTCCACGAACAGGCGCAGTACCTCTTCCAGGGCGGCACCTTTCTCCACCGCCTGGATCTCGGTGCGGGGGATCATGACCTCCCGAACGGGCCGGTCGCCGAAGCGCAGAACCCGCTGGACCATATCCTCCAGCTCCGCCCCCAGCAGGCCCTCGCGCTGGCTTTCCTCGATGACCATGCGCAGTTCCTCCACGGTCATGGCCATGCGGTGGCCGGCCGGCAGGCCGGCGCCCAGCCACTTTAGCACCGCATGGGCGGAGGAATCCAGGAGCACAATAAAGGGGCGGAAGATGCGGAAGAAAATGTCCATCAGCGGCGCAAAGGCCAGCGAGGTGCGCTCCGCATAGCGCAGGGCCACCCCCTTGGGGACCTGTTCCCCCAACACGATGTGCAGATAGGTGATGAGCGCGAACGCCAGCACAGTGCCGGCCGTATTGGCTACCGCCGTGCTCCAGCGTCCCACCAGGGCGCGCAGGGGCGGTTCGACAATGGCCGCCATGGTGCTTTCCCCCACCCATCCCAGCGCCAGGCTGGCCATAGTGATGCCCAGTTGAGAGGCGGCAATAAAGCGGTCCGGGTTACCCAACAGCCGGCCCACGAGCTGTGCCGCGCGATTGTCCTCCGCCGAGAGCTGGGCGATGCGGGTGCGGCGCACCGCCACCAGCGCAAACTCCATGGCCGTGAAGTAACCGTTCGCCAGGATCAACAGGAAAATTACCAGCAGTCGCAGAAACACCGCCGGCAGTGTAAGCGTTTCCATCGCAAACTCTCCTCGTCCCACCTATCAACCTCTGCCGGCATTATAGCATATTCCCCCTCCTCCTGGGGCATTTTCCATGCGTTCCGGTGCAGGGCCGCTCCCATTTGATTTTTCCCCTTACTTGGGGTAAGATTTCCTTATCCGAAGCTGGGGAATGAGGATATGAGGCAGAGCTATATCGGCAGGTTCTGCGAGCGCCTGCTGGAAGCCGGCTGGCTTTTGGCACTGATCACTGCACCGCTGTTCTTCAACGTTTATTCCGATCGCGTTTTCGAACCGGATAAGATCAGCCTGGTGCGCTCCATCGCGCTGGTCATGGCCGCCGCCTGGCTGGTCAAGACCTTTGACGGCCTCCTGCATGCCGGCCGCCCTACCGTATCAGAAGGAGAGGCGGCCGAGCCGTCGGGGCTGGCCGGCCTCTGGGTCCGTCTGCGCGCCACACCCCTGGCCCTGCCAACCCTTTTCCTGATCCTCGCCTACATCATCAGCACCATCTTTTCCGTGGTGCCATACGTCAGCCTCTGGGGTTCCTACCAGCGCCTGCAGGGCACCTACTCGACCTTTTCCTACATCTTCATCTTCCTGATGGTACTGGCGAACCTGCGCCGGCGCGAGCAGGTGGACCGCTTCATCAACACCATCGTACTGACCAGCCTGCCCATCGCCATCTACGGCATCCTCCAGCACTACCAGCGCGACCCCCTGCCCTGGGGCGGCGATGTTACGGCTCGCGTCGCCTCCAACATGGGCAACGCCATCTTTGTCGCCGCCTACCTTATCATGGCCTTTTTCCTGACCCTGGAGCGGCTGATCCGCTCCTTCTCTTTGCTGATGGATGAGGAAAAGGGTACCCTGGCGCACGCGGTGCAGACCGGCACCTACACGGCCGTGCTGGTGGCCCAGCTCCTGACCATTTTCTTCACCCAGAGCCGCGGCCCATGGCTGGGGCTGTTGGCTGGCCTCTACGTCTTCGTCCTGCTGGGCCTTATTGCCCTGCGCCAGCGCCACCCCGACACCTCCCCCATCCGGCCGGACGAGGTTGCCCGTGCCGCCGGCACTGCGCTGGTCACCCTGCCGGTGGGCGGCCTGCCGGCCTTCGGCCTGCTGGCCATCATGCGCCGCGGCCAGCGCTGGCTCTGGCTGAGCTGGCTGCTGCAGGCCCTGTTCGGCATTGCTTTCCTGATCGTCTTCAACCTGCCCCACTCGCCGCTGACACCGCTCCGCTCTTGGCCCTACATCGGCCGGCTGGGGCAGGTCTTCGAGATGGAAAGCGGCACAGGCAAGGTGCGCACCCTCATCTGGGAAGGGGTAGTGGACCTGCTCCAGCGGGATGCCGGCCGCACCATCATCGGCTACGGGCCGGAGTCCATGTGGGTCGCCTATAACCCGGTCTATCCGCCGGAGCTGGCCCATTACGAGGCGCGCAATGCCTCGCCCGACCGGTCTCACAACGAGACCTTCGACGCGCTGGTCACGACCGGGGTCATCGGCTTCCTGGCCTATATCCTCCTGTTCGGCAGTATCTTTTACTATGGGATGAGATGGCTGGGTCTGCTGGAGGGGCCGGCCCAGCGCCGGCTGTTCATCGGCGCCAGCGCCGCCGGCGCGCTGGCCGGCGTGCTCTTCCCCTGGCTTGTGGAGCGGAGCTGGCGGTTGGCCGGCGTAGGACTGGCCGCCGGCTTCATCCTGGGCATCATCGCTTACCTTACCTGGGCGGCCGCCGTACCGCGGCCCCGCGCGCGGGGCGAGACACTGCCGGCCGGCCAGCGCATCCTGCTCACTGCCCTGCTGGCGGCCATCGTCGGGCACTTCGTGGAAATTCATTTCGGCATCGCCATTGCTTCCACGCGCGTCCATTTCTGGGCGCTGGCCGGCCTGCTGGTCGCCCTGTACCTGCACCGCATCCCGCTGGAGGCCTCCGCGCCGGCGCCAGCCCCTGCGCCGGCGAGCGCGAAGCGCAAAGGCGGCAAACAGCCGCCGGCCCGGCCGGCCGCGCCCCCATCTACCGGCCTGATATATGTCATCGCCTTCTCGCTTATCTCGGCCCTGGTCCTGGTCATCTGCGGCTACGATTACATCACCAACCAGGCCGGCGACCGCACTGCCCTGGCCATTATCGCCCGCTCCCTGACGGCCATCGTGCGCGGGCCGGCACAGTTCGAGAGCTCCTACGGCATCCTGGGGTTGTTCGTGCTGACCTGGCTGGTGGGCGGCATGTTGAGCGCGGCCGGCGGCCTGGCCCTGCATCAGGGCCCCTCGCGGGAGCCGTCGGCGCGCTGGCTGACCTATGCGCTGGTATACATCGCCATCACCGTGATTATCTGTGTCCCGCTGACCCTGTGGCATGCCGGCCGGCTCATCCCGTACGCGGCGGACCCGGCCTATCACATCGTCGTGCCCTATACCGCCGTCTTCTTGGTCATGTTCCTGCTGGCCATCACCCTGCTGTTCGAGACAAGTGAACCCCTGCCGCGCCCTGGGTGGGGCAAATACAGCGCCGCGTCGGCGCTGGCCGGCCTGGTGCTCTTCCCCTTGGCATTCCTGGCCCTGGTCAACACCAATATGAACGTCATCCAGGCGGATGTCTACTTCAAGCTGGGCAAGCGGGCCGAATCGCTCCAGCAGTGGGATGCCGGCATCTCCTATTACCAGAAAGCGATTGACCTGACGCCCCGGCAGGATTACTATTACCTCTTCCTGGGACGGGCACAGCTTCAGAAAGCCGAAACCCTGGCAGACCCTGCGGCACGCGAAAGGCTCATCGCGCAGAGCCTTGACGCCTTGCAAACGGCCCAGCGGCTGAATCCGCTGAACACCGATCATACGGCCAACCTCGGCCGGCTGTACCGCCTGTGGGCACAAATGACGGATGACCCGGCCAAGCGCCAGGAACGTTTCGAGCAGTCGCTCCGCTATTACGAACAGGCCACCCAGCTCAGCCCGCACAACGCCGGCCTCTTCAACGAATGGGGCCTGGTGTACTACTACATGGGCCGCTATGACGAGGCCATGCAGAAATACCAGCAGTCGTTGGCGCTCGATTCGGAATTCAGCCAGACCTATCTGCTGATGGGAGATGTCTACCTCGCCTGGGAGCAGTGGGACAACGCTGTGGAAGCCTACCGCCAGGCGCTGGTGCTGGAACCGAACCTGGTGCAGGCGCACAGCGCCCTGGGGTATGCCTACGCACGGATAGGACGCATCCAGGAAGCCATTCAGGAGAACCTGTACGTCGTGAGCATAGCCCCGGAGGACTACATCAGCCTGCGCAACCTGGCCCTGCTCTTCCAGCAGATCGGGGATATCACCCGCTCCCTGGAGTATGCCGAGCGCGCCCTGCCGCTGGCGCCGGCCCAGGAGCGGGACCCCTTGCAACAGCTTATCCAGCAGTTGCGCCAGTCGTTGGGAGGCTGACCATGTCCTCCATCAAGCTATACATGCTGATCTTCCTGACCGCGCTGGTGGTCGCCGCCGGCGGTACGCCGCTCATGCGCCGGCTGGCCCCGCGCTTGGGCTTCATGGACCAGCCCTCCGCCCGCAAGGTGCACACCATCCCCATCCCGCGGCTGGGCGGCGTGGCCATTTACCTGGCGTTCGTCATCGCCCTGCTGGTTTTCGAGGACCCCTATAACATCAGCCAACTGCTGAGCATCATTTTGGGTGCCACGCTGGCCTCATTCCTGGGATTGTGGGATGACCGCCGGCCCCTGCCGGCATGGGCCAAGCTTATCGGCCAGGCGATCGCCGCCGGCATCCTGGTGCTCTCGGACGTGCGCATCTCCCTCTTCCCCTGGCCGGCGGTGAACGTGCTGGCTACACTCCTCTGGGTGGTGGGCATTACCAACGCCCTGAACCTGATGGACAACATGGATGGGCTGGCCGCCGGCGTGGCCGCCATCGCCGCCGGCTTTTTCCTCCTGCTGGCGGCCGGCAGTGGCCAGTACCTGGTCGGCGCCCTGGCCGCGGCGCTCCTCGGCGCCTGCATCGGCTTCCTGTTCTACAACCTCAACCCAGCGCAGATTTTCATGGGCGACTCCGGGAGCCTCTTCATCGGCTTCATGCTGGCCGCCGTGGGCATCAAACTGCGCTTCCCGCAGAACATCACCGCCGTCACCTGGATGATACCGGTGCTGGTGCTGGGGCTTCCCATCTTCGACACGGGGTTAGTCATCATCTCCCGTCTGCGGCGCGGCGTCAACCCGCTGACCACCCCGGGGAAAGACCACGTATCGCACCGACTGGTGGCGCGCGGCATGACCCATCGCGAGGCAGTGCTGACGCTGTACCTCGCCGGCGGACTGCTGGGCGCGCTGGCCATGTTCATCGTCAACGCTGACCGGCTGGAATCGTATATCATCGGTGCGGCCGCCGCCGGCATCGCCCTGTATTTCCTGCGCGAGCTGGAATGGCGCGCGCCAGCCAGACAGGAGGTTGCTCATGAGCGCGAAACACAACGATAGCCGCCGCTGGTGGTGGCTGGCCGCCGTACTGGCGCTGGTGCTCATCGCCGCCGGCCTGCTGGTGATCTGGCACCCCTGGCCCAAGCCGGCGCCGGCCCGCTACCTCGCCACCATTGAGACGGACAAAGGCAGTATCGTCATCGAGCTGTACGGCGATATCGCCCCGAAGACGGTGGAGAATTTCGTCAAGCTGGCCCGCCAGGGCTTTTACGATGGGCTGCCCTTCCATCGGGTGGTGCCGGGCTTCGTCATCCAAGGCGGCGACCCCAAGGGCGATGGCACTGGCGGCCCGGGCTATACCATTGAGGCGGAGATCAGCAGTCTCACCCACATCACCGGCACGGTGGCCATGGCCCGCCGGCCCGACGAGGTCAACCCCGAACGGCGCTCCAGCGGAAGCCAGTTCTACATCTGCCTGGCGCCTCAGCCGCATCTGGACGGGCAGTACACCATTTTCGGACAGGTCGTCGAGGGCATGGACACCGTCCTGCGCATCACGCCGGGGGATGTGATGCGGCGGGTGACCATTCGGGAGAAGTGAGCCGGCGCATCCCGCGCGGCCGGCAGGGGTTACAATTTACAGGCACAGCAGTCTTGTAGGAGGGCGGGAGGTGGCTCACCGTATTCTATCCAGGGCGGTGCAGGTCCTGGTGTTGACTGCTGTCATATATCTGGTGCTGGGGCTGGGGTTCCATTTCGCCTGGAAGAGTGCGCTGGAGGCCTGCCAACAGGCGCGGGAGGCCGCCGGCGAGTTCGTCGAGCCGGAAGTGTTCTGGTGGCCCATCGGCCTGGTGTTCGACGTGCTGTACTGGCCAGTGTATGCCTGGGCAAATTTCTACCACGACGGCACGCCGCTCGCCACACCCTGCACCCATTAGCCAGACGCTGAAGCGCCTGGTTCGGTGTGCGAAGCCCCGGGGGCTTCCTCCTGCGCCGGTTCCCCTCCCTGCGTGCGGGGAGGGGCCAGGGGTGGGGCTTCTCCCCTCCCCGCGTGCGGGGAAAGGGGCCTCCCATCGCCAGTGATAAAGTCTGACATCTCGAGATGAGGATAGCTATTCGACCATGAATGATTGTGCGAACCCATCGGCGCTCCATAATGGCGCCGAAGGACATAAGAGCCGCATCTCCTTGCGGGGCTGGTGGGCCGGCATCAACTGGCGGCAGGTCCTGCCGCGCCTGTTCATGTTCCTCTTCGCCGTTGGCATCACCCTGGCCATCATCATGTACCGAGATACGCTGGGGCAGTTCTCCCGCTACGGCCTGCTGGGCATCTTCATCATCAATGTGCTGGGCAACGCCACGCTGGTCATGCCGGCGCCGACCATCGCCTTCGTCTTCGCCTTCGGGAGCACCATGCCGGCCTGGCAGGTAGGGCTGGCCGCCGGCCTGGGCAGTACCCTGGGCGAGATCGTCGGCTATATGACCGGCTACGCCGGCAGTGCCATCGTCGAGGACCGGGCACGCTACGAGCGCGTGCGCGCCTATATGAACCGCTACGGCCCCTTTGCGATATTCGTGCTGGCGTTCATCCCCAACCCGATCTTTGACCTGGCCGGCATTGCCGCCGGCACGCTGAAAATGCCCCTGTGGGAATTCCTGCTCCCCTGCTGGGCCGGCAAAACCCTTAAGATGCTGGCTGTGGCCTATGCCGGCGCCGGCTCCATCACCTTCCTCACCTCTCTTTTCCAATCTTTCTGACCGCTCCCGGCGGTAGCCGGCCGGAAATTCGCTCCCTGCTCCCTGCCTGTGGTATAATGCCCCCGTCCAACCACAGAACACTAGCAAAGGTCACAGCATGTTCGAACTGGTCTTTCTCGGCACATCGGCATCCGCTCCCTCTGTCCGCAGAGGGCTTTCCTCCGCTGTGGTGCTCTACAAGGAATACCGCTTCATGATTGACTGCGGCGAGGGCACCCAGCGCCAGCTTCTCCAGAGCGGCCTCGGCTTCAAACGATTGGATAAAATTCTGCTGACCCATGGGCACCTGGACCATATCCTGGGGTTGGGCGGGTTGGCCTCGACCTTTGCGCGCTGGGAGATGATCCCGCGGCTGGAGATTTACGGCGGCGCCTGGGCGCTGGAGCGGGTGCGGGCGCTGATGCAGGTGGTCTTCGGGGCCGGCATTCCCCCTATTGAGATCGCCTATGTGGAAATCCGCCCCGGCGTTATCATGGCTGACGAGCACTTCGAACTTATCGCCTTTCCGGTGATGCATCGCGAGAGCGGAAGCTTGGGCTACACCTTCCAGGAGCGGCCCAAGCGGCGCTTCTTGAACGACAAGGCGGAAGCACTGGGCGTGCCGGCCGGCCCCGAACGCCGTCGGCTGGTGCAGGGCGAACCCATCACCTTGGCCGACGGCCGCGTGGTGACACCGGACGAGGTCCTGGGGCCGGAAGAACCGGGCGCCAAGCTGGTCTTCGTCGGGGACGCCGGCGAGGTGGAGAGCCTAGTGGAGCCGGCGCGCGGCGCGGACGTTCTGGTCATCGAGGCAACCTATCTGGAAGAGGAGCGCGAGATGGCCCGCCACTTCGGCCACATCACGGCGCGGCAGGCCGCCGAGCTGGCGGCGGCCGCCGGCGTGCGGGAGCTCATCCTGACGCATATCTCGCGCCGCTACACTGCCCAACAGGTGCTGGAAGAGGCGCGCCCCATCTTCCCCGCCGTGCGTGTGGCACGCGATTTTGACGGCTTCCGCATCACACGGGACAAACCCATCACCCTGGTGCGCTATCCCCTGACCGCCGGCGAGGAGCCAGAAGAATCCAAAACCCCATCATAGGGAGGAACATCCAGAGTTATGCCCCATCCTGTTATCGGCATCCCATGCGCCCAGATTGAGCTGAATGCGAACCGTCTGCCAGTGATGGGGGTTCAGCGGACCTACATCGAGGCATTACAGCGCGCTGGCGCGGCACCGCTGTTGGTCCCTGTGGGCTTGCAGGAAGAAGCATTGAAGGAACTAATGGCGCGGTTGGACGGCCTGCTGTTGGCCGGCGGCGAAGACGTGGACCCACAGTTCTATGGGGCGGTTCGCCACCATAACACAACGCACACCGACCCCCTGCGCGACGAGACGGAAATCATGCTGACCCGCTGGATGGTGGCGCAGGACCGCCCGGTGCTGGCCATCTGCCGGGGCCATCAGCTCCTGAACGTGGCACTGGGAGGAACCCTGATCCAGGATATCCCCTCCGAACTGGTGCCGGCTTGCGACCATCCCCGCTTTTACCCGTCCCATGCCCTGGACGAGCTGGCGCATGAGGTGCGGCTGGCGGCGGACAGCCGGCTCTTCGCCATCCTCGGGGAGGAATCCCTGTGGGTGAACTCGCGCCATCATCAGGCGGTGAAAGAGCTGGGCGATGGTTTGTCTGCCGCGGCCTGGGCACCGGATGGTGTGATCGAGGGAATGGAACTGCCCGGCCGGCGGTTTGTGGTGGGCGTGCAGTGGCACCCGGAGAACCTGCTGGATGCCGTGCCGGCCATGCGCCGGCTGTTCGAGGCCTTCGTCGCGGAGGCGGCCCGATGAGTGACGGCCGGCCCATCGCCCTGTTCGATTCGGGCGTGGGAGGGTTGTCCGTCTGGCGCGCCGTGCGGGAGCTTCTGCCGCAGGAAGCGCTGGTCTACCTGGGAGACACGGCCCATATCCCTTACGGCCGGCGCTCCCATGCCGAGATCGAAAGCTTTGCCCATGAGATCGTGCGCTTTTTCGTGGAAGAGCTGGATGCGAAGGCGGTGGTGGTAGCCTGCAACACCGCCTCAGCGGCCAGCCTCCAGAGCCTGCGAGCGCGGTACACCGTTCCCATCGTGGGGATGGAGCCGGCGGTGAAGCCAGCCGCCGAGCGCACCCGCCGGCGGCGCGTGGGCGTTATCGCCACCCAGGCCACCATCCAGGCCACGGTCTTTGCCCGGCTGGTGGAGCGCTTCGCCAATGGGGTCGAGGTCTGGACGCAGGCCTGCCCGGGCCTCGTGGAAGCGGTGGAGGAAGGCCGGCTGGAGGACGCCGGCACCATCGCCCTCCTGCGGGAATACCTTTCCCCGATGCTGGAAGCCGGCATTGACGAGCTGGTGCTGGGATGCACCCATTATCCCTTTTTGATGCCGGCCCTGCGCCAGGTGGTCGGGCCAGACGTGGATATCATTGACCCGGCGCCGGCGGTGGCGCGCCAGGTCGGGCGGGTGCTGGATATGTACGGCCTGCGCGCCGGCCCGGGATCCCTCGAGAACACGCGCTTTTTCTGCACCGGGGATGTGCACCGCTTTCGCCAGACCGCGGAGCGGCTGGTCGGGCCGATTGACGAGGTACGTCAATTGGTCTGGTAGAACGGCCGGCTGGGGTTGGCGCCGGCCGGCTGATTCACCAGTGCTCGATGGCCCAGCACAGCTCCCGCTGGGTGGTGGTGGCATTGCCCAGCTTGCGCACCACTAGGCCGGCGGCGTAGTTGGCCAGGCGCAGGGCGTAGGCAAACGGAAGCTTAGCGGCCAGCGCCATGGTCAGCACAGCGATGACCGTGTCGCCGGCCCCTGTTACATCATAGACCTCACTGCGGTTGACCGCCGGCAGGATGACAAAGCCCTCGCTCCGGCTCAGGCCGGCCATCCCCTGCGGCCCCCGCGTGATGACCACCGCCTGTGCCTGCAGGCCGTCCAGCAGGTCCTGACAGGCGGCCTCGATCTGCGAATGGGTCACCAGCTCCCGCCCCAGCGTCGCCTCCGCTTCAGCCTGATTGCATTTCACCAGGTCAAACCCTTTGTAGCGGGATAAATTGCCCTGGGAATCCACTGTGGTCAGGAGGCCATGGGCGCGCGCAATTTCCAGCACTGTCTGGGCCATGCCGTCGGACATGACGCTGGTGCGGTAATCGGAGACCAGCAGAGCCTCGGCACGCGAGGCCAGACTGCGAAGGTGAGAGACCAGCGCCTCCTGCACGGCTGGGTCCAGCGGCCGGCGGTCCACCCGGTCAATGCGCGCCAACTGCTGGGGGAAGCGCAGACTGCCGCGCGAGATGATGCGGGTTTTGGTGGTAGTGGGACGCGAGGGGTCCACCACGACGCCGGCGGGGTCAATACCGGCGTCTCGCAGTTCCTGCAGGAGCTGGCGGCCGGCTTCATCATCTCCGACCACCCCCACCTGCACGGCGATGCCCTGCAGAGCAATGATATTGCTGGCCGGGTTGGCGCCGCCGCCGGGCCGGTAAAACTTGCGCTCGAACTCCAGCACCGGGATGGGTGCCTCGCGGGAAAGGCGGGTGGCCTGCCCCTCGATGTATTCATCCAGGAAAAGGTCGCCGATGACGACGATGCGGCGCCAGGACAGGCGCGGCACAACGGCGATCAGGTCGGCCGGCGCAATCCCGCTCGTCGCTCCTGTACGCTGACTCATCTATGCACCCGTCTGATTGCGGAATCTGGTGGGATTATACGTCCCGCCGGCGAAGATGACAAGCGCTCGGGGCCAGAACACACCCATTTGAGACAAGCGTGGTACTGCCGGCGCGCCTTATGACCCTGCGCCGGCAGTACCCAAGACATCAACGAAGGGTGTGATGCGCGCTACACCTGCCCCAAAACAGCCCGGAACGCCCGTACTGCTTGCTCGACCTTTTCCGGGGTGATCCAGTAGTGGGTAACCAGGCGGAATTCCCGCTCCTTCATCCAGCCGATCCGGACCCGATACTCGGATTCCAGGCGCGAGACCAGCTCCTGGGGCTCCAGGGGGACAGATTCGCTGAGCTGGAAGTAGACGATATTGGTCTGCACGGTGTCGAGGTCAATGATGACCCCGGGCAGGCCGGCCAGCGTCTCGGCCAGGATGCGCGCATGCCGGTGGTCTTCCGCCAGGCGGTCCACCATTTCTTCCAGAGCAACAATGCCGGCGGCGGCAATGACACCCACCTGGCGCATCCCGCCACCCAGCGCCTTGCGCCAGCGCCGGGCATGGTAAATGAACTCCTCCGTCCCGCACAACATGCTCCCCACCGGAGCGCACAATCCTTTGCTCAGGCAGAACATCACGCTGTCCACATACCGCGTGAACTCCGTGATGGGACAGCCCAACGCCACAGCGGCGTTGAAGATGCGGGCGCCGTCCAGGTGTACGGCCAGGCCGTGCCGGTCAGCCATCTCCCGGACCTGGGCGAAGTATACAGGGGGGATGGCAACCCCGCCACAGCTATTCTGCGTGTTTTCCAGGAAGATGGCACGGGTGCGGGGGAAATGCGGATTATCGGGCCGGATGGCGGCCTCGATGGCGGACAGCGGCAGGGTGCCGTCCGGCAGGTTGGGGACCGGATGCATGGCGATGCTCCCCAGGGTGGAAGCGCCGCCGGCCTCCCAGATGTAGGTATGGCACTTATCGCCCAGGATGATCTCATCGCCGCGGTTACAGTGCACCAACGCGGCGATGAGATTCCCCATGGTGCCGCTGGGGACAAAGAGCGCGGCCTCCATGCCGGCGCGTTCCGCCGCCATCCTCTCCAGGCGCTTGACCGTGGGGTCGTCCCCCCAGACATCGTCGCCCACTTCCGCCGAGGCCATGGCGGCGCGCATGGCCGGCGTGGGCCAGGTCACAGTATCAGAGCGCAGATCCACCGAATCCATCACGTTCATCGAGTGCCTCCTAACCCTTTCGCAGTAGTACTGGATTGTACTGCACCAAAAAGCCGGCTCAACCCCGCCGGCGCCGCCGCAACCACCACCCGATCGCGCCCAGGGCGCCGGCCGCCAATGTCCCTAGGCTCACTGCGGCCCCTGCGCGCAGGCTCACCGGCACATACCGGAACACCACCGTATGCCCGCCGGCCGGCAGGCGCACGGCGCGGAACAACCCATTTGCCCGCAGGATGGGCGTCTCTTGCCCATCCACATAGGCCCGCCAGCCCGGGTAATAGGTATCGCTCAGCACCAGATAGGCCGGCTCTTCCGAACGGGTGCGGAGGACCACCTCTTCCGGCGCGTAGCGCACGATTTCCGCCGGCACCCAGCCGGCCCAGCCAAAATCCTCTGCTGGAGCGTCATGCAACAGCACTAGCGAACCGGGGTCAAAGCCCTCCCCCCGCATGATGTCCAGCGCCTCCTCGTCGCTCGAGACGGCCAGCGCCCTCCCCACCAGGTAGGCGCGCGGCAGGTTGTCCAGATTGCGGTACACCTTGACATCGCCAGAGTGCACCAGCCGGAACCGCCCCCTATCGGAGACCACCAGGCTCCGATGCGCGCCGGTCCGGCTGTCAATCAGGGAGATGCCACGCACCACCAGCCGGCAACCTGCCGGCCCGACCCAGCGCACCCACAGTTCTGCCGGCCGGAACGCGCCGCCCAGCGGCAAGCGCGCCGCATAATCCGCCCCGCCGTCCCCCCACTGCCGGCCCACCCTCGCCTGGGTATGCGCCGTGCCAGCGGTGTAGCGCCCTTCGGCGGTCTCCCGGCCGGCACGCACCGGCAGGACGTGCCAGGTACCCCCTGCATCCTGCCAGCGCAGTTCCGCCACCGACGTGCCGTCCGACACGCCGGCACATCCTTCCAGATATGAGATAAGGCCGATTTGCGTAGCGGTAAAGCGGTAGGGATTCTCGACCGCGACCTCCGTCTGGCCGCCGGCGCCCAGCGCCGCCCCGAACTGCAGGTCGTAAAAGACGTTATCCATCCAGATATCCCACACCTTATCGGTGATGACGTACTCCACGTTGAGCAGGGCCAGCAAGCGCGCCGGCGGCACCTGCTTGAGCTGTTCGCGCAAGCGCCCATCCGGCAGGATGTCCTCCGGCGGCAGGAACAGCGACTGCATGGCCACATACCGCTTGAGAGGAAGCACGCCGCCATCGTAGCCGTCCACCGCCGCGATGCGGTACAGCAGGGGCAGATTGGGCGCGATGACCTCTTTCTGCTTGGCCGCCACCACCAGGTCATACACGGCTTTTTCCGGCAGCCGGCCGCGCCAGTTGGCGTACATATCCGCCAGGTCGCCCGGGTCATACTGGATGCCCGATATGCTCAGGAAACGGAAGGTCGGCGCGCCGCGTCCCCAATGGGCGGTATCATCCCCCAGTGTGCTTTCGGCCGCCGGCACATCGCGTTCATCGGTCGGCCGGCCGTCCGGCCGAAGGTGCAGGCCGGCGGCCAGCAGGTGCGCCGGCGCGGTGCGCAGGGAGGCGAAGGCGTCCCAAACGGTAGGTGCCGCCAGGGGCAGGGAGCGGCCGGCGGCGTACAGCTCGACCACCAACAGGCCGGCCAAGGAGATGCCGCGCCAGAAGCCCGCCCTGCATCGGGTAAGGAAGAGGGCGAGTGCCAGCAGGCCAAGCGTGATGCCCCAGCCGGCCGCCGTGCGCGCGGAAGGGCGCTCCAGCCAGCCCACAGCCAGGCCGGCACCAACCGCCAGGAACAGCAGGACCACCCCGGCAACGATACAGCCGCGCCGGCGTTGAAGCTTTGCCCATATCGCATTGGGGCGCGCGC
>CALIBQ010000049.1 GCA_938049385.1 uncultured Anaerolineae bacterium
ACCGTCGAATGGCGCTTTACCACGACCGATGCTCGGCTTAAGTTCCATCGCCTATATCATCAATAATTATTGTGGTGAAGTACTATCATGATAGCAAACACCGTCAGAAAACACAAATGCGCTTTCTTAGAGCGTCAGCAAAGGGTGCCGGCAGTCATCATCGGGCGCAAATATCGGCGTAGCCGCAGTGCGCACAGCGCGTGGTGGATAAGGACGGGGGCGGGGGCTCGCCGGCCAGCAAATGCCGGCGCATGGTCTCCAGCGCCTCCAGCAGTTCACGCCGCAGTGCATCATCATACGGCACCCGGATAGGGCGATCGTCATAACGGATAATGCCGTACGGCGGCGCCTGGCCGGCAGTTTCTTCGATGAGCAGACAATAGGCCGCCAACTGCAGGCGATGGGAATCGTAGGGGACCGCCGGCGCATTGCCTGACTTCACTTCCACCGGGATGTGGTGCCGGCCTTCCTGCACCACATAGTCCGGCCGGCCTTGCAGAGCGTAACGCCCGGAGCGCAGGAGAGGAGACCTGCCATCCCCCGCGTCAGCATAGCGGATGCCGCCGGCCGGCAGGCCGGCCCTCTGTCGAAGCCGGCGCGCCCACAGCCACAGCACGGTGCCGGCAAGGGCGGAGAACAGCATCAGCGCAAGAAGGAACAGCAACTCCCCATCTCCTACCACAACCAGGAAAGGAGCAGTATCAGCCCTGCTAGACCAGCCGCTCCCCACAGCAGGAAAGCCAGCGTCCGCAGGAGTGACATGCGGCGCACACCCTGAAAGTGCCGGCGGTGAAGGGCCTGCCCGCGGCGCAGGGCTTCGGTATCCTGCGGCTCCAGGCCTTCCACATGCCTCAGCCACCAGGCGCGCGGACAGTACGCGAAACTGCCTACCTCACTGGCGTTAATGATGGGCATCTGCCGGCTCATACTCACTGGGCCGCGTCCTTCCCCGTTTGATTCATCCCATGAAGATGGCCCTCGAAGGCGGCCAGCGCAGACTCCAGTTTCTCTTGGCGGGCGGCGATCATGAGGTCGCCGCGCGTGCGCTCGATGATGCCGCGGGCCACATCAGTGAGCCGGCGCAGGCCGGCGGTAATTGCGTCGGGATAATCCATGGTGACCAACACGTCGTAGATGTCATCCATCATTTCCATCAGGCGATCGCCGCGGGATAATTCGCCGGCGCGGATGCGGTCCACCACATGCCGGCGCAGTTCACCGACGGCCTCGGCCAGGCCGGCCAGGTAGGTGTTGTACTCGATCCCCATAGCCTCGGGTTCAGGCAGAGGCCGGTCCTGGACAAGGGCGAAGGTGGCGCTGGCCTCGACGAATTCCTTGAGGGCATCCTGGGTGTAGCCGGCGAAATACAGGTCAGGATGTCCCGCCAGGTCGGCCCGCATGGCATCGGCCACTTGGCGCGCCTGCTCCAGCAGTTGCTGGGCCAGGTCAAACTCCTGGCGGTGGACGGCGCGGATGGACATGGCGCAGTAGCGGATGAGTTCCCGCGAGCGGGACAGCGCCTGGTCCCGGGCGGCGTTCTTGACCTCGAAGGCAGCGCGGATGCGCTCGCTGATGGCCTCCAGATTGGGAATCCCGGTCATAAGGTTCACCTCACGGGTCTGGTGTATGCGGCGGGAAGACGATGCCAGTCTAGCGCGAAAGACGAGCGGTGTCAATTTTGGACGATGGATCACTGACCGCGGCTTATCGTCCATGGCCTGTCGCCCATAGTCTATGGTCCGCTGTCGCGTTGTTGCGTCGGCCGGCCATATAGGGTATGATAATGGATGTTCTCAGCCGATTTTCTGCCAACATGAGGAGGGCGATATGAATCGCGCGGCGCGATATCTGGTGGGAGCGACGGTGCTCATCGTTGTGGGTGTGCTCTTGCTACTGCAGAACCTCGGGGTCATCGTCGGGGCCGAGAACGTGTTCTGGACGCTGGGGTTCGTCGCCGGCGGCATTGTTTTCCTGAGCATCTTTATCTTCAACCCGCGTTCTCAATGGTGGGCGGTCATCCCCGGCATGGTGCTGCTCGGGCTGGGCATCATGGTGGGCTTCGGGGACAGCCTGGGCCAGTTCGGCAGCGCGGTCTTTCTGATTGTGCTGGCGCTGAGCTTCTGGCTGGTCCTGCTCACCAACCGTGCCCAGTGGTGGGCGGTGATACCCGCCGGCGTCCTCACCAGCCTGGCCGTCGTCAGCGTCCTCCCCGAGAAAATCGGCGGGTTCGAGAAGGGCGGCATCCTCTTTATCGGGCTAGCGGCGACCTTCGGGTTGGTAGCCCTGCTCTTCGGCAGAGAGCAGGCCCGCTGGGCCATGTGGCCGGCGGTCATCCTGCTCGTCGTCGGGCTGGCGACACTCCTTTCCAGCGCGCATCTGCTGAACTGGGTATGGGCGGTAGGCCTGATCCTGGTAGGCCTGTACCTGGTCGTCCGCGCTTTGCTCATCAGCGCGCGTCAGCCGAAGCCCGCACCGCCGGCCCCACCCGCTCCCGCCGAGCCTCCATCCCCATCGCAAGAACCGCCGGCCCAGTAAGCGTTTGGAGGCCCAGACTACATTATGGCCAATGATGTGCTGTATCGGGTATACCGCCGGCGCTGGCCGATGGTGCCGGCGCTGTTCTTCGGGCTTCTACAGATGGCGGCCGGCGTGGACACGCTCTTCACCCACATCTTCCTGCCGGCCAGCCCCTCGCCCTTCACCACGGTGACCTCCGTGCTGTTGATCCTGCTGGGGTTGGCATTGGTAGGCTTCGTCGCGGTTCAGCTCTTCTTTGTGCCTCCCCTGCTGGAAGTGCGTTCCTCCGGGCTGTATCTGTATATCACGGAGAGCGGCCAGCCGGTGCATATCCCCTGGGACACGCTGAAAGCGGTGGAGCTGGGCCGGCCGGGCAAGGACCCGTCCCGCCGTGAGGACCCGCTGTGCCTGGTCCTGCGCTTCACGGGCTCTCGCGTGGCACGGCCCTCCACGCTGGTGGGGGTGTTCCACAGCACCAAGGGTTCGCTGTATATCCGTGCATCGCATTTGCCGGGCGCACAGCACGTGGTCGAGCGGCTGAATGCGCTGTGGAAAGAGTACGGCGGGCCAGCCAACGATAAAGAAGACTGAACGGGCAGACAGGGTTCATTCCGCCAGTTGGAACAGCGGACCGGCCGGCGCCCAGCGGTACTCGGGCAGGGCAGAGGGTTCGCCGGCCAGGTACACAGCACGCTGGGCACGCAGGTGCTGTATCAGCATCTCCAGGGTAGGAGGCGGGTCATCATCCTGCGAAAACAGGGCGGGAGTGTGCCGCGCCGTGCTTCGGCGGTACCAGTCGTACTGCCACAAAGATATCGTGATGAGCACCGCGTCCGGCCGCCGGCCCAGCGCATAATGCGCGTACCAGAGGGCGAACGCCGGCGCGTCCCCATGCGTAAGCAAGACCGCATCTGGCGCGACGGCAGACAGACATTCCTCCGCATATTCCAGCGCCATCCGATCACCGCTCACGTCCACGGCTCGCCAGTTCACAGAGAGGGAAACGGCCGGCAGGATGAGAACAGCGCTGGCCAGGAGCGGCCACAGCCGGCGCATCTTCCCCATAGATAGGATGTCCTGCGCCAGGCCGCCTATCCCCTGTACGATCCACAGGCTTGCCACCGCGTACGTCGGGATCAGGTACACGTACGAATCGGCAGTGTCATACCCCATCGCATACGCCACGAACAGGACGTACGTCAGGCCGGCCAGCACGGTCCAGCGCCGGTACCCGTGCCAACCGTACCAGACGCCGGCCAACAGGAGCGCGATGCCGGCCAGGCCGAACTGCTCGCGCAGTAACGCCGCCCAGGCGGAAAGCCGGCCGGGCAGTGCCGCCAGCGGCAGGCGGAACAGGAAGCGTTGATACAGCCGACCGCTCACCAGCCACCAGAAGCGCTCCGGCGTCGTCGGATCACCCCAGTTGACCGGCGGGTCGGAGGCAGCGCGTATGGGCAGTGCCAGATAGACCGACAGCCCCAGCAGGAACAGGCCAATGGCCGGGAGGAAGGCGCGCAGGGGCCGGCCGTCGTGCCGCCAGGTGCGGATAGCTGTCAGCATCAGCGCCGGCGCCATCAGGACCAGGGAAAGATGGTTGCCCAGCCCCAGCCCAAGGGCCAGCGCCGCAGGGAGGATAAATCTCCCGCCTCCGCCGGCCAGCTCACGAGTGATGAGCAGTAAAAGCAGGACCGCGAAGGCACTGTGCAGGGCGTATACCTCGGCGACCACTGCCTGCGACCACTGTGTGGGGGCGAAAGCGAAGGACAGGCCGCCGGCGGCGGCGACGCCGGCACGCAGGATATCGGGCAGGGATGCATGCTCCAGCAGATGCCAGCCGGCCAGCGTCAGCAGGCCGGCGGCCAGCGCCGCACACAGGGCGGAAAAGAGGTTCACACCGCGCGCCGGCTCCCAGCCAGGCAAATGCGCAAAGGGTGTCGCCAGCAACAGGTAAGTGGGATAGCCGGGCGGATGCGGGACGCCGCCGGTGTACACGGCAGTAACCAGTTCGCCGCTGTCCGCCGCGTCGTGGCTCCAGGTGATGGTGGGAGCCAGGGTGGCAAGGTACACTCCCAGCGCCAGGGCGAAGACCGCGCCGGCGGTCAGCAGGGGAATCCAGCGTTGGTTCATCGCGCGGGCCGAGTACCCCCTGTCGGAGGAAGCTCGGCCGGCGGCAGAGCAACGGCGGCGGCCGGCGGCTTCCAGACCGCGCCGGCCCCGCTGACCTCCGCCCAAGCCTCCAGCACCATACCGGGAGGCGCGGACGGGTCCACCATCACGATGGTGATGATGGTCCAACTCTGGCCGGCCGGCAGGCTCTCCAGCCAAGCGATGAGGGTATTCTTATCCTTCGGCCGGTACTGGCCGGCGGATAGGCGCGCCTCTTTTAGTTGGACCCACACCGGCAGTTGCAGTCGGGCTTCCAGCTGCTCCGCCGGCACTGTGCCGGCGTTGGTCACCTGCAGTTCATAGGTATACTGCCCGCCTGGCACCGTCATGGTCACGCTGGCGCGCCACTGTACTTCCAGGGTAAGGCCGGCCGGCGCTGTCGTGGGCGCCGGCGAAGGGGTGGCTGTGCCGGCGGCAGGCGGCCGGGGGGTGGGCGTTGCCGGCTGACGGGTCGGCGGCAGGGTGGGCACCGTTTGATAGGCCGGCTCCTGGCCAGGCCGCGCCCAGGCCGGCGCCGTGCTCCCCAGCAGGAGGATGCACAGCCAGGCTATCCCCCACCATGCCAGGGCAGATACTCTGCGTTGAGCGAGTTTCATCATGACCTCCTTACCGGGACACCGCCGGCTCATGGCGCGGAAGCACCTTTGCGCAGAATCGGCCAGAACAGGCGGTGTGGTGCCGCCAGAACAGAGCCGACGGCCTGATTGTTCCCCTCGAAGCGCTCAATGATGGCGCCGGCCGGGTCCACCACCGCGCGTAGGTGATGCACACCGGCGCGCTCCAGCGTCCAGCCGCGCTCCACCACCGCGCTCTGGCCGGCGGCCAGGTAGGGTAGGATGACACAGCCGGCGGATTCCTCGCTTTCCCCCGGCGGTTGGACCCAGAAACAGACCTCCGTACCGGGAATATCCAGCGCGCCGGCGTTGCGCACCAGCGCTCTCAACTGCACCGGGGCGCTCTCCCCCGGGAGGATGGGCACACCGGATGATACCGCCCCCACCCGATCCAGCACCAGGTCCGCCCATACATCCAGCCGATGGAGGGCGGTATTGTTGGCGGGGTTCCACTCTGGCACAGCACCGTCCGGGTTCACATGAACGACGAAATCCACCGGCCCGGTAATGACGCTCTGCCAGGCCAGGGTAAGAGAAGCATCGCCGGCGTAGCGCCGGGGCAGGGCCGGCACCGCCCCGACTGCAGTGACCGCGCCAGCGCCTGTGGGAGCCTCCCGCCGCACCTGGACGGCGATGGGGCCGGCCGAGGCGGTATTGCCGCGGTTCTGGACAGTGATATGGGCAGTGAAGGCGGCCGGCTCACCGTAGACCAGGGATGTCGGAGCGTCGAGCTGGAAGCGCGCCGGGACCAGGTCCACGTAGGGCACCACCAGCGCGCCGGCGTACCGTCCGAACTCTATCCCCAACGGCCGCACGGCATACGGTGGAAAGGGGTCATAGAGCGCTGACCAGGTTGGGTACTCGTCCTGTTCAAAGCTGGGGTCGTCCAGGCTGTACCATGCCCAGCGTTGGACCAGGCGGTAGCCGTCCGCCGGATACCCGATTTGCGGGTCTGCGGCATTCATGAAGTAGTCGAACGTAGCCAGCATGAAGCGCCGCACCCGCTCGTAATCATAACCCAATCCCTCGTGGAAAAGGATGCCGTACTCCGAGACGATCAGCGGCTTGTTCTGCTGGCCCTTTTCCGCCATCCAGCGCCGGAAGGCCTCGATCTGCTGGCGGAAGTAGGTCATGTTGTCATGGTCGTCAATGCCGTAGAGCATGCCGGCGGTGGCGTTGATGCCGGGCGGTATCTCGCACCCCCAGCTTCCCTTGCGTTCCTGGAGGATAAAGTTGTGCACGTTCCAGACATCCACTGGCATGGTCTCGCCGTAGCGCACCTGATACCAGTTCCAGACGCGCTCCAGCCACTGCAGGCGCAGGGGGGTCGCCTGCACGATGCCGCCGACAGCCACCTGACAGGTAGGGTCCGCCTCTTTGAGGGCGTAGTAGATGTCGTGATACTGCTCCGCATAGGTCTCCGGCCAGACGTTGTCCTGCCAGATGCAGTCCGGCTCGTTGCCGACCAGCCACAGACTGCCCGGGTTGCGGGCGGCGATCTCGCGGAGCTGTGCCAGCCCCGGCTGGATGCTGGCGCCCACACGGATGATCTGGGCAAAATCCATGCCCTCCGGGTTGATCAGGTTGGCGGAGGTGCCCCAGTTGACGTACCAGCCGGCGTGCAGGAGGGAGAGGTCATAATTGCGGATATCGCCCACCACGCCGACGCCCAGACGCTCGTTCGCGGAAGGGTACAGGGTCGTCGGGCCCTCGGCATGCGCGCCGGCGCTCCCAACCAGTACGGCCAGGACGAGCAGAACGCCGGCGGTAATGCACCCCGTATTCATGGTTTTTCTCCATGTACTCATGATCCCTGTCTCCGGTTGGCGTTCCCCTGCAGTACTTGCAGGAGCAGTTCGCCCCAATGCAGGCTCTCGTGGCGCAGTGCCCATAGCCCCCACAGGATGGGCGGCAGAGTCACGCTGAGATGCAGGAACAGGCTGTAGGCGAAAGCCGTCTGGCGCGGCACGTTATAGGCATCCAGCACCCAGACGGTGATGGAATGGAATATGCCGACCTGGCCGGGGGTGATGTTAACCAGCCGGCCGGCGTGCAGAGCCACCAGCAGGAGCACCGCCGCCGTCCAGGGAAGCATTAGGCCGAAGGAGCGGAAGGCCAGCACGTTGGTGCCGGCGGCCACCAGCCAGATAAGCAGGGTCTGGAGCCAGGGGAGCCAGTGCACCGGAGAGGCATCGGCCAGCCGGCGAAGCCCTTCCTGGACCCGCGCCGGCCAGGCCGCGCTCCAGCGCGCTAACAGCCGGCCGAGCAGGCCGGCCAGCCACCCCCGCAGGCGCGCCGTGCGCAGGGCCAGCAGACCTATCAGCATGATACCGCCGCCGCTTCCGAGAGCGATTACAGCGCGCCGGCTGTCCAGCCCGCCCAGATGCGGGGAGAGCGGTAATATCACGGCCATCAGCACCACCAGCATCAGCGCGTCCAGCGCCTTCTCCGCGATGACGCTCCCCAGCGCGCCGGCATAACCGGGGGACGAATGCCGGCCCAGCACGGCCCAGCGCGCCAGGTCGCCGGCGCGGCCAGGAAGCAAAGCATTAGCGAACTGCCCAATGACAATGCCGTTCAGGAACGGGCCCCGGCCGATAGAAGGATAGCCGCACAGTGCCCGCCAGCGCTCCGCCTTGAGGAAAATGGTCAGCAGGACGCTGAGAAGGGTCAGCAAAATGAAGAGGATGCTGGCCTGGCGGAAGGTCTCCTGCAGGGCGCGCCAATCGGTGCCCCAGCCGCTGGCGGCCAGCAGAACTGCCCCCACTAGGGGGCCGGCGGCCTGCATGGCGGTGCGCCGCCAGGAGGCGCGCAGGTTGGAGCGCTGGGCGGGGATATGGTTGGCGGAATCTGCTGTCTGTGGGGCACCGTCCATGGGCCTCACCGATGGCGCCGGCCGTGCCGGCGAATGTTCCTGGCCCACCCTGGGGAATATACCGCATACTGGGAGCTATTATATGCTGGCACAGTGTTGGTGTCAAACCATCTTGATGAGGGTGTAGAAAAGGTCCAAACATACAATCGTGGAAGAGCGACCTGGCGGCTGAAGCCACGGTAGCAACTGCGAAACCTGCGCAGGCTTCGCGAAGTCGGCGCAGGCCGACTTCGCAGGCACAGCCGCAGTTTCAACTGCCAGGCGATGGGCCAATACCCGCAAATCGAATGACAATCTTGACTTTTTCCACACTCTCCTTGATCGAGGGCGCTCCAATAAGGCATTGTCAGAAGCGCCCAGGCAGGGTATAATGACTCCTGTTCCACATCGTGCACGGACCGACAAGGAGCGCACATGGAATTCACCCTCTATTCACCGGTCAAGCTTATTTTCGGCCGGCCTGTCGCCCAGGCACTGCCCGAAGCCCTGGCAGAGCTGGGTGTCCGCCGCGTCCTGCTGGTGAGCGACGCCGGCTTGGAAAAAACCGGCCTGGTGGACCAAGCGCGCGGCATCCTGTCGGCCGCCGGCTATGTGGTGCAGACCTTCGCGGAGGTCCGCTCCAACCCTACTACCCAGGATGTCGAACGAGCGCTGAAAGCGGCAGAGAGCGCCGGCGCAGAGGCACTCGTCGCCCTGGGCGGGGGAAGCGTGATTGACGTGGCGAAGGCGGCCGGCCTGCTGATGGCCAACGGCGGCCGCTACCGCGATTATCAATGGGACGGCCGGCCCATCACCCGCCCCATCACACCGCTCATCGCCATCCCCACGACCGCCGGCACCGGCAGTGAGATGACGCGCACCACCGTCATCGAGGATGAGGAGACACGCTTCAAAAAGGGGGTGGTCAGCCCATATCTCTACCCACGCGCCGCCGTGCTCGACCCTGCGCTGACCACCAGTCTCCCGCCGCGCCTGACCGCGGCCGTGGGCGCCGATGTGCTGGGCCATGCTGTGGAGGCCTACGTGGGCCGGCGCGCCAACCCCATTACCGACGCGCTGGCCATCATGGCCATACAGCGGGCTTGGCGGTATCTCCCCCGCGCTGTGCATGAAGGTCATGACCTGGAAGCACGGAGCGAGATGCTGTTGGCCAGCGCGCTCGCCGGCTGGGCCTTTGACCAGAGCGGCCTGGGCATTGTCCATGCGCTGGCCGGTCCACTGGCCGCCCGCTACGGACTGCATCACGGGCTGTGCATCGGGCTACTGCTCCCTTACGGGCTGGCTTTCAACCTGTCGGCCCTGGGCGAAAAGCGCGCCGGCTTGCTGGATGCGCTGGGCTTACCGCAGGAAATGCCGGACGAACAAGTGGTAGAGCTGATGCGCGGCTGGCTGGCCGGCTTGGGAATTCCCTCCACCCTGCGAGAGCTGGACATCCCATCACCCACGGCGGAGGAACTCCATGCCATGGGGGAAGAAGCAAGCCGCATGGCCATGATGCCCAACAACCCCCGCCCGGCCTCGCCGGAGGACTGCCGGCACATCCTGGAACAAGCGGCCGGCGCGCCGGCGTCATAGGATTTGGGCACCCCGCCTGACGCTGAAGCACCAGGCTCATGAACCTGTTGCTTCAGCACCAGGCTTATGATATCAAGCCTCGCCGAGGCTTCGCTTCGTGGGTCGGCCTACAGCTCGCGGGTCCATGCGTACGAGAAGCGGCAGCACTGTCCAGCCTCAATGAGCGCCTGAGGCGACAGACTTGCTGCCAAAGTAAAATTCGGAACTGAAATGTCTGGCGAGGAGAGCAAACGGTATCAACACCCAAGGGGCGATACTGAAAGGGCGGTAGCGATGCGAAATCCTGCCGGATGGTATGCTCGTCTGGCGATGGCTGTTCTGGTTGCCGCCGGCACACTGGCTTTGCTGGCCTGGCTGGGCGGCATTAGGATGCTGCCCGCTGTCGCGCAGGAGCCGGCGCCGGCTTACGTGCCGGGTGAGATCATTGCCAAGCTCCGCGCGCCGACCGTGAAGCGTGACGTGACATTCATGCTGGCGGAGAAGGGAATCCAGCCGGTGCAGTCCATCCCCGACCTCGCCCTTTCCCGACTGCGCGCCCCCGCCGGCCGGGAGCAAGAGCTGGCTCGCTGGCTGGTAGAGAGCGGTCTGGCGGAGTACGCCGCGCCCAATTATTACGCCTACGCCGCCGGCATCCCCAATGACCCGTACTGGCCCCTGCAGTGGAACATGACGCTTATCAACGCGCCGGCCGGCTGGGATATCATCACCGGCACCCCTGCCATCACCATCGCGGTGCTGGACACCGGCGTGGACCTTGACCATCCGGACCTAGCCGGCCGGCTGGTGGCCGGCTGGGATTATGTCAACAGCGACCCCTACCCCGACGATGACAACGGTCATGGGACCCATGTCGCCGGCATTATCGGCGCACTGGCCAACAACAGCATTGGCGTGGCCGGCGTGGACTGGCAGGCCCGGCTGATGCCCATCAAGGTGCTGAACGCCAGCGGTGTGGGCACCTACTTCAACATCATTGACGGCATCCGCTATGCGGCCAATGTGGCGAAAGTCATCAACCTGAGCCTGGTGGGCTGGGATGATTACCAGGGTCTGCATGATGCGGTCATTTATGCCGTTAACCGCGGCTGTCTGGTAGTAACAGCCGCCGGCAACTGCGGTGATGGGGGCGCCGGCTGTCCGGGGGTCAATCCCATTGCCTATCCGGCGGCCTACACCGAGACTATCGCGGTGGCCGCGACCACCCGACAGGAGGGGCGGGCCTCCTATTCGGGATATCAGCCCTATGTGAACCTGGCCGCGCCGGGCGGCGACGCCGGCAGTCCTGTCTGGTCCACCGTACCCAACAATACCTACGGCGCCCGCAGTGGCACTTCCATGGCGGCGGCGCACGTCTCAGGCCTGGCCGGCCTCCTGTGGTCACTGAATCCATCTTTCTCCTCTGCGCAGGTTTGGCAGATCATGCGGGACAGCGCCCGCAAAATCGGCCCATATCCCTATGTGGATGGGCGGAATGATTACTTCGGCTACGGCTTGATCGACATCGCTGGGGCCCTGCAGTCCGCCGCGCCGACGCTGGAGGTTCAGCCGGCCGGCGTCTCGTTCCTAGCCGGCGGAAACCGCCCCGCCCCCTCTGCCCAGGTCACCCTGCGCAACGCCAGCCCATACCTGCCCCTGGAATGGCAGGCGTCCATCATCCAAGGGACAGCATGGTTTCGGATCAGCGGTACCGCCGGCGGCCGGCTGGCACCCCGCGAAAGCGTTACGCTGACGGTTCAGCCGCTCACAGCCAGCATGACGCCCGGAACCTATATCGGAACATTGATGATCTCCAGCCCAACGACTGCCGTGCAGAACAGCCCCGTCAGCATTCCCCTGACCGCCATGTACGTCGCCCAGCTCCGCACCGCCTTTCTGCCGGTGCAGGCGCTGAATGCCGGCGGTGCGTATGGGTACGAATGGCTGGATGCGCGGAGCGGTGGTATCGCCCTGACCCTGCCGGACGATGGCTCAGCGGCGGTCAATCTGCCGTTCGCCTTCCCCTTTTACGGCCGCACGTATACCCGTTTATGGGTCTCCTCCAACGGCTATGTGAGCTTCGGCGCGGGATACGAACCGGCACCCACCAATAGCTGTCTGCCCAATTCCGCGCCGCCAAACAATGCCATCTACGCCTTCTGGGACGACCTGGACCCATCGCTGATCGGGGGAGTGTTCGTCAAGGCGTTCGGGGCAGACACTTTCGTGATTGAGTGGTATCAAGTGCCGCACGCGGGGAAAAGCGGCACAGCCGCCGGCCGCGAGACCTTCCAGATCGTCCTGCAAAAGGACGGGGGCATCAAACTGCAGTATCAGAGCATTGCCGATGCGGGTTCGGCGACCATCGGCGTGGAGAATGCCGGCGGCACGAGCGGGGTCCAGCTTTGGTGCAACGGCGCCGGCCAGGCTCCCCGTGCGCCAGGGGTCTTCTGGCTGAAGCCGTAGCCCTGCCCTATTCCCAGTAGATGATCCAGACGCAGGCGCCGGCCAGCAGAACGGTGGAAACTGCCATTACCAACCGTTGGACCGGCGTCACGGACAGGTCCCGCGTCGCCCAGAAGAACACGGCCAGCATGCCGGCCGAAAGCACGGCCCAGGACGACAGACGGGGATAGCGTTCCCAAAAGCGCCGCAACTGCTCCAGCACACCGCGCATCTTATCCCTTCTCCCCCGATGTTTGCTGGCGCGCCTTCCACACCGGCAGGGCGTTCCAAGCGTCCATCACCTGCCGGCGCGTCTCTTCCAGGTCGCCGGAATTGTCAATCACCACGTCGGCGGCGGCGCGCTTCTCCGCCTGTGGAGTCTGCGTGGCCAACCGGCGGCGCGCTTCCTCCGCGCTGATGCCGCGGCCGGCGGCCAAGCGCGCCATGCAGACCTCCTCCGGCGCATCCACGACCCAGACCGCATCGCACAGCTCACGCGCCATGCCGGCCTCCAGCAGTTTGATGGCCTCCACGACCACCACCGGCACCGTTGTGCCGGCGATTTCCTCCCGCACACGCGCTATAACGGCGGGGTGGACGATTTCCTCCAGCCGGCGCAGGGCCGCCGGGTCGGGAAAGACCCGCCGCGCCAGCGCGGCGCGATCCAGCTCGCCGTCCGGCCCCAGCACGTCCCGACCGAATGCCTCCACGATGGCGTCAAAGGCCGGCTCGCCCCGCCGCATCACCTGGCGCGTGATGGCGTCCGCGTCAATGACGTGTGCCCCCAGCTCACGGAGCATTCGCAGGACGGTGCTTTTGCCCGTGCCGATGTTGCCGGTCAGCCCGATGACGTACTTCATGCCAGTTCCGCCCACTCCTCCAGCACCTGGTCCAAGCGCGCTTTCAGCTCCTGGTACTCCTGCCCGAGACGGTACAGCTCCTCCACCTGGCCGGCCAGGCTGGCCGCCTCCAGGCGCCTTTCCAGCAGATGGATCTGCTCCTCCAGGGCTTGCGCCTCGGCCTCCAGCGCATTGGCGCGCTCCTGGCGCCGGCGGGCTTCCAACTGCTGTCGGCGTTGGGCACGGCGTTGAGCTTCCCGCTCATCCTGCCCGGGGCGCGCGGCCGGCTCTTTGCCGGCGGGAGACTGCAGGAGCTGACGTGCCTGCCGGCTCTCCAGATACTCGCTGTAAGTGCCCTGGAACACCTGCAGAGTGCTGTCCTGGATGACCCAAACCTGCGTGGCCAGGTTATCCACCAGGGCGCGGTCATGGGTCACCAGCAGAAGGGTACCTGGGAAATGTTCCAGCGCCTGCTCTAACTGCTCCTGGGCATCCAGGTCCAGGTGATTGGTCGGCTCATCCAGCACCAACAGGTTGGCGCCGGCAAGCATGAGCTTGGCCAAGGCCACGCGGCTCCGTTCCCCGCCGCTGAGCTGTCCCACGCGCTTGTACACCTCGTCGCCGGAGAAGAGCATCTGCCCCAGCAGGTCCCGCGCCCGCTGGAGCGTGATATCGGCAGTGGAAATCAGCTCTTCCAACAGGGTGCGTTCGGGATTCAGGCCGGCATGTGCCTGGGCCAGATAGCCGATGCGCACATTGGCCCCGAGGAGCACCTCGCCGGCCAGCGGAGGATGCTCCCCCACGATGGTGCGCACCAGGGTCGTCTTGCCGGCGCCGTTAGGGCCCAGGATGGCCACCCGCTCCCCGCGCTGGACCACCACATCCGGACAGTGGAGCAGTTCGGTGCGCGGCGGGCCGGCAAACCCGACCCGCAGACCGCGCAGTTGGAGGACGATATCCCCGCTCCGCAGTTCGGTGTGCAGGGGGAGATGAAGCCGTCGAAGCTCCGCCGGCGCGTCCACCCGCTCGAGCCGTTCCAGCCGGCGCAGACGGCCGCGTGCCTCACGTGCCCGCTGGCCGGCCTTATAGCGCTGGATGAAGGCCTCGGTGCGGGCAATCAGCTCCTGCTGGGCCTCGAACTCCGCCTGCCGGCGGGCCAAGCGCTCGGCCCGCTGGACCATGTAGCGCGAGTAGTTGCCGTCATAAGTCTCCAGCCGGCCGAAAGACAGCTCCCACATGCGTGTGACCAGCCGGTCCAGCAGGCGCCGGTCGTGGGCGACGATGATGAAACTGCCCTTCCACTGCTGAAGATGATCCTCGAGCCATTCGACGCCGGCCAAATCTAAGTGATTGGTCGGCTCGTCCAGCAGGAGCAAGTTCGGCTCTTCCAGCAAGTAGCGAGCCAGCAGGGCGCGCGTGCGCTGGCCGCCGCTGAGCTGGGCGATGGGCCGGCTGAAATCCTGGCGCGAGAAGCCGAGGCCGAGCAGTACAGCGCTGATGCGGGCTTCATAGGTGAAACCGCCGGCGCTCTCGAAACGGGCCTGCAGTGCGCCGTACTCCTCCAGCAGGTCTGCCGGGCAATCCGGCCGGCCCAGCTCCGCCTCAATTTGGCGCAGGCGTAGTTGGACAGCGCGCAGTTCAGCGAACGCCTCCTGCATGGCATCATACAGCGGCTGATCGACCTGCCAATCCGCCAGTTGGGGCAGATAGGCAGTGCGCAGGTCCAGGGCGCGCAGTACGCGGCCGGCGGTCGGCTCCTCCTGGCCGGCGATAATGCGCAAAAGGGTGCTTTTGCCGGCGCCGTTGGGACCGACAAGCCCGATGCGGTCACCCCGGCTGATTTGGGCGCGCAGACCGGCGAAAATCTCCTTTGCCCCGTAATATTTCCCGATATCTTCCAGCGTGACGATGGACATAGCCGTATTATAGCACAGGGCAGGACAGGCGCCGAAAAACGCTGGCCCCAAAGAAATGAAGTACAGCGGTGCTGTGCCCCGGCAACGGTGACAGCCACTTGCTATTGGGCGCGCTTGACTTGGCCCAGGAGGTCGGTCGCGCTTGTCGGAAGTTCGCCGGCGGCTGAAGCCGCCGGCTCAAGAAACGAAGCCCCTATAGGGCTTGGAACCGTGAGCGAAGCGGCCGGCGGCTGAAGCCACGGCAACAACTGCGAAGCCTGCGCAGGCTTTGCGAAGTCGGCCCTCGCCGACTTCGCAAACACGGCCGCCGTTTCAACTGCCGGGTTTTTCCACACCCTCACTGGATTGGTTTTGCTTCTTCTCCGTAAAAATGCTACAATTGCCGTTTATGAAATTACGCTCATCGTGAGGATATGCAACGTATGTTTCGCGGAAGCTCCGAGGAAAAGCGCAACCTAATTATCCTGTTCTGCTCGCTGGTCATCATCATGCTGGGATTTGGCATCATTATTCCCATCCTGCCCTTCTATGTTGAGCGTATGGGCGCCAGCGGAGCGGACCTGGGGCTGATCATGGCCATCTTCGCCGCCATGCAGTTCATCTTCTCCTCGATGTGGGGCGATTTGTCGGACCGCATTGGCCGGCGGCCGGTCATCATGATCGGCATCATCGGCAATGCCTTGGCGCAGGTGCTCTTCGGCCTGTCCACCCAGCTCTGGATGCTGTACGCAGCGCGCGCCCTTTCCGGCATCCTTTCCGCCGCAACCTTCCCTGCCGCCATGGCCTTTATCAGTGACACTACCTCGGAGGAGAACCGCGGCGGCGGTATGGGCATCCTGGGGGCGGCCATGGGCGTGGGAATGACGCTGGGGCCAGGTATCGGCGGAGTCATGGCGCGCTTTGGACTGTCCGCACCCTTCTTTGCCGCCGCCGGCATCTCCCTTATCATCCTGGCATTGGTGTATCTGTTCCTGCCGGAGTCCCTGCCGCCGGAACGGCGGGCAGGGAAGGCCGGCAGACTGCACACCGTGGACCTGGGCCAATTATGGAAGGCGCTCTTCAGCCCCATTGGGTATCTCCTGTTCCTGGCTTTCCTGCTCAGCTTTGCCCTGACCAACTTCGAGGCTATTTTCGGCCTGTATGCCCTGCGGCGCTACGGCTACGGCACCACCCAGGTGGGGATAATCATGACCGTCGTGGGCCTCACCACTGCCCTGGTGCAGGGCCTGCTGACCGGGCCGGTCACCCGCCGCTGGGGTGAGGTCTTGGTCATCCGTGTTTCGCTCATGCTGAGCGCCATCGGCTTCGCCGCCATGCTGGCCGCGACATCTATGCCTACGGTACTGCTGACCACATCGCTGTTCGTGTTCGGCAACGCGTTATTGCGGCCGGCGGTCTCATCGCTGATTTCCAAGCGCACCCACCTGCCCCAGGGAATCGCCATGGGGCTGAACAATGCCTATATGAGCCTGGGCCGCATCGCCGGCCCGATCGCCGCCGGCGCCCTGCTCGATGTCGCCCTGTTCCTCCCCTATCTCGCTGGCGCTGTCCTCATGCTCCTTGGGCTGTTGTCCACTGTCCCGGGCTTCGCCGGCCAAGAGCACCCGTCTACAGCCGTGCCGCGGGCAGATGCGCAGGCGGATTTCTGAGGCTTCCGGGCAAATGTTTGCTACGACGCCGTACCCCTTTCCCATGCATTTCAAGGGCATTGTCCGCTGGCTCTCGCTCGTCCTGGTCCTGGCGCTGATGGTAAGCGCCTGTCTGCCGGCCGATGTGCCGGGGACGCCGGCGCCCCAGCCCACCGTCCCGCCGGCCGCCTATACACCCACCACCCTACCCACCGCCGCACCGCCGGCCGCAGCGCGGCCATCGCCTACGGATACGCCGGCGCCAACGCCGCCCCCGGCGCCGCAGTCCGCGCTCTGGGTATTCCCAGAGGCCGGCGCTTCCCCCATCCTGACGGAACTGGCGAGCGCCCGCTCTTCCATCCATATGTACATGTATCTGCTCAGCGACGCGAGGGTGATGGAAGCTCTTAAAGCCGCCGCGCACAGGGGGGTGGACGTGCGGGTCATCTTGGAGCAGGAACCGTTCGGCGGCGGTGCCGGCAGCGCCCAGGCCGCGCAGGAACTGCGAGAGGCCGGCGTCTCCGTGCAATGGGGCAACCCCGTGTTTCGCTATACGCACGCCAAGGCCATCATCATTGACCGCGCCCGGCTCATCATCCTGACCGGCAACCTGACGGCTTCCACATTCAGCAAGAACCGGGATTTCGCCCTGCTCGACCGCCATCCGGAAGACACGGCTGAGGTACTGCGGGTCTTCGAAGCGGACTGGCAGCGCGCCGGCATAGACCTGCGCGGCGCCCGGCTCATCTGGTCGCCGGACAACGGCCGCCAGCGCATCCTGGGCATGCTGAACGCCGCCCAACAGCGCATTGACCTAGAGGAGCAGTCCCTGCAGGACGAGGAAGTGATTGCTGTGCTCCAGCGCTGTCTGGCCCGCGGCGTGCAGGTGCGCCTGATCTCTTCCCCCCAGACCCCTCTGGGGCAGGACCCGAACGAACCAGGCCGGCAGGCCTTGCGGAATGCCGGTGCCCAGGTGCGCTATTTGTCAACTCCGTACATTCATGCCAAAATGTTCATTGTGGACGACCGGGTGGCCTATCTGGGGTCGCACAACCTGACCACTGCCGCGCTGGACTTTAATCGCGAACTAGGCCTGGCCGTCACCGACCCGGACACTATCGCGAAGCTGGGCGGGGTCTTTGCCGAGGACTGGGCGCGTGCCAGAGTCAGCCTGCGCGAAGGAGCTGAGCCGGCGGAAATTGACCACATGCAGGCCGGCCGGTACATCGGACAGGAGGTCTGGGTGCGGCTCACCGTCGCGCACGTGTATAACAGCGGGAAGGTTATCTGGCTGATGGGGAACGCTGACCAGGAGCACAATTTCAAGGTAGTCATTTTCCCCAGCGATTATCATAAATGGCCGGCACCGCCCGACCAGTACTACTTCGGCAAGACCATCCGGGTGCGGGGTGTGATCAAACTGTATCGGGGCTGGCCGGAGATCATCGTGGAAGGGCCGGCACAGGTCGAGATACTGGCGCCGGCCAGCGATTGAGGCGACGAATGTCTGAGGAAGGTGCGGTCGAATTGGACTTAACAGCATGCGCCGGCGTGCTGAGCGAGGCCGGCTACGACGTGCAGACCGGCGGTGCTGTCATTGGCCGGCGGGACCGCGGGGACTACGTGCGGGAGATTGTGGTGGATGCCGGCGGGCGGGTGCGCCTCACCGAAACCCTGCTCACCATGCCGCCGCGCGGCCGGCGGTTCCAGCGCGCCGGCTTTGAATTTCGCTTCCTGCACGAGGAGCGGGAAATCACCACCGTGATCTGGACAGTCCGCTCGGCACAAGCCCTGCGCGAAAGCCTGAGCGTAGTGGAGGACCTGCTGGCAACCGGGCCGGCGGCCGGCGCCGGCTGATATCAGGGTACATGCGATGATCGTCATCCTGACCCACGAAAACACCGATTTTGACGCTATCGCCGCACAGCTCGGGGCGTGGAAACTGCACCCCACTGCCCTGCCCGTCGTGCCGCGCCACCCGAACCGCAATGTGCGGGACTTCCTGACACTGTATTGGGATGAACTGCCCTTCGTGCGGCTGGAGGACCTGCCGCGCCGGCCCATCGAAGAGGTCATCCTGGTGGATACGCAGGCCATCTCGCCTATCAAAGGGATGGGACCATCCACTCCAGTCCGCATTATTGACCATCATCCGCTGGCGCAGGAGCTGAACGGCCGGGTTCAGGCGCATATTGAGGAGGTCGGCGCTACCACCACCATTTTCGTCGAGCAGATCGCCGGCGCGTCCATCCCCGTTACCCCCATCGAGGCTACCCTCCTCCTGCTGGGCATCTACGAGGACACCGGCAACCTCACTTACGGCACCACCACGCCGCGTGATCTGCGCGCTGCCGCCTGGTTGTTGGACCGAGGGGCGAACCTGACGGTGGTCAACGACTTCATGCAGTATCCGCTCAGCCCGGAACAGCGGGAGCTGTACAACCGCCTGGTGCAGGAGGCGGAACCGTACCAGTTCGCCGGCCATACGGTCATCATCAGTATGGCGCGCGCCGGCACCCGCGTCGAAGAAGTCTCCACCCTGGCCCACAAACTGCGCGACCTCTTTGACCCGGATGCCCTTTTCATCCTGGTGCAGATGAACGAGCATATCCAGATGGTGGCGCGCAGTTCCACCGATGACATTGACGTGGGCCGCATTGCCTCTGCTTTTGAGGGCGGCGGCCACGGGCGCGCCGCGGCGGCCGTGATCCGCGGCCTATCCCTGGGAGAGGTGCGCGAACGTCTGCTGGAACTGCTGGAGCGACATATCCAGCCGGCCACCACTGTTGGCGAGATCATGTCCTTCGGTGTCCATACCCTCGATGCCAGCGCCACAGTCGCCGAAGCCGCGGCGCTGATGAGCCGGCTGGGCCACGAGGGCTTCCCAGTCCTGGAGAACGGCCGGGTGGTGGGCGTGCTGACCCGGCGCGAGATTGACCGCGCTATGCAACTCAAGCTGGGAGATGCACCGGTCAGCCTATATATGACCCCCGGCGCCATCCAGGTAACCCCCGAAAGCTCGGTGGAGGAGCTTCAGCGCATCATGATGGAATACGGCGTCGGCCAGGTGCCGGTGGTCAAGGACGGCCGGCCCATCGGCATCGTTACCCGCACCGACCTCATCAAGCTGTGGAGCACACCGCGGCGCCGGCCGCCCCAGGCGCAGGACATGGCCCAGCGCCTGGCGCAGGCACTACCGCCCAAGCTGGAGGAAATCCTGCGGCTGGCCGGCCAGCTTGCCGACGAGATGGGGTACTCGCTGTACGTGGTGGGCGGCTTTGTGCGCGACCTCCTGTTGGGCATCCCCAACCTGGACCTCGACCTAGTGGTGGAAGGCGATGCCATCAAACTGGCGCGCCGGCTGGCCGAACGCATGGGCGGCCGCGTCCGCTCCCATGCCCGCTTCGGCACCGCCAAATGGCTCCCCGACCCCAATGACCCGGAGCTGAAGGCCATCGGCACGCTGGACTTCGCCACGGCGCGGGTCGAATTTTACGAACATCCCACTGCCCTGCCCCAGGTGGAGCGCAGTTCCATCCGGCAGGACCTGCACCGCCGCGACTTCACCATCAACACCCTGGCCATCTGCCTCAACGGCGAGCGCTACGGCGAACTGCTGGACTTTTTCGGCGGGCAGTCCGACCTGCGCAGAAAGCTGATCCGCGTCCTGCACAGCTTGAGCTTCGTCGAGGACCCGACCCGCATGCTGAGAGCGGTGCGGCTGGAACAGCGGCTGGGGTTCCGCATTGAACCCCGCACGGAGCAGTTGATGCGCAGCGCGCAGGACCTGCTGGCGCGCACCACACCGGAGCGCGTCCGCCACGAGCTGTACCTCATCCTGGCGGAGGCGGAGCCGGAGCGCGCCCTGCGCCGGCTGGATGAGCTGGGACTGCTCTCGCGCGTCCATCCGGCACTACAAGTGGACGACTGGTTCATGGAAATGGCCGGCAGACTGCGGCAGGAGCTGAAGCGCTTCAGCCCCCGCCCGGAACATCCCGACGACAATTCCCGCCTGTTCCATGTGGAGAGATACCGCCCTGAGGGGCTGTACCTGGCGCTCCTGCTGTACCGCTCCCCGCGAGAGGACGCCGAATCCTTCCTGGAATCCCTGCGCATCATGCGCGGTGAGGTCATGCGGGTGCGGCAGGTGCTGGCCCTGCGCGAAGCCCTTCCTCAGCTTGAGGCCCAGCGCCTGAAGCGCAGTGAGATATACGCCCTGCTGGAACCCTTCGACGAGCCGGCGCTCTTCATCGGATACGTGGTGCAGGATAGCTGGCTGGTGCGCCAGCGCATCGAGCTGTTCCTGCGCCGCCTGCGAGACGTCAAGCCGCTGGCCGACGGCCGCACCCTCAAGCAGTTAGGTATTATGCCCGGCCCCGTGTATCGGCAGATCCTGGAACGCCTGCGGGCGGCCTGGATGGATGGGGAGATTACGGATGCCGCCGGCGAGCGCGCCCTGCTGGAGCGGCTGGCGGCCGAGCTGTCCGCCGGCACCCAGCGTTCCACCCCTTCAACAAACAACCGAACATCTCCCACGAAGGAGGAGCAAATATCATGACCACGGAGAGCACCGTGTACGACCTGGCCATCATCGGCGGGGGTCCGGGAGGATACGTCGCCGCCATCCGTGCCCGTCAGCTTGGCGCTCGAGTGGCCCTTATCGAAATGGACCGCATCGGGGGCACCTGCCTGAATCGCGGCTGTATCCCCACCAAAGCCATGGTCAGCCAGGCGGAGCTGTACCTGCACGTCCAGCACCACGCCAGGGAATGGGGCATCGAGTTGGACGGCACCCCGCGGCTGGATTTCCAGCGCTTCATGGCGCGCAAAGATGAGGTCACGGAGACGCTGGTCAGCGGTGTGGAGCACTTGGTGGCCAGCCACGGCATCACCGTCATTAAGGGCAAGGGGCGCATCCTCTCCCCGAACAAGGTGCTGGTGAACGGTGAGACCGAAATAGAGTGCCGCAAGATCATCATCGCCACGGGAAGCGTGCCGGCGCGCCCGCCCATCCCCGGCGCCCAGCTTCCCGGAGTCATAACCTCGAATGAGCTTCTCCGCCTCACCAAGCTTCCGGCATCCATGGTCGTCATTGGCTGTGGAATCATCGGCATCGAATTCACCAGCATTTTCACGGCATTAGGAACAAAGGTGACCGCCCTGGACTGCGAGTTTTTCCTCCGCGACGTGGACGAGCAAATCGCAAAGCGCTACCGTTCACTGCTCGCCCGTCAGGGTGCCAATTTCGCCGTTGGCGTCACCGTTCAACAGATCTCCCTGACCGAACAGGGACATCTGCGTGTGGAGTTTGAACAGCTTGGGCAGGGGAAGGTGGGCACTGCGGAGGGCGAGCTCGTACTGCTGGCCACCGGAAGATGGCCTAACACCAATGGATTGGGGTTGGAAGACCTTGGCATAGAGATGCAGGGGCGTTTCATCAAGGTAAACTCCCGCATGGAGACCAACGTCCCCGGCATTTACGCCGTCGGCGATGTTATCCCCACTGCCCAACTGGCCCATGTCGCCTCGTATGAAGGTGAGATCGCGGTGGAGAACGCGCTGGGGCACAGGCGCGAGGCCGATTACCGCGCTGTGCCGGCCTGCATCTTCACCATCCCTGAGATCGCCAGCGTCGGCTTGACCTCCACCGATGTGAAAGCGATGGGCATTGACGCCGTAGTGGAGCGCTTCCCCTTCAACATCAACGGCCGCGCCCTGGCCATGGGCGAGACCGAGGGCCAGATTCGCATGATTTGTGAGCGGACGCCGGAGGGGCGCGGCGGCAAAGTCTTGGGCGTGCATATCATGGGCCCGCGCGCCTCGGACCTCATCGCCGAGGCCGCCCTGGCCATCCAGGCCGGCCTGACCGCCCGCGAGCTGGCGGAGACCATCCATGCCCACCCCACTATCCCTGAGGTCCTCATGGAGGTAGCCAAGGCCGCCGCTTTCGGCGAAGCCATACACTACCGTAAAGTGTAAGCCGGCCGGCATTCGGCTTCCTGGCCCTCCGGTCCGCGTCTCCGCCGGCGACGCTTTCCCCGGAGGGCCTTACCATCTCCAGCAGTGACACCCCTTGCGACGGAGGGAGAGATATGGGGACGTTTCATATCGACGGCATCTCCTGGCGGTGGCAGGATGCGCCGCGCATCCTGCTGGAATACCTGATCATCACCGCCGGCGCCTTCCTGGTGGCGCTGGCGGCCGACGTCTTCCTCATCCCTAACCAGGTGGTCTCCGGCGGCATCACCGGCGTAGCCATCATCCTGTACTACCTCATCGGCACGCCGGTGGGCGTCGTGACCCTGCTGTTGAACATCCCGCTGTTCATTGCCGGCGTGCGTTGGGGCGGCGGCCTGACCACCGGCATCCGCACGGTATATGCGGTCATCATCATGTCCTTTTTCATAGACTTTCTGCAGGGTCGGGTGCCGGCGGTAACGCGCGACCCCCTGCTGTACACCATTTACGGCGGCATCATAGACGGCTTGGGGCTGGGGCTGGTGCTCCGCTTCCGCGGCACCACCGGCGGCACGGACATCATCGCCCGCCTGGCCAAACGCTTCATGGGGCTGAACTACGGCTTCACCCTGCTCATCACCAATGTCATCGTGCTGGGGGCCGCGGCATTTATCTTCGGGATGGAGCCGGCGATGTACGCCATCATCCTGGCCGCCATCTCCAGCAAGGTCATTGACCTAGTGCAGGAAGGCGTCCAATCAGCCCGCGCCGCCGTCATCGTCACCCATCGGCCGTATGAGGTGCGGCAGGCCATCCTGCGCGAGCTGGAGCGGGGCGTGACGGTGCTCGAAGGGCGCGGCGGATATACCGGCATACGGCGGGAGGTCCTGCTGTGCGCGGTCCAGCGCAACGAGATCAGCCGGCTGAAATACATCCTCCACCAAGTGGACCCCGATGCCTTTGTCATCATCCACGCCGTGCATGAGGTGTTGGGTGAAGGATTCCAGGATATCCGGCTGGCGGAACTGTAACCCGACGGTCCCCGGTGAACCGTCCCCTTGCCGCGGAGCGCCGGCTGTGGTATCATTTCTTCAGACGGCTTTGCGCAATCAGTTGGGGAGGCAAAATGGACAGACAGAATCTTATCCCCAAAGAAGCGCGCTGGTACCACAAGCGAGAGGACGGGAAGGTCCAATGTTATCTGTGTGCCCACCGCTGTATCATCAGCGATGGCAAGCTCGGTGTCTGCCATGTGCGGAAGAACGAGGGGGGCACGCTGTACACCCTCGTCTATGGGCGCACCATCGCCCGCCATGTAGACCCCATCGAGAAAAAACCGCTCTTCCATGTGGCACCCGGGAGCACCTCCTATTCCATTGCCACGCCGGGGTGCAATTTCCGCTGTCTTTTCTGCCAGAACGCCGATATCTCGCAGATGCCGCGCGAACAGCACCTCATCATGGGGCATCCAATGTCGCCGGAGGAGATCGTGCGCGAAGCCCAGCGCTACGGCTGTGCCAGCGTATCGTACACCTATACCGAGCCGACCATTTTCTCGGAATATGCCTATGACGCGGCGGTGCTGGCCCATGAAGCCGGCCTGCTCAATATCTATGTCACTAACGGCTATATGACCCCGGAGATGCTGGATGACTTTCATCCCTATCTCGACGCGGCCAATGTGGACCTGAAGGCCTTCCGCGATGAGTTTTACCGCGAGATGTGCGGCGCTCGGCTTCAGCCGGTGCTGGATGCCCTGCGCTATATGAAGCGGCTGGGCATTTGGGTGGAAGTGACCACGCTCATCATCCCGCGCGCCAACGATGACCCAGCCGAACTGCGCGATATCGCCGAGTTTATCCACAGCGAGCTGGGGCCGGAAACGCCCTGGCACGTCAGCCGCTTTCACCCCATGTACAAGCTCACCGGCCGGCCGCCCACGCCGACATCCACGCTGGAGATGGCGGTGCGCATCGGGAAAGAGGCCGGCCTGCGCTACGTCTATATGGGCAACGTCCCCGGCCAGGGGGAAGATACCTTCTGCCACCAGTGCGGCGCCCGCCTGATCGAGCGCTACGGCTTTCAGGTGCTGGCATATCGGCTGAAAGAGGGGAAATGCCCGGTCTGCGGCACGCCCGTCGCCGGCCGCAGTCTCTAACGCCAGCCAATTTGACAGCCCAAACATCTTCCGTACAATCTTGGCGTTGTTTTGCACACGATGACCAGCAATATTTCCTGAGCCAGACCTACATTTCATCAGAGGGATGTAACGGGCGTTGAATTTGCCAAGCCGTTGGGGTCCGCTGGGTCGCACTGCCGGCCTCGCCGGCCGGGGTATTCGAACCGTCAGCGCGCTCTCATTCATTATCCTCGGGCTTCTGGCCGTGTCCGTGGGACCGCTTTCGTCCCAGGCCGGCGTCCAGACCCTGCTCATCGTAGATCAGCATCCGCTGGTCGTCCATACATACGCTTCCCGCGTCGAAGGGCTACTGCATGAGGTGGGACTGCGGTTAGGGGCGCGCGACATCGTGGTGCCCCCACCGGAGACCCCTATTGCCGCCGGCACCACTATCCGGGTTTTCCGCGCCCGTCCCTTCCTGCTGGAAGTGGATGGACAAGCCATCTCGCTGGAGAGCCACGCCAGCCGGCTGGATGTACTGCTGGCGGAGGCCGGCATCGCGGTTGGCCCCCATGACCAAATTTTCTTGGATGGACAGCCAGTCGGGGCAGATGCGGCGCTGACAGCGGGGAACGCCGGCCAGCAAGATGCGTCCCCAGCCCCCAAACAATCCCTCCGCCGACAGCGGATCATCTTCCCGACACCTGCACCACTGCGGATCTCCATCCGCCGCGCTCGCCCCTTCACCCTGCACGATGGGCAAGTCCACGGTGTTCTGTATTCGACGGCGGCCACGGTGGGGCAAGCTCTCTGGGAGCACGGCATCCTGCTGTATGCCGGCGACCGGGTCAGCCCGGACCTTTCCACGCCGCTACAAGCCGGCCTGAACGTCTACATCCAGCGCTCCCAGCCAGTGGAGATCGTTGTGGACGGGCGGCACATCCGCACCCGCACCCGGGCGGCCTCCGTCGGAGAACTGCTCTCCGAGCTGGGGATCGCGCTGGTGGGACAGGACCGCGTGGAGCCGGCGGAGGATGCGCTGGTGACCGAGGACCTGTCGGTGCGGGTCACCCGGGTGCGTGAGGAAGTGCTCGTCGAGGAAGAGGCGATCCCCTTCGAGACGCTGTGGCAGCCCGACGGCAACCTGGAGCTGGACCAGCAGGAGCTTCAGCAGGCCGGCGCAGAGGGTCTGCTCCGCCGGCGGGTGCGCGTCCGATATGAGGATGGCCAGGAGGTGGCTCACAGCCTGGAGGACGAATGGGTGGAGCGCGAGCCGACGGACAAGATCATCCGCTACGGCACTAAGATCGTCATCCGCGAGCTGGAGACGCCGGACGGAACGATCTATTACTGGCGGCGCATCCGCATGCTCGCCACGTCGTACACGGCCGCCACGTCCGGCAAGGCCCCGGACCATCCTGAGTACGGCATCACCTTCCTGGGCTGGCAAATGCGCGCCGGCATTGTGGCTGTGGACCCCACAGTGATTCCTTTACGTACCGAGGTGTATGTGCCGGGCTATGGCAAGGGAATAGCCGCCGACACAGGCGGGGGCATCAAGGGCCGGCGCATTGACCTGGGATATGAGGAAGATAATCTGAAACACTGGTACAAGTGGGTGGATGTGTATTTGTTGGCGCCGCCGCCCCCCGCCAGCAAAATCCGCTGGGTGCTCCCCAATTGGCCCATGGAGCGAAGATGAGCAGTCCCCCTGATGCGAAGACCCCGAAACAGCTCCTGCGACGCTACGGCATTGCGCCGAAAAAGCAGTTGGGGCAGAATTTCATGATTGATTGGCGCGCCCTGGAGCGGGTGGTGCAGGCCGCAGAAATCACGCCGGCCGACGGTGTGCTGGAAATCGGCGCCGGCATCGGCACCCTTACGGAACGCCTGCTGGAGCATGCCGGCCGGGTGGTGGCGGTGGAGCTGGACCCACAGTTGGTGGACATCCTGCAGGAGCGGCTGGGCGGGCACCCCCATCTGCAGGTGGTAGCCGGCGATATCCTGCGGTTCCAGCCGGCGGATTGGTTCACCGAACCCTATAAGGTGGTGGGCAACATCCCCTATTACATCACCTCGGCCATCCTGCGCCATCTGCTGGAGGCACAGCCTCGCCCTACCGCGCTGGTGCTGACCATGCAGAAGGAGGTCGCCGCGCGCATCCTCTCCCGCGAGGGCTGGAGCTTGCTGGCGGTAAGTGTGCACTTTTACGGCCGGCCGCGCCTCATGGGGCACATCTCCCGCCATGCCTTCTATCCCATACCCAGGGTGGACTCTGCCATCCTGCGGGTGGATGTGCTCCCCCAGCCGGCCGTGCCGGTGTCCGATACCCGCTGGTTCTTTCGTGTGGTCAGGGCCGGCTTCTCCGCACCGCGCAAACAACTGCGCAATACCCTGGCGCATGGGCTGGGCATTCCGCCAGAGGAGGTGGAGCGGGCGCTGAACACTGCCGGCATCGATCCCCGCCGACGCGCCGAGACCATCTCGCTGGAGGAATGGGGGAAAATCTATCAGGCCCTGGCCCCGCATTTGCCGGGCAGTATGCCAGCGGATGAGCTAAATATGAGGGAGCCGTAACGGTCGGGGGTCCTGCCTTTTGGGATGGTGATGCCGCTTTGTTCTCTCCGCCAGGCGGTTCAGCGCCTGGCTCAGTATGCAAAGCCCCCTCGAGGGCTGGATGGAAGCCCTGCGGGCTTCGCTCTTTCAGCCCGAACGTTCACGTTCGGGCGAAACCAGGTCGCCAACACTCTGCCGAGAGACTACCTGATGTCGTATCCCACCGCGAAGGCAACCGCGTACTCGCGGCTGTGAGAAAGGCTGATCTCCACCTGCTGGATACCGAGCTGGGCGGCGCGTGCCTCCGCCCGACCGAGTAGCCGCACCATGGGCTTGCCGCGCGTATCGTTCAGAATCTCGATCTCGCGCCAGGAGATGCCGGCGAAGCCGGTCCCCAGCACCTTAGAGACGGCCTCTTTGCCAGCGAAGCGCACCGCCAGCTCTGCCGGAGCGCCGGCATAGCGCCGGCGCTCCTCTTCCGTGTACACCCTCTGCAGGAACCGCTCGCCGAAGCGCGCCAGGGCGCGCTTCACGCGCTCGATCTCCACGATGTCCACCCCGGCGTAGATGGGCATGGGCCGGCCTCACCCGCAGGAGCTTGGGTTGTTGATGGAATTGGGGCCGTAGCCCCGCCCGACGCCGCGGTAAATGAAGCCCAGCCTCTGCATTTCCGCCGGCTCGTACATGTTGCGGCCGTCCACGAAGACCGGCCGGCGCATGGAGCGGGCGATGCGCGCCAGGTCCAAATGGCGGAACTCGTTCCATTCGGTGACCAGCACCAGCGCATCGCACCCTTCCGCCAGCTCATAGGGGTTCCGGCAGAATACCACGCCGTCGCCCAGCTCCTTGCGGGCATTCTCCATCGCCACGGGATCATAGGCTCGCACGATGGCGCCCTCGCTCTGCATCAGGCGGATAATCTCAATGGCCGGCGCCTCGCGGATATCGTCGGTATTGGGCTTGAAGGAAAGCCCCAGCACGCCAATCACTTTTTCATGCAGGCCGCCCAGCAAATCACGCACCTTGCGCACCAAGAGCCGGCGCTGGTCCTGGTTAATTTCCATTACGGCGCGCAGGAGCTGTGGGTGACATCCGTGGATGGCGGCCATATGCGCCAGCGCCTTGACATCCTTGGGGAAACAGCTACCGCCGTAGCCGACGCCGGCGTCCAGGAAATCGCGCCCGATGCGCTTGTCGTAGCCCATGCCGGCGGCGACCTCTTTCACATCCGCCCCCAGCGCCTCGCAGATGTTAGCGATCTCGTTGATGAACGAGATGCGGTTGGCAAGGTAGGCATTGGAGGCGTACTTGATCATCTCGGCCGTGCGCAGGTCCGTGATCATGATCGGGGCGCGCAGGGGCAGGTAAAGCTGTGCCACCTGGTTGGCCGCTTCCGGATGCAGGGACCCCAGCACTACCCGGTCGGGGTGGAGAAAGTCGTTGACCGCCGAACCCTCGCGCAGAAACTCCGGGTTGGACACCACCCAGAACTCCACGTTGTTCTTGCGCGCCTTGCGGATAATGTCCGCCACCCAGTCGCCGGTGCCTACCGGCACGGTGGAGTTGTTGATGATGATCATCGGGTGGTCCATGACCTCGGCGATGGACTCGGCGGCGGCTCGCACATACTTCAGGTCGGCCTCGCCGTCCACGCCGGAGGGGGTGCCTACGGCGATGAAGACGAACTCGGCGTTTTTCAGGCCTTCGGCGTAGGAGGTGGTGAAGTGCAGGCGGCCGGCCTCGATGTTGCGCCGCACCATTTCCTCCAGCCCCGGCTCATAGATGGGAATCTGGCCGGCCTGCAGTTTGGCGATTTTCTCCTCGTTGATGTCAATGCAGGTCACATCGTTGCCCATGTCGGCGAAACAGGTGCCGGTCACCAATCCCACATAGCCCACACCAATGACCGAGATATACCGCATGTCGAACCTCCGTGAATGTTATCCGTGTAGTTTGGTAGGGGCATCCACCGCCGGCGCCGCCGGCACACCCTGCGCCGCCGCACCGAAATCGCGCCAGCTCACCTGCTCGCGCCACATGTAATAGGCGCCCAAAGCGGTGATGGGGAACCACAGTGCGCCGTGCAGTACCAGCGTATAGGCGGTGGCGACAGGGCGCAGAACCCCGTAGGTCACCAGGACCTCGATGCCCGGCAAGTCAAAGGTGCCCACATACCCGGGGGAGGAGGGGATAGTCGTGGCCAGGTTCACCACACCGTTCATCAGCATCAGCACATAGAACGGCACAGAGAAATCGAAGGCGTGCATGACGAACCAGTATTTGACGGTCTCCGCCAGCCAGATCACCAGGGAGGTGACGAAGATCATCAGCACGTCGCGCCCACTGCGTAAGGAGGTCAGCCCTTCCATGAAACGGTCCATGATGCCGCGCAGGGGTGCCCGGAAGCGTGCCGGCACCAACCGGTCAATAGCCCAGCCGTACACCCGTTGGGCCAGGTCGTGCCGCATCGCGATGATGAAGAAGAACCCCAGCGCGCCGAAGAAGGCCAGGCTGGCCACGACCACAATGCGCTGGAGCCATGCTTCCATAGGGGTAAAGGGCAGTGCAAAGAAGACGAACAGGAGCATGATGACGCCGTCGAAGATGCGCTCCACCAGCACAGTGGCCAGGCCGGCGCTCATGCTGACGGCCTCTTTGCGGCGCAGGACGTAACAGCGGATCACCTCGCCGGCGCGCGCCGGGTAGACGTTGTTGCCCATGTAGCCGATGGCCACCACAGGGAACAGATGCCGCAGGGGGACGCGCTTGATGGGTCTCAGCATGTAATGCCAGCGCCAGGTGCGCGCCCAGACGGCGAAGAAATAGACCGCCACCCCTGGCAGTATCCACCAGTAGCGGGCAGTCTGCAAAGCCTGCCACAGCTCGGGCAGATGGAGACCCCGCAGGGCGAGATAGAGGAAAAACGCGCTGATAATGAAGCCCAGCCAGACCTGCCAGCGTTTCACAATGCCGCTCCCTTATGCGCCGGCTTCCATCAACCGCTCGCCAAATATGCGTTCCAGTGCCATGGAATGACTGCAAACCCCTCGTTGGGAGAAGAAGTGACAGGTACAGCTCCATTTGCCCTGGTCAAACGTCACGATGTGCACATCATGGTCCCCTTTGAAACGCACCGTCATCTGGGTGATGGTCACCCGCTCCGGCTCCTCCGCATACCGCTTGGCCTTCTCGATCTTGCTCACCATCGCCGAATCCATTTCCGCGCCTCCTATCGTGGCTGAAGAACAAGAAACGACACCAGGGCATACTCGCCCGGGTGTCGACGACTCTCAGGTATATGCACATGGGCAGGAGCGCCCATTCATCCCCCTCCGGCTTGGCGTGATTCCAAGGGGGAGTATACCGCCTTTGGGAGCGCCTGTCAAGCCATTACAGCGAGGGTGTTGAAAAAGCCCTAATACAATCTGCGGAAGAGCGGCCTGGCGGCTGAAGCCACAGCAACGACTGCGAAGCCTGCCTAGGACCGCAGTTTCAACTGCCAGCCTTTTTCAATGCCCTCTATGGCGCCGAAGCAGGTGACTGTCACCTGACGGTTATGACGATATCAACACGCCGGCGCTTTGCTCGAGGCATGGCGCACCTGCTCCAGATGCACCCGGCTGGGTTCGTAGACCTCTTCGGCCCGATGCGCTGGCATCTCCTCTGCCGGGAACCCCACGGCCAAAATCACGGCCAGATGGACCCCCGCCGGCAGACCCAGCAGTCGCTCCACCATCTCCAGAGCGTCCGGGTTGCCCAGCCACGGCATCAACCAGGCCGAGCCAAGGCCTAGGGCGGTGGCGGCGATCAACATGGATTGGGCGGCCGCCGCGACGTCCAGGTCCCACGAGGCCGGCCCTTCTTCTTCCGCCACTACCGCGATCCAGACCGGCGCGCCGGCCAATGAGGGCTTTAGCCGCAGAGCCTCCGCAATCTCTCGCTTCGCTCCCTCATCCCGCAAAATGATGAAATGCCAGGGCCGCTGGTGAAACCGCGTGGGAGCCAGCATGCCGGCGGTCAGGATATGATTCAGTGCGCTCTCCGGGACAGGTGTATCCCGAAAGGCGTAATGGGTGCGGCGGGCCAAGATGGTTCGCAACATCTGCGTACCTTTTCGCGTTCTCATCGCTCACCTCCTTCCGGGCGGGACTGGTGGAAGGGTGCCTGCCGGCGGTTGTCCCATTGGCCCTCATGCACCCTCGTAGAAAAGATATACGGGTCCAGCACGTGCGGCGGGCGCTGTTCGGCCGGCCTGCCCACTGCCACAAAGGCGAACAGTTCCCATCCCTCCGGGATATGTAGGGTCCGACAGGCTTCCACCTGCGCCGGCGTCCATTTCGAATCCACTGTGCCGATCCAGGTGGCACCCAGCCCCATGGCGGCGGCCTGCAGAAGGGTGTTCATAACCGCGGCGCTCAGGTCCATGCGCCAGGCCGGCGATGCACTTACATCGGCCAGGAACGCGATCCAGACCGGCGCGCCGGCCAACTGCGGGTGTACCCGAAAAGCCTCCGCAATCCGCTTTTTGACCTCCGGGTCCCGGATGACTACGAAATGCCATGGTTTGCGCCCCATCAGAGAGGGAGCGGCCATAGCCGCGGTCAGCAGGTGCTGGATGGTATCCTCGGATATATCCTCGGACGTAAAACGGCGCAGGGTGCGCCGCTGTTGAATGACCTCGATTGCGCTGTACATGGTACGGTTCTCCTTGCCAAATGTAGAGACCTAGGGGCTGGCGGTCGTGCGCCGGCGTACTGCCATCTACTCACGATAATAGTATAGCACTTTTCTAAAGAATTGTCAATAGTTGCGAGTGAGGGTGTTGAAAAAGTCCGAACATACAATCTGTGGAAGGGCGGCCTGGCGGCTGAAGCCACGGCAACAACTGCGAAGC
>CALIBQ010000050.1 GCA_938049385.1 uncultured Anaerolineae bacterium
CAGGCCACGTCGTAGTAGACCTTGCCCCGTCCCACTGAAGCCTCATCGGCTGGCACGGGGTTGCTCGGCGCACCCAGTTCGGGAATGTAGGCGGCGCCTTGCAGCGGCACCGAGCGCGGCGGTAGGGGCAGGGGATCTTCCATGACGCGGTAGGAGGGTTGAATCTCCATCAGGCTGATCCAGTCAATCTTAATGATGTCATACGTAAACAACAGGCCGAGCGCCAGCGGGCTAGCCAGGATTACCAGGACAATGAGCAAACGCTTTATCACGGCCATAGGCGCTCCTCCTCCACGTTGTGCACAATCTCTGCCCCAAGCGCTTGCAAGGTGGCATGGATGCTCTCCTCAACTTGAGCCGGGCTGCTGAAGAGGATGCCGATGTGCCCATCGCTGATCTTAGGGTGGTAGCCGCGCGGTCCGAATGAAGGCGAAATCGTCTCCACAAAGACGCCAATGAAGGTGCTGATGAGCAGGCCCAACATGGTCAATTCAAAAATGACCACGATAGAAGTGGGGATGGGCTGGAAGGGCATGGCGGCGACGCGAATGGGGTAGAGCAGGGGCGTGCCAAAGGACAAGAAGATGGCGACCAAAAAGCCCACCACGGCCCCCGCCAACCCAATGCGCCCAATGGTCGTCCAGGTCATCGGCCGTCCCAGAATGCGCTCAGAGTAGGGGATGCCGGAAATCACTGAGATGTCGTGATCGCTCACGCCCAACTCACGCAAGCGCGCGATGGCTTCAGCGGCGTGATCGATCTCGGTTTCCTTGAATAATGCCAGGTGAACCACGTTTGCGCCCATAATGCCTCCATTATTCCAATTCGGTCACACTGGGCACTTCGGCCTTGCCCACCTTGCGCAAGGTGTGCGCCATCTGGCCTTCCTGCACTTCCCACACCGGCACCAGCGGGATCAGGCGCGAGGCCAGCAGGTAGAGCAGGAGGAAGAGGGCGAAGGTGCCGATGACGATGCTGATCTCGGTGGGGCGGGGGGTGTAAACGCCCCAGTCGAAGGGCATGCGCTGGTGCCCCAAGGTCAGCGGGATGATGGTATAGCGCTCGGCGTACATGCCGACATTGATCAGTAAGGTGATGATGAACATGGCCCAAGGGGTGCGGCGGATGGTGCGGTTCCACAGGGTGAGCCAGGGAATGACCACGTTGCAGATGAGCATTAGGTACCACACCCAAGCCGCCGGGCCGGTAGCGTGCAGGGTGAGGATGCGCCGCGCGGCTTCCTCGCCGCCATACCAGGTAAGCAGGTAGTCATTGAAGAAAAAGTAGGCCCAGGCCATGGAGAAGACCAGCAGCAACTTGCCCAGGGCATCAAAGTGCTCTTTGCGGATGAAGTAGTCCATGTGCAGCATGGTGCTGCGCAGAACAAAGAGGATGCTGACCACCGCTGCCACACCCGAAAGGATGGCGCCGATGATGAAGTAGGGGCCAAAGATGGTGGAATGCCAGCCGGCTACCACGCCCACGGCGAAATCCCACGAGACGATGGTGTGTACCGAGAACATAACCGGGATGATGGCGAAGGCGAAGATGGTGATGGCACGGCGTAGGCGGTGCCATTCAGCCTCGGTGCCGCGCCAGCCCAGCGCTAGCAGGCGGTAGAGGGCGTGCCGCCAGCCGGTGGTGCGGTCGCGCGCCATGGCTAGATCGGGCACGAGGGGCAGGTAGAGATAGATGGTGCTGCTGAGCAGGTAGGTGGTGATGGCTAGGAAATCCCACACCAGGGGGGAGCGGAAGTTAGGCCACAGCCAACGCGCATTGGGGTAGGGGATCAACCAGTAAAAGACCCACACCCGCCCAAGGTGAATGAGGGGGTACAGTGCACCCGCGGCCAGCGCAAAGGTGGTCATCAGTTCGGCGGCGCGGGTGAAGGGGCGGCGGAACTCGGCTTTGAAGACGCGCAAGATGGCCGAGACGAACGTCCCAGCGTGGCTGATGCCGATCCAGAAGACGAAGGTGACAATGAAGAGGCCCCAGAAGACGGGGCGACGGATGCCGGCCAGGCCCATGCCGGTGAGGATCATGTTCCCCCAAGCGCCCAAGAGGCACACCAGCACCACCAGCGCCAGGCCGATCACCCAGGCCCAGTAACGGCGCGAGGTGGTGGTCATGGCTTCCATGACCATGCGGTTCATCACCTCGCGCGGGCGGGGGTCAAACATCAGGTGCTCGCGCGGGTCTTCTTCGGCATGGGGCAAGGGTACGGCTGTCTCCAAGGGTTTTGCTTCAACCGCCATGGTTTCCCACTCCTTTCAGGTAGGTCACGCGGGGCAGGGTGCCCAATGCTTCCAGCAGGTGATAGCGGCGCTGGCTGCGCGCCAATTGGCTGACGCGGCTCTCCGGGTCGCTCAGGTCGCCGAAGACGAGGGCCTCGGCGGGGCAGGCTTGGACGCACGCCGGCTGCACCTCGCCATCGCGCAGTTCGCGGCCTTCGGCGCGCGCTTTCTGTCGCCCGCGCACAATGCGTTGGACGCAGAAGGTGCATTTTTCCATCACCCCGCGGCGGCGCACAGTCACATCTGGGTTGAGGTAGGAGCGCATCGGCTCCGGGAGTTCGTAATCGAACCAGTTGAACACGCGCGCGAAGTAGGGGCAGTTATTGGCGCAGTAGCGCGTACCCACGCAGCGGTTGTAGACGGCCAGGTTGATTTGCTCTTCCTCGCTGTGCACCGAGGCATACACCGGGCAAACCGGCTCGCAGGGGGCATTGCCGCACTGCTGGCACATCACCGGTTGGAAAGTCGGCGTCACCTCGGGGTATTCGCCCTCCCAGTAGCGCTGGGTGCGAATCCAGTACAGCGCGCGCCCGTAGGCCACTTCATCTTCGCCGACAAAGGGCACGTTGTTTTCCAGCGCGCAGGCCACGATGCAGGCGTTGCAGCCGGTGCAACGATCCAGGTCTACCACTAGACCCCATTTTGCAGGTCGTTCTTCGGCCATTGTGCTATCTCCTCTCCACGCAAAGGCTAATGTTCGCCATAGACGCCCTCTTTGCTCTCCACGCGCGCCAGGGGGCGGCGGCGTCCGGTCGGCGTGAGTGTGGCGGTGGTACCGATAAAGGCCAGATCCCCAGCGGCGTTGTGGCCGGCTGGCAGCACTTGGGCGGGGTTGCAGCCGCGCCCCTCGGCCCAGCGCCCCAGTGCAGTGTGTCCCTGGCCAAAGGGGATGGCAAGCGTGTCCGGACGGATGGCCGGGTAGCGGTACACGCTGGCCTCAACCGAGCCATAGGGTGTGGTGATGCGCACCACGTCATCATCCTTTAGCCCCAGTTCCTCCGCCGTGCGGGGGTGAATTTCGACCCAGGAGTTCCAGGTGACCGTGGTCATGGCATCCGGCAATTCTTGCAGCCAGGGACGGTTGGCGCCGCTGCCATCGCCAAGGTGGTTGGCATAGGTTAGCAGGTAGAACGCTCCCTCGGCGGGTGGGGTGGGCGGGGTGAGCGTGCCGAATGAGGCCGGCAGGCGCTCCAGGGTGGGGGTAGGGAGGCCGGCGGCAGGCGTCCACCAGCCACCATGTTGCAACCAGCGGCTCCAGAAGGTGAGGATCTCGGGCGCGGTGTAGAACCCACCGGCGTTGATCAGGGGCAGGATCTTCTGCTGGATGAAATCCACCTCATCGCGATAGGGCAGCAGGGCCTGCCCGCTGGCCTGCGCTGCCGCCAGCAAGACATCCACCGTGGCGCGGGTATCATAGAGCGGCACCACCACCGGCTGCAGGGCCGACCAGGCCGGGCGATCGCTACCGGCCAGGCTGCGTTGGTAGCCGAAGGACTCCAACGGCGAGTGATCGGGGAAGAGGTAATCGCTCTTCAGCGCCGTCTCATCCGGGAATGCCGCGAAGTTAATCACCAGCGGCACCCGCGCCAAGGCGGCTTCGAAACCCAGCGCGGCAGGCACCTCAAAAAGTGGGTTGACGCCGTGGATGAAGAGCACATCCACCTCACCGGCCTGCATCCGCTCCACCAGGGCTTTTACCTCTGCCAACGGCGTGGGGGTGGCTGCGGCGGCGCTAAGGAAGACCCCGCCGGGTTGTCCTAGGTTGCCGACCAGTGCATTTAACGCCAGCACCGCCTGAGCGGTGACCAGGCCGTTGGGTTGGGTCAGGGCACTACCGCCGACCAGTGCCAGCGGCCGGGTGGCGGTAGCAAAAGTCTGTGCGAGGGTTTCCAACTGTTCCAGGGGCAGACCGCTGACTTGGGCGGCCTCTTCCGGACGCACGGCGCGAAAGGCCTCGGGCACAGGCAGGCCGCGCAGTTCGGCCACGCGCTGTCCTAGGGCCAGCACCACGTGGGCCTCGCTGCCCGGGACGATGGGCACCCAGCGGTCGGCGTTGCCAGCCGTGAGGGATTGGCGTGGCTCAAAGACGATCAATTCACCGCGGCGACGTGGGTTGCCCTGGCGCATTGCTCCGTAAGCGCGGGTATAGGTGACCGGCGAGAGCCAGGATTGCAAAAAGTCGGCTCCGAAGGCCAAGGTCACTTCAGCTTGGGCCAGGTCAAAGTAGGGCAGTGCGGGACTGCCGAAGAGGCGCCGCACGGCTTCGATGAGCGTGGTGCGACCTTCCAGCGCCGCCAGCGCGTTGTACCGCAGGGGCGGCGGAGCGCCCAGCGCTTGGGTGAGTTCGCTGACCAAGTCGTACAGGTGATCGGGCGCCAGTCCCAGCAGGAAGGCGATGCGTTGCGGGGGTTTCTGCAACGCCGTGGCCACAACCTGCACCGCTTCATCCCAAGTGAGATCGCGCCCGGGGGTGGCCGGGTTGCTGCGCCCCTGGAAGCGCGGCGCGCGGATGCGGTCGGGGTTATACAGCCCCTGCTGGGCGGTCAGGCCGCGTGCACACAGGCGACCGCGATTGACCGGGTGGTTGGGGTTGCCCTCAATGGTGAGGGCACGGCCTTCACGGGTGCGAACGATGATCCCACAGCCGGCCGGACATTCGCGGCAAGTGGAGGCGTAATAGGTGCTCTCACCGGTTTGGTTATACTCGGGCATTTGCGTGTAGGGGCGGCGCACCACATAGCGCGACATCGGGCCGCAGCCAGTCATCACCGCCGTGGTCGCCGCGCCCATCGCCGTGAGTTTAAGGAAATCGCGCCGGGAAATCTTCTCGCTCATGCTGTTCCTCGATTCGGGGCAGGGATTGGTTTAGTAATGGCAGGTGGCGCAATCCGAAAGGCGCACAAAATCATTCGGGCGCATGCGCTGATGGCAGTCCAGGCACCAGCCCATGTTTTGGCGCGGCTGGGGCAGCGCCACGGTCATTTGCGAAACTGGGCCGTGACAAGTCTCACAGGCGATGCCGGCGCGGACGTGCGGCTGGTGGTTGAATTTGACAAAATCGGGTTGAATCGCCACCGGTACCCAAGGGATCGGCTCATTGCGCTGCACGTAGCCAGCCAGTTTCTCCAGTTCCGGCGATTTCTTTTGCACCTGCTGATGGCAGCCCCAACACTTGGAGAGGCTGGGTAATCCCGCGTTGGGCCCCCAATCCGCCGCCGGATGGCAATAGGCGCACTGGGCCCCGAGTGCAACATGCGTTTTATGTGGGAAGGCAATCGGCTGTTCGGGGGGAATTTGGGACAGGTAGATGCCGCTGGCGGCGCCGCCGAAGAGGATGAGAAAGACGAAAGCCGCCGCAATGCGTATGCCGCCAGATTGCCACCAAGATTTCTTAACCCGCATAGCGTCTCTCTCCTTTGCGTTCAGGTTATTTGCGCGAGCGCAGCATCCACACTACGACCAGCAAGATGCCGACCAATAGGCCCCCCAGGAGCAGGGCAAAACCCAGGCTGGTGGCGATCGCTCCCAGCGCGGTGAGGATGCCGGTGACAAGGTTTTGCGCTGGCCCCCCCGGGAGCGCGGCGGGGGTAGGTTCACGCCCTGCTAGCGGTGGCGTCACCTGGGGTTCCAGGCCACTGGGCAGGGTTTGGGCGTAGGCCAGCACGTCGCGGCCATCTTGGGCGCTCCATCCCAAGATAGCACCGATGGGCATTTCCGGGGCGCGGGCCACCCCAAAGCGGGTGCGGTGCAAGAAGCGCCAGGGGTCCTGCACTGCCAACGAGGCGAGCGAGACCTGCATACCCTGGTAGCGGAAGGTGATCTTGCGCCCATCTGGCCCGTGGCACGCCGCGCAGGTTTGAGTGTAAAGCGCCTGCCCGTGTGCCACATCACCCCTTATCACCTTGCGGCTGACCAGGTCAATGTAATCACGCTCATCCACCACGCCCTCGCGGATGAAGGTAACCAGTGCTTGGATCTCCGCGGCGCTCAAATATGGGGAAAAATCATGTTCCGGATCGGGATTACCGTTGAGGATGCGGATGAGCGTTGCGGCCGGCAAGGTGCGGGCAGCGTAAATGCCGGGGAAGCCGGTGTAATTGGCCCCACTGCCCCAGGCGCCATCCTTGCCCTGATAATCCCACCCGTGGCAGGTGACACAGCGCCAGGTCTCAGCTCCACTAAGGGTGTTGGTGGATTGACGCGCCCAAATGGGGTGGCTGCCGGGAGGTAGGGCGACGCCTTTGACCTCACTCCAGTCGTCGTAAAGCCGTGCCCCCCATACCACGTCCTCGGTGGGCACGGGGGTTTGTGCCCTGACCTGCCCCGTCTGGTATCCCACCACCAGCCCCGCGATGACGATCAGAACGAATGTCCAACCCATGCCAAGTTTCTTCATAGCCCGCTCCATTCGCCCGCATGCGCAAGATCAAAAGTGGAGGTAGTTTGCCCCCTTACCTGATTATACCTAAAGCCCAAAATTAAGCCCGTGTTAAAGGTGGGTGATTTTTATTAACCCGTAGAGGGAGGTAGGGGCGAATCACGGAAGCGCCGGCGAAGCGCTTGCCGAGTCGCTCACTTTATGCTAAAATCTAAAGCGCACACAGCCGGAGGGATGGCCGAGTGGTTTAAGGCGCCTGTCTTGAAAACAGGTGTGGGGCTGACGCCTCACCGTGGGTTCGAATCCTACTCCCTCCGCTGGCCCAGAGGATGGGGAGGTGCCAGAGAGGTCGAATGGGGCCGCCTGCTAAGTGGTTGTCGGGGGTTAAAACCTCGACCGCGGGTTCGAATCCCGCCCTCCCCGCCTGGTGGTGAGACCCGTCCGCTATGGACGGGTTCTGTTTTAGGTGGGCTTATCGTTGCT
>CALIBQ010000051.1 GCA_938049385.1 uncultured Anaerolineae bacterium
GTGTGCAGCAGGAGGTAGAGGCCTGGGCGAAGACCCGCAATGCGGCGCAGGCCACCGTCGAATGGCGCTTTACCACGACCGATGCTCGGCTTAAGTTCCATCGCCTATATCATCAATAATTATTGTGGTGAAGTACTAGTGGGCCGCACCCTACACGAGATTCACGCCGAGATCTACGGCCCAGGAGTGCGCTCCCCGGGGCTGGAGGCCTCCGAGCGCGCCCTGGCCGGCGAGACGGTCCAGTACGAGCGCCGTACCCCCGATGACCGCTATATCATCAACACCGTTTCCCCCCTTTATGATGACAGCGGCCGCATCGTCGGGACCATTGGCATCGCTGTGGATGTGACCGAACGCCGCCGGCTGGAAGAGCAGTTGCAGCAGGCCCAGCGCCTGGAATCGGTGGGGCGGCTTGCCGCCGGCATCGCCCACGATTTCAACAATATCCTGACGGTCATCCTGGGCAATGCCAACCTGGCGCGGCTGACCGCGCCGGCGTCCCTCCAACCCCTGCTGGCCGAGATCGAGCGCGGCGCCCGCCGCGCCGCCCAGCTCACCAAACAACTGCTGGCCTTCGCCCGCAAATCCGCCGTCTACATGACCGCGGTGGACGTCAATGCGTTGGTGCGGGAGTCCGTCTCGTTCCTGCGGGAGACCATTGACCGGCGCATTGATATTACGATGGAGCTGGCGGAGAACCTGCCGGCCATCCAGGCTGATCCCACACAGCTCCACCAAGTGCTGGTCAACCTGATCCTGAACGCCCGCGACGCGCTGACCCCATACATCGAGCGGGTCCAGCAGTCTGATGATATCGGCCGGCCCCTCCTCATCTCCGTCATGACCGATTTCGTCCATGTGGAACAGGTGCCGCCGCACAGCTTCCTGAACGCCTCCCCGGGAGACTTTGTGCGCATTACCGTGCATGACACCGGCGCCGGCATGGACAAAAACACCGTGGAGCATATCTTCGAGCCGTTCTTCACCACCAAAGGCCCTGGCCAGGGCACCGGGCTGGGGCTGGCATCCGTGTACGGCATCATCGCCCAGCATCAGGGCTGGATCAACGTCTACAGCGAACCGGGCAGGGGCACAGCCTTCCGCATCTATCTGCCGGCCGCGCCCGCCGAACCCCGCGTGACAGAGCCGGCACCCGCCGCCGCCGAAGGGCGGCTCACCGGCAGTGAGACGATCCTGGTAGTGGATGACGAGGACCCCATCCTCTCCCTATTGAAGCGCAGTCTGCCGGCCTATGGTTACCGCATCCTGACGGCCCAGGACGGTCGCGAGGCGCTGGAAATTTACCGACAGCAGGGCAGTGAGATTGACCTGGTACTGCTGGACCTGTCCATGCCGGGCATGTCCGGCCGCGAGGTGCTGGCAAAGCTCCTGGAAATGGCACCCCAGGCACGCGTGCTCGTCGCCAGCGGGTATGTCGCCGGCAATCAGGCGGTGCAGGGCTTGCTGGATGCCGGCGCACGCGGCTACATCACCAAACCCTATCAACTGGATGAACTTCTGCGCGCCATCCGCCAGACGTTGGATACCGGCTGTTTCCCCTATCGCCCGAACGGGTCACGGGCTTCCGATGCGCCGGCGCATGCCAGGGAGTAGCACAACATGGAAGACGCTGAAAAGCTCCGCATCCTTATCCCGCACTGGATCGAGCACAACGCGGAACACGCCGCCGAGTTCGAGCGCTGGGCGCGCTCCGGCTGTCCGGGCTGTGAACACATCCTGGAAGCGGCCCACTACATGGAGGCGGCCAACCAGGCCCTGCAGGCGGCCCTCGATGCGCTGGGAGGTGCGGCGGAGGGGCCTGCCGGCCGCTCACATGAGCATCACTGAGCACGCTCGGTAACCATCACCGCCCCTAAAAAGGAGGCTTCACCATGCCTCATGGGTTCCACGGCCGCGTACTGCGGGTCAACCTCAGCACCGGTGAACATGATGTCCTGCACCTGGACGAAGTGTGGTTCCGCACCTACCTGGGCGGCTGGGGGCTGGTCGCCTATGTCCTGTTGAAGGAGATGCCGGCGGACTGCGACCCCCTCGGGCCGCAGAATACGCTCATCATTGCCGGGGGGCTGATGACCGGCGCCCCATTGGGCGGCGCCGGCCGCAACATCGTGGGCGCCAAATCCCCACTGACCGGCGGGTTCGGCGCATCGGAGGTCGGCGGGTTCTTCGGCGCGGAACTGCGCCGCGCCGGCTGGGACGGCATTATCGTCGAGGGGCAGTCCGAGCACCCCGTATACCTCTGGATTCGGGATGAGCATGTGGAACTGCGGGATGCATCACACCTCTGGGGCCGGCCCACCGCCGAGGTTGACCAGGCGCTGAAGCAGGAGCTGGATGATGCACGGGTGCGCGTCTGCCAGATCGGGCCGGCCGGCGAGCGCCTCTGCCTGAACGCCTGCATCCTGAACGATGTCCATCACGCCGCCGGCCGATGCGGCCTGGGCGCCGTCATGGGCGCCAAAAAACTGCGCGCCATCGCCGTGCGCGGCACCGGCCAACTCTCCATCGCCGACCCCGCGGCCATCCGCAAATGGGCGCGCTGGCAGGCTGACCTGCTGGCCGCCGGCGACCCGGTCATCAAACTGCGCTACGATTACGGCACCCCCGGTTTCCTCCCCATCCTGCAGTCCTCCGGCGGACTGCCCACGCGCAATTTCCGCGAAGGAGTGTTCGAGGGCGCGGAGCGCATTGACGGCCAGCATATGGCCGCCACCATCCTGAAAGGCGGCGGCACCTGCTTCGCCTGCCCAGTGCGCTGTAAGCGCATCGTCGAGACCCATGACGCATGGCACGTTCAGCCGGCCTACGGCGGGCCGGAGTACGAGACCATCGCCGCCTTCGGCTCGCTGTGCGGCGTTGATGACCTGCCGGCCATCGCCAAAGCCAACGAGCTGTGCAACGCCAACGGGCTGGACACCATCAGCACCGGCGCGGCCATCGCCTGGGCCATGGAGTGCTTCGAGCGCGGCCTGCTCACAGCGGCGGATACGGACGGTATACCCCTGCGGTTCGGGGACGCGCCGGCGATGATCCGGATGCTGGAGAAGATCATCCGCCGCGAGGGCTTCGGGGATATCCTGGCCCAGGGCGCGTATCGCGCCGCCCAGATCATCGGGCGCGGCACATCGCAGTACGTCCTGCACGTCAAACAGCAGGAAGTGCCCATGCACGACCCGCGCATCAAGTTCGCATTGAACATCGGCTATGCCACCTCGCCGACGGGCGCTGATCACGTGCACAACCTGCACGACAACGCCTATCAGACGCCGGAAAATATCGCCGGCCTGCGCCCCCTCGGCATCCACCGCCCCCTGCGCTATGACGACCTCTCGCCGGCCAAGATGCGCATGGCCCGCCGCTGGATCACCTACCGCACCTTCCAGAACTGCCTCGGCATCTGCATCTTCATGAGCTATTCCATTGACGCCCAGTGCGATATCGTGCGCGCGCTGACCGGCTGGAACTTCTCGGTCCATGAAATGCTGGAAGTCGGCGAGCGGGTGCTGGCCATGGCACGGGTGTTCAACGCCCGCTGTGGCCTGGGCGCCGCGGACGACGCGCCGCCGACCCGCTTCTTCGAACCGCTGGAGAACGGGCCGCTGGCCGGCTCCTTCATCCCGCCAGAGGCCATGCGCGCCGCCCTGCAGACCTACTACCAGATGATGGGCTGGGACCCGGACACCGGCGCCCCCTTCCCCTGGAAGCTCCATGAGCTGGACCTGGGCTGGCTACCAGAGGCCAATCCGCAATGACCCGTATGATGACGCAATGACCTCACGTACCGGCGAATACGGCGACATCAAGACCATCGAGTATCAGGACGAGCTGTGGACCCTGCGGGACTACCACCCGGCCTTGGCCGACTTCCTGCAGGCGCGCGACCGTCTGCTGGTACTGCGGCACGGCCGGCCGCCCTATGCCGTCCTCCTGGGCGTCCCGCACCACGCCGAAGTCCGCGAGGATTTCATCTGCGAGCGCCGGCTGGATGCTGATGGCCGGCCGGCGCCGCGCGACGCCGACAAGAATGCCGCCTCGTACGCGCTGGTCACATTCACCGCCCTGCGCGACCGCGGGGCCCCCTGCAAATTGGTCATCATGGCCCACCCCACCACCCACGACCCCAACAAGGACCTCGACAGCCCCTACTGCCGCGAGCTGTTTGCCGAGCCGGCCGGCTTCCTGCTGGAATGCCACGGCAGTGGGCCGCACCGCCGGCTGGCTCTGGAGCTGAGCGCCGGCCACAATCATCTGGCGGACGCGCCGCGCTTCGCCCACCTGCTGGATGCCGCGCTGGGCCGGCGCTACACCTGGGGCGTACAGAAGGCACCGGGAAGCCGCGACGCCTGGATTTTCCACGGGGATGGACACGAGGAAGAAGAGGCGCTGGAGCTGTCGGCACTGCAGACGGTCACGCTGATCGAGGCGGAGCGCAGGGGCATGCCGGCACTGCACTTGGAGGCCAAGCCAGCCTTTTGCAAGCCGGCGGATGACACCAATGCGGTATCCCCTGACGGCCTACTGCTGGGGCGCGCCCTCGCCCAGGCCATCCTGCACTACCTGGGATGGGAGGGAAGTACGGACAGCCCGCAGTGATTCATAAGGAGCGGAAGCGCCGGCGCGCCGCCAACAGCCCCCACAGCGTCACCAGTGCCTCGAACAGCCACGCACCTACCGTGTACACCCGGAAGCTCGTCCAAATGGGATGCCGGCGGATGGTCACCCGCGTCAGCGGCCACAGCGCATATCCCCCGCTGGTGTCCTCCCCCACCATCTGATCCACCACCAGGTCGCTGAGGACATGCACCAGATAGCCGGCCGCCCAGCCTACCACTGCCCGCCGCCGGCGCGTCAACAGTGCCACCACCGCCGTGGTGAGCGCGCCGGTCAGCAGGGAATGCGCCGGCACCCTTCCGCTGGGGGACCAGTGCAGGAGATAGCGGCCGGTCTTGTCCACCAGGTCGGGGAACACTGCGGCCAGCATGGTGAGGCGCTGGTCGGTACGCAGATAATGCGAGGCGAGATACCCCGCGCTCACGTGCCCTGGGAATATCATGAGGCCATTATGGCATAGAAGCGGTGCGCCGGCAAACGGCCCCGATAAAACAAGGTGACAGCCACCAGCGAGGTGGCTGTCACCTGTACCCAGAATCTGACGGGAGTGTTCGCTACTGCGGCATCTTCTGTGGAATGCCCGTGCCAGAATGCTGGGACACCCCAGCAGGGCCTGCGTCGGGAGCCGCCTGCCTATGGCCGTTGCCATCGCCAGACGGCACGTACCAGCCTGGCACCGCTCCCATGTGCAGGGTGACATGGTTCCTGCCGGCCAGCGCATCCGCCATCGCCAGATCACGGATCTGCTCGGTCTCTTCCTTCAGCTCCGCCATACCCTCCTGGCGCAGGACTTTCAACGCTGTGCCCCAGCTCTGCACGGTCACCGCCCGCCGGCGGGCATCCTGATAAAACTGCCGCACCGAGGGCGCCGGCGCCAGCCACAGCACCTGCACATCCTGCACCGAGAGGCCGGTACCGTCGGCCCTCGCGTTGACGGCCTGCATTAACCAAGCCCGCAGGGCTTGCCGGCCGGCCACCTTGATCCACTCCTCGGCGGGTTGATGCGCCAGCACCAACTGCAGTTGCTCCAAGAGGATGCCGCGCAGGTAGTTCCCCCACAACCGCATGTCATCATGCAGGGTGTCCAGGATATCCTGCCGCCATTTCACCCGCATCCGGCGCGGGTCCACCACGTACAACACCTTGAGCCGGGCTTCCATCTCCACGCACTGTGCGTCCACCAGCACGGCATCGTCCAGCATCATGGCCTGCCAGCACAGGCTGAACGATTCGCGCATTCGCGCAGCCGTTCCAGCCACGGGATCACGGTATGGTCTCCCGGCCCCAGAACGCGCGCCACGCGTCCCATCTCGTCCCGCACCACCCGGGCGGTATTGGGAGGGACGACGATGTACACCGCGGAAACGATGACCGGCGGGATAACCACTGATGCGACCATCCCTACCGCGACCGCCGTGATAAAGTTGGGGAACACGGCGGCAATCGCCACGCACACGCTCATGCTGGCGATGATGGCGGACACGGTCACCATCCATTTCATGCGGCTGGTTGCCATTGCCCATCTCCTTTCCGGGCCGGCTGGCTCTCTGCCATCCACCAGACGCCGCTCCAGCGGGCACACCAACAGCCAACACGGTCCTCCCTCCCCTGTGGGCCTCTCTCCTTACGTACAGTATAGACGATGGGGAAGCTGTGCGGCTATTCCCTATTCGCGCAAGGCTGACAGATTTTTCGTGAGGGGAAACGCGTAGGGCGGCACAGGATTACCCTATTCCGCCGCGCAGAAGGGGTACGCAGGCGCGTATGGAGGATACGCGCCGGCATGTATGGGACATGCGCGCCCTACCGGGGGCGCTCGATCCAGCCGTTCTCGATGGCCAGGCGGATCAGCTCCTGCCGGCCGGTAACCCCGAGCTTATCTTGGATGTTGCTGAAATGGGCGCGCACCGTGCCCTCGGAGATGTGCAGTTGCCGGCCAATCTCCTGATTGGTACAGCCCTGCGCCGCCCATTTCAGCACCTCAAGCTGGCGCTCCGAAAGGGGACATTCCACTTTTTCGGGATGGATCAGGAAGCCGTTGAACCAATCGCCAAAATCCTCGCGTGGGCCGAGCACCATCAGGCCGTGATGGACGAGCTGAATGGCCATGATGATATGGCGTATGCTGGGGGAGCGGCCCAGCAAACCGTCTGCGCCGGCCTGGAGGGCTTGGCCGGCGATGGATGTGCCAATATAGGTGGTAATGGCCACGATCTTGGTCGGAAGAGCCCGTGCCTTCACCCGACGGATCAGCTCCACGCCATCGTATTCGCTGTGTTCCAGCACCAGGTCCACCAGCGCCACATCGGGCAGTTCCCGGAGGATCAGCTCCAGGCCCTCCGGACCGTTCGCGGCATGTCCCACAAATTCGATCTCCGGGGCCGCCGCCAAAGCCGACTGATAGGTCTCCGCAATCGACAGTTGATCCTCCACCAGCACCACACGGATTCTGCCGCGCTCGCGTGCCATGTCTCTCCTCCTGTGCTGTCCTATGGGGTCAGGTGTTCATCCCGAATCAGCGCGGGGATGCGCACCACGATGCGGGTGCCTTGGCCGTTCGGTCCGCGCTCAAAGTGCGTCTCTCCTCCCAGGCAGGCGGCCTGGCGCCAGATGTTTTTCAACCCCCAGTGCCCTTCCCGCGACCAGATATCCTCAGGGAGGCCTTTGCCGGCATCCTCAATCTCCAGACAGACCATCTCGCCCTCGCGGCGACAGCGCAGTACGGCCTGGCGGGCACCCGAATGCCGGCAAGCGTTGCTGAGCCCCTCGCCGGCGATCCCTGCCAGGATGCGCTGGATGAGATGGGGAAGCGCCGGCAGGGCCGAGTCCACATCCAGCTCCACCTCAAAATCATACAGGTCGCGGAAGAAGCGCCGCAAGCGGTGCAGTTCGCTCACGAGGTTGGTCCGTGCGGAGCGGTCGCTGACCAGGTCGCGCATCATACGCGCCATGCGCGACTGCAGTTCCTGGGCCAGCCGGATGGCACGCTCGAAACGCTCTTCCAGCTCCAGCAGGCCGGCCTGCGCCACCTCATCGGCGATCAGCTCCATCCGCTTGGCCAGGTCATCCAGGTCGTGGCTGAACTGATCATGAAGCAGGATGGACTGCTGTTCCCGGAAAGCCGACAGGGCGGCGTGGGCACGCTCCTCGATGTCCTCATGAAGGCTGAAGCCCAGCGCAGACAGATTCGCGAACAGTCCCATGGCCCGCTGTTCGTTGGGGCCAAAGGTCCGGCGGGTGCGGAAGTTCAGACAGATAACCCCGTAGGGGTGATTGCCCACGTACATGGGCAGGCCGGCAAAAGAGCGAATACCCTGCCGCACCGAGAAGCTCACCACATGCTCGTCCAGCCCTCCCCGCGCGCGCATCAGCAGGGGTTCATCGTGCACATCTGGCACGAACCAGCCCTGCTTCTCCTGCAGGATGCACTGAAGAAGCGGCGCGTCCGGCGCAATACTGCGGAGCGGCTTGTCCTTATAGCGGAATCCGCCGGCCTGGTTGAGAAAGCGAAACTGCTGTGTCCCTACATCATAATCATAAATCAGCACAATATCGGCGCCGAAGAGGCGCTGGGCATAGCTGGCGATGCTCTCGGAAAGCGCATCCCGGTCGGGCTCCAGGCCGGCGGCCAGCAGTGCCGCTGTCATCTCATTCAACAGCTCCACCCGCTGGACCTCCGCCTGCCACTGCTCCCGCATCTGCAAGGTGCGCAGGACGGCGGCGCAGGCCTGATAAATCGACACCAGACTGTCCAGCTCTTCCTTTGTCGGTACCCTCCCCGGCCCGGGCTGGTTGCTCCCAAAGATCAATAACCCAACCGGCTCTCGTTCCTCACCACCACGCACCTTCACCCACAGCGGCACGAAAGCCTGTACAACGGTATAGCCCTTCATTCTGTGCTTATCGGTGCCGCGCGGGACCTGCTTCACACCCCCCCACACGCGCGAGTCAAAGCTTGGCTGCCATCCCTCATAGATGCGGCGCGTTTGGGAGCGGAGCACCTCGATATAGGCATTATCGGCATTGATGGAAAACCGAATATCCTCGAGGCCCCTGCGCGGTGGGGTGTATTTCCGCAGGACCAGCGTATCGCTCTGCCGGTCATAGACCCATACCTGGGCAAATTCATACCCCAGCTTCTCGGTAAAGGTCTCCAGAATGGTGTCAAGGACCTCCGCCTGGCCGGCGGAAAACTCTTGGATGCGCCGGGCCATACCGAAAATACGCGCCTGCTCGGCGCGCTCTTCCTGCCGCACTTGGGCGCCGGCCAGCAGTTCGACGAAAGCCAGGCTTTGACGACCCAATTGGTCCAGCTCCTGCGCGTAAGTCACCGGCAGTCGGTGGTACCCCAGGCTGATGGCCGCCGGCTCCGGGCCAGCACCAAACGGAACACATAGCTCCATCATCTGTGTCAGCCGGCCCAGGCTGGGCTGTTCGACGAGGCGCACCCCCGGCGTTTCCTGCAAGCCGGCGCGCCGGCGCTCCAGCACGTAGCAGGCCGGCGTCTTTTCCTGCCAGGCGATGGAGAGCGGGGATTGCGGCGACTCACAGCGCACCGCCTCTGCCGTCCCGCCCTGTGACACGCGCATCCCGGTCCAGACGCCCTCGTCTTCGCCTCTGGACCACAGCACTGCAAAGTCGGCCTGGAACAGATCGCAGAACAGCCGGCCCACATTCAGGGGCCATTCCCTGTCCCACACACCTGAGCAGGCCAGACAGCCGATCAGCTCTTCCACGTCTGCCCGCAGTCGTTCCAGGGTTACACTGGCCATGCGCTCCCTGGTGACCAGATGATACAGCACCCCGCCGATGAAGCCCAGCCACAGCCAGTGCACCAGCCAGGCCGGCACCATCCCTACCCGCGCGCTCGGCTCAATAAGCCACAGCGCTAACCCGGCGCCCAACCAGTTGGAGGCTAATGCCGGCACATTGACCCCAGAGGCAATCACCACCGGCACCATAAACAACAGCCACAGCAGAGGGTTGACGGACAGGCCCTGGGTGATCAGGAGCGAAACAGTGATGATAACCAGCACCACAGCGGCATATATTCCCTGGGTGTGCGGGGCATAAAAACGGTGCTCAAGGGGAGAGAATGGGAAAAGGGGGATAATCAGATAAGGGGCGAGGAACAGCGCAATCAACATTGGAATCAACATGAACGGCCAGGCCGGCCCACCCGCCAGGGACATGAATATCAGCAGAGCCATGCCCACCAGCGCCATGACCACGCGCCAGGTCATGGTGGTACTGCGCAAGCGGGATTTGACCAGCGCACCCGGCGTCGGAAAGACGCGCAGCCGATGCCACAGCCGTCTGTCCCCACCCTGGTTCATCGCACCTGGAGCTACCTCCGCAACAAGGAATAGCGTTGGTATCGCCATTATACACTATATGTGGCCGGCGCGACCATACGCACTGCGCGGATTTGCGTGTAGAATCCCCGTATCCAGCGCGCACGCCGCGCGTATCCCGCGTACGCGAGTGATACATGCTCCATGGGTTGCAAATTTTCCTCTCCCACATGCTGCCAGTATAATGGCCGGCATACCAGGAGCGATGGCAAATGAGACTTGCGCTTCGTCGGCGTCTTACAACCTGGCAAATCTACCTCATCGCGGCATGGATCGCCCAGTTCTTCGCCATCGCCGGCTTCAGCGCTGTCTTCCCTTTCCTCCCCTTCTACATCCGCGAGCTGGGTGTCACCGACCCGGAGCAAATCACCCTGTGGGCCGGCATGCTCACTTCAACCAGCGCCATCGCCATGGCCCTGATCGCACCGTTCTGGGGCTGGATCGCGGACCGCCGCGGCCGCAAGCTCATGGTGGTCCGCGCCACCTTCGGCGGCTCCATCGTCATGACCGCCATGGCACTGGTGACCAACGTCCAACAGCTCTTCATCCTGCGCCTGCTTCAGGGCTTGCTGACCGGCACCATTTCCGCCTTTATGGCGCTGGTCACCTCATTCGTGCCGGAAACGGAGGCCGGCTTTGCCCTCGGGATGATGCAGATGGCGGTGTATGCCGGCAACACCCTCGGCCCCCTCATCGGTGGATTTGCCGCCGATCATTTGGGATACCGCGGCACGTTCGTGCTGACGGGAGTGTTTCTGTTTCTGGCGGGTATCCTGACCGTGCTGGGCATCAAGGAGTCCACGCGGCCGAGCAAATCCTCTTCTCCGCAGGGCACGCTCATCGGTCAGGCGTCTGCCATCGTCCACCAGCCGCAGATCATCGCGGTCATGCTCATCATCGGCGGATTCTATACCGCCAGCGCGATCACGGTGCCCACCCTGCCCCTGTTTGTCGAGAGCCTGCTGGGGTCTGCGGCATTGGTGAACACCAACACCGGCACCATCTACGGCTTGCGCGCCCTGACCAGCGCCCTGGCCGCCGGCTTTATCGGACGGCTGGCGGACCGCCTGGGCTCCCGGCCGCTGATGATTCTCAGCCTCGCCGGCGCGGCCGTCGCCCTGGCCGGCCATGCCTTGGCACCGAATTATGCCGTGCTGGTCCTCTCCAGCCTGGCCGCCGGCCTTTTCATCGGGGGACTGCTCCCCTGCGCCAATGCCATCCTGGCGCGCCTCTCATCTGCGGACCAGCGCGGCATGATCTTCGGCTTCAGCAGTTCCATCAATGCCTTGGGCAACGCCATCGGCCCGATGCTGGGCGCCTCAGCCGCCAGTGCCTGGGGACTGCGGGCCTCTTTCTGGCTGGCCGCCGGCCTGCTGGGAGCACTGTCGGCCTGGGCCGGCGCGGCGGTCCGCCGGGCTGACCCGCCCTCCCGCCCAACTATCTAGCGAGGCTCCTCCGGGGAGCGCGCCAGCAGTCCCACCAGTCCGCCCAGCGCAGTGGAGCCAAGGGCAATCAGGCTGTCCGGCACGGGTTTGCCGGCGGCCGCCAGGGCAATCCCCCCGATAATGGCCGCCAGCACCACCACACCCAACGTAGCGATGACCCCGACATAAATCCACCCCAGCATCTGCGGCGGGACATCCTCCAGGCCGCGCAGAGCCGCCTCCGGGTTCTGCATCAGGCGCTCCCGGAACTCCTGGTCCGTCTGCACCCTGGACAGCAAATCCCTCACCGTGCGCACCCGCTCACCGTTCATGCCCTGAACCTCCTTCAAGCCTCGGACACATTCCGACCCTCCCTGCAACTTTATTATAGCAGAATTCATCACGGCGCGCTCCGCCGCCTTGCATATGACAGTCACCTGGGGCCCCCAGCCCAGGGCTTTTCAATGCTACAACATGCTGGGCGACTGGAAGCCGTAGCAACGATGGCGAAGCCCACCTGCGTGGGCTTGTCAGTCGGCGCAGGCCGACTTTGTAGCTGTTGGTGCAGTTTCAACTGCCATTTTGTTAGAATGTTGAAAAGCCCCGGCCCCAACCGCCGCTTGATTGACAAGCTCCCTGCTCTGGGGTAGACTTCCCACTGTGTTCAAAGGAGGAGGTTCTATGCCCGGACGCATCCGTGTGGGCTTAAGCTCGTGGACCGATAAGAGCCTGATCGAGAGCGGAGCGTTTTACCCGCCGCATGTGCGCGATGCCGCCGGCCGGCTGAGCTACTACGTCCAGCACTTCCCCGACCTGGTGGAAGTCAACAGCACCTATTACGGACTGCCGTCGGAGCGATCGGCACAGCTCTGGCATCAGCGCACGCCGGCCGACTTCGTCTTCGACATCAAAATCTACAGCCTCTTCACCTTTCACCCTACCCCGCCAGCCAGCCTGCCCAAAGACCTCCGCCAGACGCTTCCCGCGGAGCTTCTTGAGAAAGAAATGCTCTACTTTGACCAGGTACCGCGGGACATCGCCGAAGAAACCCTGCGCCGCTTCACCGCCGCGCTGGCCCCACTGCGGAACGCCGGCAAAGTCGGCGCCATCCTCATCCAGTTCCCGCACTGGTTCTATCCCAAGACCGAGAATCTCGACCACATCCTATGGCTGGCTGAGCGGCTAGGGCCCTTCCAGGTAGCGGTGGAGTTCCGCCAGCGCGCCTGGCTGGATGAATCCCATCGCGCCGGCATGCTCCAGTTCCTCGCGGAGCACAGTCTCACCTACGTTTGTGTGGACGAGCCGGTCGGCCTGCGCTCCAGCGTGCCCCCGCTGGCGTTCGCCACCAACCCACGGCTGGCATACGTGCGCTTCCACGGCCGGCGCGCCGAGACCTGGGAGCAGAGCGGCATCAGCGTGCACGAGCGCACCAAATACCTCTACCAGCCCGAAGAGCTTCAGGAATGGGTGCCGAAAATCCGCCGGCTGGCCGAAGAAACCCAGGAAGTGCACGTGCTCATGAACACCAACTACCGCGACTATGCGGTGCGCAACGCCAAACAGCTCATGCTCATGCTGGAGCAGTATGGCGAATAACGATTCCGCAGGAGGTGTACCATGAGACGCATTTGGTGCATACTGCTGATGGGACTACTGCTGTGGACGTTGGCCGGCTGTGCGGGTACGCCGGCCGCCCCTCCTGTAACGGCGAAGCAGATACTGGAATCGCCGGCGCGCTATCAGAACCAGCTCATCACCCTGCGCGGGTACGGCCTCATCATGGCCACCCTCCCCCTCTGCAAGGGCTACGTGGGCTTGGATACCCGCACCCAATTCGTGGACGCAGAAAATACCCTTATCACGGCGGTGGACCGCGTCGGCTCCGGAAAGGCGATCAAAGGAAGTACACTGCGGACATTTCGCGCCTATGTGCGCATGTTCGATGGTGAGATAGGCTGTCCCGGCCAAACCCGCCGCGAGCGCATCGTCTACCTGGAAATCATCGACGTCAAATAACCACCATTCTCATATCGTGGATTATTATTATGTCAAGTACTCAGCCGATGACCGAACGCCAGCGCGTTTTGCAAACCCTCCAGCGTCAGCCGGCGGACCTCCTGCCCTGGCTGGTGGACCTGAAGACGTGGTACAGCGTCCGCTGGCGCACCAACGCCCTGCCGCGCCCGCTCGCCGACCTGGAGTTGAACGAGATCCACCGCCTGCTGGCGGTCGGCCGGCTGTGCACCGTTCCCGTCACTCGTCTCCAGCTCCATGGAACCGAGGTGCACATCACGCACAACGAACAGACGATATTCCGGGATACAGAGCCGGCTCTGCAATTTCCTCTCCCCAACGAGCTGATGGCTTTGGACCAACCCGGCCAGACCATCGTCACGTATAAGACGCCGGCCGGCAAAGCCGAAATCATCTGCCAGACCGATGAGGCACAGATACGCGCTGCGGCCGGCCCGCGCCTCGTGCGCCGCATCTTTGAATACGACGAGGATCTCTCCGTCGTCAAATGGCTGTTGAATCACGCCGAGGCAGTGCCGGATTTCGAGGGATTCCGTCAGTGTGAAGAAGCCATAGGAGAAAATGGGTTTACCGTTCCCCTGCTCGGCCGCATCCCCTTCCAGCAGTTGATGATGGATTACATGCCGCCGGCACGCGCCGCCCAGGCCGCCCGGGATGAGGAACGCTCTTTCCTGTATCTCCTAGATGCCCTGCGGGAGCACAGCCGGCACGCCGTCGAGCTGGCCCTGGGTCTGCCCGACGCGCCCTTGCTAGCCTTCGACGATCATCTGGACGGTGCCCTAGCATGGCCGGCCCACTTCCAGCGCCACTGCATGCCCCTCCTGCAGGAGACTTCCGCTCGTCTGCACCTGGCCTGCCGGCAGTTGGGGAGTGTGATGGACGGCGATCTGAAGCCCTTGCTCAACTTTATCCCCCAGGCCGGCGTGGACGTGGTGCTGTCCTTTGCGCCGGCTCCTTCCACCTCGCTCTCCTTCGCAGAGGCCTGGCGCGCCTGGCATGAGAAGATTATCATCTGGGGCGGGATCCCGCCGGCAGTGCTGGAACCGGGATACCCAGAGGACGACCTTTCCGCCTGGCTGGAGGATATGCTGACCCACACATCCCAGGAAGAGGGGTTCATTATTGTAGGAATCGGCGGCCAGATGGGAGGGAGCGCCAGCATTGAGCGCCTGGCGCGCATCAGCGAGCGGTTGGGCCGCCGGCCGGAGCTATAGCCCCCGCGACAGCAGTACCGCCATGAGCAGGGCCGCCCCGCCGGCCAGGGCAAGCCCATCCATCCAGCGCATGCGGAGCTGGCGCCGGCTGGTGCGGCGGCCGGCCGCGCCGTACCCCCGCGCCGCCAGCGCCATGGCAAGATGATCCACGGTCCGCAAGGCTGTGATAATGAGCGGGATCAGCACCGGGAGATAGGCACGCGCCGCCCGCAGGGGATTGCGCGGGATGACCAAGCCGCGCGATTCCTGGGCTTCCATAATCTCGCTGAAAATGCGCCCGAAGGTCGGCACGAACTGCATGGACATCGCCAGCGTCAGGCTGGCGGCATGCGGCAGGCCCAGGCGCGTCAGGCCGGCGACCAGCTCCCCCTGCTCCGTCGTCCACAGCAGGAGCGAAAAGGCAAAGGCCAGCGCGTCCACGCGCAGAGCCATCGTCACGGCCTGCAGGACGCTCGCCGGCCCCACTGACACCTGCCCCCACCGCCACCACACAGCCGCGTCGCCGGCACCCCAGGTAAAGCTCCCCAGCACCAGGATAATCACGGTAATGGGCCACAGGGGACGCCACGCGGAAAGCAAACGCGCCGGCGGCACCCTGCTCGACAGCGGCAGGATATGGAGCAAAGCGAGGAGGGCAAACATCCACAGCGGATGCCCGATAAGGGCGGCGGCCGCCGCGAACAGCACGGTCAGGCCGAACTTAGTGCGCGGGTCCAGACGGTGATACCAGGCATCCCGTCGGATGTACAGGTCCAGCATCATCGCCCGTCCCTCCCCCCGCCGGCCGCCGCCAGATATGCCTCTGCGAACTCCTCCGGCAGAAGCAGGTCGGTCCGCATGCCGGCCAGGCCGGCTTCCCGCAGTGCATGCGCCGTTTCCGTCACCGGCAGGGACTCCAGCCCGGCTTTCCGCAGAAGAGCCGCCTCGCCGAGCACGGTGCGCGTCGGCCCATCGGCCACCACCTCGCCGGCCTGCATCAGCACAGCCCGGCCGGCGTACTGCGCCGCCAGCTCCAAATCATGGGTGATGAGCACCACCGCGGTGCCCTGGCGGTGCCGCTGTGCTACTACTTCAAGGAAATCCCTGGCACTGCCGGCATCCAAGCCGTTGGTCGGCTCGTCCAGGATGAGCAGGGCCGGCTCCTGCGCCAGCACCGCGGCCAGAGCGACCTTGCGGCGCAGGCCGTGGCCCAGTGCCGCCGGCGGCAGTTCGGCTGAATCCTGCAGTCCCAGCGCTTCCAGAGCCGTATCGACGCGCCTCTCCAATTCGACGCCCGAAACCCCCTGCAGTCGCGGGGCAAAGGCCACTTCCTCCCGCACGCTGGCGGAGAAAATGATGCGGTCCGGATGCTGAGGCAGATAGGCGATCAGGCGCGCCCATTCCCCCACCTGCCGGCGGCGCGTGTCTACCCCCTCCACCAGCACCCGCCCGCGCCAGGGTTTCAGCAGGCCGTTGAAATGCTTTACCAGGGTGCTCTTGCCCGATCCGTTGCATCCCAAAATGGCCACCCATTCCCCGCGCCTAATCTCCAGCGAAACGCCGCGCAGGGCCGGCGGGCCATCATCATAGCGGAACCACACTTCCTCAACGGAGACCAGCGGAAAGGTCATGAGCCAGCTCCGGGAGGAGAGAGGGAGTTAGAAGAAGCCTGCAGTACAATCGGGGCTAATGCCTGAAAGGCCTCATCCGGCGTCAGAAAGTCCCACTGCCGGCCCAGGCGCCGATTCAGCACATGGGCTGCGCGCGCCATCTGCGGGATATGCACTGCAGGACGCCGGCCGGCCGCCAGACGCCCATACACCGCGCGCGGCGTGCCGTCATCCACCACCCGGCCCTCGTCCAGCAGGATGACCCGATCGGCGAAGCGAGCGGCCATCTCGGCATCCTGCGTGGCCATGATGACGGTGGCGGTGCGTTCCTTCGCCAGCCGGCTGATGACCTGCATAACCTCCTGCCGGCCCCGGGGGTCGAGGCCGGCGGTCGGTTCATCCAGCACCAGGATAGGGGGCGCCATCGCCAGCACAGTCGCAATGGCCAGGCGCTTCTGTTCCCCGCCGGAGAGCTGTCGCGGATTGCGCCGGCGCATGCCCTGCAGTCCCACCGCCTCCAGCGCCCAGTCAATGCGCTCCTCAATGACCAACGGCTCCCACCCCTGCTCTTCCAGGCCGAAGGCGATTTCATCCTCGACGCTGGAATTGAAGAGCTGGACCTCGGCATCCTCAAACACCATGCCCACCCAGCGCGCCAGTTCCGCCGCACTGTGCTCGCCGGTGCGCATGCCCATCACTTCCACTTCGCCGGCGAATTCCCCGCCGGTCATGCCGGGCACGATGCCGTTCAGACAGAGACAGAGCGTGGTCTTGCCGGCCCCCACCGGTCCGATGAGTGCCACGAACGCGCCGCTCTCAATCTCCAGAGACACACCCTGAAGGGCCGGCACTGCCCCATGCCCGGGCAGGGGCGAGGGGTAGGCGAAAGAGACATTAGTGATCCGAATGATGCTCGACACGGCCCCTTCCGTATTCCAGCACCGCCGGATAGGCCCGCGCGACCAGATACAGCAGGGGCATGCCCAGCAGGCCAAAGGCGCCCTGAATGGAGTTGCCCGGTAGTTCGGTCAGCGCCGGCCCCAGCCCGTACAGCGGAATCTCCACCAGGAAATAGCCGGCCACGACCACCACTTCTCCCAGGAAGGCTCCCAACAGCATAGCGCCGGGGCGGTGCCGGCCGAGCCGGGCCACATAGCCGGCCAGGAATCCCTGCAGACCGTGGATGATCAGGGTCAAAGGTGCCCAGTGCGGGTAACCACCCACTAGGTCAGCCAGGGCGGTACCGCCGCCGGCGATGACGAAGCCCAACCAAGGGCCGAACGCCAGCGCCGAAAAGGTCGCCGCCACATCCCCCAGATGGATATAGCCCCGCGTCGGGGCCATGGGGATGCGCACCAGCAGTGTGAAGACGCAGGTTACCGCCACCATCACCGCCACCAGGGCGATAAGACGCACATCCACTTTTCGCGAACCCATCGCGGCCTCCTCCTTCTGTTCTGAAAAACGCTTTGTAAACGGTCCTACCACCTCGCCGGCGGCGAACAGTATACACCCAGCCGTCGAGGCGTCAAAAATTGAGGGAGTGCCGGAAAAAGCTCATCGCCTGGCAGTTCAAACTGCGTCTTCGCAGTTGCTGCCGCGGCTTCAGCCGCCAGGCCACCCTCCCACAGATTGTATGGTTGGACTTTTTCCACACCCGCCCTATAGTACCGTTTGGTCTGACCATCAGTCAGGTTTGATAGTAATTATATGCCGCGCCGCCCGAACGTCAAATTCCCAGGGACTCGCCAACGCAAAGCGTAGGGCAGTGATGCAGGACCTTCCACCCCTGTGCCGCCAGCGCCGGCCGAGGTATGGAGGCTTCATCCGGCTTATCCGACAGGCCGAAGATGAGCGCGCCCTGCCGGCGGAGATACAGCGCCGTCTGCCGCACCTCTTCGGTGATGAGGATGCGCTCCTGCAGAAGCTTCTCCACAGGGATGCCGTCCGCCGGCGAAGGGTCATAGCGCGCCGCGGTCAGCTCGTACTCCCGATAGCGGAACGCCTTGAACGGGGTGGGGTCGCCGGCATCCCAGGCCACCAGGACCTCCTGATGCAGGTCCAGCAGGCCGGCCGCCCTCAGCTCGTCCCGCCGGCCGTCCACCAGATGGATAAAGGCATCGAACGAAGAGATGCGCCCAGATTGATACTCCGCCAGCACCTCTTCCAGCGTATACAGCCCGGCACCGATGATAAGGCACAGATAGGCCAGCAAGTCCTGGTTGTCCTGCGTGAAAGGATGATAGACCTGCTGGTTGAGGGTGTCATAGGCATGTTGGAAGGCGCCGTGGTCGAACTGTTCCCCCAGGGCGGAGGCCACGGTATCCTTCACTGCCTGCACCCGCACGAGGTCAATAATCTTGTCGTTGCGGCCGCGCGCCCCCACCAGGGTCTTGTCCATATCAATCACCACCGCCAGGTGCTCGTCGAAGGCGAAGCCCTGCCGGCGGGCATATTCCAGGAACTCCGCCAGGCCGGCCCAACGGTTGGACAAGAAAACGTGCCCCTCCACGCGGGACTGCGGCGCTTCCGCCAGCTTGTCCGCGCCGATGAAGGCCAGCCCCTCCCAGCCGCCGGCGGCACACAGGTTGGCGAAGGCGTTGCCATCGTTCATGTAGGTGTCACCCAGGAACATCAGCCGCTTCAGCCGCGCCTGCGGCGCATCCAGCCGGCGCGCTGCCTCCAGGATGCGCTCCACCACCCACGCGTATTCCGGCTCCGCCTTGCGCGGGATGCGGTAGGCCGGCCAGCCCAGCTCTCTCCACAACTGCTCCAGCCCCGGCAGTCGGGGGTCGGACGGTTCCAGCCGGCGGTACACAATGAAATCGCCGAACAATTCTGCCATGCTGGCACTGCCGAACACATTCAGCATAGGGTCCTCCAGGGTGTTGAATGGTCTGGAACGCTATTATCCACTCATCCGCCGGCCATGTCCAATCCCAGCTCGGCGTGGATGTAGCGCACCGTGTCGTCCACATCCGCCTCCGGCACCACGAACGAGATGTTGTACTCGCTGGCCGACTGAGCGACGGAGATGATGCGGGTGCCGCGCCGGCCCAGCGCGGCAAAGGCGCGCGGCACCGTCTGCGCCGGCTGGGCGCTGGTGCGCCCGACCACCGAAATCGTGCCCACCTCTTCCCGCACGCCGATATGGGAGATGACGCCCCGCTGTAATTCGCCCGCCAGGGCGCGCTCCAGCACGCGCACACAGTGACGCTGGTCCTGCCGGCGCACCACCAGGTTCAGACTGCGTTCGGAAAGCGGCTGGGTGAACAGCAGGATGTCCACACCGGCATCCGCCAAGCTCTCCAGCACGCGTGCCCCCACCAGCGGCCCCCATTCCTGACTGTTGCCGGCGATGCCGATGAGGCTCAGTCCCTTGGTGGAGATGATGGCTGGCATAGCCCGGCGGTTCGGCGAGGGTGCCCGAGTAATGAGCGTGCCGGGGTGCGACGGGTTGAAGCTGTTGAGGATGCGCAGGGGGATGCCGGCCTCATGCACCGGCGCCACCGTCTTGGGGTGCAGGACATCCGCCCCGTAATAGGCCAGCTCCTCCGCCTCCTCGTAGCTCAGCTCGTCCAGCGTGTGTGCTTCCGGCACGATATTCGGGTCCGCCGTCAGGATGCCGTCCACATCGGTCCAAATCTGCACCTCTTCCGCCTTGAGGCAGGCCCCCAGGATGGCGGCGGAGTAATCGCTCCCGCCGCGCCCCAGCACCGTCGTGACCCCTTCCTTCGTCGCCCCCACATAGCCGGTCACCACCGGCACAATGCCCCGCTCCAGCAGGGGCGGGATAAGGGCCTGCACACGCTCGCGGGTTAGGTCCATGATGGGGCGCGCCGCGCCGAAGTGATCGTCAGTGATGATGAGCTGAGTGGCGACGATGTCGCGCGCCCGGATGCCGCGCGCCGAGAGCGCCGCCGCCAGGATGCGCGCCGAGAGCTGTTCCCCGATGGAGGAGACAGCGTCGTAACCGCGCGGGGTGATTTCCCCCAGCACCGCGATACTGCGGCAGAGAAGCTCAAAATCGTGCAGGCGGTCCTCGATAAGGCCGGCCACCTCCACCCGCTCCACACTGCGCGCCAGAAGCTGGTCCACCACCCGCAGATGCCGCTCCAGGAGCGTCGCCTTAGCCTCGCGATAGACCCGGTCCTCCCCCCTGCTGGCGGCGCGCGCCGCTTCGATAAGCAGATTGGTCACCCCGCTCATAGCGGAGACGACGATGACCGGCTCACGTGCCAGATGCGCCTCGATGATATCC
>CALIBQ010000052.1 GCA_938049385.1 uncultured Anaerolineae bacterium
AGTACCTTCTTGGCCGCTCTCGACTTGGCCCAGGAGATCGGTCACCCGCTTGTCGGAGATTCGCCGGCGGCTTCCAGCCGCCTGCTTAGGAAGCGAAGCCCCGCAGGGGCTTGGCACCGTAAGCCTGGCGCTTCAGCGCCAGGCGAAGTGCAAGGATGAAGAGGTCCCCAGCACTTTCATAAATCGCGGTAGTATCTGCGAAGCCGGCGACGGCTGACGTCGCAAACACAGCCGCTGTCTCAAGTGCCAGGCTTTTTCACCACCCTCGAAAATGTCGGATGTACGTTCTATCTTGAGGTGTTCATGAGGGCGGTATTGACAATCCGCTGGTCCCTTTGTACAATGCCGGCGGTACCCAGGGCTTGACGGGAGATGGCAGATGTCTTGTGAAGAGCTGTTCCTGAAGAAACTGCGCGAGCGGGGCTTTCGGCTCACGCCCCAGCGTGAGATTGTCCTGCGCGTCATGCACCAGATGGCCGGCTTTGCCACCGCCGAGGAGATTTTTCAGCGTGTCCAGGCAATGAGCAGTGCCATTGATATCTCCACCGTGTACCGCACGCTGGAACTGCTCCAGGAGTTTCAGATGGTGTCTGTGGTGGACCCAGGCGACGGCCAGCGGCGGTATGAGCTGGTGGGGGTGCATGGGCCGCATATCCACCTGGTGTGTCAGGAGTGCGGAGAGGTGACGCCGATTGATCTGGATGAGTTTCAGGAGTTTGTGGACCATATCCGCCGGCGCCACGGCTTCACTATTGATGTCAGCCAGGTGAGCCTGCCCGGATACTGCAACGCCTGTGCCAGCCGACATCCAGGGCCGGCTGAGGAGGAAATGCAGTATCCTGGGTGATTTCATTGCCCATTCGCTGGGGTCAATATAGGGGCACAGCGCGCTGTGCCCCTATGCTTTCATTTCGGCGGATTCGGGTGGTTGTGTTATAATGCAGGTGTCACACGGCGTGCGGGCGTTCGTTCTCTTCCCGGCATACACTTCTTCCATGGAGAGACGGGGTGACGACGTACGGTCAGGAACGGAAAGACTTCAGGCAGGACCGGCTGTCCTTTCCCAAGGATATCCTGATTTTGACGTCGGATGCCGGCTCCGGCCACCGCAGTGCCGCCAGGGCTATCGCGACCGCGCTACAACGCCAGTACGGCGAAAGGTGCCGCATCAAGATTATCAACCCGTTTCATCTCCCCAAGGCGCCGGCGGTACTGCGCCTTTCCGAGCGCACGTACCTTGCCCAGATCAAGTATACCCCGCAGTTGTACCACTTCCAGTTCGAGGCCACGGATACCCGCTTTCTCGGCCAGCTCATCAACCTAGGGGCAACGACCCTGATGCGGGAGACCCTGTTGGAACTGCTGGAAAGCACGCCGGCCGACGTGGTGGTCTCCGTATATCCCATCTACGGCCATACTATAGCCACCCTGCGGAAGCGAGACAATATTGCGATCCCCCATATCACGGTCATTACGGATCTGGTCAGCGTTCACGCCGCATGGTTCGAGCCGGAGGATACTCTATGTCTGGTGCCGACGGATGCGGCCTGTGAAAAGGGGCTTCGCCTGCACATGGAGCCGCATCAGATCAAGGTCACTGGACTGCCGGTGCATCCTGATTTCGCTCAGCCGCCGGCGGACCGTGCGGAGCTTCGCCGTTCGTTAGGATGGGACCCCGAGCGTCCTACGGCGCTGGTGCTGGCCGGCGGTGCCGGCATTGGCCCGCTGGTGGAGATCGCCGAGGAAATTGCTCGACGCTGTCCGTATGCCCAGGCCGCCGTGGTCACGGGGAAGAATAAGGAAGCCTATGAGCGGTTGATGGAACGTTCGTGGCCGATTCCCATGCATGTGTACGGCTTCACGGAGCAGATACCGGCGCTGATGCATGCTTCGGATGTGCTAGTGTCGCGTGCCGGCGGCCTGACAGTCAGTGAGGGCCTGGCCGCCGGCCTGCCTATCATCATTTACGGCGTCGTGCCTGGACAGGAACGCGGCAACCTGACATACATGGAGACACATGAAGCTGGCCTCTATGCCGAGGAACCGGAGGATGTGGGGGTTGTGCTGGAGCGCTGGCTACGGCCCGGCAGTGAAGAGCGAGAATTGTATGCGGTGAATGCGCGCGAGGCCGGCAAGCCGCGCGCGGCGGAGCGCATTGCGCAGTGGGTCTGGCGCGTGGCCACGCGCGAGCTTGCCTGAAACCGTCCCTACGGCAGGATCATCTCCTCTTTCCCGTGCAGGCGGTCCAGCATCTTTTTGACGATCAAATCCATATGCGCGGTGTAGCGCACGAAGTCTAGGTCGTCCGCCAGGATGGTCAGCACTGGGCAGAGCTTGAACCCCTGGATCCATTCATCGTACAGGCGGTTGAGCTGGGCCAGGTATTCCTCCGAGATATCCCGCTCGAACTCGCGGCCGCGCAGGGCAATGCGCCGGCGTAGTGTCGTCTCCGATGCCTTCAGATAGATGATCAGGTCCGGCGGAGGCAGGAAGGTTACCACTGCCTCGTAGATATCCCGGTAGGTGCGGTAATCGCGCGGGGAGAGGTATCCCTGCCGGTACAGGTTCTCGGCAAAGACCTCGGCATCCTCATAGATGGTGCGGTCCTGGATGACTGAAGTAGGGTGCTCCACCAGCCGGTGATAGTGGTGGAGCCGGCGCGCCAAGAAAAAGACCTGCGAGTGAAAGCTCCAGCGGTGCATGTCCGCGTAAAAGTCGCTGAGGTAAGGGTTATCCGAGACCGCCTCGAAAAAGGGCTTCCAGCCGAGCCGATAACACAGCAGTTCGGTGAGAGTGGATTTGCCAACCCCGATGTTGCCGGCCACCGCTACAAAGAACTTCACGTTTGCCTCCCGTTGCTAATGCTCTACGGCATCCGCCGGCACGCCGCCGGCCAGTGCACTGCGCATCCTGCGCAGGAGTGCCTCACAGCGAGCCAGTTCTTCCTCTGCCTGTTGCCATGCCTGGGCGTCCTGGTCGGCCGCGAACAGGACGCTGGCCAGCCGGCCCATGGCCTCCATCAGCCGCAGATATTCGGCGGTGAGGGAGGGTGCCGCCGGCCTGGGGGCTGGCGCGGATGGCTCGGTGGATGGTTTTTCCGCTGGGAGTATCACCATTTCGGCCGGCGCCAGGCTCGGCAGGCCGAGCTGTACGGCGCGCTGTTCCAGCGCCGCGCGCACCTGGTTGGTTACCCAAGCGATGTCATCCGGGTTGTCCACCAGGTCAAGCGCATTGGTGTCCACTGACAGGACGGGGCATTCCTGATACGTGGCAAAGAAGCGCTCATAGGCCAGGCGCAGGTCATCAATGTACTGGCGCGACATGGCGCGCTCATACGGCCGGTCGCGGTGCGCGATGCGGTACATGAGGGTGTCAGTGCTGGCGCGCAGGAACACGATGACATCCGGCTGGGAGACGTTGCGGCCCAGGATGGCATGCACCTGCTCGTACATGGCCAGCTCCTCGCCGGCGAGGTTCAGTTGGGCAAACAGCCGGTCCTTCAGGAAAGCATAGTCACTGACGACGGCCTGGCGTTGAAGCACTTCGCGGATGTGCTGTTGTTGGCGGTAGCGGCTGAGCAGGAAGAAGATTTGGGTCTGGAAGGCATAACGAGCGCGGTCCTGATAGAACCGCTCAAGGAAGGGATTTTCCTCGAAAATCTCCAGCACCAGATATGCGCCCAGGCGTTCGCTGAGGTGTCGGGCCAGGGTGGTTTTGCCCACACCAATGGGCCCTTCGACGGCCACATGGAAGCGTGCGGACAATGTTCTCCTCCTTCCAAGCAAGGATGTCGTGATGAAGGCAACATGTACGCGGGCCGGCCGTGGAAATCATGTGCCGGCAGTCCCGGCAGATAATAGCACTGAGTGTGGGATTCGTCCAGAATTGGGGGTGGGGTTTGCCGGCGGGGAAGAGCCTTTTCCCCGCTCGATTGACAACTCGCCAATATAATGGTAATATCTGCGCTCACAGAGATGATGAGATATTTCACTATACTGCCTGGCTCCCGCCGGGAAGCGGGAGAAAGCGACGCCGGCGTCGCGGTGTAAGCCGGCTGGCCCCATGGCATACCCCCGTTGGTATCACCAGCCCTTCTTCTGTCGAAGATGACGCTTTCCCACTGGTCTTGATCCTGGCTGTCCTATGCCGGTTATTTGATTTTACTGTGAAAAGGAGGTTCAGGAGGTTCCTATGCGCACCCTGGTCATGAAGTTCGGCGGAACATCGGTCGGAGGCCCGGAAGCGATCCGTCAGGTCACCGACATCGTGCTGGAGCACACCCCGCATTGGGATCGTCTGGTGGTGGTGGTGTCTGCGATGAGCGGTGTGACCGATGCCTTGACTAAGGGTGCGTTGACTGCGGCCGCCGGCGACGACCAAACGTACCGCGCGCTCGTGGCTGACCTGCGTGCCCTGCATTACCGTGCCGTGGACCAGCTTCTGCGCCCCGACGGCGAGCGCGGCGCGCTGTTCGCCGTCGTGGACGAATATCTGGATACCTTTGAGACCTTCTGCCGCAGTATCCATGTGCTGGGGGAAGTGACCCCGCGAGCCATGGATGCGGTGACTTCCCTGGGCGAGCGCATCAGCGCTCGCATCGTGGCGGCATACCTGCGCCAGCGTGGGGCAAAGAGCGAGGCGCTGGATGCGATTGAGCTGGTCATCACGGACGATACGTTCCAGAACGCCGCGCCGCTGATGGAGGAGACGCGAGAGCGGGTGCAGGGCCGGCTGGTGCCCCTGCTGGACGCCGGCATCCTTCCCGTTGTCACCGGCTTTATCGGTGCTACTCGCGACGGCATCACCACGACCCTGGGGCGCGGCGGGAGCGATTACAGCGCCGCCATCTTGGCTGACTGCCTGGATGCTGACGAGCTGTGGATTTGGACCGATGTGGACGGCGTCATGACCGCGGACCCACGGCTGGTGCCGGAGGCGCGCGTCATCCCGACCCTTTCGTACAGCGAGGTGGGGGAGCTGGCCTATTACGGCGCCAAGGTGGTGCATCCCAAGACCATCCGCCCGGTCATCGAGCGCGACATCCCGGTGTGGGTGAAGAACACCTTCAACCCGCAGTTCCCGGGCACCCTTATCACGCGAGAGGCAGAGCCGGCCGCCGGCACCGTCAAAGCGGTTACCGCCATCAAGGGCATGAGCATGGTCACTGTGGAAGGCAGGGGCATGATCGGCGTGCCGGGTATTGCGGCGCGCACCTTTGCCGCCGTCGCCAGCCAGGGCACCAGTGTGCTGATGATCTCCCAGTCCTCATCCGAACAGTCCATCTCCTTCGTCATCCCCACCAATTCGGTGCCCAAGGTAGTGCGCGCCATTGAGAAGGAAATGGCACTGGAGCTGGCGCGGCGGGATATTGATCGGGTCTGGTCGTTGGACGACGTGGTTATTGTAACGGCAGTGGGCGCCGGCATGCGCCGCACCACCGGTGTGGCGGCCCGCATCTTCGGCGCACTGGCCAAGGCCGACGTCAACGTCATCGCCATCGCTCAGGGCTCTTCGGAGTGCAGTATCTCGCTGGTGGTGGAGGGGAACGCGGCGGCGCGGGCGGTGCGGCAGATCCATGATGAGGTCATCCTGAACGCCCGGATGTCAGAGGCCAAAGCCGTGCCGGCGGCTGAAGGAGGTGCCCAGTGACCTATCGTGCCTGGTTGGAATGCATCCGCGGCTGTGGCCGGCGCTATTCCGTCTACGATGTCATCTATCGCTGTGAGGACTGCGGCGGCCTGCTGGATGTGGAGCATGACCTGGAGGCGCTGAAAACCCGCAGTGCCGCCGGCTGGATGCGCCTCTTCGAACAGCGCACCCGCACCAACGAATGGCCCTACGGTTCCGGGGTCTGGGGCAAGAAGGAATGGGTTCTGCCGCAGATTGACAACGAGAACGTGGTCTCGATGTACGAAGGGCACACCAACTGCTTCTGGGCCGAACGGCTCGGCAAGGAAATCGGCGTGCCCGACCTGTGGATCAAGCTGTGCGGCAACAGCCACACCGGTTCGTTCAAGGACCTGGGCATGACGGTGCTGGTTTCGGCGGTGCGGCAAATGATCGCCGACGGCCGGCCCATCCGCGCCGTGGCCTGCGCCTCGACCGGTGATACCTCCGCCGCGCTGGCCGCTTACTGTGCCGCGGCCGGCATCCCCGCTATCGTGTTCCTGCCGCGCGGCAAAGTCTCCACCGCTCAACTCGTCCAGCCCATCGCCCACGGCGCCACGGTCCTGGCGCTGGACACCGATTTCGACGGTTGTATGAAGATCGTCCAGCAGGTGACGGCGGACAAAACGATCTATTTGGCCAACTCCATGAACCCCCTGCGCATGGAAGGCCAGAAGACCGTCGCTATCGAGCTGGTCCAGCAGTTCGACTGGGAGGTGCCGGATTGGATCGTCATTCCGGTGGGCAACCTGGGCAACGTCAGCGCCATCGGCAAGGGCTTCCTGATGATGAAGGAGTTGGGGCTGATCAATAAACTGCCGCGCATCGCCTGTGCCCAATCCGCACGCGCCAACCCATTGTATTTAAGCTACCTGACCGGCTTCAAGGAATATCGGCCGGTGAAGGCCGGCAAGACCCTGGCCAGCGCCATCCAGATCGGCGACCCGGTGAGCTACGAGCGCGCGGTGAAGGTCCTGCGCCAATTCAACGGTGTGGTGGAGCAGGCGACGGAAGATGAGCTGGCCAACGCCGCCGCACGCGCCGACCGTACTGGCCTGTACACTTGTCCGCATACCGGCGTGGCGCTGGCGGTGCTGTTCAAGCTGATTGAACGGGGGGAAATTCATCGGGACGATAGGGTGGTGGTCATTTCCACCGCTCATGGGCTGAAATTCACCGATTTCAAGGTCGGGTATCATGACGGTGTGCTGGCGGATGTGGTGGCGCGCTACCGTAATCCGCCGATCGAACTGCCGGCGGATTACGATGCCGTGCGCAGGGCCATTGACAAAGCGGTGGGGGAATAACAGGAGCAGAAAGGGCCGGCCGAGCTTCTTCAGCCGGCCTTTTCATTGTCCTCCGGCCGGCGGAGCATCAGCATGAAGTGCATGCCGACGCCGGCGGCCAGCGTGTTCGTGACGGTGCCGTACTGGATGGCCAGTTCCTTCAGCCGGCGCAGTTTATCCTCTGGCTCGGGGCTTTCCAGCGTGATGGTAACATCAATTCGTACCAGGGCAGGCGGGTCCTCTCGGCGGTAGCCGGCCAGGTCCACGGTCACCCCATCCACCTGCAGATGCATTTTGCCGGCGAGGGAGTTGATGCTAGTAATGATGCACGTCCCCAGCGCGGCCAGCAGGGTTTCGGCGGCGTTGAAGCCGGCGGCCGGGTCTCCTCGACGCACTCCAAGCCGTAGTTCGTGATCCCGGGTGCTGGCGGCGGCGTGCATTTCGTCCTCGCGCCGCACCTGCACCCGATAGACCCGCAGGCCTTTCTCCTCAAAGGTCATAGGACTGCTCCGATGTCCTGTCCACAGCCCTGCAGTGGTGAGAGGCATTATAGGAGAGAGCGCGAGGGCTGTCAAGATGCGCGCCGGCGAGCGCCGACGCCCAGCCGCCAGCAGAGGAAAGCCCCGAAGATGGAGAGGATGCCGGCGATGCCCAGGGTAATGCGGATGCCCAGCCATTCTGCCAGCGCGGAGCCGAGCAAGGGGCCGGCGAATACCGCCAGGTTGGCGAAGACCGCGTTCAGGGCGGCGAAGCTGGCGCGCTTATCGGCCGGCGTCGTCTCCAAGAGGCCTTCAAAGAAGGAAATGTCCACCCCGCCGGTGAAGAACCCCCATAGGATCGCTACCGGCAGGAGCCACCAATCCCGATAGATGAAGGCGGTGGCGATAGGGTACAGGGCAATACCGACGGAGCTGAGGATGAGCACCTCGCGATGGCCGCGGCGGGCCGCCAGCCGGCCGAACAGGAAATAGCCGGCGACCAGCGACGCCTGTGCCACAGTGGTGCGCAGACCGATGATAGTGTCGCTGGCATGCAGTTCCCGCACCCAGAAAATGCTGAAGAGGGCCACCGGCAGGGCCGCGCCCAGGCGCACGAAAAAGGTCGCCCAGTTGTACTTCATGAACTCCGGCGACCCGAGCATGGGGCCGATCAGTTCCTGCAGGCGCTCGCGCAGGGAACGGCGCGCCGGCGGGATGACGGGCCGCGTCTCCGGCATTTTGATGCGGGTGAAGTATCCCAAGCTGACGAAGCCGGCGATGGCTGAGATAAAGAACACGAACTGGTAGTTCCAGGGGAATGGAATGAAGGGCAGGTCCAGGAGCTTGCCGAAGCCGGCTACACAGATAGCGGTGACCACGCTTAACAGCGCCCATCGGCCGCCGTTGACCGCCGGCCGGCGCGCCGGCGGCACGATGGCGCCGACCACCGAGGTCCACGCCGGCACTACCACGGCCGCCGGAAAGGCCTGGATCGTCCAGATAAGCACGATGAGCCAGGGCTGTGCCCCCACGGCCAGGAACGGCACGAAGGCGACCAGCACATATGTCAGCCGGAAAAAGAAGCGGAAGAGGGTGGTGATATAGACGTGGTCGCGCTGGCGCTCCACGTACATGCTGGCCGGCAGGGAGAAGAGCACCCCCACCAGCGCCGGCAGGGCGGTCAGCGCGCTGATGAAGAAACTGCTGGCCTGGATGCGCGCTAGATAGACCGGCAGGAAGGTGCCGGTGCCGGCGGTCAACACGCCTTGCCAGGCCGTGTCCCAGTACAGCAGGCGGATATTTTCTTCTTCCAACGACGGCGGCACCTGGGCGCGGAAAGCGCGCCGCCTCTGCCATCGCCAAAGCTGGTATCGCAACAGCCAGTGCCAGTACTTCCAGGACGCGAGTTTCATAGGGTGAAAATGCCCGGATGCGCTCTACAGGTTCAGGAGGCGGTTGGGGTCAGGTGACGACTGCGCAGTTGGCCACAGCCGGCCTGCACATCCAGCCCGCGGCGCAGTCGCACGCTGCAAGGGATATGATGGCGCTCCAGCTCTTCCACGAAGACCTTGACCCGCGAGGGGGGCGAGGGGCGGTATGGGCTGTCCTCGACGGGGTTCACCGGGATCAGGTTGACGTGCACCGGCAGGCCGGCGAAGAGCTGTGCCAGCTCTGCGGCTTGCGCCCGATGGTCGTTGACCTCCTTGATGAGGGCATATTCGATGGTGATGCGCCGGCCAGTGTGCTCGAAATAGGTCTGCAGGGCCTGCCGCACCTGTGCGATGGGATAGCGGCGGTTCAGGGGCACCAATTTGTCGCGCAGCTCGTCCGTCGGCGCGTGTAAGGAGATGGCCAACCGCACCTGCATAGGCTCTTCAGCCAGGCGCAGGATGCCGGGCACCACGCCGGCGGTGGAGATGGTGATATGCCGGTCGCCCATGTTGAACCCTTTGGGATCGGTCAGGATGCGGAGGGACTTCAGCACGGCATCGAGATTCAGCAGGGGTTCACCCATGCCCATGTAAACCACGTTGGTGAGGGGACGGGCATCCGCCGGCGCGAAAGGCCGCGCCGCTCGGGCGATATAAATCACCTGGGCGACGATTTCGCCGGCGGTCAGGTTGCGGCGGAAGCCGGATTTGCCCGTGGCACAGAAGTCACAGCGAATGGGACAGCCCACCTGGGTGGAGATACAGGCGGTGCGCCGGCGCTCGTACAGCATCAGCACGCTCTCGATGGTCTCGCCGTCTGGAAGCTCCAGCAGGTACTTGCGGGTAAGCTGGTCGCGGGAGACGAGTTCCTCCAGCACGCGCAGGGGCTGGATCGCGGCATGGCGCGCCAGGTGGTCCCGCAACTGCCGGGGCAAATTGGTCATCTCCGCGAAATCTGCCGCCAGGTGCTCGTACAGCCACTGCCAAAGCTGTTCGGCGCGGTAGGCCGGCTGGCCCCATTCCGACAGCAGTTCGGTCAGCTCAGAGCGAGTATATTCGTACAGATTCAAGAGCCGGGTTCGGTCTTCCGACATCGGTGCCTTCGCCCCTTCCATCCCCTTTTCAGGGCTTTGAAAAAGTTTCCTGGGTCCAGATGCCTCATCCCCCTGTACCCCTTCCCCGTACACGGGGAAGGGGCAGTAGTTGGGGGTTCACGCCGTTATTCTACTATATAGGGTATCGTAAGCTGGGCTTTGATCGTTCTCTTGCTCCAGCACCCGACACGCCATATTGGAGCGGCTTTTTCAACACCCTCTCTCGATATGCTGGCGCTTCACAAACTAAAGCGACGCTTCCAGAGGGATAAAAGTTCCACCAGGTTTTCCACAATGAGATGGGGGTGGACGCCTGAGCTTTCGGCATCCTGCCGGCGGGTACTGCCGGTGAGCACCAAGACGGTGAAGAGGCCCACTCGAAGCCCGCCGGCGACATCGGTGTTCAGGCGATCTCCGACGATGGCGGCGCGTTCCGCCGGCACGCCCAGGCGCTCCAAGGCCAGGGAGAGCATGGTCGGCTCCGGCTTGCCGATGACCAAGGGAGTGACGCCGGCGGCGGTGGCAATGGCGGCGAGAATAGCGCCGGCGCCGGGGATGAAGCCGTCTTCCACTGGCAGGGTGGGGTCCGGGTTGGTGCCGATGAGCTGGGCGCCGGCGTACACGGCGCGTGCGGCCTGCGCCAGGTCATGGTAGGTGACGCGATTGTCATAACCCACGACGCAGTAGGCGGCTTCGGAGGGGTCCTGGGTGATGCGGAAGCCGGCCTTTTCCAGCGCCTGGCGGATGCCGTCCATGCCGATGACGAATATCGGGATGCCGGGCTGAGCCTCTCGCCGCAGGTACTCCGCCGTCGCCTGAGAGGAGGTATAGAAATCCTGTGGGCCGGCGGGGATGCCCATACGGGACAGTCGCTCGGCGTACTGTTCTGGTGTGCGCGAGGAATTGTTGGTCAGGAAGAGGAACGGGACCTTTTCTTCCCGCAGGGCGGCCACAAATTCGGGCGCGCCGGCCAGCAGTTGGTCGCCGCGATAGATGACGCCGTCCAGGTCAATGAGCCAGCCCTGGACGCCGGCGAGTTGGGCTATCCCTTGAGGATGAGACGATGTCTGCATGAAGTGCTCCATATCTTCGGATTGTGATATAGTCAGCTAGCTGGTTGCACGCTGGCTCTGCCAGCGTTCCCAGTCTTCGGGTGTGTCAATGTCCACCAGCACGCCGGCGTCTTCCACCTCTACCGCCAGGGTCTCGAAGCGTCCAGAGGAAATCAGCGCGCGGCCTCCTTGGTCGCCGGCCAGCTCCTGAAGGGCTGGGAAGGTGACGCGGGACATCAGGACGGGGTTGCCGCGCCGGCCGCCAAACGTGGGATAGATGATGTCCGCCGTTGATGCGGCAAATGCCTCTATCAGCGCGTGAATATGTTCTGTGCGCAGGCCGGGCTGGTCCCCAAGCACGAAGAGCACGCCCTCTGTATCAGGGCAGACGGCGGACAGGCCGGCTTTCACCGAGGTGCTCATGCCCTCGGGCCAGCGTGCATTGTCCACCAGTGCCACAGCGCGGCCGGCGAGCGCTTCCCGGATTTGAGAGGCGGATGCTCCCAGCACCACAATGACCCGATGCACAGCACTGGCAAGGACCGCGTCCACCACGTGGGCGATGAGCGGTTGGGCGGATGGGCCGGGGATCGGGAGGAGCAGTTTGGGCGCGCCGAAGCGGTTGGCCCCGCCGGCCGCCAGCACAACGGCGTCCACGTGCGGCCGGCGGATGGTGTATCCTGATGTTCCCCTCGCGCCCTGCTCATTCATCACCGCGTATATATCTCCCAGCGGATCGGGTTGGAGCGCAGATGCGCCACCACCACGTGATGGATATGCGGGCTGAGCAGGATGAGCCGGATGGCGTGGCCCAAGGCGACGAAGCGGGCGTTAGGGGTATGGGTGGTCAGCAGGGGGACCACGCGCGCGCCAGCCGGCACTCCCTTCAAACCACCCTGAGGGTGAGCGATGGCGATGGCCAGTACCTCGGGGGCGACAGCCTGGCCGAGGGGCACGCCGGCCAGGTCCGCCAGCAGGGCCGGCCGGTGCACATATTCGTCGGCGAGCGGCCGGCCGAGCACTTCGGCATCCGCCATAGGTACGACAAGTGTGGCGCAGGAAGGAATCACCGGCTCATGGATATTGGGTGCCTTCAGCATGCGGTGGGCCGCACCGTCGGCTTCCACCAGCACCACGTCGGCGCCGCTGTGCCGCGCCAGCGGCCCCACCCATTCAGGGGGAATACCTTCCAGTTTATACGGCTTCACCGCGATGGGATAGTCCCTGCCCAGCGCGGCGACATCTCCTTCCGCTTTGCCCAGCCGTTTCTGGGCCAGGATGACCACCGGCGCTTCTTCGAATTGGGCCGGCACCTCCTGCAGGGCCTCTTCCAGCGTCCGGGCGAGCACTAGCCGTTCATCGGGTGCCGGCTCCGGTTCCAGGATTTTGGTGGTGGTTGTGACCAGGACGCGGTAATCCCTTCCGACAAGCTCGGAAGCGAGCTTCATCATAGCGGTGGTTTTGCCGCCGGCTCCCACGAAACAGACGATATCACCTGGTCGGATGCGCAGTGCGTCAGCCAGTGCCACGGAATCCCTCTCCGAAATGAGGGTGTTGAAAAAGCGGGTATCGGCTCATCACCTGGCAGTTGAAACTGCGGCTGTGTGACTGCGCAGTCGGCCTGCGCCGACTGCGCAAAGCCTGCCCTGCGCAGGCTTTGCAGTTGTTGCTGTGGCTTCAGCCGCCAAGCCGCTTCCACAGATTGTATGTTTGGACTTTTTCAACATCCTCCGGAATATAACCGGAATATAACCTTCCAGCAACAAGCGCAAGTATAACATAATCGGGCGCTAGAAGGCCAATTCGCGGCTTTGACATGCCGTACCGCGTTTGCTATGATGCGGGGGAACTCATCAACTGGCTGGGGGTCTGTATGGGCGTACTGCGGAACACGTGGTTGTATCTGAAGTTGGCCGGCGTCTGCCTGGTCTGCTGGATGTGTCTCCTGTTTCCCGCTCCATCGAACGCCCAGGAACCGTTTCACCTTTCCGTGCTGGGGCAGGTCGGCGGCGTAGGGCATGCGGCGGCGTGGGACGGCGGACGTCTTTACGCCGGCATCGGCCCCCGATTGACCGTTTGGGATATCACCGACCCGGATCACCCGGCCAAGTTGGGCCAATCCGCCCTTTTGCCCGGCATCGTGCGGGATATCGCCCTGGCCGGCGGTTATGCCTATGTTGCCCTGGACCCCGCTGGTTTGGGCGTCCTTTCCCTGGAGGACCCGGCTAGGCCGGCCTGGGTGGGCGGTTGGGAGCCGCCGGCGCCGGCCGCGGCGCTGGTGCATCAGCCGCCGTATCTGTTCCTGGCGTTAGGGCCGGCCGGCGTGGTCATCTTGGATGTGAGCGACCCTGTCCACCCTGCCGAGTTGGCGCGCATCGAGACCCCCGGGATCGCCAATGACGTGGATGTATGCGGCGCCGGCCTGCTGGCCATCGCCGACGGGCCGGCCGGCGGACTGCGTCTCTGGAGCGTGGCGGATGTCCATGTGCCGGCGGAGCTAGGGAGCTTGGACACGCCGGGTGATGCCAACGCGGTGGCCTGCGCCGGCGGTACTGCCTGGGTGGCCGATGGCCTGCCCGGCCTGCTGGGGATTACAGTGGCTGATCCGACGGCGCCGGCGGAAGTCGGCCGCTACAACAGCCCGGGAGATGCGCGCCACGTGGTCGTGCGCGGCGAACTGGCCTATCTGGCCGATGGCTGGGTGGGAGGGCTGTCCATCGTTTCCCTGGCGGACCCGGCGCACCCCAGCCGGCTGTCGCGCTTGGATACCGACGGCTTGGCACTGGCGGTAGCATTGGGGGATGGTTTGGCGGCCGTCGTGGATGGGCCTCTGCCGGGCATCCAGCTCGTGGACGTGTCCTCCGCCGCCGCGCCGGCGCGCCGCGGCATCATTCCCACGCTGGGCTATGCCTGGGATGTGGATGTGGCCGGCGGCGTGGCCTATGTGGCCAACGGCTTTGGCGGTCTATGGACGGTATCCGTCGCTGACCCTCGGCACCCTGTGCCGCTGGCAAACGTTCGGTCCGGGCCGGCCAGCGTGGACGAGTGGGCGAGGAGAATGGGGGTAACATCGCCGGCCAATGCCGCGCTGGGAGAACTGCGCACCGGCGCCGAAGCTATGGGTATTCGGGTTGCCGGCACGCGCGCCTATCTGGCGGATGGATGGGCCGGACTGCGGGTGATTGCGATCGCCGACCCGGCAGCGCCGCATTTATTGGGCACCCTCGACACGCCTGGGACAGCGCAGGCGCTGGATATCGCCGGCGAGATGGCCTATGTCGCGGATGGCGCCGGCGGCCTGCGGGTCGTCTGGGTGGGGGCGCCGACAGTGCCGCAGGAGGTCGGTGCTTCGACGGTGCCGGCAGAGGCGGCAGATGTGGCGGTGTCTGGGTATATCGCCTATGTGGCTGACCGGTTGGCTGGCCTGCGTTCCATCGCCGTTGTGGACCCTTCTCATCCCATCTCATACGGGATGTTCCCCCTGGCCGGCCCTGTGCTTGGCGTGGATGTCCAGGGCACTTGGGCGGCGGTGGCAGAGGGACCGGCCGGCGCGCACCTGCTGGACGTGAACGACCCGACGGACATGCGCCGGCTGAGCACGGTGGCCGGCCGTGATGTGGTGCAGGATGTTGAGCTGGCGGACGGGCAGATGTTCCTGGCGGATGGAAAGGCCGGCGTCATGGCCGTTCAGCTCGATGCGGGTGGTGTGCCTGTGGATACGGCCTGGCTGAGGCTTGCCGGCGAGGCGACGGCGGTGTGTTATGCGAACGGCCGGCTGTATGTAACTACCCGCGAGGGAGGCCTGTGGATCGTGGGCCTTGGCGCGCAGGCCGGCCGGGTGTTCCTGCCCTTGCTCATACGTTGAGCCGGAAGGCATGTTCGGGACATACGGAAGACTTACTGAGCTTTCCTGGCGCTCGTAATTACAGCTAGTCCGCACTTATACTAATCGTTTACTGTGGTCTGGAATAGTTCCACAGCCCTTTCCATATCCTCTGGGAAGCCTATAAGGATGACTTCGTCATCGGAGAACAGTTCAACATCCCCGTCCGGGTTCGAAATCACATGAGAACCTCGGCAAACAGCCAGCAGGGTGACGTTGAACTGTCTTCGCAGATCAATTTCCGCCAGTGTTTTGCCGGAGACAACAGAGCGGGTTGGAATACGCAGTTTGGTTACCTGCATATCGGGTAAGTGCAGTTCCAGCTCAGGGAAGCAGATGGATTCGAGTTTATGGGTGCGCAAATCGTAATGGCCCTTCAATTCGTCTGCGATCGAGAGATTGCATAACGGCACGCCGGTGAAGTATGCGGCGCGTGCGATCATATGCGCCGCCACTGGAGCGGTCAGCAGGAGAAACGCGACAGTCGCCAACGCCCGGCTGGTGATGCCAAGCTCCTGGAAATACACGGCAATGGCCAGCAGTATGGAGCCTACTCCCATTGTGGCCACTTTGGTGGTGGCGGACATACGGATATACAAGTCGGGCATGCGCAGTACACCGATGCCGGCGATTACCATGAAACTGGTGCCGATGAAGATCAAGACAATTGTGACAATATCCCGCAGTATCATATTCGCTTCTCCAGGTAGCTGGCGAAGGCCACGGTTCCAAGGAAGGAGAGCAAGGCAAGGACGATCGCGACATCCAGGAGGGCCGGCTGGTTGCGAGCGATGGCGTAGACGGCAGTGAAGCCGATGGCCATCGTGGCAATCAAGTCCAGCGCGATGACACGATCAGGGAGGCTTGGGCCGCGAACCAGCCGGATAAAGGCAAAGAGCATCGCCAGGGTTAGCAGAGGTAAAGCACCGTACAGGATCAGCCCCGTCAGGCTCATCGCAGTACCTCCAGCAGTCTTGCCTCCATACCTTTTTTGATCAGCCGGCGAAACTGGTCTATATCGTCTTTGAGGTCCATGACATGCAGATATAACACGCGCCGGTCATTCGAAACGTCCAGGCTCAATGTGCCCGGCGTGAGGGTGATCAGATTCGCGAGCAGGGTGATTTCAGCATCTGTCTGGGCATCCAGAGGAATGGCGATGATGCCCGGGCGCAGGCGGTAGCGAGGGGACAGCACCTTGTAAGCGACTTCCAGATTGGCTTTGGTCATTTGCCAGATGAAAAACAGCATGAAAGCGATCAGCCTGCCGGCTCTGCCGAAATACGTGGAAGGGCCGACGATCCGATGGGCAAGCCATAACAATACATAACCCAGGGCAAAGCCGAAGGCGAAATTGCTGGCAGAGAACTGACCGGTGAGTGCTACCCAGGCAAGCGCCAGCAGTACGTTCAGCAGGAAAGTGTTCATCATGCTCCTCCTAATACCGCTTGAATGTAGCCGGCCGGGTCGCTCAACTGTTCTGCGGCGCGCGCAGCGAGGGTGAACAATGGGCCGGCGAAAAAGCCAATCCCTAGGATAACCAGCGCCAGCAGTACAATGGGAATTATCAAAAGGACGGGCTGTGCACTGGCACAGGTTGCCGCAAGGGGTTGAGGTTTCCAGAAAGCCTCGTTCCAGATTTTGATCATCGAGAAGAGCGTGAGGATGCTCACCGCCAGTGCCACTGCCGAAATGACATACTGTCCTAACTGAAGGCCGGCCCCAACCAGCGCTAGTTTGGCGAAGAAGCCTGGCAGTGGGGGAATGCCGGCCAGCGAAAGCGCTGGGATCAGGAAGAGGAGCGCTAATCCGGGCGCAGATGCGTATAGCCCTCCCAGTTTCTTCAAATCGTAGGTGCCCTGCAGCCAGTGGACCACTCCGCTGACCAGGAAGAGGGTGGATTTCGCCAGGACGACATGCACCATGAAAAAGACGGCGGCGGCCATCGCGGCGGGGTGGTATAACCCCAAGCCCATCAACAGGTAGCCTATCTGGCTGACGATGTGGAAGGAAAGGAGCCGGCGGAATTCGGTCTGGGCGACCGCTCCCAGCACTCCAGTAACCATCGTGAAGCCGGCGATAATCAAAATCATGGTATGGGTGTAGCGGATATTATGCACGAACAGCAGGGTGAAAACCCGGAAGAGCGCGTACACCCCCACTTTGGTCAGCAGACCCGAGAAAATGGCGGACACAGCCACCGGCGGCGTGTGATACGAGGCTGGTAGCCAGAAGAACAGGGGAAACACGGCGGCTTTGATGCCGAAGGCAATCAGAAACAGCATGGATACCGCTGTGACGATCTCAGGATGTTCCATCTTTGCCAACTGCACGGCCAGGTCGGCCATATTGAGCGTGCCGGCGATGCCGTACAGAACTCCCACTCCCGCCAGGAACAGTGCGGAGGCCATCAGATTGAGAGTGACATACTTGATAGCTCCTTCGAGCTGAGCGCGCTCTCCACCCAATGTCAGCAGGACGAATGAGGCGATCAGCAGTACCTCGAACCATACGTATAGGTTGAAAATGTCCCCGCTGAGAAATGCACCGCAGACTCCCATCAGCAAGATGTGCAGGATGGGATAGTAGCCGAATGACTCTCGCTCCATGTCCATACTGGCCAGCGAGTACAGGGTTACCGTCACTGCCAATAGGCCGGCCAGCACCACCATAATGGCACTGAACAGGTCAGCCGCCAGGGTGATGCCGAAGGGAGCCGGCCAGCTTCCGATCTGGAGCGCCAGGATGCCGTCGGTCCAGACGGTGAGCAGGAGTTTCAGGCCGGCGCCTAACAGGGCGGCAGAGCCTATAACACTGAGCACGCGCTGGACACGGCGCCAGTTCCACGCCAGAACTGCGCCAACGGCCGTCAATAGTGGGATCAAAATGGGCAGGACAATCCAGATGTTCATCACTGTGTTCACCTGCATCATATTCCATCGGTGGCTTTCATGTCGTCTAGGTCATCCGTGCCGACAGTCTGGTACGCCCTTTTGATGAGCACGATGGCGAACGCCTGGATGCCAAAGCCGATTACTATGGCTGTCAGGATGAGTGCCTGGGGCAGAGGGTCGGCGAAGGGGGCCTGCAGTTGGCCGGCGCCGGTCGGTATGATCGGCGGCCGGCCGCGTACCAGCCGACCCATAGTGAATATCAATAGATTGGCGGCATGGCCCAACAAGGCAAGCCCGATGACCAGTTTGACGATGCTCCGCCGCTTCATCATGTACAGCCCGCCGGCGTACAGCACTCCGATGACAATGGCCAAGATGATCTCCACCCTATTCCTCCATCAAGGTAAAAATGATGGTCAATGTCACGCCGATGACTACCAGGTATACGCCAAAATCAAAGAGCAGGGGAGTACCGACTTTCCCCAATACAGGGATATCCCGTGCGATCCAAGCGGCGGTCATAAAAGGCTGGCCGGCGATCAATGCCTGCAGTCCGCTGACTGCCGCCGCCAACAGCCCAACGCCGATGAGCACGCGTGGATTGACCCCCATCGTCCGCTGGGCGGTCCAAACATTGTTCGCCAGCGCGACGAGGGAGAAGGCGGCGGCAACTACCAGTCCGCCCACAAAGCCACCTCCAGGCTCATTGTGCCCCCGCAGTAACAGGAAAATGGAAAAGAGCAGTTGGAGCGGAAAGATATACCGGACCGCTGTGGAGAGGATTAGGGAAACCATCGCACCTCCTGGAAGCTCAATGTTCTTTGCGCAGTTTGAGCAGTGCGAAAATGCCGAGTGCGGCGACCGATAGTACGGTGATTTCTCCCAGGGTGTCGAAGCCGCGAAAATCCACCAGGATGACATTCACAACATTGCGACCCTTGGCCAGGTCAAGGCTGTGGGCGGCGAAGTACGGCGCCAGATGTGACTGGAAGGGGCCGGCTACAGCGGCGAGCACGAGCAGGGACATCATGCCGCCGGCGAGCAGTGCCACCAGCGCGTCACGGATGCGCGCCGGCGTGCTGGACAGCAGCGCGAAACGCGGCAGGCGGTAAATCACCAGCACGAACAGGATGACTGTCAGTGTCTCAATGGCGAACTGGGTCATTGCTAGATCAGGTGCACTGAAAAGGATGTAGAGCAGGGCGACACCGTATCCCACCGTGCCCATGGCGGCAATGGCCGCCAAGCGCGAGCGGGTGGTGACCGCCATGATGGTGGCGAGGATAATGATGCCGGCGATCACGCCCTCGTGAACGAGGATATCGAGTTTGCTCTCGGTTGTCACTGTTGGCAATCCGGGCATGAACAGAGTGTATCCCACCAACCCGATAGTGGTAGCGACAATGGTCAGCAGGTAATACCGGAGATAGCCATTCTGGAGCAAGCGGGTCTGTGCGCGCGCCAGCTTGTTCAGCCCGACCAGCCCAAGTTCATACAGCCGCTGAGGGCTGATACGGCTGGTGGTCTGCAACAGCCAGGCGCGCCAGTTCTCTCGGAACCAGAGGTCATGGCTGAGGAAAAGGCCGACGCCGGCGATGACAGTGATCACGCTCAGGCCGAAAACGGGATTGATGCCGTGCCAGAGCTTCAGTTCCACAGAGGTGATCTCCGGCTGGACGGCGTTCACCGCGGCGGTAATCAGAGGATTTACGAGAACGTCTGGCCATAGGCCGTTGAACAATCCCCAGCCGGCCAGGACGAGCGGGCCAATCCAAAGCGCTGGTGCAACCTCGTGTGCATGTTGTAGCGTAGTATGGCGCTTGCTGAAGAAGGGCTTGACACCCACAATGCCGGCCACACCTACCAGTGCAACGTTAGCCAGGATGCCAAGGGTAGTGATTAATTCGGACGCGCGTGGGGCCTGGAGTTTGGCCTCGTACAGCAGTTCCTTGTTGATAAATCCGAGCATGGGCGGAAAGCCGGCCATGGAAAGGGCGGCCAGGACTGCGGCGGTTGCTGTGATGGGCATAGCTCTGGCCAGTCCGCCAAGCTGGGTGATATCCCGAGAGCCGGCGGCGTGGTCCACAGCGCCGGCGACCAGGAAAAGCGCCCCTTTGTACAGCGCATGGACTAGCAAGAACACCATCGCCGCTTTTATGGATAGCGAGGTGTCCAGCCCAATAAGCAGTACGAGTGTCCCCAGTGTGCTGACGGTGGAATACGCCAGGATGCGCTTCAAGTCGGTTTGCCAGAGGGCGAGGACTGCGCCGATCACCATAGTGACGGCGCCGGCGGTCGTCACTAGATAGTGCCAGGCCTCAGTGCCGCCGAGGACCGGGCCGAGCCGGACGAGCAGATATACTCCAGCCTTCACCATCGTCGCAGAATGCAGGTAGGCACTGACAGGTGTGGGGGCTTCCATGGCGCCCGGCAACCAAAAATGGAAGGGTACCTGGGCAGATTTGGTGAAGGCCCCGAGAAGGATCAGCAGTAGGATAGGTAGGTATAGGGGATGCTGGCGCACAGCGCCGCCCTGGGAGAGCAGATGGGGCAGTGCGAAAGTCCCATTGGCCTGACCTATGAGAAGAAGGCCGGCCAGCATGGCAAGGCCGCCGGCGCCGGTCACCAAGAGTGCTTGCAGTGCCGCGGCTCTGGACTGTTCCCGCTGATGGTCGAAGCCGATGAGCAGGAAGGAGCTGATGCTGGTAAGCTCCCAGAAAATGAACATGGTAATGAGGTTGCCGGCCATTACAACCCCGAGCATCGAGGCCATGAACGTCAGGATGATGGCGTAGAATCGCCCCAAGTGGGGATGGCCATGCAGGTACTCGCCGGCGTACAGGATAACGAGGGCGCCAATACCAGTAATAATGAGCGCGAACAACAGGCTCAGCCCGTCAATGAAGAAGGCCAGGTCAATACCTAGGGTAGGAATCCAGGGATAGGCAGTGTAAACTGCGTTCCCTGCAATGCATGTTCCCAGAAAGGAGGAGAAGTACAGGAACAGGCCGGCCGGGAACAGGGCCAATAACCAACCGGTGGCACCGCGTGCCAGCCGATACAGCCAGGGGGATGCTACTGCCAAGGCGAAGCCAGATAGACAGGCCAATACGATGCTCATTGTTCCCCTCGTGCGAGCAGTCGAATCAGGTCGGAACGCGAGACGATGCCGGCGAGCTTCCCATCCTTAAGCACAGGCATCGAGACGACACCGCGCTGGGCCATCAGCCAGGCAACACGGCCGATATCATCATCTACATCCGCGCATACCACCTCTCGGGTCATAATATCTTCTGCTGTGTGATGACGCGCCGCTTCATACACCTCGACAATGCGGTTCGGCTCCACCAACTGTTTGAACAGTGCCGGGAACTTGACCGCAGTGAACGGCAAGCCCTTTTCTTTGAGGAAAAGGTCACTCTCGCTCACGATTCCGATCACCCTTTGTTCTTCATCAACAACGGGTACGGCGTGAATGCGATGTGTCGTAAGCAGACGGGCGATCTCGGATACGGTGGTATTAGGTCGAACGGTAATTACATCTTTGGTCATGATTTCTGAGACTTTCATGGGGTATTTTACCTCCGCTTACCGGTGCTTCGTAGGAGTATGGAAGGCATGCCAACGGCCGGCAATGGTTGCGCTGTACCACATGCAGACCAGCTCGCTGGTTTTGATTAACAATATAACCGAAATGTCACGATCGTACAAGCACCTGGTGAAAACTTGTGTTCGGGAGTTTGGGATCAGGGCAAATGGGGCCGGTCTGTACGCCAGCTTCCCCCGCTGTCGTAATTTGACGAACGGTATTACCATCTATACAATATAGTGCGAAGGCGGACTCTGTGCCGCCTGTTTGATTGTCTTGCGGTATTACAAGCACACTCGCCAAACGGGCGACAGTGGGAGGTAGCCGTGGAGACGATCGAACTGACACTGGAAAGACGAACGGTAAAAGGCAAGCAGGTGAATCAACTGCGCCGGCAGGGGCTGGTGCCGGGTATCGTGTATGGACATTACTTTGAACCGGTGGCGGTGCAGGTGCCGGCCAGGGTCCTGCAGCCAGTGCTGAGCCGTGCCGGCTTCACCCATTTGATCGACCTGCGCCTGCCGGAATGGCCCAAGCCGGAAAAAGCCCTGGTGCGCGAGGTTCAGCGCGATCCTATCACCAACGCGGTCCTGCATGTCGATTTCTTCCGCGTCAGCCTGACGGAGCGCATCCGCGCCGAGGTCCCCATCACCTTTGTGGGCGAGTTCCCCCTGCGCGACAGCGGTAATGCGGTGCTGTTGCATGGGGTGGATGTCATTGAGGTGGAATGTCTGCCGGCAGACCTGCCCGAAGCGATAGAGGTGGACCTCGCTGAACTGCGGGAAATCGGCCAGGCGGTGTACGTGCGGGACCTGAAGCTGTCGGACAAGGTCGAGGTGCTGACCGACCCCGACGAGCTGGTGGTGAAGGTGGAGCCGGCGGAGGTGCCGGAGGAAGTTGCGGAAGGGGCCAAGCAAGCCGGGGAACCTTCGGAAAACGGATGATGTGTTCCATCGCATGCGCATCTGCTTCTTCAGGGACGTGATCCGTCACGTCCCTTTCTTTATGCATGCGCCGCGCCGGCTCTCAAGACCCCGTCTCCGCATTCTCTCCGAGGGTATGGAAAAAGCTCATCGCCTGGCAGTTGAAACTGCGGCTGTGCCTGCGAAGTCGGCCGGCGCCGACTTCGCGAAGCCTGTGCAGGCAGGCTTCGCAGTTGTTGCCGCGGCTTCAGCCGCCAGGCCGCTCTTCCCCAGATTGGATGTTTGGACTTTTTCAACACCCTCCTCTCGGCATTTGACTTTTCTATGATCTTGTACAATACTATAGACAAGCGAGCGGTTCTATACTGCAGTTCCTTGGATGGAGAAATGACCTTGGGTGCGAAAGTGGCGGATACCATTGATAGGGACTCATATATACCCGCGTATGTACAGCTAGCGGATATCCTGCGCCAGCAGATTGCCGCCGGCGTGTTCAAGCCGGGCGACCAGCTCCCGTCCGAGGCGCAGTTGTGCCGGCGCTATAACGTCAGCCCCATGACTGTTCGTCGCGTCATCAACATGCTGGTGGATGAGGGCGTGGTGGTTGCCATCCAGGGGCGCGGCACCTTTGTCAAGCCCATTGAGCTGGGTACCGCTTTCTTCTCCCTGCAGGATTTCCAGAACCTGTTCACCAATCAGGAAGAATCGCGGGTTAAGCTCCTGGAGACCCGCATCCTTACCGCGGACCAGCGCACCGCCCAAAAGCTGGCGGTGGAGCCGGGCCGGCGCGTGGTGTTTATCCGCCGGCTGATTTTCCAAACCGGTCAGCCCGTGCTCTATCACAAGGAATATCTGGTTTATGACCCTTATCGGCCGCTCATCGAGGCGGAGATGGAGGTCACTTCTCTGTACGGACTGTTCAGTGGCAAAGGTACCAATCTGAAATGGGGCGAGCTGTCCATTGAGGCGACAGTGCTGACCGAGGAAGAGGCGGAACTGTTGAAATCGTCGGCCGGCACGGCGGCCTTCCGCTTGGAGCATATCTTTTATGATTTTGAGGATCATCCCGTAAGCTGGGGCTGGTTTATCTGTCCCAGCAACCGCTTGCGGTTCCGCACAACGGTGGGAGTCAGGGGCAAGGAGCGCACAGGCTGATGGATGCAAGGATGGCATTGATCTCGGCGATCGCAGACCTAGAGGAAGAGAAGGCTCTGCAGTTGGTGCGGCGGCGGCTGGCGGCCGGCGAGGACCCTATGGCAATCATCGAGGACAGCCAGGAAGGGATGCGGCTCGTCGGGCTGAATTACGAGCGGCAGAACTATTTCCTGGCCGGCCTCATCATGGGTGGGGAAATCTTCCGCCAAATCATGGAACTGGTCAAACCCAGGATCGAATCCAATCTGTGCCCCGGACAAGCGACGGGACGCGTGCTGTTGGGAACGGTGCAGGGCGATATCCACGATCTGGGGAAAAACATCGTCAATATGCTGTTGTCCTGCCGCAGGTTCACTGTCTGCGACCTGGGCGTGGACGTCCCGCCGCGGGTCTTCCTGCACGCGGTGGAGGATGTCCATCCGGATATCGTGGGCCTGTCGGGGTTGATGACGATTTCCTATGACTATATGCGGGAGACGGTGGCGCTCCTGCGCGAGCATGGGTATCGGATGCCGGTCATCATTGGCGGCTCGCTGGTGAACGAGAACATCTGCCGCTATGTGGGCGCGGATTACTGGGCGACCGATGCGATGCGCGGCATTGAGCTGTGCGAGCGGCTGGTCGCGCAGTCGCAGAACGTGCCATGAGGGACTGCCGGCGCCATCACGCTCAAGGATATACCATCCCTGGCTGGGTTCAGCGTACCAATCGCTGAACCCAGCTTTGTTTCAGTGTAATGGCCTTTTCCGGGCACAGCTCGTGACAGCAGTAACAGCGGATGCAGTTGCTCAGGTTGATGATGGCGCGCTGATTTTCGATGCGGATGGTCTGCATGGGGCAGTTCTGAGCGCAGATACCGCATCCCACGCACTTTTCCCCAACCTGTGGGCTGGCCACCAATTGCCGCACGAAAAACTGACGCATGGAGTGCGGCAGGATGCTGAAATCTTTCGCGCCGCTGCCGGGGGCACGGAATCCCTCCAGCCGCACGGATTCCAGCGGTTCACCCACAATCTGTATATCCTGAATAGAGCCTGTTGTGAGGCCGCGCCGGCGCGCTACCCGCAGAGGCGCTACCCGTTCCAGCGGCAGGCCGGCAAGATGTGTTGCCACCAGGTCGAGGGCTACCGCATCGGTGGAACAGAGCAGGATGCCGGCCGGGTACGGGTCGCCGGCGGAAGGACCATCGCCGTCCATCCCGACGATGCCGTCCATCAGGTGAAAGGCCGGCTTCACCGCTGTGACGATGTCCAACAGCATCTCGGCGAACTGGTCCAGGGTCTGCAGTTTGGCATGATAGCCGGCCTTGGTGACGCCCGGGACAAGTCCAAACAGGTTTTTGGTGGCGCCGGTGAAGCCCATCAGGCCGTGGGTCTTCAGCTTGGGCAGGGAGATGATCACGTCGGCATCCAGGGCAAAGCCGCAGATGTCGAGGATTTTGATGAGCCGTCCCTCGGGGGCAGGGAGGCGCTCTGCACGAACGTCGTAATTCAGCTCCGCGCCCGTTTCCTCGGCCACTTCCACGAGGCCGGCGCTTTGGTACACGCCGCGCAGTAACGTCGGTGAGAAAGGCCCGCCGGGGGAATCGCCGATGATCGGCCTGCCGCCGGCCTCCTGCACCAACCGCACCACTGCCCGCACTACAGTGGGGTGGGTAACAATAGCCTGGTCAGGGGGCGATTTGCGGAGCAGGTTGGGTTTGATGAGTACCCGCTGACCGGGCCGGACAAAGCGGCCAATGCCGCCGATAAGGTCCACGGCGCGGCGCACCATGTGCTCCACCCGGAGCTTGTCATAACAATTATCAGCATAATTTACCAGGGCGACAGTGGATTTGGTCATGGAATACGAGCCTCGAATAAGCATCAAGCCGGGTTGAGCGGCCGGCGCGGCAGGGCCTCTAAAAACGCAGCCAGGGACTGCCAGTCGTCCAGCGGAGCGCCAGTGAGCGGGGTCGTTCGGACGAATGCATGGAGCAAAGAGGGGGTGCCGACCTGCCGGGCCTGGAATGGGTAGAAGGTAGTGAGCGCTGGCGGCAAGCGCTGGCGGAGCATGTCGAGGCATTCCTCCGCCCGCTCCTGGGGCACTAGCAGGATGAACTGCTCCTCCAGCGGGTGGGTGAGGAAATGGCCGGCCAGCCCCAACGTTTCCATGACAGCGGATGCTGTGGCGTTGACCGCGCGCAGGAGATCATCCCGTGCGACGAAGCCGTACTGGTCGCTGAAGGCATCCAGCCCCTCGAGTTCCAGGCTGAGCAGGGTCCAGCCGGCAGGGGAGGAGAGACTGCGCAGATGCTCTAGCAGGAGCTGTCGGCCGGCCAGCCCCGTGACTGGATGGGTCAGGGGCAGGAGGCTGGCGCGGCGCAGGGCGTTCTCCACGCGCAGGCGCAGTTCGTGAATGTCGAAGGGTTTGGTGATGTAGTCTTCCGCGCCGAGTTCCAGGCCGGCGATTTTGGATTCTCGCTCGCGCTTTTCGGTGAGAAAGATAATGGGCACCTGACGGGTGCGTTCCTGCTGGCGCAGGCGCCGGCAGACCTCGTACCCGTCCACGTCCGGCAGGCGGATGTCGAGGATGACCAGGTGAGGGGGATGAGCAGTGGCCTGGTCAATGGCGCTCTGTCCGAACGGCGCGGTGACGACCTGATAATCAAATCGGCGGAAGTACGAGGCCAGCATTTCCAGCGTATCGGGGTCATCCTCGACGATTAAGATGCGCTCTTTCATGAGAACACACTTCCCCTGGGAGAGTGCCGGCGGTGAAACTGTTTATTCCAGCGGCTCTTTGAAGATATCGAAGGAGCAGACCGGGTCCCCTTTGGCGACGCACTGTGTCTCGACCACTTTGTAGCGCCGGCCGGTGCCCCATTCGATGCCAGCCTCCAGCAGGCCGACGGCGGCGTAGCAGATGGGGTGGTCGGAATGCCGGCCCCAGCAGACCGGACAGCGCTCGATAATATAGACGTAGCGATCGGGCAGTTCTTCGACGCGGCTGACCTGGTCGCTGAACTGGCTGAAGGTCTTGGCCATGGCCTTCAGGCCGACGTTCAAGCGGATATGGAGCGGCAGGAGCTTGAAGGCCCTGTCGGCGACGCCGACGACGGCGCCGAAGTCCTTGAGGCCTTGATCGAAAGACTTGCGGCCGGCGCGCAGTGCCAGGCCGCGACCGCCGCGCGGGCCGTACAGGTCTTCCAGTGCTTGGTTGATGGCGGCGTAGTCCTCGAACGGGAATTCCAGCGCCAGGTTATCCGGCGGCAGGTTGTCAATGAGATGGTCCAGCTTGGCGTAGCGGAGGATGGCCTTAAGGCCGTGGTCCCCCATGACCTCGGCCAGGGCCTGGAGGTAAATGCGCCCAATGCGGTTGGGATAATGATAGCCGCTTTTCTGCTGTGCGTCTGACACGCCCTGTCCTCCTCAGGTGGTGCGCGCCGGCGGCCGGCGCTGTGTCCTTCGGCAGTGCTCTGGGGCGATGTTACCACGAGCAGTAACCTTTGTCAAAAGGGGAAGACAACTGTTTGACAATCCGTATCTTTGGGGTTACTATGGGGTTATAATAGTTAGATTCGCCTCACCGTTGAGCGCCGGACATCTGCGGAAGTCCAACAGCCCTTCGCCGAAAAGCGCATACCACCAGGCATGCCTACGAAGGACCCTTTCTCTCTGTCCATTGATTCTGTGTATTATTCGCAATTATTATCCTGAGGAGGGTACCATGAACATTCTGTTAGTCTATCCGGAGTTCCCCGAAACCTTCTGGAGCTTCCGTCATGCCTTGCGCTTCATCGGCAAGAAGTCGGTGATGCCGCCCTTGGGACTGCTGACCGTGGCGGCCATGCTGCCGAAGGAATGGAACAAACGGCTGGTGGATATGAACATCCAGCCGCTGACGCACAAGGACCTGGAATGGGCGGACTATGTGTTCGTCAGTGCTATGACCGCTCAGCGCAAGTCCACCCGCGAGGTGGTGGCGATGAGCAAATCCGCCGGCAAACCGGTGGTGGCCGGCGGCCCGCTCTTCCTGAGCGAATACTCCGACTTTCCCGAGGTGGACCATTTCGTCCTCAACGAGGCCGAGATCACCCTGCCGCAGTTCCTGCGGGACCTGGAGCGCGGTGAACCTCAGTGCATCTACACCACTGACCAATATCCTGACCTTTCCCTGACCCCCATCCCGCTGTGGGAGCTGGTAGATATGCGCCGCTATGCGGAGATGTGCATCCAGTTCTCGCGCGGGTGTCCCTTCAACTGCGATTTCTGCAATGTCACCGCTATGCTGGGGCATGTCCCGCGCACGAAGAGCGGCGCGCAGTTGGTGGCGGAGCTGGAGAGCCTGTACGCCGCCGGCTGGCGCGGGGATATCTTCATCGTGGATGACAACTTCATTGGCAACAAGCGCATCCTCAAGAAAGAGGTCCTGCCGGCCATCATCGAGTGGCGTAAAGATAAGCCCGCCGTCACGTTCCAGACGGAGGTTTCCATCAACCTGGCGGACGATGATGAGCTGATTGACCTGATGGTGCGCGCCGGCTTCACCACGGTGTTCATCGGTATCGAGACGCCGGATGAGGAAAGCCTGGTGGAGTGCAGTAAGGTGCAGAACCGCGGGCGCGACCTGGTGGCCAACATCCGCAAACTGCATCGGGCGGGGCTGGATGTGCAGGCCGGCTTCATCGTCGGCTTTGACAGCGACAAGCCCTCGATCTTCGAGCGGCAGATTCGCTTCATCCAGGAGAGCGGCATCATCACCGCCATGGTGGGACTTTTGCAGGCGCCGGCCGGCACCAAGCTCTATGAGCGCCTGCGCAAAGAGGGTCGTTTGCTCGAAGGCTTCACCGGCAACAACACCGACTTTTCCATAAATTTTATCCCCAAGATGGACCTGCAGACGCTGATTGACGGCTATAAGCGCATCGTGGAGACCATCTACTCCCCGGAGGCCTATTACGAGCGGGTGAGGAAATTCCTGAGCGAGTACCAGCCGCCCAAGTTCGTCAAGCCGAAGATCAAACTGCCGGAGTTGAAGGCCTTCTTCCGCTCCATCTACCTGCTGGGCATCAAGGGTTCCGAGCGTCTGGAGTACTGGAAGCTGTTCTTCTGGACGTTGTTCCGCCGGCCTAGCCTCTTTCCCAAGGCCATCACCTACGCCATTTACGGCTTCCACTTCCGGCGGGTCTTCGAGTCGTACAAACAGTGAGCGAGTGAGCCTCCTGCGGGGTGTTACTCTGCAGGAGGCTCTTTTGTGCGGCTCGTTCCGCCGGCCAGCGCTCCCACAAGAGCGCCGAGGACCTGGAAGCCGGCGGCCGCCAGATACTGACCGCGCAGGACCGCTTCTACTTTGGACATCCCCGCGGCGACCCCTACCGCCATCAGCAGGAGGAGCGCCGCGACGGTACTGCTGGCAAGGGCGAGTTTGACGGCCAGCCGGCGTTCGGAGAAGGTGCCCAGGATGCCGCCGGCGATGAAGCCGGACAGACCGGCGATGACCCACAGGACGAAATGCGCCGCCGGCCCGACATATGCCACTGCCAGCGCTACGATCCCGATCAGGTCCAGGATGAGCGTGGTCAGGAGGGCGATGATGCCTAGTTCGAATGCGGAATATCGCGCCATGGGAGCCTCGATGTTACCCGTAATATTGTTTCATCAGGAAAGGTCAATGGTCGTTGGGGGAGGGTGATTGTGAGGTCACTGCGGCATCCGGCGGCTGGGAGTGCCGCAGGTCCAACATTTGGGCATCGCCAGCGTAAGGCACTACGCGGTCCTGCACCTCGTCCAATTGGCGCAGGACGTCGCGAATGCGCAGTGATTCCCGGGCGATGACCCGCAGGATGTCCCGCACTTCATCCGGCACATTGGCGCGTTCCGCCAGCCACTGCGCGTTGCCCAGCACTGCAGTAAGCGGGTTGCTGACCTCGTGCTGGACGGCGGCGGCGACCTGGCCGATAGCGGCCAGGCGTTCACTGCGGATCAACTGCTCGCGCGCGGCGATGAGCTGGGAATTGGCCTCCTCCAGCCGGCGGGCGTGCTCCCGCAGTTCGTCCACCAGGCGCATGTTGTCGATGACGGCACCCAGGGAGCCGGCCAGGATTTCCATCATCTCGGCATCTTCTTGGGTCAGACTTCCCACCTGTGTGCTCTGGATGTCCAGCACTCCCAAAATGCGTTCTCCCACACATAGGGGCACCGCCAGCTCACAAAGGGTGGAAGCATCCCAAGGGCATGGAAGGAACCGCTCTTCCTGGCGCACATCAGGGACAAGGAGCGTTTTGCCGTTCTGTGCAACCCAGGCCATGATTCCAGGGCAGTCGGGATATAAGGGGATGCGGTAGCCGATCTTTTCCGCCGGCACCTGTGCGCCGGCAGCCGCGCTAACGGTCAGCGCGTCATCCTCGATCAGGGCAATGATGACCTCGTAGTATCCGAACTGGGTCTGGATGCGTTCGGCAACCTGTTGCAGGACGTGCGAAAGGTTTGTGCCGGCGGAGCCTGCCGTGCTGGCCAGGTAGCGCACAATGTTATGGGCGAGGGCGAGGTGGAAGGCGCGCTGTTCCGCCGCCTGGCGCAGTTTCTGCATGGTGCGCATATCCTCAAAGCGTGCCCGGGCAACGATAAGCGCGCGCTGAAGGTCGCGTCCATCAATGGGCTTGGTCAGATAGGCGTGGATGCCGGCCTGGGTGGCCTGGAGGACTAGGTCATCTTCCTCGTGTGCGCTGATCATCACCACCGGCACCGGAGCATGTTCCATAATCTGGCGGGCGACCTCGATTCCGCTCATGTCGGGGAGTTCGACGTCAAGCAGTACCACATCAGGCCGGCATTCTTCCAGCGCCGTCAGCGCCTCGGTGCCGGTGGATGCTTCTTGGACAACGCTGTGCCCGTGGCGCTCCAGAAACCCACGCAGTACCGCCCGGGTGGTGCGCTGGTCATCCACAATCATGACTTGCATCGCCGTGCCTCACTGTGCGCTGTTTGCAATCATATCACAATGTGCGAAGCCCGGCAATTTACATCAGCGAGGGTGGAAAAGTCAAGGTTGTCATTCGATTTGTGGGTGTTGGTTCATCACCTGGCAGTTGAAACTGCGGCTGTGCTTGTGAAGTCGGCCTGCGTCGACTTCGCAAAGCCTGCGGAGGCAGGCTTTGCAGTTGTTGTCGCGGCTTCAGCCGCCAGGTCCTCGTTCGAACTGCCAGGCGATGTTCACAAAGCCTATCAATTCAATATTATGGAAGCGGCATCTGACCAGGGCGATAAGGAATTTGACGAAATTGCCATACTCGGCTAGAATGCAAAGGCATGGTCGAGCGGCCGGCAGGGCCGCTCGTCTGTTGTGCACTGCGCTGGGAAGTCCAGGGGATGTTTGAGAATTTAACGGAGAAATTACAGGCGGTCTTCGATAAGCTCTCTTCGCGCGGCCGGCTGACCGAAGCCGATGTCGATGCCGCCCTGCGCGAGGTGCGGCTGGCGCTCCTCGAAGCTGACGTGAATTACAAGGTTGTCAAGGCCTTCCTGGAACGGGTGCGGGAGCGCGCCATCGGCGCGGAAGTCGTGCGCAGTCTGACCCCTGCCCAGCAGGTGGTCAAGATCGTGCATGAGGAGCTTATCGCTACTCTGGGCGAGGGCGCCAAGCTCAACCTGAGCGGGCCGGCCCCGCACGTCATCATGCTCGTGGGCCTGCAGGGCGCCGGCAAGACCACTGCTGTTGCCAAGCTCGCCCTCCGCCTGCGGAAGCAGGGACAGCGTCCCCTGATGGTGGCGGCGGATATATACCGGCCGGCGGCCATCCACCAGCTTGAGGTGCTGGGCAAACAGCTCGATATCCCGGTGTACAGTGAGCCGAACAACCGCCGGCCGCCGGAAATCTGCGCCAACGCCGTCCAGCATGCCCGCAAGGCGGCCTACACCGTTGTGCTGTTGGACACCGCCGGCCGCCTGCACATCAATGACCAGATGATGGCGGAGCTGGAGGCCATCAAGGCCAAGGTCCAGCCGGCGGAGGTGCTCCTGGTCGCCGATGCGATGACGGGCCAGGATGCCGTGCGGGTGGCCGAGGAGTTTCACCGCCGCGTGGGGCTGACCGGCCTCATCCTGACCAAGGTGGACGGCGATGCACGCGGCGGCGCGGCCATTTCCATGCGGCATGTGACCGGCGTGCCCATCAAGTTCCTGGGCACCGGGGAGAAGCCGGATGCGCTGGAAGAATTTCATCCCGACCGCTTGGCCTCGCGTATCCTGGGCATGGGGGATGTGCTCAGCCTGATTGAGAAGGCAGAGCAGACCCTGGACCAGCAGAGGGCGATGGAGATGGGCCGGCGGCTGGTGAGCGGCGAGTTCACCCTGGAGGATTTCCTGGAACAGCTCCATGAGGTCAAGAAGCTGGGGCCGCTGTCGCAACTGCTGGACATGATCCCCGGCATGGCGCGTGTCAGCAAGGATCTGGCGCCAGATGTCACGGAGCAACAGCTTAAGAAGGTGGAGGCCATCATCAATTCGATGACGAAAGAGGAGCGCCGGCGGCCGGAAATCATCAACGCCAGCCGCAAGCGCCGCATCGCTCGCGGCTCCGGCACCACGGTTCAGGATATCAATCAGTTGCTGGGCCAGTTCCGGCAAATGCAGAGGATGATGAAGCAGTTCGGCAAGGCCCCCAAACGGGGCGGCCTGTTTTCCATGTTTCAGTGACGTCAATCCTATCATTCGCACGATTTTGCATAAGGAGAGAGCAAACGCATGGTACGCATCAGACTTCGTCGAGTGGGAGCCAAGAAACAGCCGAGCTACCGCATCGTGGTGGCGGATGCCGAAGCGCCGCGCGATGGCCGTTTTATCGAGATTATCGGCCACTACAACCCGCGCACCGAGCCTGAGACCCTGCATGTTGAGAAAGAGCGGGCGCTGTACTGGCTACGCCAAGGCGCTCAGCCTTCCGAGGCGGTGGAACGCCTCCTGCGGCGGGTCAGCGTGATGGAAGAGTTCGAGGCGTCCAAGAAAGCGGTAGTGCAGTAATCCAACCTGGCAGGTCGTGTGGAGCATACCCCTGCTGGCCAAGAAAGGACGCTGTGCAGTGAAAGAGCTTGTCGAATATATCGCCAGATCGCTGGTCCAGGAGCCTGAGCAGGTTCGTGTGCAGGAAAAGCAGTCGGGGCGCTCTGTGACCATCACGCTTCATGTGGCCTCGGATGATATCGGCCGCGTCATCGGCAAGAACGGGCGCGTGGCCAACGCCATCCGCACCCTGTTGAAGGTGCAGGCCTCGAAAGAGGGCAAGCGCGTGTTCCTGGAGATTGAATGAAAGGTCAGATGCCGCAAGAGGAATCCGCACCATCCGAATTGGAGAGGCGGGGATTGGGAGGCTCAGAGGGGCGAAAGGCTTCTGAGCCTCCTCGTTACCTGGCCGTAGCGCGCATCCGCCGGCCGTGGGGGTTGCGCGGCTTCGTCAAAATTGACGTGTGGACCGATTTCCCCGAGCGCTTCCGCCGGCCGGGCCGCTTCTTCGTCGGCGAGGACTACCGCCCTATCTGGTTGGAGCACGGCCGCATCTTCAAAGGACAGTGGCTGGTGAAGTTCGCCGGCTATGATACCCCCGAGGCCAGCGGCGAGCTTCGCAATCAAATCCTTTACATCTCTGCAGAAGATGCCATGCCCTTGGGCGAGGATGAATACTACATCCACGAGATCATCGGGCTGGAAGTATGGTCCGACGAGGGAGAACGCCTGGGGCTGGTAACCGATGTCATCGAGACCGGCGCCAACGATGTGTATGTCGTAGATTGGCAGGGCAAAACTCTCCTCCTGCCGGCCATCTCTCAGGTTATCCTCTCCATTGACCGGGAGGCGCGGCGCATGGTCGTGCATCTGATGGAAGGTCTGGTGCCTTGACAAACCCCTCTAGACATGTTATCCTGGCCCCGTTGTACCACATGGTTCAGCAATTCAGTTAGGATTCCTGCCGGCATGGACGAGCGGGCATACTGGTTGGGATGCCATATGGTGCCTGGGGTGGGGCCAGCGCGCTTCCGCATCCTGCTCCAGGCCTTTGGGACGATGGAGGAAGCCTGGTGCGCGCCGGCGGATGCCCTCCGGCAGACCGGCCTTGACCGCCGCACGGCGGAGCGGATTGCCTCGGCGCGCCAGCAACTGGACTTGGAGGTCGAACTCCGGCGGCTGGAGGCGCACGGCATCACCTTTCTAACTTGGAATGACCCCGCGTATCCCCGGCTCCTGCGTGCAGTGGACAGCGCGCCGCCCGTGCTGTTCATGCTGGGGGAGCTGACGCCGGCCGATGAATGGTCCTTGGCGGTGGTGGGCACACGCTATGCCACAGGCTACGGCCGCGAGGTCACGCGCCGGCTGGTGACGCCGCTGGCCAGGATGGGACTCACCATTGTCAGCGGTCTGGCCCTGGGCATTGATGGCGAGGCGCATCGCGCCGTGCTGGATGCCGGCGGGCGCACCATCGCCGTTCTGGCATGCGGGCTGGACCAGATATATCCCCCGGAACACCGTCGGCTGGCCCAGGAAATCGCCGAGAACGGCGCCCTGCTCTCGGAATATCCCCTCGGTACCCTGCCCGAACGCCGCAATTTTCCGCCCCGCAACCGGCTTATCAGCGGCCTGGCGCGTGCCGTGCTGGTGGTGGAAGCCGGCAGTCAAAGCGGCGCGCTCATCACCGCCCGGTTTGCCGCTGAGCAGGGCAGGGACGTGTTCGCCGTGCCCGGCAGTATCCTTTCCCCACGCCAGACGGGCACCAACTGGCTCATCCAGTCCGGTGCGATCCCGGTGACGAGCCATGAGGATATCGTGCGCTGTCTGCAGTTGGAGATGCTGCCGGCCAAGCAAGAAGCCCAGCGCGACCTGGATATCTCGCCGGCGGAAAGCACACTGCTCGCCTGTTTGGGGGATGAACCCCTGCACATTGATGAGCTGGGCCGGCGGTCAGGACTCGCGATAGATGTGGTCAGCAGTACCCTCACCATCATGGAACTGAAGGGGTTGGTGCGGCAAATGGGCGGCATGCAGTACGTCAGCACGGCGCAAACGCCGTCGGGCCGCCCGGCCGGCCTTTCCAAACCAATGCGCGAATGAGGTTCGTTATGATGGAAGAGACCTTGGAAGCATACTGCTTGAAATGTCGGACGAAGGTTCCCCTGGCAGACCCGGTCGCGACATTCAATAAGAAAGGCCAGCCGATCACCCGGGGGCGCTGTCCGCAGTGCGGCACGACGCTGACGCGTCTTGGCCGCACGCCGGCGCACGAGAAGCTGGCGCCGCCGGACCCGCCGGCGCGTTCCGGCAAGCTGGTGATCGTGGAGTCGCCGGCGAAGGCGCGCACCGTCGACCGCTTTCTGGGCAAAGGATACAAAGTGGAAGCCTCCATCGGCCATGTGCGCGACCTCCTGCGTTCGCGGCTGTCGGTGGATGTGGAAGATAATTTCAAGCCGCAGTACCGTGTCCCCAACGAGAAGCGAGCAGTAGTGAAAAAGCTGGCCCAGGAGGCGGAGAAGGCGGAGGAAATCTATCTGGCCACCGACCCGGACCGGGAAGGAGAGGCCATCGCCTGGCATCTCCTAGAGGCGGCCAGCATTGACCCCTCCCGGGCGCGGCGCGTGGTCTTCCACGAAATCACGCGTGATGCCATTGAGGAGGCGTTCGCCAACCCGCGCGGCATCAACCAGAACCTGGTGAATGCCCAGCAGGCACGCCGCATCCTGGACCGGCTGGTGGGCTATCAGATCAGCCCACTGCTGTGGGAGCGCGTGCGCAACCGCACCACCGCCGGCCGCGTCCAGTCCGTCGCCGTGCGCCTCATCGTCGAGCGGGAGCGCGAGATACAATCCTTCGTCCCGCAGGAATACTGGTCCATCAGCGCCGAGCTGGCCAAGCATGAGGAGCCGACGCCAAAGTCCCGCAAGACCTTCACCGCGAAGCTGGCGCGCATTCACGGCGCCGAGGTGGACCTGAAAAACGAGGCGGAGACCCGCCGCGTCGTCGAGGAGCTGGAGCGCTCGCTGTATCGGGTGGCGGAGATCAAGCGCGGCCAGCGCAAGCGCCGGCCATCCCCACCCTTCACCACGAGCACCATGCAGCAGGAAGCCTCGCGCCGGCTGGGCTTCACCGCCAAACGCACCATGGCTGTCGCCCAGGCCCTGTATGAAGGCATTCCTCTCGGCGACAAAGAGGGGCCGGTCGGTCTCATCACGTATATGCGCACCGACTCGGTGCACGTCGCAGAAGTTGCCCAGCGGGAGGCGCGCCAGTTCATCCAGCAGGAGTTCGGGGAGTCCTTCCTGCCCCCTCATCCGCCGTTCTATAAGACCAAGGTGAAGGGCGCGCAGGAGGCGCATGAGGCCATCCGCCCCACCTCGGTGTTCCGCACACCGGAGAAGGTGCGGCCGTACCTGAGCCGCGATCAGTTTCGCCTGTACGAGCTGATCTGGAAGCGTTTTGTGGCGAGCCAGATGGCGCCGGCCGAGATGGACACGCTGACGGTAGATATTCATGCCGGCCCCTCCTCGGAACAGATGCCCTATCTTTTCCGGGTGAGCGGCTCATCGGTGCGCTTCCCCGGTTTCCTGGCGGTGTACGAGGAAGCGCAGGATGAGGATGCGGCGCCGGCGGAGGGCGAAAGCCCCATTGACCTGCCGCCGCTGGAGAAGGGCGACCCGCTGGACCTCATCCGCTTACTGCCGGAACAGCATTTCACCCAGCCGCCGCCTCGCTATACCGAGGCCACGCTGGTGCGCGCCCTGGAGGAGCGCGGCATCGGCCGGCCGAGCACTTACGCGCCGATTATCTCGACCATTCAGGCGCGCGGCTATGTGGAGCGGGTAGACCGCCGGCTGGTGCCCACACAGTTGGGCATGATTGTGAATGACCTGCTGATGGAGCACTTCCCGGACATTGTGGATTACGATTTCACGGCGCGTATGGAGGAGAATCTGGACCGCATCGCGGCCGGCGAAACGGATTGGATACCGGTGCTGAAAGATTTCTACGCATCGTTCTCGCAGGAACTGGAAAAGGCCCGCCAGACCATGCAGAAGGTCGAGCTTGACGAAGGCACGACCGATGAGGTCTGCGAGCTGTGCGGCAGTCCCATGGTCGTCAAGTACGGGCGGTTCGGAAAGTTCCTGGCCTGCAGTAATTATCCTGCCTGCCGCAACACCAAGTCGTATGCCGAAAAGGTCGGGGCGCACTGCCCGGAATGCGGCGGAGACCTGGTCAAGCGGCGCACCCGCCGCGGCCGCACCTTTTACGGCTGCGCCAATTACCCGGCCTGCAGTTTTACCATCTGGAAAGAACCGTTATCCACAGCTTGTCCCCAGTGCGGCGGTCTGCTGGTGATAGACCGCAAGGGTTGGGCAAAGTGCTATCACTGTCAGGAAGAGTTTGAGATAGACTCTCTGCCGGTGGGAGAGGCAGTGAGCGAATAGGGGGCAGATGTGGCGCGGGAGGAACGCGCACCGCAGGGCAAAGATGAACGGCCGGCGCTCCAGCCGGCGCTGGAAGCTTGTCTCCAGCGCTTCCTCACCTACTTGATGGCTGAGCGCAATGCCTCGACCTACACCTTGCGCAATTACCAGCGCGAGGTGCAGGAATTCCTGGAGTTCGTCCAGGAAGAGGGCATTTCTGACCCGAACCAAGTCACCCGGGTGATCGCCCGGCGCTACATCGCCTGGTTGGGAAGTAAGGGGTATGCCCAGGCGAGCGTGGCGCGGCGCATGTCGGAGGTGCGTTCGTTCTTCCGCTATCTGCAGAGGATTCACTGGGTGACAGCGAATCCCTTTGAGCGGGTCGCCGGCCCTAAGCTTCCTCGCCGCCTGCCCCAGTACCTGACGGTGGAAGAGGTGGAGCGCCTGCTGTCGGCTCCGGACCTTTCGACCCCCCTGGGCATCCGCAATGCGGCCATCCTGGAAGTGCTCTATTCCGCCGGCGTGCGCATCAGTGAGCTGGTCTCCCTGAATGTCAGCAGTGTGAACCTGCCGGCGGGGGAGATCCGCGTCTGGGGGAAAGGCGCCAAGGAGCGCGTCGCCTTCCTGGGACGTCAGGCACAGGTCGCGCTGGCGCGCTATCTGGAAGAAGCGCGCCCCAAGCTCGCGGCCGGCAGTCGGCGCGGCCGGCCGTCGCCGGCACTCTTCCTGAACCAGCGCGGGGAGCGCCTCTCGGCGCGAGGAGTGCAGGGCATCCTGCAGGAGCTGGCCCGGGCCGCCGGCATCGAGAAAAAGGTCACCCCGCATGTCCTGCGGCATTCTTTCGCCACCCATCTGCTGGAGGGCGGCGCCGACCTGCGGGCGGTGCAGGAACTGCTGGGGCATGCCAACCTGTATACCACCCAGATTTACACCCATGTGAGTCAGCGGCATATGCGTCAGGTGTACCTGCAGGCGCATCCGCGCGCCGGCGTCGAAGAGCCGGCCGATATCGTCCACGTTCCCGATTCATCCACGCCGTCACAAGAGGAGGAATCATGATTCCCGAACGACTGGCCCGTCTGCGGCAGAAGATGCAGGAGCTGGGTGTGGATACCTTTATGGTGACCCAGCCCGAGAACCGGCGCTATTTGAGCGGCTTCACCGGCTCCGCCGGCGTGCTCTTTATCACCCAGGAAGCCGCCCTGATCGCCACCGATTTTCGCTACTACGAACAGTCCCAACAGGAAGCCCCGCTGTTCGAGCTAGTCAAGATCGAGGGGAAGTTCGAGGAGTTACTGCCCCACATCCTGGAGCGCCTGGGTTCGCACAAAGTGGCGTTCGAGGGCGATCACCTGACCTACGATGCCTACAGCACCTACCGTCAGGCCGTTCCTGAGCAAATTGCACTGATTTCGACCAAAGATGTGGTGCGCTGGCTGAGGGCGGTGAAGGAGCCGGAGGAGATCGAGGCGATCCGCAAGGCGGTGGCGCTGACCGACCGGGCTTTTGATATCCTACGGGAGATGATGCAGCCCGGCATGATCGAGCGGGAGCTGGCCTGGAAGCTGGAGCAGGAGATGCGGCAGGCCGGCGCCGAGAAGCTTTCGTTCGATGTCATTCTGGCCGGTGGGCCGGCCTCCGCCATGGCCCATGCCAAGGCGAATGAGCGCCCGCTGGCAGCCGGCCAGCCCATCGTCATTGACACGGGCTGTATGTGGAAGGGCTACTGCTCCGACCTGACCCGTACGGTCATCTTGGGCGAGCCGGAGGCGCGGTTCATGGAGATTTATGGGATTGTGCGGCAGGCGCAGGAGCGCGCCGAGGCGCACATCAAGGCTGGCATGAAGGGGAACGAGGCGCACAAACTAGCCGAAGAGGTCATCGAGCAGGCCGGCTACGGCGATGCCTTCGGCCATGGGCTGGGGCACGGCGTCGGCCTGGCCATTCACGAACTGCCGGTGCTCAGCCCGCTCTCCGACCATACGCTCCAGCCTGGGATGGTCTTCAGCGTGGAGCCGGGCATCTACCTCCCGGGATGGGGCGGGGTGCGCATCGAGGATCTGGTCCTGTTAGGCGTGGACGGTGTCGAAGTGCTCAGCCGGGCGAAGAAGGAGCCGGTGATACCGGTGCGCTAAGCCGTCCTGGCGCGGTCTATTCCGAGGTTCGCCTCGCTAGGGAATTCTCTACCTGGTGCTGAAGCAGCCCTTTCGACACCTTGGGGTTGTTCCAGTTGACAAGATGATGCTTTGCTGGTAATATAGCGAATATACTAATGGTATACAGCGCGTCGATACCAGCGTGCCGCATCCCAGGCTTCTATCCCCCGGGTTCATCTTTCTTGTAAAGAGAGGAGAGTGCCATGAAAACTGTACTGCGAGGAACGAAGAAAGAAGTCGTCATCCAGCCGGATGCCCTCACGGTCATCATCGGAGAGCGCATTAACCCCACTGGCCGCAAGAAGCTGGCCGCCGCGCTGGTCGCCGGCGACCTGGAGTACGTGCGCCGTGAGGCCGTCGCCCAGGTGCGCGAAGGCGCCCATGTGATTGATGTCAACGTGGGAGCCGCCGGCGTGGATGAGGTGGACCTCCTGCCCAAAGCGGTGCTGGCCGTGGCCGAGGTCGTGGATGTCCCCATCTGCATTGACAGTTCCAGCGTGGAAGCTATCGAGGCGGCGCTGGCGGTCTGCCCTGGCCGGCCGCTGGTCAACTCCGTCAATGGCGAAGAGGAAAAGCTCGAGCGCATCCTGCCCCTCGTCAAGAAATACAATGCCGCCGTTATCGGCCTGACCATGGATGATAAGGGCATTCCCAACGACCCGCATGAGCGCCTGGCCATCGCCAAGAAGATCGTGGACCGGGCGGAAGCCATCGGCATTGCCCGCGAGGATGTCATCATTGACTGTCTGGCCCTGACCATGGGCGCCGATTCGAAGGCCGGCCTGGTTACCCTGAAGACCATCGAGCTGGTGCGCAAGGAGTTGGGCAACAATATTACCCTGGGCGCCAGCAACGCCTCTTTCGGCCTGCCCGAGCGCGAGGTCATCAATGCCGGCTTCCTGGCTATGGCGGTCTATGCCGGCATGAACTGCCCCATCGTCAACCCGCGTAAGTCCCGCCTGGCGCTGGCCGTCGCCGACCTGGTGCTGGGGCGCGATGACTATGCCATGAACTATCTGCGGGCGTATCGCGAACTGCAGAAGCTGGCGCAGGAAGAGGCTCAGCAGTAATATCCGCCTGCATTGAGGTGCGGAAAGCGGGGCCGCAAGGCCCCGCTTTTTACGTGGTGAACGTGAAGGCGATGCCGAGGGATTTGGCCTCGCGCGCCAGCCGGCGCGCCTGGCCTTCCAGCAGGAGGACCTTCGCCGGCCCCAGCTCGACCGCGGCGGTGAAGAGCGCCGGCAGTCTCTCTTTTAGCCAGCGGAGCACCTCCGCGTCGGCGAATTCCAGCGCGACCCAGCGCGTCATGCGGACATGCGTTCCGATATCCCACAGCCGCGTCACCGCTTCCTGCTCATCGGGCGTCAGCGGCCGGCCGCAGGCGTGCTCGATGAAGCGCTGGATGGCCTGCGGGTTGATGCCCTGCTGGCGGGCGGTGAGGAACGAGGCCGGCGTAATGCGGAATCGCCATGTATTCCCGATCCGCTCCGCAAAGCGTGCAAGCTGAAGCGCGTAGTACAGCGGGCCATCGGGATGCAGTTCCAGCACAAGACCCTCGTGGAGTTGGACGGCAGGTGCCGGCAGGGTTTGTTCCGGCTCGGGAGTTCCTGAGATGAAGCGGACGCCGGCGTCAGTTAGACGGAAATAGGGGCAGGCGCCGGCAGGGTCCTGTCCCAGCTCCACCGCTCCTAACCAGAACAGCGGCCCCTCCAAATAAAAGCGAATCAGCGCGCCCTCGACCTTGTCCCAGGTCTCGAAGCCGCGCAGGAGTTCCCCGGTGTCCGCATCCCGGATGTACCAGGATTGATAGTCCCCGTCCGGCCGCTGGAAATCAGGGTCTTCCGCGTGCAGATATTCCACCAGGTCAGTAATGCGGTACGGGCTGGCCGGCGCCAGTCCCTTCAGGTGCGAGAGGAAGCGCTGGCGCGCCGCTCGCGGGTCATTGGCCCAGCCGGTAGGCTCGCACTGCAGGCCCGGCACATGCCAGAGGTCGTTCCATTCGCTCGATTCCCGCCACGCTTCCAGCAGGGAACGCTGTTGATGCAGGCGCGGCAGTCGGAGCCACTGCCGGCTGGACTGCGGGTGCAGGGACAGCCGCCCCTCTTTGACCTGGTAGAGGCTCAGCTCCTGGCAGAGCTGGAGCAGGAAGGCAAGATGGGTCTTGACATAAGGCTCGTCTGCCCGGGAGAGTTGGCCGGCCAGCCGCTGTATCTCGGATTCCGCCAGGGGGAAGCCCTCCCCGGTTCGGGGATGGAAAAGCTGGATGAACAGCAGGATATGGAAGATATCCAGCAGGCCGGCGCCAGCCTTCCACTGGATGTCGGATGGCGCCTCTGTGAGCGGTTCGGGATATGTGCCGGCGGTCAGCCCTTCCGCCAAGTTGGGCAGGAGAGGGAGCAGATCGGATGGGATGAAAATGGTTTCGACCATATCCCCGCCGATCTGGGCGAAGCCGCGGCCGAGGAAGCCTTTGTACCAGAGCAGTTCCGCTGGGCCGGCCGGCGCCAGCCAAGGCTTCTCCCGTTCCAGCCGGCCGGGGCCGAAGCGCCGGATGGGGCCGTAGCGGTGGAGAAAGACATGTGCGCGCTGGGCTCCGCCGGCGCGCTGGAGGTCGGCCAGCGCTTTTCGCTCCTCCGGTGTCATGCCCCGCAGGGCCTGGTGGACGGCATCTGCCTGGAGCAGGGCCTCTGCGAGTCGGTCTGCCAGCTCCGGCCGGCTGACCCCACTTACATCCACGCCCCTCAGCCAGGCAATGGCCCGCAGGTGCACCTCGTCGAAATCGTACAGGACCTTGGCCAAGTTGCGCATGCCTTGTTCCTCATGCCGGCCAGTTTGTCATTCCCTATGACGCACATTATAATCATTACCAGCGTGCCGGCGCAACGCGCAAGGGAAACTCTAATCCCCAACCCTTTCCTCGCATGCAGGGAGGGGGACGCGTGAACAGACCTTTCAGAGAGGGGAAAGCGATAATGGAGCAAAGCCTATTGACGCCAGGCGAAGTCGCGCAGATGCTGGGCATCTCCTCTTCGACACTGCGGCGCTGGTCCACCCGCTTCGCGGAGTTCCTCTCGTCCGGCGCCGGCCACTCCGTCGGCGGCTCCTCTTCCCACACCCACCGCCGCTATACCCAGGAAGATGTCGCTGTTTTACGCATCATCCGCGACATGCTCTCCCAGGGCTTCACCTATGAGCATGTGCTGAACAGCCTCTCCCTGCGCTCCGAAGCGAGGGGAACAAGCGGTGGAGGGCTGGCTACACTCCAGGAGGAGACTGCGGCATCGCCGGCGCTGACCCTGTTCACCAATGCCATGCATACCATCGCGGATGGCCAGCAGTTGCTCTTGAATTCCCAGCAGGCAAGCCGGGAACTGCTGAACGTGGTCATCCAGGACAATTTCCTGCTCAAAGAGGAAAACGCCCGTCTGCGGGAGCGCATGATGCGGCTGGAGCAGGAGCTTTCCGAGAACCGCCGGCGCGCTGAGGCACGTATCGAGATGCTGGAGAGACGGCTGGAGCGCTTGGAGTCAGCGGAGAAAGAGCCGCCGGTCCAGCCTGTGAGGCGCACCCGCAAGGGGTGGCTGGCCAGACTGTTGGGGCTTTAGCGCCGGCGCGTTTCCTGCGCGACCCACTCCCCCCACAGGTCGTATTCGCTGGCCGACGTTACCCGCACCGGCAGGAGGTCTCCGACCCCGGCCTCCCCTTCCACCAGGATAAGCCCATCAATCTCCGGCGCGTCACGATAGGTGCGGCCGACGCTGATGCCGTCCCCGACCCCTTCCACCAGCATGTCCAGGACGCGGCCAACCTGTTCCTGATTGCGCCGCAGGGAGATGGCCTGCTGGCGCTCCATCAACTGCGCGTAGCGGGCCTGCTTGACCTCTGCCGGCACTTGGCCGGGCATTTCGGCCGCCGGCGTGCCCTCTTCCGGCGAAAAAATGAAGGCACCGACCCAATCGAAGGAAATGGCATCCACGAATTCCAGCAGTGCCTGGAACTCCGTCTCGGTTTCGCCTGGGAACCCAACGATGAGCGAAGTCCGCAAAGCGATATCGGGCATGGCAGCGCGCAGTGCCTCGATCTGTGCCATGACTTTGTCCAGGTCATGGGGCCGGCGCATGCGCCGCAGGACCTCCGGGTGGCCGTGCTGGAGCGGGATGTCCAAATAGTGGCAGACCTGCGGATGGGCCGCCATGACCTCAATGAGGCGGGGCGAGATGCGCTGGGGATAGGCGTACATCAGGCGCAGCCAGTCCAGCTCCGGCACTGCCCGCAGGATGCGCTCAATGAGATCGGGCAGGGCATCCTCCATGCCCAGGTCAGCCCCGTAGGAAGTGATGTCCTGTGCGATGAGGATCAGCTCCCGCGCGCCGGCTTCCACCAGCTCCCGCGCTTCCGCCACGATATGCTCCATAGGGCGGCTGCGCGCCGGCCCTTTGATGAGCGGGATGGAGCAGAAGGAGCAGGAGGCACTGCATCCGTCAGCGATCTTGAGATACGCGCTGGGACCGGCGAAGGGCCGGCCGGGCGCCGGCATCTTCTCCATATCCAGCGAGCCGTCCAGCCAGGCCAGCGGTTCCCCAGGGGATGTGCGGCTGGAAAGGACGTCCACCAGGCGGGTGATCTCGTCCCAACGGCGGGTGCCCAGCAGGGCATCCACTGCCGGCGCCTCTTGGAACAGGCGAGTGCCCCAGCGCTGGGCAAGACAGCCGGCGGCGATGACCCGCTGGCGCCGGCGCTTGCCGCGGGTGAGTTCCCGCAGGACATCGAGCGATTCGCGGCGGGCCGGCTCGATAAAGCCGCAGGTGTTGACGATGATGACATCGGCCCGGCGCGGGTCCTCGACGATGTCATGGTGTGCCAGGGCCAACTGCGCCGCCATATTCTCGCTGTCCACCACGTTTTTGGGACAGCCCAGGGTGGCGATGAAGATGCGCATGCATCTGCTCCAGGGGGATATTATTCGCCGGCCGGGCGCATGGCCGCAGATTCGGTCGCGGATGCGGTGGGAGTAGCGGCCGGCTGTGCGGGTGTAAGGCTGGAGGCGGTGGTCGGCGTTGGCGCTGGAGTGCCTTCCTGCTCAGCCACCGGCCCCGTGCCGGTGGGCATCGGCACGCTGGCCGGCCCGCCCTGACGCACCCATTCCACATCCTTGACCTCACCCAGCTCGCCCAGCAGGCCGAGGGGTTCGCCGTTGACAGTGACGCGCACACCGCCGGCGTTCCCCACCCGCAGGGCCACGCTCTCCTGGCCCTCCCAGGTGCGCGTCTCGCCCGGTTCCAGGGTGCCGACGAAGACCCGCACCCCATCCACGGTGACCTGTATCCAGGACGCTGCGACGATCTCCACCTGGACTTCCACACCCTGGTACACTTTGGGGGTGGGTGTTGGTGTCTGGGTAGGGGTAGGGGAGGCAGTCGGCGACAGGGTAGGGGATGGGCTGGGGAGCGGCGAGGACTCCGCCGGCGCAGTCCCCAATCCCTCCGGCGTACTGGTAGTCACGGCGGCCTGTATGGTTGGGGAAGGCGCGGTGCCGGCCGGCGGCAGGATGCCGCTCAGGAACGGGGGCAGGCTGTTACGGCCGATGGTGGTGAAGTACCACACTCCCACGGCGGCCAGCGCGATCACCAGCAGGATGACCGAGACCAAACGTGCCGAGGAGCGTGCCGGCTCCGCAAGCGCCACCTCCACCGGTTCATCCAGGGAAAGGCGGGCGGCAGAACCCGCCTCAGCGTTGTTGGGCTGTGCAATCAGCGCTTTATAGCGCTGGAGCGCCTCGTTGGGGTCCAACCCCAGGAAACTGGCGTAATTGCGCAGGAAGCCGCGCGTATACACATCTCCCGGAAGCCGGGAAAAGTCCTCCCCTTCGAGAGCGGCAAGAAAATAGGCACGGATGCGCGTCTCTCGTTCCACATCTTCCAGGCTCAGCCGTTTGGCCTCGCGCGCCTGGCGCAACCAGGAGCCCAATTCGGTCATGGGGCAACCTCTCCTCGAAAGTGACGCGTTACGCGTACTATACGTTGGCCGGCGATGTTTGTCAAAATCGCCGGCTGTCTAAGGTACTGCATCAATTTTCGTATCAGCCCGTGAGATATACGCCGGCGTTTACCTGGCAGTTAACGAGAACCTCGCCTGGCGCTTCCAGCCGCCGGCAAACTTTTCCCAAATCGGCCTTTTCGGGCTATAATCTCTGCCGGCTGTACGGCTGTCCGCAGTATTCTGGGATACGATACAAAGGGTGTTATCATGGCATATTATCCTGCACTGCATGCCCTGCTCGATTGGATTCGTCCGTATGCGGACGAAATCATCCTCGATGCGCAGATCGGGCCGTTCTGGACGGCGGTGCTGAGCCGGCGCTGTGGGCTGGCGTCCACGCCGCATTTGAGCCATGAGGATGCCCTGCGGCATCTACCATCCCTGCGCCGGGAGGAGCTGATCGGCCGGCCGGTGTGGGAAGCCGCCCAATGGGTGCTGGGAGATGACCCCGTCCGCGCCGGCGCTGGCCTGGCGGCCATCAATTCGGTCATTGAGCCGGACCTCTCCCGATGTCGGCAGATGAACGCCAAAGACCTGTTGATTCAGCGGGCACCGGGGCATCGGGTCGCCATTATAGGCCACTTTCCCTTCACGGATGAGGTGCGGGCCGCGGCCGGCGAGCTGTGGGTGCTGGAGCTGAACCCCCGCCCCGGGGATTTGCCGGCGCATATGGCGCCCCAGGTCATTCCACAGGCGGATGTGGTCGCCATCACCGGCGTGACGCTCATCAATCACACCTTTGATGAGCTGGTGCGGCTGTGCCGGCCGGATGCCTATGTGGTTATGTTGGGCGGAAGCACCCCGCTCTGTCCGGCGCTGTTCGACTACGGCGTGGATGTGCTGGGCGGCACAGTGGTGGATGACCCGGAGCTGGTGCTGAAGGACATTGCCAGCGGCGCCACCTTCCGCCAACTGCGCGGCAAGCGCCCCCTGTTGATGTTCAGTGAGCCGCAGGAGTAGACTGTCTCAATCTGCCTCGCCGCGCTCGAGCTTCTGCAGGTATTCCCAGTCCTCCGGGGTGAGGCGGGCTTTCTTGAGGAGGTCCGGCCGGCGCTCCCAGGTGCGCTTCAGCGCTTGCTGACGGCGCCAGCGCACGATCTCCGCATGATTCCCCGACAGGAGCACCTCCGGCACGGCCGCCCCGCGAAAGACGCGCGGCCGGGTGTAATGGGGATACTCCAGCAAACCCTCGGCCAGCGAATCCTCGAACGGGGCGCCAGGGTCGCCGAGCACGCCGGGGATGAGCCGTACAGTGGCTTCCACGATGGCCATGGCGGCGATCTCCCCACCGCTGAGGACATAATCCCCGATGGAGATTTCGTCCGTGGCGAGCAACTGCCGCACGCGCTCATCCACGCCTTCATACCGGCCGCAGATAAAGATGAGACGTGGATGGCGGGCCAGTTCCTTGGCCACCTCATGGGTGAAAAGCCGGCCCTGGGGGCTGAGCAGGATAATGGGCACGTTCTCCGCCGGCAGGCCCGGCTGCGCCAGCAGTGCTTCCACGGCGCGAAAGATCGGCTCGGGCTTCATCACCATGCCGCCGCCGCCCCCATACGGCGTATCGTCGGTGGTGCGGTGCTTATCCGCGGCATAGTCCCGCAGGTTGTGCACGGCGATGCTGGCCAGGCCGGCCTCCCTCGCCTTACGCACCATGCCGATGGAAAATATCCCCTGGAACGCTTCGGGGAAAATCGTCAAGATGTCATAGTGAATTGCCATTTCCCTCGCTCATGCATATAATGTCCGCAACTTGCGGCACATTGAGGCTGACTCTCCGGTGAACCATTCGTCTTCAATGTTCGCTGAAGACCGCATATTTTTCCTGACCGCCGTCGTGCTGGTAGCGGCACTGGTCGCGGCGGTGGGCGCCGGCGCGATGGAGACCGGCCGGCCGCCCCTGGGAACTCCGACGTTTACCCCAACGCCGACACAGACACCGACGCTCACTCCCACACCCATCCCGACGGCAACGGCAACGCTGACCCCGACGCCATCACCGACGCCGACCGAGGCCGCTACAGCCGCGCCTACTGCAACGCCTGCGGCCGGCACTGCCACGCCCCGGCCGGCCGCTGCGCTCCCACGACCCACGCGCCAGAGCTACAGCGTGCCGGCGGGCCGGCATGACTGGCTACTGCGTCCAACCGGCGAGCAGGATTGGCAAAGCGGGAGCGTCTTTTACCCCTACGGCACGGACGGCCGCGGCCAGTATCTCCTGCATCACGGCATGGACATCGTCAACCCCATGGGGACGCCGGTGCTGGCGGTGGCCGACGGCGAAATCATCTTCGCCGGCGCTGATTCTGCGCAGGCCATTGGGCCGCAGACCAATTTTTACGGCAACGTCATTGTCCTGAAGCCTGACCGCACGCTGGGCGATTATCCCTTCTTCTGTGTGTACGGCCATTTGAGCCGCATTGATGTTTCCGCCGGCCAGCGGGTGCAGGCCGGCCAGGTCATCGGCGCCGTCGGCATGAGCGGCATCGCCATGGGGCCGCATCTGCACTTTGAGGTGCGCTTCGCCCAGAACGATTATTTCCACAGCGTCAACCCGGAATTGTGGATCGTGCCTCTGCCTGGCCTCGGCAGCATCGCCGGCCGCGTGCTGGACAGCCAGGGCCGCGACCTGGAAAACCACCCCATCGTTGTCTATCGCTCCCAGGAACCGGATAAGGTCTGGCGCGAGGCTTTCACCTACATCCAAGCCGAGGGCATCGGCCCTGACCCGGCCTGGGGCGAGAACTTCGTTATCGGCGATGTGTGGGCCGGCACCTATATCCTCAAGACCAAGGTGGATGGGCAGTGGCTCTCCGCCACGGTGACGGTGCCCGACGGCGAGACGGTGTTCGTCACCTTGCAGCCGACCAGCCCCTAGCTCATTGGGACAGCATCCACTTCCGGATAAGTTCGTCCAGGAAGCCGGCGCCCCGCAGGCGGGTAAGCGCGGCGTTCAACTGGCGCGCTAGCACAGGGCTGTTGCGGCGCACCGCGATGGCATAGCTCGCCTCGGTCAGCGGCGCCCCGACGATGGTCAGGTCTTCATCCTTCCCTAAGGCTTGGTAGGCGGAGACCGCATCCACCAGACAGGCGTCCGCCTCGCCGGCCTGCACCGCTTCCAGCGCTTGCGCCGGCGATTCCATCGCCAGCACCTCGACCTGACCGTGTTCCCGCTCCAGCCGGCGGATAAAGGCATCCCCTTCCGATCCCCATTCCACCGCCGCGCGCCGGCCGACCAGGTCTTCGGGACGCTGGATGGTGGAGGAAAGTGCTTGGGTGGTGACGAGCACCAGGCCGGCCTGGAAGTACGGTTCGGAGTAACGCACATCCTCCGTCCAAGTATAGTCCACCGGCAGGGCGGAGATAACCGCATCGTAGCGGCCGGCGAGAAGCTGGTCGTAGAGGCTGTCGAAGCCGATATTGAGAAACTCCGCCCGCACCCCCAGCTCCGCGGCCAGCGCGTTGGCCAGGTCCACATCGAAACCGCGGATTTCGCCGCTTGCCGGGTCAATCATCTCAAAGGGTGGGAAGCTGGCATCCAAACCGACCCGCAGTATCCCTTCGGCACGGATGCGCTCCCAGGTACGGTCGCGGGAAAGCGGCCCGCCCTGTGCCAGGAGAGACCAGAGCAGGAAGATCAGCACTGCCAGCGCCAATGCGGCGCCGGCGATCCAGCGGCGGGGCACGGCGTACCGCACGCTACGGCTCTCCTGTCCGCGCATAGCGCTGGACCTCCCAATAAATCGGCTTCGGATAGAAATCATCTGCCACGAAAGTGAAATAGTCCTGATACGTGCGGGCCGGCCGCGGGAAGCGGAAGGCCCACATCACCACCGCCTGGCACCAGTCCCATTTCTGGAGCGCCCATTCGTAGGCGGCGATGGTGTAGGCGATGCGCTGGGCCGGCCGCACCGCCTTGGACCAGCGCGGGTGGTCGTTCCAGCCGGCCTCAGTGATAATAATGGGCTTATTCCCATCCCCATTGTTCACCATGATCTCCCGAATCAGCTCGGTACGCCGAAAGTTGACCACCTCCGGGTCCGGTGGGTCCTCCGGCGGATAGACCCAGCCGTAGGCGTGGACGGCCAGGATGTCGAACCAGGGCGCGGCGCCGGCCTCGTACATGCGCTGAAGGTAAATTAGGTCGTTCATGCCGTCGGGACTGCCCTCCGGGGCCAGGGTAGGGGCCAGGGCGCCGGCCAGCACCTGGACCTCGGGATTGGCTTCTTTGGCGCGCTGGTAGGCGCGGCGGAGAAGCTCCACATAGCCGGCGGGGTCCACGTCGCGGTTGCCCCATTCATGGCGCAAATTTGGCTCGTTCCAGATAATGATGTAGTCCACACGGCCGCGGAAGTGCTCGACGAAGGCATAGACATAATCCGCGAAGTCATCGTAGCCCGCTTCATCCAGGTACAGAGCAGTGGTATCCTTTGGGCGGGCCCAATCCGGCACGAAGCCCAGGCGGGCGATGACCGTCAGCCCCTGGGCGCGGGCGTGGTCCACCACCATGTCGGCATGGTTCCAGACGAAGCGCCCTTTGGCCGGCTCATAGTAGGCCCAGGGGAAGTATTCTACGATCCAAGGCGCGCCCATCTCCCGCACCATCTCCAGGGTGCGTTTGATCTTCCACTCCTCCACCTCATCGGTCAGGCGGGTGTGCACGCCCATTTTCGGGTTGTGGGTCTGCACGTGCTGGGCCGGCCCGATGGTGATAAGCGGTCCCCGCCAGGCACCGAACACCCATAATGCCGCCAGGATTATCACCGTCAGTATGATATACTGCCGCCGGCGGCGTATCCCTTCCAACCATCTCTCCATGGCTGTCACGCAGTTTGGTATGCTCCTAAGTTAGATTGGGGGCTAAAACCCCAACCCCTGGCCTCTTCCCCGCACGCGGGGGAGGGGGATGAGATATCTGGACCATCAGCCAATGCGCTATTTTCTAACACCATTATACAGTTTTCCATAGATGTCTCCAAAGCCGGGTATCCGCAGGTAACTGTCACCTCAGAGGCGATAGTCACCTTGCCAAACCTGCTTGAACATGGTATAAGGAAGCCAGTCCAGGCACTGCCGGAGAATCTGCGATGCGCAAACAGCGCCGGCCGTGGGTCATCCATCTCACGGTCCTGCTCACCTATATCCTCCTGAGTGTTTTGCTGACTCTGCCGCTGGTGACCCGCTTCGCTACCCACGTGCCGGGGGACGGCGGCGACGACCCAGCCCTGGCATGGAACCTGTGGTGGGTCAAACATGCCTTGATTGACCTGGGGACGGATCCCTTCGACTGCCGCTGGATGTTTTACCCCATCGGCATCAACCTGGCCTTTTATACCCTGACTGTCCTTAACGGCATGCTGTCCATACCCCTGCAGGCCGTCTGGGGGGTGATCCCGGCCAGCAATGTGCTACTGCTGTCCTCGTTCGTGTTGGGCGCCTTTGGCGCGTATCTGCTGGCGCTGGATCTCCTGCGCCGGCGGCTGGCCGCCTTCTCATTGCCGGCGGCGCTGGCTGGCGCGTTCCTCGCCGGCCTCATCTACGGTTTCTCCTCCAGCAAGCTTTTCTATGCCTCCCTGGGGCAGTTCAACATCGCCAGCACCCAATGGATACCGTTCTACGCCCTGATGCTGGTGCGCATGAGCCGATACCCGCGCCGCTGGCGGTATCCTTTGCTGGCCGGCCTGTTCCTGGTGCTCCAGGCCTGGGCGGAGATGACCTTCGCCGCCTTCCTGCTGGTCTTTACCGGCCTGTACGTGCTGTGGATGGCGGTGGAAGGCGCGCGTTCCCGCAGCGCGGCCGCTTCCGCCGGCGAGATACCGCCCCGGCCGGCGGACTGGCTCCCTCGGCTGGGCGGGCTGGCTGTCCTCGGCGCGCTCTTCGTGCTGGGCATCAGTCCGATGCTGGCCGCCATGCTCCCCGACATGCGGGCGGAAGGGGATTTCTTCGTCGTCGGTTCCGGCTTTGCCGAGGCGTTTTCCAGCGATCTGCTGGGCTTTTTCGTGCCGACCCAGCTCAATCCCTGGTTCGGCTCGCTGGTCTCGCGCTTGCATTTCCCCCATGACAAGGCCCAGCATTATTACATTGGTTACAGCGTGCTCGCGCTGGCACTGTTGGGCACGGCCGCCGGCCGGCGGCGTGCCGGCATCCGCTTCTGGGCTATCTCCGCCTTTGTCTTTTTCATCCTGACGCTGGGGCCATCCCTGCGGGTCAATGGGATGGATACCGGCATCCCGCTCCCCTTCCGCATCTTCCAGGAACTGCCTTTCTTCAAGGGCAACCGCTATCCGAGCCGGTTCGGGGTGCTGATGGTGCTGAGCCTGGGGGTGCTGGCCGGCTGGGGCACGGCACAGCTCTGGCAGTGGATATCCCGCCGGCGGGCGCTTTTGGCGCCGGCCGCGGTTGGGTTGATCACTGCTGTCTTCATCCTTGAACACGTCTCTGTCCCGCTTCCGCTCTCGGACCTCAGCCTGCCGCGCGCCTATATGGCTTTGATGGAAGACGCCGGCGAGGAGGCGCGCGGTTCCCATCCACCGGCGCTCCTGGACCTGCCCATCGCCTGGCGCAACGGCTTCCGCATCACTGGTGTTATGCATCCCATCTTTATGTATGCCCAGTTCTACCAGACCTCTCATCATCTGCCCCTGCTGGGAGGCAATACCTCCCGCAACCCGGAGCACAAGTTCCAGTACTTCACTGAGACACCGGTGCTGAACAGCCTGATCGCCTTGGAAGGAGGACATGCCCTGCCGGCAGAGGTCATCGCCGGCGACCGAGAGGTTGCCCCCGAAGTCCTGCGCTTCCTGAACGTCCGCTACATCATGTTGCACAAGCCGACCGCCGGCGCCGTCATGGAAGAATACGTGCGCCAGGTACTGCCGGGACAGGTCATCTATGAGGATGAAAACTATCGGCTGTATCGGGTGGAGGGCCTGTCCCCGCATCTTGCGAGGACTGTTTCCCCGCGCGATGATATCGGTCGGCTGATGTTGGGGGAGGGGTGGGGACTGCCGAATGCCGGCGGGTCGGTCTGGATGGAATCGGCACGCGCTCGTTTGCTAGCACCACTTCCTGGGGGGGATATCACTCTGCGCCTGGAGCTTCGGGCGCCGGTCTCTCAATCGGTGAGGGTGCGGGTGAGCGACTGCCAGCTGGGGGATGTAGCGGTTGGGCCGGCCTGGCAGACGCTGACCCTGGAGGTGCCGGCATCCTGCATCCGGCCGGGCGTGAGCGACATCTGGCTGGAAGCGGAGATACCTGCGGCAGTGGATGGGCGCCTGGGGCCGGCGAAACAGCGCCTCATCGGCCGCACCGGGGTCAGCTCGCCAGTACACATCACGGTGCGCAGTGCCGGCAAAGAAGTGGGGGACTTCGGCCATATCTTTGTGGACGGCAGAGATATCTCCCCCAATCGGCGAGGGTACAACCTGGCAGTACTGGATGCGGCCAGCGGAAGAGTGCTGGAAGTGGCGAACTTCGACACCCATCTGGACCCGACCGCATCCGAACGGTTGATTCGCTTTGTCGAGGGGCTACCACAGGGAGCCATTGTCGCGGCGGCGGCTATGGATGAGGCGTCCATGAATCTGAGCGAGCCGGCGGCGCAGGCGCTGGGGGCCATCGGTATGGCCGGCAGTGTGCGCGGCCGCTTTCGCTGGAGCCATGCCGCGGTGGGGGTCAAGGGCGCAGCGCCGGGTTCGGCGGCGGAGGTGCTGTCGGAGACCTGGCCGACGACCATCGCCGTTGGCGGAGGGTTCACCCGGCCGCAGGCCTATCTGGAACTGCGCACCCTTTCCTGGCAGGCGCACAAGTGACTGCCAGGGCCTTTCAATGTGCTAACAAGCGACGGTGGAAACTGCGCCAACGACTGCGAAGTCGGCCGGCGCCGATAGGTATAGCCCACACAGGTGGGCTTCGCAACTGTAGCCGCGACGTCGAGTCGCCCAGAATGCTATAACATTGAAAAGCCCTGCGTGACCGCGAATGGGACTTCTGGAAGCGGTGGAAATGGGGTATAATATATTGTAGGCAGTCATACAGAAGGCGGGAGGGGCATGGAATACACTTTACCTATCTATGTTCATGGCCGTGCCGGCGCGGCCGGCGCGTCAGGAGGATGTGTTCCATGCCTACTGCGGTCCTGTCAGTGTATATCGCCGGCCACTGTCCCACCTCGCGCTATTCCCGGGAGCTGGCCCAGGCTATAGCGAACATCTTCCCGGAGCTGTATGTCGAGGTGATTGATATGGATGAGCCGACGGCACTGCCGCCAAGGGGGATGGATGTGCTGTTCACCCCGGGGTATTTCCTCAACGGCCGGCTGGTTGCGTATGGCAATCCCCGTCAGCAAGAGCTGGAGCGGGTTGTGCGGCAGGCTCTGGCCGGCGGGGCATAAAGGAGCAGAAAAATGCCGCGCCAGAAAACAGCAGAGAAAATGCACTATCTCCAGCAGATGGAGCTGTTTCGCGACCTGACCGGGCGCGAGCTGGAGGAGCTGGACCGCATCACCACCATGAGCGCGGTGCAGAAGGGAAAGATTTTCTACCGCCCGGACGAAATGGGTGAGGTGCTGTTCCTGCTGAAGAAAGGCCGGGTCCAACTGTACCGCATATCGCCAGATGGGAAGAAGCTGATCATTGATGTCCTGGAACCTGGGGCGATCTTCGGGGAGATGTCGCTGATTGGCCAGCGCATGTACAACACCTTTGCGGAGGCGCTGGATGACTGTCTGATTTGCGTGATGAGCCGGGCGGATGTAGAGCGGCTCATCATGGAGAAGCCCAAGGTGGCCCTGCGCCTGCTGGAGATCACCGGCCGGCGTCTGCAAGAGGTCGAGGCACGCCTGGAGGACATGGCCTTTAAGAGCGTGCCGGCGCGCCTGGCCTCTCTGCTGGTGCGCTTGGCGCAGGAAGAGGGCAAGGTCATCCAGGGGTATACCCACCAGGACCTGGCCGAGACGGTCGGGACATATCGCGAGACCACTACCCAGGTGTTGAACAGCTTCAAGGAAAAGGGGCTGATTGACCTGGGGCGCAAGCGCATCACCATTCTGGACCTGGAAGGACTGCGCGCGATCGCAAGCGCAGACGCATGACCAGTACAACGGAGGGGAAAATGGCGAAACCGCCGGCCGAACGCCTGCCGCCGGGGCAGTACCTGGAAGATGAGATGCCGGTACTGCACTATGGACCGATACCTCGATTTGACCCCCGCACATGGGACTTCCGCGTCTTCGGGCTGGTCGCCAATCCTCTGCAACTGCGGTACGAGGATATCCTGGCCATGCCGGCCAAGCGCATTGTCGCCGATGTTCACTGTGTGACCCACTGGAGCGTGCTCGACACCGTGTGGGAAGGGGTGCCGGCGCGCGACATTCTCCTGCTGGCCCAGCCCCTGCCCGAAGCGCGCTACGTCTTGGTTCACGCCGAGCACGGCTATACGGCGAATGTTCCTCTGGAGCGCCTGATGGACGATGATGTCCTGCTGGCCTACCGCTATCGGGACGCGCCGCTGGCGCCGGAACACGGCTATCCTCTTCGGCTTGTCCTGCCAAAGCTGTATTTCTGGAAGAGCGCCAAATGGGTGCGTGGGTTCGAGCTGATGGCGCAGGAGCGTAAAGGCTTCTGGGAATCGCGGGGGTATCATAATGAGGGCGACCCCTGGAAAGAAGAACGCTACGATTGAGCTGAGCCGGGATGGCTTCACCATCCAGGTTGTGCGGGAGCGCCGGCGCAAACGGACCGTGACTTTTGACCTGGATGCGGATCGCATGCTCTTGGTCCTGCATGTGCCGGCGGTGATGCCGGATACCGCGCTGGAGGATGTGATCCAGCAGGCGGTCGAGCAGGCCGAGGAGTACCTTCGTCGGCGTATGCGCCGGCGCACGCCCCAGAACGACGCCGGCCTGCTGTTGCGTGCCCAACAGCTCAACGAGCGGTATTTCGACGGCAAACTGACCCTCCACTCGATTCATTACGTCACCAATCAGCGCAAGCGGTTTGGGAGCTGTTCGCCCACTGCCGGCGAGATACGTATCTCCGCACGGCTACAGAAAGCGCCCTACTGGGTGCTGGATTATGTCCTGCTCCATGAACTGACCCATTTGGTGGAGCCTTCGCATAACGCACGTTTCCGGGAGCTGATGAAGCGCTATCCGCTGGCGGAGCGTGCGCGGGGGTTCCTGATGGGCGCGGCATGGGCGGCCGGCGTGGATATCGCGGAAATAGACATGGGGGGCGCGGAGGTAGAAGCGGAAGACGCGGAAGCAGAGACGAAAGGCGCGAAAGATTAGGTAACCACCGTCGGCCAGGTGATGTCATTTTCTTGTCTATCCCCTGATTCCTAGCCCCGTGAGGGTCGCCGCGCCGGCCCCGTTCGCATAAGGAACCAGCGAACCCACTTTCCTTACAACACTGCCCAAAACTTTCGCAATTCTGTCCCTCTATAGTATAATGAACCCTGCCTGTATATGGATTACAGTGAAATGCGCCTGGGAGGGCCGTTATGTTCAAGATGTATGGTGAGCTGGCGATTTACAGCGGGACAGCCAACCCTGAGCTGGCCGAGGAGATTGCGGAATATCTCGGCGTGCCATTAGGGGGGCGGGATATCATCCAATTTCCCAATGAAAACTTGTTTGTGCGGCTCCATTCCAGCGTGCGGGCGAAGGACGTATTCGTCATCCAGCCCACTGGCAACAGCCCGGTGAACCAGAACATCATGGAACTGCTGATTATGATTGACACCCTGCGGCGGGATTCCGCCGGCCGCATCACTGCCGTCGTGCCTTATTTCGCCTACGGCCGCACCGACAAGAAGGACCAGCCGCGTGTGCCCATCACTGCTCGCCTGATGGCTAACCTCATCACGGTCGCCGGCGCCGATCGCTTCCTGACCGTGGACCTGCATGCCGGCCAGATCACCGGTTTCTTTGACATCCCCGGTGATGAGATCACCGCCTTTCATCTGCTGAGCGATTACTTCGTCGAGAAGAACCTGGAGGATGTGGTGATCGTGGCGCCGGACATTGGGGCCAGCCGGCGCGCCCGCAACTTTGCCGAGAAGCTGGGCGCACCGCTGGCGATTGTGGAGAAGCGCCGTTCGCTGGATGGCAAGAAGACGGCGATGCTGAATCTCATCGGCGAGGTGGCCGGCAAGAACGCCATCATTTTCGATGATGAGATTGACACCGCCGGCACGCTGACCCAGGCCGCCCATTTCCTGGTGGAGAAAGGCGCGCGCGATATTTACGCCTGCGCCACGCACGCGATACTTTCGCCGCCGGCGACGGATCGCCTGCGGGAAGCCCCGCTGAAGGAGATCGTGGTGACCAATACGGTGCGCATCCCGCCCGAGAAGCGCTTGCCCAACATGACCATCCTGTCCATCGCCCCGCTGTTGGGCGAGGTTATCCGGCGCATTCATCTCGGCATTTCGGTGGGCGCGCTGTTCAACGAGTAAGGGAAGGGGCCGGCGCACAGGGCGGAGTCGAAATGATATGCGGCTATCCCAGGATGACTGCATAGATGCATAGAGAGGAAGTGCTGTTCGCATGTTGAAAAGCTTAGTGAGCAAGATCCTTGGCGACCCGAATGCCAAGGAGATCGAGCGCTTGAAACCGATCGTCGCGCAGATCAACGCTCTGGAGCCGGCGTATCAGCGCATGACCAACGAGGAACTGCGCGCCCAGACCGATATCCTGCGCGGCCGGCTGCAGAGCGGCGAGACCCTGGACGATATCCTGCCCGACGCCTTCGCACTGGTGCGTGAGGCCGCCAAACGCACCGTTGGCATGCGCCATTTCGACGTGCAGTTGATGGGCGGCATCGTGCTCCACGAGGGCAAGATCGCCGAGATGAAGACCGGCGAGGGTAAGACGCTCGTGGCGACCCTGCCCATTTATCTCAACGCGCTGACCGGCAAAGGCGTACACCTGGTGACGGTGAACGACTACCTGGCGCGGCGCGATGCGGTGTGGATGGGCCCCATCTATCACCTGCTGGGCCTGCGCGTGGGCCTGCTCCAGCAGAGCAACAAATCGTACCTGTATGAGCCAGGGTATACCAAGAGCGAGTATAAGCATCTGCGGCCGGTGCCGCGCCGGCAGGCCTATGCCGCCGATATCACCTACGGCACGAACCATGAGTTCGGCTTTGACTATCTGCGCGATAACCTGGCCTACTCCCTGGAGGAGCAGGTCCAGCGCCCCCTCTATTACGCCATCGTGGACGAGGTGGACAACGTCTTCATTGACGAAGCGCGCACCCCGCTCATCATCTCCGGCCCATCCGAGGAGAGCGACGAGGAATATAAGCTGTTCGCCCGCATTGCGCCCAAACTGCAGGCCGGCACCGATTACGTGGTGGACGAAAAGGCACGCACGGTCTATCTGACTGAGGCCGGCCTGGCCCGGGTGGAGGAGATGGCCGGCATTGACAACATCTACGACCCGGTCAATCAGCGCTACGTGCACTACATGGAGCAGGCGCTGAAGGCCGAGGTGCTCTTCCGCGAGGGACGCGACTACATTATCCAGCGCGGCAGTGTTGTGCTGGTGGATGAGTTCACCGGCCGGTTGATGCCCGACCGCCGGCTGAGCGACGGCCTGCACCAGGCGCTGGAGGCCAAGCACAACTTGAAAATCCATCCCCGTCTGGTCACCCAGGCGACCATTACCATCCAGAACTACTTCCGCATGTACCCGAAGCTGGCCGGCATGACCGGCACCGCCGCCTCCGAGGCCGAGGAGTTCTACAAGATATACAAGCTCGAGGTGGTGGTGATCCCCACGCACAAACCGGTCATCCGCATTGACGCACCGGACGTGGTGTACCGCACGCGAGAGGCCAAACTGCGCGCCATCGTGCGCGAGATTGAGGACGCGCACAAGCGCGGACAGCCGGTGCTGGTCGGCACTACGTCGGTGGAAAAGTCGGAAGAGCTGAGCAGGATGCTCCAGGCGCGCGGCATCGAGCACGTGGTCCTGAACGCCAAGGAGCATGCCCGAGAGGCGCAAATCATCGCACGCGCCGGCGAACCGGGCCGGGTGACGGTGGCCACGAATATGGCCGGCCGCGGCGTGGACATCAAGCTGGGCGGCGAACTCACTGACGAAGTGATTCAGCAGGCGCATAAGGTCCTGCGCCAGCGCGGCATTGACCCATTCCAGGCGACGCCGGAGCAGTTCGACTCGGCCGTGGCTGAAGTGGACCCGGAATATGCCCTGCGGCGGGAGAAAGTGCTGGCCGCCGGCGGGCTGTATGTGCTGGGGACCGAGCGCCATGAGGCCCGACGTATTGACAATCAGCTTCGCGGGCGCTCCGGCCGGCAAGGGGAACCCGGCCTGTCGCGCTTCTTCCTTTCCCTGGAAGATGACCTGATGCGCCGGTTCGGCGGCGACAGCATCGCCAACCTTATGGCGCGGCTGGGCGTGGAAGACGACATGCCCATCGAACACGGCCTGGTCAGCAAGTCCATCGAATCGGCACAGATGCGGGTGGAAGGATACAACTTCGACATCCGCAAGCATCTGCTGGAATACGACGATGTGCTCAATCAACAGCGCGAGCTGATTTACAGCCAGCGCCAGCGCATCCTTACCAAGGATAACCTGTGGCCAGACCTGTGGGGCATGATTGACACCGAACTGCAGGAGCGCTTCGAGGAAGTGCGCAAGGACTCGTCTCGCCTGACGAAATGGGTGCAGTTCTACGACATCCTGATGCCCCTGCAGTTCGCTCCGGTCGAGGTGCAGAAAGGCGCAAGCCGGAAGAAGGGTGGCAAGACCGTGGCGTCTGCTACGGCGGTGGAAGTGATGCGCTATCCCTACCGCTTGGGGCAGGACCGCACCCTCTTCCCGCCGTTCAGCATCAGTTTCCTGGCAGAATATCTGGCCGGCCTGGAGCCGGCCCAGCGCCGCCCCAGCTTCCTCTCCGTGGTCCATAAGAGCCTGGAGCTGTACAACGAGGATATCGAGGAACAGTTCGTGCAAGCGGCCTTTCGCGAGGCTGTTGCAAGCTACGACGACCAGTGGGAACAGCAAAGGGAATTCCTGTCCCAGCGGGTGCAGACCTATCTGAGCATGCTGGAGGAGCGCAGCCGGCCGTTCAATCCGCGCGAGATGGTGGATCAGGTCCTGCGGGGGCTATCCATCCGCATGGAATTCCCGCGCGACATGCGCTGGGATGGGCTTTCGTCGGAAGACGTGCAGGAGATGGTGGAATCTGCCCTCCAGCAGGCGTTCCACACCGGGGTATGCCTGCAGAGGGTAGCGGTAGTGAAGTCCGCTTTGCCGGAGCGCTACGGCCTGGACCAGGTGGGCGTCGCGGAGCTGGATGAAGGGACCCGGGAATGGTTCGCCGGCGTCCTGCTCGCGAATGCCTATACCGATTCTGCCGCTGAGCAGTTAGAGCGTTTGCTGGAAGGGCGGAACAAGGGGCAGGGCACGTACTCGGTCCTCCAGTGGCTGAACGAAGCGCTTCCTCTGTCCCGCGTTCCCTTGGCCGACCTGGAGCAGTTTCTTGCCGGCGTGGTGCGGGGGCAGTTGACCCGGTGGAGCGAGCGGGTGGAGCAGGACCTGGCGGCCAGGCTCCATCTTCTCCAGGTGCCGGCAGGGCAGGACATCGTCTCCGTGGGGCAGTGGCTGTTGGATGCGCTGGCGGTGGTGGACCCGCAGGCCTACCGCCTGCTGTGGCGCGTGCCGCCGGCCTATCTGGCCGCCGCAGTGGTAAGCACCCAGTTCTCCTTGGAAGAGGCGTATGATGCCTTCCGACAACAGCTTGGACGCTGTATTACCGAGCGCCAGGCGGTCTGGGGTGAGGTGGAGCTATCCCGATATGCTCACCTGCGTCTGCGGGACCTGGAGCTGAAATACCTGGATGCCCTGGCGCGCTTCTGGGCCCTGCGAGAGCTGGAGGCGGTTGATCTAACGCCCCTGCAGTTGCCGGCGGAGTGGTACGATATCTTCGCCAAGTCGCTGATGGTCTATTCCTGGCGCGACCAACAGCTCGGCGTCTGGCCGGTGTTTGAGGAGATCGCCGGCCGCGTGGCAGAACACCTTCCTGAGCGCCTTGACCCTCGCGGTGGAGAGCTGGACCAGCCGCTCTTCGATGCCGTAGGAGCTGAGCTGTTGGAGGCAGGGGCGTTCAATGACCCGCGGGCTGAGGAGGAGTTCGCCGGCCGCCGGCTCTCGGAAATGCCGCGCGCAGATATCGAAGAGCTGGCCGAGTATGTCGGGGAGCAGTACTTGAATCCCCTGCGGAGCAGTGCGGTTGGCTCTCTGGAGGCTCCGCTTCAACAGCACGTCCAGCATGTCCTCCATCAGCGCGGCTATTTCCGGGACGAACGCCGGCTACAGGAATTCCTCGTCCATCAATCCCTGAATGACCTGGGCGATGAGGAGGCGCGGCTGGTCGCTCGCGCGCTGGTGCGCCGGCAAATGGAGGAATCGCGCGGCCGCCCGGTGGAAGAGCTGGAGTACTCCCAGCGCGAGCGGGTCATCGCGGCGGTGCGCTCCGCCGGCATCGTCTTGAACGAGAGCGCCTTTGCCCCTTGGCGGGAGAAGGCGTTCGCGGACTGGGACCCGGAACTGCAGGAAGCGTTACAGCGTTCGCTGGGGGCAGTGCTGTGGCCGAGGGGCATGCCGGCCGGCTCTCTGCCCGAGGACCTGCGGGAGGCCCTCTGGCGCGAAGCCATTCAGGCCGGCCTGTTCACCGAACGCGCCCGCCTCAGCGCGTTTCAACTCTCTGCGGTGCGCGAACTGCCGCCTGATATACAGCCCGCTCTGCGGGCTTTCCTGAGCGCGCGCCTGCGGGGGCAGTTGGCCGGCCGGACGGGGCGACAGCTTCCGCCGGCGCTGTACAAGCGCCTGCGCGGTTTCCTGGAAGCGGAAGGGTATTTCCTGGACCGGGAAAAGCTGGCCCAGATGGAAAGCCGCTCCCTCTCCAGCATGGATGGCAAGGTGGTCACCGCGGTGGAGCGGGCGGTGGGCCGGCGCATCCTGGCCGGCGCCGACCAGCGCAAGATCGCGAACCTGGACAAAGAGCTCCGCGAGAGCATCCTGCGCTATCTGGACCAGGAGAACATCTACCGCAAGCCAGACAAGCGGCGGGCGTTCCTCCAGCGCACATTATCCGAGATTGATGCTTCCCTCTATAACGGCATTGCCCAGTACCTGGGTCGGCAGTCGCTGGCCGAGGTTCGTTCGCTACCGCTGTCCTCCCTGCCGGCGGAGCTGGCGGAGATAGTGCGGGCGGAGGCGCTGACGGCCGGCGAACTGCTGGACCGCGCCCGCCTGCGGCAGTTTGAGGAATCCCCCCTTGAGACCCTGCCGGAAGAAGCGCGTCAGTCCCTCTTGCGCTTCCTGGACGCCCAGCTTGACCAGTTCCTGAACGCGCCGCAAGAAACGGGTGAGCTGTATGAGGGCATGCTGGAGGATGTCCGGGAGTTCCTGGAGCGGCAGGGATATTTCCTGAAAGAGAACGCTTGGCAGGAATTTCAGACGCTTCAGCCTGAGCGCCTGGAAATTCCCACGCGCCAGGCCCTGTATGCGGCGCTGGGGCGGTACGTGTGGTCGCAGATTACGGATTATCCGCCGGCACAGGTGCCGCCGGCATGGCGGGCGCGTGTGGAACAGGCGGTGTATCACTGCGAGCCGTTTATTGATCGGGAGCGCGAGCAGTCGCTCCTGCGCCGGCGGTTCGAACAGTGGGAACCGGCCGAACGCCAGCGTGTGGAGGAGCGGCTGGCGGAGCGGTTGCTGGCGGAGATCGGAACGGAGCGCGTCGCCGGCCTGGGCGAGGAAATGCGTCAGTCCATCCGACAGTGTCTGGACGAACTGGCAGTCTTCCATGACGAGCGGCGGGAACAGGCGTTACTGGAGGAGAAGCTGGGAGGACTGCGCGTCGAAGATTGGCGGGCGGTGGCACAGAGCTGGGGCATGAAACTGCTGGAACCTTGGCTGGAGCGTCCGGTGCGGGATATGCCGGCCGACCTGCAGGAATGGGTCATACGCTATATGCGTGGCAAAGGGGCTTTCTTGGACCAGGGCCGGCGGGAAGCCTTCCGACAGGAAGGGCTGGCCAGCCTCCATGAAGATTTCCGCCGGCGCGCACTGGACTTTGCCAGGGAGTGGGACCGCGAGCGTCTGTCCAGGAGCGTGCTGGGCGATCTGCCTCTACCCCTGCGCTGGCAGGTGGAGCAGGCGGCGATCGAGGCCGCGCCGCCGGCGGAGGTCAAGCGCCTGCGGAACTATGAGGGACAGAAGCTCAGCGATATGGATTCTGAGCTGGTGAACATGTTCCTGCGCTATATCGGCCTTCCGCATGTGCGCACACTGCTGGATGTGCCGCTGGGTGCGCTGGATGGCGAGGACCGGGTGCTGGTGCGCGATTTTCTCGGCGACCGGGTCATGCTGGAGGTTCAGCGGCGGGTGATGCTGGCATTTGTCAGCCGGCTGTGGATTGACTACCTCACCGAGATGGAAGACCTGCGGCAGGGCATCGGGCTGGAGGCGTTCGGCCAGCGCGACCCGCTGGTGGAATACAAGCGCCGAGCCTATCAGATGTTCCAGCAATTGATCGAATCGATCCGCCGCGCGGTGATTGAACGTGTGTTTGCGCTGGAGCCTCTGCCTTTGCAGTTGGAGCGAGCATCGCTTTCTTCCGGGTGAGTGAGACAGGGGATAAAATGGAAGCGCTTGTCCCTATCCCCTTCTTCCCATGCGGGGAAGGAGATGGGGGATGGGGTATCTGAAACCGGGTTTGTTACGCGCATTTTTTCTCCTCGAGATGAAAAAGGGTTGCTAATTTGCATTATACATGCTAGTACTTCACCACAATAATTATTGATGATATAGGCGATGGAACTTAAGCCGAGCATCGGTCGTGGTAAAGCGCCATTCGACGGTGGCCTGCGCCGCATTGCGGGTCTTCGCCCAG
>CALIBQ010000053.1 GCA_938049385.1 uncultured Anaerolineae bacterium
GACCAGCTCAAGCAGACGTGATCGTTGTTCCCCGGTCAGCTCGACTGCGTACACCTTGGGCCTGGGCATGATTCCTTCCCTCCACATGAATGTCATGGAGAGAAGGATACCGTATGAAACCAACGTGGTCAAGTACTAGGGTTTGATATGCGGGAAAGGCGCATCCTGCCCGACAGTCCATTGGCCACGGCCAGCCGGCGCGAGCTGTTTGTGGTCATCGCCACCGCTCTGTATCAGCGCGGTATCCCTTGGATCACAGCCTGGGATGTCAGCCATATGCTGGAAGATGGCTTTGAGGAGGGGCACTGGGTACAGCCGCGCGGCGATTTGCGCCGGTTGTTCCAGGGCCTGCATCGAAGGGGCATTCGCACGGCCGTGGTGACCACCGACCGGCGCGCCAACACGCAGGCGGTGCTCGCTTCCATGGGCATCGCTGATCTGGTGGATTGTCTGGTTTGCGCGGATGACGGCTTCGCGATCAAGCCGGCGCCGGATATGTTGGAGGAAGCGATTCGCTGTGCCGGCGTGCGGCCGGAAGAGACGGTCATGGTGGGCGACACGATTTACGACATGCTGATGGCGGAACGTGCCGGCGTGCGCTCCCGCATTGGCATCGTCAACGGCGGCGGCTCCGAGGAAATGCTCCGCCGATATACCACAGCCGTCATTCACTCGCTGGATGAAATTCAAGTAATGTAAGTTTGCCTCGAAGGAGGAGGAGAATGGCGCCAAGGGGTGGCGGAACGGTCCAGACGGGGAAGCAAGACAACCCCGGCCTGTCCATCCGTTTCTGGCACTGGCTGAGGTCCCAACGCTTACAGGATGTGCTGACGGGGTACGCCTTTATCGCGCCGGCGTTCCTCTCGCTGGGTGTCTGGTGGTGGTTCCCCATGGTGTATTCCGTCTATCTGAGCCTCACCGAGTGGGACTTCCTCCGTCCCGTCAAGAAATTTGTCGGCATAGCCAATTATCTGAAGATGTTCTCCCACGCCGAGTTTGCGCGCGTGCTGTGGAACACCACCTATTTCAGCGTGGCCACCACGGTGTTCAGCCTGCTCAGCGGCCTGGTGTTAGCCCTGATCCTGTATCAGAAAATCCGCGGCACCAGCGTCTATCGCGCCCTCATTTTCTCCCCCTGGGTGACTCCCACGGTTGCGGCGGCACTGGTATGGCTGTGGATTTACAACCGCGATATGGGCATTCTCAACAACGTGCTGTCGCTGTTTGGGGTGCCGCGCATTGACTGGATCGGCAGTGGGAGGGGGGCTTTGCGTCTGTGGGCGATGCCGTCCCTCATCATCTTCACCATCTGGAAGACCATGGGGTACAACATGGTGTATTTCATGGCCGGCCTGACCACCATCCCCTCCGAGCTGTATGAGGCGGCGGAGATAGACGGTGCCGGCACTTGGGACAAACTGCGGCATATCACCCTGCCCCTGCTGTCGCCTATGACCTTCTTCCTGCTGGTGATTTCGCTCATCACCACCTTCAACGCCTTCGACCAGATCCGCGTGATGACGCGCGGCGGCCCTGGCGACGCCACCCGCACGATGGTCTACTACATGTATCAGAACGGGTTTGAGTCGTTCAAAGTAGGCTACGGCTCTGCTGTCGCGGTAGTCCTGTTTGTCATCCTCTTGATCCTGACTATCGTGCAGTTCCGTCTGGCCCGCAAATGGGTGCATTACGCCTGAGTGCATAATATGCCGGCGAGGGATACCATGGCTACGGAGACAGCAGTATCAGCGGTCCGCTACAAAAAAGGGTTGGGGAACGTGAAACATACCGCCGCCCGGGCGCTGATGCACCTGGTGCTGATAGTTTCATCCCTGCTGGTGGCGTTCCCGTTCATCTGGATGCTCACGCGCTCCCTGATGACGGCGGAAGAGCTGAAGCGCTCCCGCTTCACACTGATTCCCAGCGTCCTGCAGTGGAGCAACTACGTCGAGTTCTGGCATGCGGAGCCGCTGTTCCCACGCTACTTCCTGAACAGCGCCATCATGGCGTTCGGGGTGCTCATCCTTCAGCTTATTGTGGCGATGCTGGCCGCCTATGCCTTCACTTTCGTGAACTTCCCGGGGCGCAATGCGCTCTTCTTCGTGGCCATTTCCACCCTGATGATCCCGGTGGTCATCACCTATATTCCCAGCTACATCATTCTGTCCAGCATGCCGATGTGGCTGAGGGTTTGCTGGTCCATCCTGTTGGGGATCGCCGGCATGGCGACCATCTGGATCGTCCTGCGCTTTCTCGACACGATTTTCAGCGGCCTGGCCGGCCGGGAGCGGCCGTGGGTTTCTGTCCTCTGGCGCGTCGTGCTGGTCATTGGCGTCGGGGCTGTGTGGGCAGTGCGGGCACTGCCGGCCCTGCGCGCCGGCGCGGAGGCCCCCGTTTTCGCCCAGCTCTCTACGCTGGCGCTGGCGTTCCTGGTGTATGACCTGGGGATCACCGTTGCGGAGCAGTTCCCTCCCTCTACATGGCAAGCCGTCGGAAAAGCGCTCTGGCGCTGGGCGTGGCTGTTGGGCATCCTGGCCTACATCGCCTATCGCGTCCCCCACTGGTTGGGTGAGAACTGGCTGGACACGTATCAAGGGCTGATCATTCCCAGTGCCGTCAGCTCCTTCGGCATTTTCCTCTTCCGACAGGGCTTCATGGGGCTTCCCAAAGAACTGCTGGATGCGGCCAAGATTGACGGCGCCGACCACCTGCGCATCCTGACCCAAATCGTGATGCCTTTGAGCAAGCCGCTCCTGGTCACTTTCGTGATTTTCGACCTGGTGCAGTACTACAGCTCGTACTTCTGGCCCTTGCTCATCACCAACAGCCCCACTATGCGGGTGCTGACGATCGGTTTGCAAATCTTTTTCATCGAGAAGGGCTATTACGGCATCCGGTGGCATCTGATTATGGCGGCAAACACCGCGGCCGTGGCACCTCTGCTGATCCTCTTCTTCCTCGGCCAGCGGTGGTTTGTGGAGGGCGTCGCAACGACGGGCCTCAAAGGATAGCGGCAGGGAGTTTCCGACATATTCCTGGTGCCGTATGGAAAGGAGGTGATGTAAATCACTAAGTGAAAGAATGAGGAGGTCCAGGAGGTCAACAGTGTGTATCGTGCCGGTGTCAACATGAGCAGTTCCGCAAAGAAGGGAGGAGAGCTATGAAGCGCGTTGTCTATCTGGTGATGGTCATTGCGATGCTGGCCTCGTTGGGGGCCGCGGCGTTAGCTGGCTGTGCGCCCAAGCCCACCCCGGTGCCGGCCACCCAAGCTCCACAGCCCACGCAGGCGCCGACGCAGGCTCCTACCCAGCCGCCAAAGCCCACCGATACCCCGGTGCCGGCCCAGCCCACTCCAGCGCCGGCCAAGACGGTGGAAATCGAGTTCTGGTACGGCTTGGGCGGGAAGCTCGGTGAGGTGGTCCAGGACTTCATCAAGCGCTTCAACGAGTCCCAAACCGAGGTGCATGTTACCGGTGTGGTGATGCCGGACTATCAGACGACGCTAGAAAAGCTCCAGGCCGCTATCGCCGCCAAGAAGCCGCCGGCCATTGCCCTGATTTCGGGTGCCCGCGTCCATGATTTGATGAACGCCCAGGTGCTGAAGCCGCTGGATGAAATGATCGCCGCCGAGCCCGACTTCAACCCACAGGATATCGTGCCGGCCTTCTACAAGTTTGCTACCTGGGAGGACGGCAAGCTTTATGCTCTGCCGCTCTACGGCACCACTCAGGTGCTCTACTACCGCAAGGACTTCTTCGAGGAGCTGGGCATCAGCCCCGACATGCTGAACACCTGGGAAGACCTGGCGGAAGCGGCCCGTAAGTGCACCAAGGTCGAGGGCGGTGAGGTGGTGCGCTGGGGTTGGGAGCCCATGTGGGGCTATCCGAACCTCATGGATGCCGTTTTCAGCCGGGGAGGCAAGCTCTTTTCGGACGATGGCAAGAAAGTGCTCATCAACGATGAAATCTGGGTCGACACTTGGGAGCAGTTCCGCAAGTGGATCCATGAGGAAAAGATCATGCGCATCCACTACGGCGGCGAAGGCTGGGCCTATTGGTACGATACCATTGACGATGTGATGCAGGGCCGCGCCTGCGGTTACACCGGCTCCAGCGGCGACCAGGGAGACCTGGACTTCAGCATCATCGCCGGCCATATCCAGCCGGGCTGGAAGAACCCACCGCATCCGCCGGCTCCTGTTGCCCAGGGCCAGTACGTTGTCTTCCCGCTGTACGTGGATGACGCGCAGACCAAGGCCGCCCTCAAGTTTTACAAGTTCTTCACCTCCACCGATATGACGGCCGAATGGTCCACCCGCACGGGCTATCTGCCGGTGCGCCTGTCCGCCCAGCAGTCGCCCAAGCTCATCGAGGCGGCGAAGACGACCATGCCGGCCATTATGGTGCCGGCCGAGCAGACCAAGTACGCTTCACCTCTGCCGGTTGACCCCACCGGCGGCAAGATCACCGATGCCCTGACCAAGGCGGCTGACAAGGTCGAGATCGAGGGCATCCCGGCCAAGAAAGCGCTGGACGAGGCGGCGGCAGAAGCGCAAGCGGCGCTGGACGAGTACTGGGCGTCCAAGAAATAAACGTCCTGCGCCGGCATCGCTCGCGGTTGCTGGCCAGGGAGAGGGAGATATTCCTTCTCCCTGGCCTTTTCCTGCAGACCAACATTCTTTCGAGGTACATCCTATGAACGAGAAACCAACCCCATCCAGGCCGATTCACATCGGCACATCGGTCAGCCCATCGTTTATGCCGGCGCAGTTGGACGCCATTGACCGGTATATGACCTATGCCCAACGGCTGGGGCTGACTTCCATCGAGATTGACTTCTCCATCAAGGGGCATTATCCCCAGTATGCTCCTCTTCCTTACGCCTGGGAGGAAAGCCCGGTCTGGGAAGAGGTGCGCCGGCGCGTCCAGCAGTTCGCCCTGTCTGGCGCGCACCTGCCGTTCCTGGGCATCAATCCCCTCTCCGATGACCCGGAGGAGGCCAAATGGGCGAATTTCGAGTACCACTCCTCTATTGACCGCGCCGCGGAACTTGGACTGCGCTACGTCATCATCCACACCACGGGTCACCGCCCCGGGACGACGCGCCAGACCTGGCTTCCCATCTGGGTGGACTACATGGGGGAGATGACGGAGTACGCCCGGCGCGCCGGCCTCATCCTATGCTTGGAGAACGCCGCCGCCACCTTCCGGCTGGATGACACGGTGTACGTCATTCGTCAGGTCAACTCTCCCTGGCTGAGGATGACATTCGATACCGGCCACGCCCAGCACATCCTGAACTGGAACGGTGAGCGCATCTGCGCTTATGCGGCCTACGGCTCGTTGGAGAACTTCATCCGCCAGGAGCATGATATCCTCTTCACCCTGCACATCCACGATAACTTCGGCGAGCGGGACGATCATCTGGTCATCGGGGATGGCATCGGCGATTTCGGCTATCTGCGCACCCTGTACGAGCTGGGGTTTGACGGCGCATGGAACTTTGAGCACAACATTGACGACAATTGGGACAGCGTCGAGGTGGCGGCGCGCCGGCTGAGGGCCTTGCTGGGCCTGTCGGATGCGCAAGCCGCCGGCGCTTAGCGCCAGCGCGGCCGGATCACTGCTACCAATAGTATCGAGAGCACAGCCGCGCCGGCGAACCCGACCAGCCCGATGCCCAGGAATAGATCGGCGGCGGTGTCCAGGCTGATGCCGAGAAGGGGTGTCGGGGTTGGTGTGGCCGTGGAAGTGGGGGACGGCGTACTGGTAGGCGTGGCACTGGCAGTAGCTGTTGCCGTCGGCATGAGAGTATGGGTGGATGTAGCGCTGGCCGTGGATGTAGCGCTGGCCGTGGGTGTCGCGGTCAGGGTCGCGGTGGCGCTCGGTGTCGGCGAGGGCGTGTCCGTCGGGACTGGCGTAGGGGTGCGCGTGGGCGGCGCCGGCGTGAAGGTCGCTGTGGCCGGCACTGCCGTGAATGCCGCAGTGGGCTGAGGCTGGTTCGGGTCCACGGTCAGGGTCACGTAGTCCAGAAAGCACTGGTCGGCGCCAAAGGTCTGGTCATGGAACACCCAGACGAAGACGGTGATCTTTGTGGATTGAGCCATGGCGGACACAGACAGGTCCGGCATGCGGGTCTTGTCCCAGCAGGACGGCCCCCATACCACGTTGGGGGAGAGGGGATCGGTGCCGCCGAAGGGGTCAATGCCCAGCTTACGCTCCATGCCCGGCACACTGCTAGCCGCCCAGCCGATCGCGGCGCGATAGGCGATGCCGGGGATGACGTTCGGCACTTCCTGGTAGATGCCGGCGGTGAACGGCTCGCCGTCGGACCAGACGCGCAGGGAGGGCGCGCCGAAAGCGGTGTCCGGGGATTGGTCGAAGGCGGGGTTGCCGCGCAGTTGGAAGTACCACCAGCCGGCGGGGACGAGCTTATTGGGGGTAACGCTGGTAAAGGAATCGAATCCGCCGTTGAATAAGAGGTTACTGCCGGCCTGGGAGTATGCCAGTATATAGAATGCAAACAAACCGATAACGCACAGCGTCAGAGCCAGCAGTGCTCGTCTCAAGTCAGCTCCCTGTCTCAGGAGAATTCCAATAACATTTACTCCAGGCAGGACCAATCGTCAAATTTGAAGGGTACTTGCGCCAGCAACCCTGGGTACTCTGCTTTCTCGCCTCAATGGTGCTCACAGCGTATACTTCCTGGTAAGCCAGTTCGGCCATAGGCGGTGCTCCTCCTGGTGCAGGTTCTCCCACAACCCTTGTATCGGGGGAGCGCCGCCTTTTGCCAAGATCACCTCCATCACCTGGTAACGATCTGCTGGCGCAAGTACTCAATTCTCTTGACAATGCAAGGGAAAATCGTATAATGTACTTTACATTGTAGCGTGCATATGGACCTCGTGCATATAAGGGCGTGCCGATGGTGGGCGCCTTGGGATGGGCAGAATGCCCACAGGGCAGCGCTCGATGCGCGAGGTTTTTTGTTTACCCAGCAGTCATTGACCCGATAGGGCTACCAGCCGGCCTCGCCGGTTCGCAAGCATTCATTCCTGTACAGCACAAGGAGGTTTGGTATGAAGAGGAGGATGTTGCTGTTCGGCACGCTGTTGGTCATCGCCGGCATGCTCCTGTCAAGCTGCGCGCCGGCGGCCACCCCCGCTCCCGCGGCCGCGCCTACGGCTACCCCGGCGCCGGCACAGGCTGAGCCGACCGCCACTCCCGCACAGCCGGCAGTCCAGGTCACCGATGAGTGGGGCGTCGCGGTCATCCCCGCCGGCAAGACCATCAAGATCGGCCTGGCCGGCCCGCTGACGGGCGACTATGCCAACTTCGGCATTGACATCTCGCGCGGTGCGGAACTCGCTCTGGAAGAGCACCCCGAGATCAAGGGCTTCAAGGTCGAATTTGTGACCGAGGATACCCAGGGCTCGCCGGAACAGGGCGCGGCGGTCGCCAACAAGTTCGCGGCTGACCCGCAAATGGTCGGCATCGTCGGGCACATCTTCTCTGGTGAGACCGAGGCCTCTATCCCCATTTATGAGAAGGCCGGCATCGTCATGGTCTCCCCCTCGGCCACGAACCCGACCCTAACCGAGCTGGGCTCCAAGGTCTTCAACCGTGTGGCCTTCACCGACAAGATGCAGGGCGAGTTTGCCGCCAAGTACATCTATGAAAAGCTTGGTGTGCGCAAGGTCGTCACCATGCATGACGGCGGCGCCTACGGCCAGGGTCTGGCCGGCGTCATGGCCGAGGCCTTCAAGGCGCTGGGCGGCGAGGTGCTGGGCACCCAGGCCATTACCCCGGGCGAGACCGACTACAGCGCCCCGCTGGCCGCGGTAGCCGCGTTGGGTCCTGAGCTGATCTACTTCGGCGGTTATGACACCGACGCCGCGGTGCTGGTCTCCCAGATGGAATCCGCCGGCCTGAAGGGCGTCCTCTTCTTCGGGTGCGACGGCACCTACGGCGAGAACTATCTGAAGCTGGCCGGCAAGGCCGCCGAAGGCACCTACTCCACCTACGTCCCCATCCCTGAGTCCGAGGCCTTTGAGAAGTTCCGCGCCCGCTACAAGGAACGCTACGGTGATGAGCAGGGCAAGCTCAGCCCCTTCAGCCCGCACGGGCATGACGCCATGGCCATCATCCTGGCGGCCTTGGAGAAAGTCGCGGTCGTGCAGGCTGACGGCTCCTTGGCCATCCCGCGCAAGGCGCTGGCCGATGCAGTGCGCGGCACCAAGGACTTCACTGGCCTGACCGGCAACATCACCTGCTCCGAAGTGGGCGAGTGCGCCGCGGCCAGCATCCAGTTCATGGTGGTCAAGGACGGCAAGTGGGTCGTGGCGGAATAACCTTCCGCATATGAGAGGGGGCGGCGGGCCTAACGGCCCCGCCGTCCCCTCATCCCAGTGAGGCAGAGCCGCTCCATACTGGTTGGGGGCAATCGCATGAATGTTGCGGCAGAATCAAGCAAGTGGAGAACTGCCCGGGTGAAGGAGCGCAAGGTGAGCCTTGGGCTCCTTTTGCGCCTGGGAATTGGCCTGCTGGTGCTGGCCTTTTTTGCATATCGGTTTTACGGCGTCCTGGTGCGGGGGGCCTACGGTGCCGAGACGTGGGCGCGCCTGGCGATTTCCGGATTGATCATCGGCAGTGTGTATGCGGTCATCGCCTTGGGCTACACATTGGTGTACGGCATCCTGTTCATGATCAACTTCGCTCACGGCGAGGTGATGATGATCGGTGCTTTCGCCGGCTATTTCGTGCTGGAGGCGTTCGCCGCCTCCGGTTTTTCCGCCCGCCAGCCAGTGCTGGCTATCATTATTACTTTCCTGGCCGGCATGACCGTCTCCATGCTTGTGGGCATTTCCTTGGAGCGCATCGCCTACCGTCCCCTGCGCGGCGCACCGCGCCTGGTGCCGCTCATCAGTGCCATCGGCGCGTCCATTTTCCTGCAGAACGCCGCGCAGTTGATGTTCGGTTCCATGCGCCGCACTTACAGCAACCCGCCGGCGCTGGAGCGGAACGTTGGCTGGGTGCTGGAAGTGGCCGGCAAGCCCGTCAGCATCACGTACACCGGTGTGCTCACCTTCGCCTTCTCTGTGGTGCTGATGGTTGGGCTGTACCTGCTGGTACAGCGCACCCGCCTCGGCCGCGCCATGCGCGCTGTGGCCGAGAATAAAGAGGCCGCCGCCCTGATGGGTGTGGATGTGGACCGGGTGATCGCCAACACCTTCGCTATCAGCGGGGTGTTGGCCGGCGCCGCCGGTGTCATGTGGGGCCTGCACAACGGCATCATTTATCATTATGTAGGTTTTATCCCTGGCCTGAAGGCCTTCACCGCGGCGGTGCTGGGCGGCATCGGCAACATCCCTGGCGCTATGTTGGGCGGCATCGTGCTGGGCATTGCGGAATCACTCACGCCGGCTGTTCTGGATATGCCGTTCCAGTTGAAGGATGTGCTGGCTTTCGCCGTGCTGGTGCTGGTGCTCATCTTCCGGCCCACCGGCATCCTGGGCGAGGTGCTGGCTGAGGAAAAGGTCTAGTGGAGTTCGAGTGACGAGGGAATCCATGGGTTTGCGTACAGGGATTCGGATGGGGCTGATCGCCGCCATCGTGACCATATTCCTCATACTGATCGGCGTGCATATGCTGATGGGCCGGCTCCTCCAGAGCTGGTTCCGCGTGCCGGCCCATTGGCCGGGCGTCTGGCTCATGGTCGTCTTGCTGGGCATGTGGGCCGGCTCCCGGGCGGTGGGACAGATGAAGGCCCGTTCCTGGGGGAACGCTCTGCTGGCCGGCGCCAGCGCCGGCATCATCCAGGGTGCCCTGGTGGGAGCGGCCTTGTACCTTCTCGCTTCGATCACACAGGCCGGCGTGGACCTGCGCACCTGGCTCAACCAGATGAGCAAAGAGTCTATTGGCGCGCTGACGCTCGGCTTTGCTCCACTGCCGGCGGCCGGCTTCATCGGCGGGGTCCTGCTGGTCAGCGCGCTGGCCGGCGCGGCCTGGCGCGAACGGCGCCTGCGCGTGCGCGCGGCGCGGCTGGCGCGCGGCGAACGCATGATCAGTCTGCGCGAGCACCTGCTGGAAATCCCGGCCATATCGCAGGTCAGCAATAATCCACTGAGCCGGCGCGTGCTCATCGGCGTATTTATGGTCCTGCTGTTGATCGCGCCCTTCTTCCTGGGCCAGTACTGGAACTACAACCTGGGCACCGTGGGCATCTATGTCATTCTGGGCCTGGGCTTGAATATCGTGGTGGGCATGGCCGGCCTGCTCGACCTGGGCTACGTGGCCTTCTTCGCCGTGGGCGCGTACACCATGGCACTGCTGACCGCGCCTCAGCCGCATCACATTCAGATGAGCTTCTGGCTGGCACTGCCCATCGGCATCGTGCTGGCGGCTGTTGCCGGCATCCTGCTGGGCATCCCCGTGCTTCGCATGCGCGGCGACTACCTGGCCATCGTGACACTGGGCTTTGGCGAAATCATCCGCATCCTCTCCAAGAGCGATGTCCTTACGGGCTTCACTGGCGGGCCGCGCGGCGTGCGCAATGTGGGCCACCCGGTGCTGTTCGGCAAGGACATCGGCAACGAGTTTTACTTCTTCTACTTCATCCTCATTGGCGTCATCCTGGCTATCATCATCACCCGCCGGCTGGAGCACTCCCGCGTGGGGCGCGCCTGGCGAGCCATGCGCGAGGATGAAAAAGTCTCCCAGGCCATGGGCATCTACACCCTGAAGTACAAGCTGATGGCCTTCGCTATGGGCGCGGCCCTGGCCGGTTTGAGCGGCGCTATCTTTGCCTCGCGCAACTCCTTCACCGGCCCGGAGGACTTCGTCCTGCTGGTCTCCATCAATGTGCTGGCGCTGGTCATCGTGGGCGGCATGGGCAGTATCCCGGGTGTCATCCTCGGCGCATTCGTGCTGAAAGGGCTGCCGGAGATGCTGCGCGAACTGGAGGACTACCGCGTGCTGGTCTTCGGTGCCCTGCTGGTGGTAATGATGATCGTGCGGCCGCAGGGACTATGGCCGGCATCCCGCGTGCAGTTGGAGCGTCCCCGGCCGGAGCTTGCGGAAGAGGTCGAGGCGCCGGCGGAACTCGCCGAAGGTGAGGTGGGCTCGTGATCATCCTACAACTTGACCACGTGACCAAACAGTTTGGCGGCCTGGTGGCCGTCTCGTCCGTAGATTTGGAAGTGCCCCAGGGCAGTATCTTCAGCATCATCGGGCCGAACGGCGCCGGCAAGACGACCCTGTTCAACTGCATCACCGGCTTTTACCGCCCGGAGGCCGGCCGCATCATCTTTGACGGCGTGTCCTTGGTGGGACTGCGCCCCGACCAGATCGCGGCGCTGGGCATCGCCCGCACCTATCAGAACATCCGTCTGTTCGGGCGCATGACCGCCATCGAAAATATCCTGGTCGGCCAGCACTCGCGGCTGAAAAGCGGTCTGGCCGGCGCCCTCTTCCGCCTGCCGCGCACCCGCCGCGAGGAGCAGGAGGCGCTGGATAAGGCGCATCAGCTCCTGGACTTTGTAGGGCTGAGCGGCTACGGCGACATGTTCGCCCACAATCTGCCCTACGGCCAACAGCGCCGGCTGGAGCTGGCGCGCGCCCTGGCCTCTGAACCGCGCCTGCTTCTGCTGGACGAGCCGGCGGCCGGCATGAACCCGAAAGAGACGGAAGAACTGATGGCGTTTATCCGCCGCATCCGGGATGAGCTTGGCCTGACCATCTTGCTCATCGAGCACGATATGCGCGTGGTCATGGGCATCTCCGACATCGTCGCCGTGCTCGATTTCGGTGAGAAGATTTGCGAGGGCACCCCCCAAGAGGTGCGCTGTAACCCGCGCGTGATCGAAGCATACCTTGGCAAGGGAGCTGCCTGAATGGCCCTGCTGGAAGTGCATAATATCCACACCTATTACGACCATATCCATGCCCTCAAGGGCATCTCCTTTGAGCTGGACAGAGGGGAAATTGTGGCGCTTATTGGGGCCAACGGCGCCGGCAAAACGACCACCCTGAACACCATCTCCGGCATCCGCCATCCGCGCGAGGGCAGTATCATCTTTGACGGTCAGCCGATCCACCATCTGCCGGCACACGAGATCGTGCAGTTGGGTATCGCCCAGGTGCCGGAGGGGCGCAAGATTTTCAGCCGGCTGACCGTCATGGAGAACCTTGACATGGGCGCCTTTACCCGCCGGGACCGCGCCGCCATCCAGGAGGACCTGGAGCGGGTCTTCAAGCTCTTCCCGCGTTTAAAGGAACGCCGCAATCAGCTTGGCGGCACCCTCAGCGGCGGCGAACAGCAGATGCTGGCCATCGCCCGGGCACTGATGGCGCGGCCGCGCGTGCTCCTGCTGGACGAACCTTCCATGGGCCTGGCGCCCATCCTGGTGGAAAGCATCTTCCAGACCATTACCGAGATCAGCCAGCAGGGTATGACCATCCTCTTGGTGGAGCAGAACGCCAATATGGCCCTTTCCGTAGCGCACCGCGCCTACGTGCTGGAGACTGGACGCATCGTGCTCTACGGGCCGGCGGCCGAAGTGCGCGAAAACCCGCAGGTGCGCGCCGCCTATCTGGGCGAGGCGTGACGGGCTTTTCCCACGCGAACACCGGCCCCGACCCACAGCCCCCGACCGGTCGGGGCTTTTTCTTGACCTGCATCCGCCGTCAAGGAGGACACTATGGCAGGACTGCGAGAGCTGACCCCCGGGGCATATCACTGGCAGAGCGGTTCCAACGCCGGCATCCTGGTGCAGGACGGCCAGGCGCTGATCATCGACGCCGGCCTGGACCGCTCCGCAGCGGCCGATATCGCACAGGCGGTGGAAAAGCTGGGTGCGCGGCCGGTCGCCCTGCTGATCACCCATGCCCATGCGGACCATTCGGGCGGAGCGTCCTTCCTGGCGCGGCGTGCCGGCGACATCCCGGTGCTCGCCTCACCCTTTGAAGCTACCATCGTGCGGCATCCCATCTGGGAGCCGCTCTACCTGTACAGCGGCGCCGCCCCCATCGAGGAGCTCCAGCATAAGTTCACCCTAGCCAAGCCCTACCCGGTGACGCAGGAAGTGGAGCCAGGCGCGCTGGAAATTGGTCCTTTCCGGCTGGAGATCATCCCGCTGTACGGCCATGCGGTGGGACAGATCGGCGTGGTCTGGGAGGATGTCTGCTACACCGCCGACGCCTTCTTCCCGCCTGATCTGATACAGAAGCACGGCATCCCGTTCTGCGTGGACCTGGATGCCGCACTGGAGTCGCTGGCGCGGCTGGAATCCGCCGGCCACCGCTGGTTTGCGCCCGGCCATGGTCCGGCAGTACAATCGCCGGCGGAGGCTGTCGCGGCCAACCGGGAGCGGTTACTGCGCATACGCGAGCTGTGTCTGGAAGCCCTGCGCCAGCCGGCCGAGCCGGCGGATATCCTGCGGTACGCGGCCGGCGCACTGGGTATCTCCATCACCCAACCGGTAGCGTACCTGCTGGCCCAGACCACCGTGCTGGCCGCGCTGACCTCGCTTCAGCGCGCCGGCCTGGCCGGCGTCGAGACAGCAGACAACCGGCTGATGTGGCATCGAACGTGAGGGGAAACGATGGCGAAAGAACGTTTGGCGACCGATACTGCACCCGATTTCACCTTGGTGGATACCCAGGGGAATGAGGTGCGCCTGTCCGATTTCCGTGGAAAGAAGCACGTGCTCCTGGTGCTGAACCGCGGCTTTATTTGACCGTACTGCCGCCGGCACCTCGCGCAGTTGCGCGACGAGTATCACGAATTTCAACGCCGCGATGCGGAGATTCTCTCCATTGGTCCGGAGAACCAGGAAGCCTTTCGGCGCTATTGGGAGGCGGAGCGTATCCCGTTCCCCGGCCTGGCTGACCCGACCCATCGCGTGGTGAAGCTGTACCGCCAGCAGATCAAGCTGACGGGCTTTGGCAGAATGCCGGCGACACTGCTCATCGACAAGCAGGGCAAAATCCGTTTCCAGCACTTCGGCGATTCCATGAAAGACATCCCGCCGAACGAACAGCTCCTGGCCCTGCTGGATGAGCTGAACGCGGCAGTCCCATCGGAGCAACGAGAGGATATTCCCCAGCAGTGAGCGGTGCGGGACGAGAGGAGATACTGCAGTTCCTAGCCCGGCACCCATATTTCGCCGGCCTGGATGACCGGGCGCGCCAGCGGGTGGCCGACTGCATCGTCGTGCGGCGCTTCGCCCGCGACAGTGTGATCGTCATGCAGGGGGACACGCCCGAGGCGGTGTATTTCATCGCGCACGGCCAGGTGCGCATCTCGCGCTTTTCCCCCGACGGGCGGGAACAGGCCCTGATGGACCTGTTCCCCGGCCATGTCTTCAACCTGGTGGCGGTGATAGACGGCCGGCCCACCCCTTCCACGGCTATCGCCCGCACCACGGTGGTGCTGTACGTGATTCCGCGCGCGGATTTCTGGCATCTCCTGCATGCATATCCCCCGGTGGCGGAGGCGGTGCTGGTGGATTTCGCGGCGCGCCTGCGCCGCTTCACCGCGCTGGTGGAGGACCTTTCCCTGCGCACGGTAGCGGAGCGTCTGGCGCGCTTACTGCTGGAGATAGCGAACGAGTCCCAGGGGCCGGCGCCGCGCTTTACCCAGCAAGAGCTGGCCAGCCGGCTGGGGACCGTGCGCGAGGTGGTCAGCCGCACCTTGAAGCGCTTCGAGGAGCAGGGGTTGATCCGGGTCGAGCGGCACCGCATCATCATCCTGGACCCCGAGGGCTTGGAGCGGATTGCCTGCGCGATGTGACCAAAGTCACAGCATTTTCCATGCAGTGGGGGTACAATATTTGCAATGGAAAACGGTGAAAGGATGCCCATGAACCGGGTACCAATAGTACTGCCTGTGGTGGATGAGAATATTTGTACGGGCTGTGGAGAGTGTGTCGAGCGCTGTCCATCCCATGCGGTCAGCATCGTGGGTGGGCGCGTGCACTTCAGCGCCGGCGAGCAGTGCACCTACTGCGGCGTGTGCGAGGACGTCTGCCCGGAAGGGGCGGTTTCGCTGTACTTTGAGGTGGTCATCGCGCCGGCGGCCGGCGGCCAAGAATCACTGCAGACTATCTCGGAGGAGTCATAACCATCATGGAACATGTCCACACCCGCACGAAGCGGCAGATTGTGCGTATTGACGAGAGCCTGTGCAACGGATGCGGTTTGTGCGTTACCCCCTGCGCCGAAGGCGCCATTGAGCTGGTGAACGGGAAGGCTCGGGTGGTGCGGGAAGAGCTGTGCGACGGCGCCGGCTTCTGCCTTTCGGTATGTCCCACCGGCGCACTGTCCATCGAGGTGCGCGAGGCGCCGGCCTTCGACGAGGAGGCCGCTCACCAGCGCATGGAGGAACGCGGCCGGGTATATATCGCCCAGCGGTGTTTCCTGTGTGGAGCCAGCGAGGAGACCCAGGCGCTTCTGCCGGTGCGTAAGGCCGGCCAGAGCCTGTGGGTGTGCACACACTGCCTGCCTATCCTGATTCACGGATAAGAGCCGGCGGCCGGCGCAAGGCCGGGGAAGGAGCCTGATATGGCATTGTACAAGGGCTGCCCGGGGGCCAACATATTCAAGGAAGTCAAACCAGAGTACATCGAATGCCCCTACTGCCACGCGGAGATTGAAATCTGGTCCGATGAACTGCTGGCGCGCTGTCCTTCCTGCCGGCGCATCGTGGCGCGCGAGCGCGGGGCTTCCTGCATTGACTGGTGCAAGTACGCGGAGCAGTGCATCGGCGCCCAGAAGTACCAGCAGTTGGTCAAAGAGCGGCCGAACCCCGCCGCGGATTCCACGCCGGCCAAGGGAGCGGCATGAGCCGGGTCCCTCTGTACGATCAGCTCAGCGAGGTGTATGACCGCTTCGTGGATTGGCCGGCGCGGCTGGCCTTCGAAATGCCCTTCCTGGAAAAGATGCTGAGGGAGGCCGGCGCGCGCCGGGTGCTGGATGCCGCCTGCGGCACTGGTCAGCACGCCATCGCCCTGACACAGGCCGGCTTTGACGTGGCCGGCGCCGATCTCAGCCAGCCGATGGTGGAGGCAGCGCGCCGCAGTGCGGAAAGGGCCGGCGTCCATGCGGAGTTTGTGGTCGCCGGCTTCGGCGAGCTGGCCGCGAAGCTAGCCGGCCCATTCGATGCCCTCCTTTGTCTCGGTAATTCTATCCCGCATGTGAATGACCTGGCCCATCTGGACGCGGTTCTGCGCGACTTCCGAGCGGTCCTGCGCCCAGGCGGCCTGCTGGTGATCCAACAGCGCAACTTTGACCTGGTGCTCCGCCGGCGCGAGCGCTTTTTGCCCCCGCAGGCCAATACGGAAGGAGAGGACGAATGGCTCTTCTTCCGGTATTATGATTTTCTGGCAGACGGCCGCCTGCGCTTCAACATGGTGATGGTGCACCGCACGCTGGCCGGCGATACCTGCCAGATGGAAAGCACACTGCTTTTCCCCTTGACCAGCGGACAGCTCCTATCCGCATGCATCGAGGCCGGCTTTGCCGACCTCGTGCTCTACGGCTCCATGAAGGGCGAGCCTTTCAACCCCCAAAACAGCGGCGACCTGGTGCTGGTCGGGCGCGCCGGCGGGTGAGCCCCGTTACATCCGCGCATTCCCCCTGTGGTATAATGCAATCGTCATAGCCAGCGGGTGCATTCCGGTGGCAGTCACCGGAGTTCACAGCCCGGCTGTGAATTGCCAATGCGTTTGTCTTTGGGGAGCACATGAAATCCTGGTCGCGCCGGCCTATCGTGTACATCGTTATTCTGGTCGCGGGCCTGATAATGGCCGGCTTCTGGCTGGCCGGGCATTTCCGGGCAGGGCCAGCCGCGCCGACTGCAGTGCCGGCCGCTTCATTGACCCCCATACCGCCGGCCGCACCCACCCACACCCCTGCCCCTACCCTTACGCCCACGCCCGTTCCCAGCCCAACAGCCACGCCCACTCTCTCCACCATTGAGGCGCTGGCGGTGGCGGAGATGCCGGCGCGGGACCCCATCGCCCTGGCACAGCGCTTTTCCCAGCCCGGCCTGCTCATATCGCCGATCGCGCATGCGGCCCCGCCGGCCTACCGCCTGGGGGATCGAGATACCTTCTGGATCACGGATGAGGATGCCGGCGCCCATTACGCGGTCACCGCTACCCTGCGCTGTATCTCTGAACATCTTTACATGTGGGTGCAGGATGGCTTTGACGTTCCCGAAGAGGACCTGCGCCGCTCAGCAGAGCGCTTCGACCGCCAGATTTATCCCACCAACCGGGGCTTTTTCGGCTCCGAATGGACGCCGGGCGTGGACAGCGACCCGCGCATCCATGTCTTCAATGGGGCGGTACCGGGGGTAGCCGGCTATTTCTACAGCCCCAGCGAGTTCCCGCGCGCCGTCAATCCCTACAGCAACGAGCGGGAGATATTTTTCATTAATCTGAACGCCCGCCGGCCGGGGACCGACGCCTACGACGCCACGCTGGCCCATGAGTTTCAGCATATGATCCAGTGGCATGTGGACCGCAACGAGGATGCTTGGATGAACGAGGGGCTGTCGGTCCTGGCGGAGCACCTGAACGGCTTTGCAGTGCCGCATTATATGCGTGCCTATCTGGGGAACACCGACACGCAGTTGACGATCTGGGCCATCGGCGATGAGTCGCCTTTCCCCCATTACGGCGCCAGCTTCCTCTTTCTGGAGTACGCGCTGGAACGGCTGGGGCCGGAGGTCTTCCAGCGTGTCGTCCGGTCGCCGGCCAACGGGACAGCCGCCTTTGATGCGGCGCTGGCGGAGCTGGGCCGGCCGGAACGCTTCGAAAGCCTGTTCGCGGACTGGACGGCGGCGACGTACCTGGACCACGCCGGCGGCACGGATATCTATCAGTACCGGGAGCTGGCGCTGGATGCGCCGGCGCCGGCGGCCCAGCATCACGCGTATCCCGCGCAGGGGCACGGGTCGGTGCGTCCCTACGGGGTGGATTACATCCTGCTGGAGGGCGGTGCCGGCGAGGACCTGATGTTGCGCTTCCGCGGCGTGCCGGAGACGCGCCTGGCACCGCTTTCGGCGCACAGCGGCCGCTGGATGTGGTGGTCCAACCGCGGTGATGACAGCAGTTCTAGCCTTACGCGGGAGTTTGACCTGCGGGGTGTGTATTCGGCGACCCTGCATGTCTGGCTGTGGTACGACATCGAGCCGGACTGGGATTACGCCTATGTAGAGGTTTCCACCAACGGCGGCAGGAACTGGCAGATTTTGGCCGGCCGGCACACCTGCACCTCCAACCCGCACGGCAACAGCTTCGGGCCGGCCTATACGGGGGCGAGCGGCGGCGGGACATCCCCGGTCTGGGTGGAGGAGGAGATTGACCTGACGCCCTTCGCCGGCCAGGTCATCCAGCTCCGCTTTGAGCTGACCACGGATGACTCGGTGAACCATGCCGGTCTGTTCCTGGATGACATCCGCATCCCGGAGATCGGCTACGCGGAGGATTTTGAACAGGGAGGCGGTGGTTGGGAGGCCGAGGGATTCATCCGCACGGACAACGTCCTCCCCCAGAGCTATCTGGTGCAGGTCATCACGTGGGGAGCGGATGATATGCCGGCGGTGAGGCGCCTGGCGCTGGACGAGGGGCAGACCGGCGCGTTCCTTATCGAGGGGTTCGGCCGGCAGGTGCGCCGGGCGGTGCTCGCCGTCAGCGCGCTGGCGCCGGCCACCAATGAGCCGGCGCCGTACTGGTATTCCCTGACGCCTGTGGAATGAAGGACGTATGTGGGGAGCACTGCGGGCTGGCATCTTCGTCATCGGTTCTCTGGTGCTGACGGCGGGCATCAGTGCGCTGGCGCTGGCCACGGCCTCCTGGCTCCGTCAATGGCGTCCGAGCATCAACCTGCTGGTGCACCCGGCCCAGATGGCCGCGTATGGTCTGTTGATACTGCTGTGTCTGGGGCTGATGGGCATCAGCGGCCTGCCGGCGGCGCGCTTCGGCCTGCGAAGCGCTGATTGGAAGCTGGACGTAGCCCTGGGAGCGGCTGTCGGGCTGTCCCTGCCGGCGCCCATCAACTGGCTGGTGCGGGTATGTGTGCGGAGATGGGGGCCGGGGATATACTCGCCGGCGCTGATGCGTGCCATCCTGCCGCGCTCCCGCAGGGAACGGCTGTTCGTCCCCTGTGCCTTCCTGCTGACCGCCTTGAGCGAGGAACTGCTGTTCCGCGCCGTTTGGGTGGGAGGATTTTCCTGCTATCTGCCGGCTGTGATACCGGTGCTGGTAAGCTCGGCGGTATTCGGGGTTACCCATTTGGCACAGGGCCGGCTAGGAGTCGTGGTGGCCAGCGCGCTGGGACTGTTGTTTGCCGGCCTGTTTCTCTGGCGGGGGAGCATACTGCCCTGTTTCCTGGCCCACTATCTCATCAACCTGGGGCAGGTCTGGCTGGCAGGCCGGCAGCGCGCCTGGCTGGAGAATTATCCGGACAATGGGTGATGCGCGCTCCCGGCCCAGCCGCTTCCCGCATGCAGGCAGGGATGGCGGGGTTAACGCTGTGCTTCCGGAATTTCCTTCCAGAAATGCTCGTCCATGAGGGTGGTTTTCAGGAGCCGTTCTACGGCTGGGTCCGCGACATTGAGGGCGCGGCGGTCGGTCACGTACCAGGCCAGGGAGCGGACGAAATACTGCCGCGGGTGCTGTCGGCTCTCCTCATCCACGCCGTAACCAAGGGCATACAGCTCCTGGATGCGCCGGCCGAGTTCCCGCAGGGCCGGCGTCGTCCCGCCGCCGTCAGATAGCCATGGGCTGTCCGGTTCGCCATCACATCCCAGCAGGTGGTCGAGCAGTTGGGCGACGACCCAGATGCCGGCGAAGGGTGTGTCGAGCTGACGGATATCGCACAGGCAGATGTGGGTGTGGGTTTGACCGGCGATCTCTATCTCGCCGGGGATATAGGCGGTGCGGTGGCTGACCAGCAGGCGGCCGTGCCGATGCCTGGCCAGGAAGGCGAGCATGCCGGCGGGGAGCCGGCGCAGATGCTCCGCCCAGCGCTCCACCGGTGCCCACTGGCTGTCGAAGTGGTGCGAAGCCGGCCGCACGCGATGCCATAATTCCCGCTCCACCCCCATTTTGCCGGCTATCAACTGACGCAGTGGGTCGGTCGGAGCGGCATTTCTCCCCCTATTTACCATTTCTCCAGCCATCCCTCTTGCACAAGCTGATAAAAATGGTCGAGACTGCCGCGCTCATGGGTGAAGGGCGGCTCTCCGGTGATGTGGAAGAAGCGCATGCCGGCGGAGAGGGCAGGGCCGTCCATCGCCAGGTCGTCGCCGGCCATCAGGCAGGCGGCCGGCGGAACGGTAATGCGTTCGGCGATCTCGCGGTAATAGGCCGGGCTGGGTTTGGTAGTGTGCATATTTTCATATGTGGTCACGAGGTGGAAGGCCAAATCAGCCACGCCGGCCCAGTCCATGCGCTGGCGGATGGCAGTTTCTGGGAACAGAGGGTTGGTGGCCAGCACAATCTGATATCCCCGCGCTAACAGCTCTTCCACGAGGGGGCGGGCGGCCCGCCGCGGCCGGGCATAGCACGCCAGTTTGGGATATTCTTCGGCATAGAAGCGCTCGATGGCCGGCATAAGCTGGTCCCGGGGAATAGGGGAGCAGGCGTTGAACGCGCGCCAGAAAACCTGGGCATTGGTTTCCCCGGGGTCGTGATCGGCGATCATGGCGCGGGTGCCGGCCATCAGGGCTTCCCGGAAGGTCTCCGCCGGCATCCAGGGGGACATATACGCCGCGAAGGCCCGGATGTACTGGGGTATGAACTGGTCAAGGCGGGTATCCAGCAAAGTGCCGTCCAGGTCGAGGAGCACGGCGCGGAGCATGCGGTTCACTCCTGGGGGGTCGGTGTGGGCGATTGGCGCAGGGCCTCTGCCCGCACGGTGTAGGTTACCACACTGCCGGCGGTGGAAAGCAGATGGACCTCGAAATCGCTGGAGCGCCCGGGCGCCAAGGTATCTGCCATCGGCGCCACCTTCCGTACTCCTGCGACCTTGCCATCATCCGTGTAGGCCGTGACCACGAGGCGCACGCGCGTCGCGGTATCATCGCCGATGTTGCGGACGCGGCCGGCGATGTGGTAGCTGGCGTGGCCGCGGCCCTCGCCGGCTAGGTCCGTTACCTCCAGGTCGAGGTAATAGGTCTCTGGGTGCGCGAGGGGCAGGCCGCGCAAGGGCACCGATTGATAGATGGCAAAGCGCTCCGGCGGTTGATCGAACGAGGCGGCAAAGGGCGCTTTTGCTCCGTGGGGCAGGACATCGAGTTCCACAAAGGCGGTGGTGAAGGCCAGGAGCTGGCCCTTTTCATCGAAGAGGGAGATGCCAACCTGCACCTGCTCCAAGTCTACGCCGGCGGTGTTCTCCACCTCACCGAAGCACCACAGCACGCCGGAGGGGGAACGCTGGAAATTGACGCCGGCGATGGTGAAGGGCAGGGGCGTCGGGGTCGGGGTGGGCGGCGTGCGCAGGGCTGATTCATCCATAGGGATGATGAGTTCCTGGCCGATCTGGAGCCGGCGGGGGTCCAGGATGCCGTTGGCTTCCTGAATGGCCTCCACGGTGACGCCGTAGATGCGGGCGATGGCGAGCAGGTTGTCGCCTGGCTTGACCACGTAAATGACCGGCGTCGGGGTGATGGTGGGTGTGGCGGTCGGGAGCGGTGTCAGAGGCGCCGGCGTGGGTGTGGCGGTGAGGGCCGGCGCTGTGGCAGTGACCGCCGCGGTGGGCGTGTCGGTGGGCGGGAGCGTTGGCGCCGGCCGGCAGGCGCTCAGCGACAGCCCGATAAACATCGTGATAGTAGTGAAGAGCCAGGACGCTCTGCGGATGCGGCAGGACATGTTCACCTCGATGGCTTCAATCTGCACGGCCGGCATTATACCACAGGATGGCGCGGTGCGGCCATTTTGGGCGGGGCGAGGGAAACCCCACCCCTGGGCGGCCGCAAGGGCCGCCCCAACACGAGGGGATAAATTGGCTCAAGGGTAGCGGCATGCTGGGGCTGGTTCTTTTTTCTCGCTCTGCGAAGGGCGTGCTATAATGGTTTTTTGTTGTGCCGATATCCAGTGTGAGGGTGAGTCTGTCATGTCCGCACTGCAAGGGCTGTGGTTGGTCATCATTGTCATCACGCTGATAGGGGTGGCAGTCGGGCGTTATCCCTGGCTGAGGATGAACCGCGCCACGATTGCGATGGTGGGCGCTACGGTGCTGATCAGCGCCGGCGCCATCACACTAGAGGACGCTTACGCCGCCCTGGACATGAATACGCTGGTGCTTCTGTTCTCCATGATGGTGGTGAACGTCAACCTGCGGTTGGCCGGCTTCTTTCAACTGGTGACCGCCTACGTGGTGCGCCGAGCGCGCTCCGCCCGACAGCTCTTGGCGCTGATCATTTTCTTTGCCGGCGTGCTCTCGGCACTTTTCCTGAACGACACCATCGTGCTGATGTTCACACCTCTGGTCATTGAAATCACCACCACACTGCGGCGCAACCCGATCCCGTATCTCGTCGGATTGGTGACGGCGGCCAACATTGGTTCCGCGGCGACCATCGTTGGCAACCCGCAGAATATGATTATCGGCATCGCATCGGGCCTATCTTTCGTCCGCTTTGCATCGCGCCTCCTGCCGGTCTCGCTGATGGGATTGGCCATGGCATGGGTGATTTTGGTATGGCTGTACCCGCGCGAGTTCGCCGGCGATCCTCTATCGGCGCCGGTGCAGGTGCAGGCACGCACCTATCGTCCTCTGCTCATCAAGGGATTGATTTCCAGCGGGGTAATGCTGGTCGCCTTTCTGGGCGGCGTGCCCATCCCACTGGCAGCACTGGCGGCCGCCTCTTTACTGCTGATTACCCGCCGGCTCAAGCCGGCGCGCGTGTTTAAGGAACTGGACACTGCCCTGCTGGTATTCTTTGCCAGCCTGTTCATCGTGACCGGCACCATCGAGAATGCCGGCTTCACCGATACCCTGTTCCGCGTGGCGCGGCCAATTGCCGAGCGTGGGGTAGCTCCGCTAACCGGGGTGGCGGTAGTGCTGAGCAATCTGGTTTCCAATGTGCCGGCGGTACTGCTTTTCCGGCCGCTCATCCCCGGTTTCCCCAACCCTGAGCAGGCCTGGCTGACGCTGGCAATGGCTACCACTTTTGCCGGCAACCTGACCCTGCTCGGTTCGGTGGCCAACCTGATTGTGGCGGAGACAGCGAAGAATCACGGCATCCGGTTGGAGTTCGGGGAATATCTTCGTGCTGGCGTGCCCATCACCCTCTGTTCGCTGGCAGTGGGGGTGGTCTGGTTGAGCTGGGTGTTTTGAACAGGGAAATGCAAGGGGCCGGCGAGCAGTTCGCCGGCCCTTCTTGGTCGGGGCGAGAGGATTTGAACCTCCGACCACTTGAACCCCATTCAAGTGCGCTCCCTGGCTGCGCTACGCCCCGATTTCCAACGCCATTATAGCATCCCCAGGCAGATTTGGCAAATTGCCCAAGTACTTGCGCCAGGGCAGGTGACAGTCGCCTGGTGAGAACATCACGAGCGCGAGGGGGAGCTAACCTCTGCTAGATGCAGTATGCGCCGCCGCCGGCCGATCAGCATCAGTAGGGCGACCAGAAGGGCAAGTCCGCCGGCAATGTACAACAACAACCGCCAGGCCGGCGCGCCGTCCACCCAAGTCCCATACACCACGCCGGCCAGGGTGCTGAACAGCGCCACAAACCCCACATATACCCAGGCCTTTGTCTTGCCAATGATGCTGGCCGTGATGAGGATGCTCTGCAGGCTCAGCTCTGGGTCCGCCATCAGATAGGCCAGGAGCGGGCCGCGATGCATCCCCAACTGCAGGAACATGTTGGCAATGGGCACCTCCACCAAGGTGGGGAAGTACATGAACACGCCGAAGACGACGCCGGCCGCGTTGCCCAGCAGGGTGTTCCGGCCGGCCAGCGCCTGGATCCATTCCGGCCGGATGAGCGGACGCAGGACACCTACGGCAAACACACCCACCACCAGCAGAGGGAAGATCTGCTTGACAAAGCGCCAGGTCTCCCACAGCCATTCCTGAATGTCGAATGGGTCGAAATAGCGGCGCGCCACCCATGCCATAGCTCCGATCAGCAGGACTACGGCGAACATCTTGCCGGTGAAGAAGATATCCAGTCCGCCGGCATGCGGCACCATCCTCACCGCCGCCGTCAGCAGGGTCAGAACGATCAACCCCAGGGTAACCCAGGTCCACGTGTTGAACCCCTCATCCACATGGGTCAGGCCGCGCCAGGCGCTGACACCAATGAGAATGAGCAGGCCAATGAGGATGGCACCCTGGGCCGTGACACCCTCTTCGCCGCGGGATGGGTCAAAGGGCACCAGACGGTACAGGAGGTCCTGGAAGCGGTCCATGCCCTGAAGGGGCAGTGTAACCTGGGCGTAGCTGTTGGTCAACAGCCCGATTTGCAGGGTGCCGGCAATGAGCAGGAGGAGCAAGAGGCCCAGGAAGGCCCAGTTCTGTGCCGGCACACGGGCCTCGCCCGCCGCAAATGTATCCCCCTCTTCTGCCGCATGGCGTGCATCGTCCCGGAAGAAAATCAATGCCATCAGCAGGCCAATGCCGATGCCGAAGGCGATGGACAGCACCAGGCGCGCGATGGCGATATCCATGCCGATGGCCACGCCGGTGTAGCTCAGCGCCAGGATGTTGATGGCCGGCCCGACGAACAGGAAGGTGATGGCCGGCCCCAACCCGGCGCCCTTTTTATAGATGCCGGCGAAGAGGGGCAGGATGGTGCAGGAGCAGACTGCCAGCACAAACCCACCCAGTGCGGCGGCAGGATACGAGATGTATTTGGGGGCCGAGCGCCCCAGGAAACGGGTGATGGCCGGCTGAGGGATCAGCGCGGCCAGCGCGCCGGCCACGAAAAAGGCCGGCAGGAGGCAGAGCAGTACGTGTGCCGCCAGGTACGCGGCCAGATTCCCCAGGCCGCTCTGCAGTAATCCCACGATGAATGTGCCCACGTTCATTGTTCGGAAAGATGTCCTCCTTGCTGGAAAGTATCAGGCACAGCGGATAATACCGCGCGCCCATAGGCAGTCCCCGCAAACAGGGAAGGTATTGCCAAAGCAGTCCTCTTCGTTCTTTTCCGCCAGGTCACAGCCGCAGTCCACGCAGGGTGGAAAGTCAAACTGCAGGACGCGCTCGCGGAAAGCCACATACGCCGGCGTTTCCCAGATCTCGCGGAGAGACTGTTCGGGAAGCCGCCCGATCTCCCAGCGCCGGATGGACTTGCGCCGGCCCATCACATAGCAGGTATACGAATGCATCAGCGGCGGACAAGGGCTGACCCCACCGTGCCAGCCCACCGCCAGCGCGCCGGCCTGTACAAACGGGCAGAAGCTGTTGCGCGACCCCAGGTCCAAGTCCAAGTAGCTGATGTTAGCTTGTGTGCGAAAGACTTGCACCAGCGGCTCCAGCGTCTCCTCCGTCAGGTCCATTTTGGGCAGTATCCAGGTCGGCGTCCACGGCGACCCCTTCCCCTGGAACGAGGTGGCGCGCAGGTTGTACAGCGTCTCCGATACCATGTCCTCGGTATACGGCAGGACATTGGTGATGAGAATCAGGGAAGCGCCGATGTACTTGGCCAGCGAGTGGAGATGCGGCAGTTCGCGGATGTTACTGCGCATGGCCACGAACTCAATGCCGATGGTCAGGGGCGGCAGGGGGCTTGGCTCCGAAAGCTCGTAAAAGGCGCGCACATTCTCCACGACCTTCGAGAGAGAGCCGCCGCGCCGCACATGGCTGAAGGTCTCCGCAGTGGTGCCGTCAATGGAGACCACGAGCTGGTCCAAGCCCAGTTCCAGCAAGGCGCCGGCCATCTCCCTATTTAGCAGGAGCGCGTTGGTGGTGACCTCCACCCGTAGGTGATGCTCCTTCGCCAGACGCACCATGTCCACGAAGCGGGGGTGCAGGAGCGGCTCCCCAATGCCGGCGAAAGCGATCGTCTGCGCGATGGGAAAGGTGGAAAGTTCCTCTATCAGCCCTTGATAGGTCTCCCACTCCATGAATCCAACGGTTTCGTCCCACACATTGCGCATGCATGTCCGGCAGTTCAAGTTACAGCCGTTCGTAGGCTCGATATACACCTTACGCAGTGCATCCATGTGTCGCCGATGTTTACTCCCATTCCAACTGCATGCGAAAGCGTCCGTACTCCGACACGTAGAAGATCAGCTCCTCCTGTCCAGGAGCGATCTTCTCCCACACCTCCGGCGCTAGATAGGCCATGGCGAAGGGCTGATCATCCTCCCACAGTTCCACCGGCATGAAGTCCGCCGGCGCCTCCGGCTTGCCCATCAAACCTGATGGGCCCCGAAAGATGGTTCATCAGCCCAGACAGACCATGCCCCAGCGGATAGTCAGCGCTTTCTCCCGCTGTCTGATTTGATTGTTCAGCCATCGAGAGATGATCCTGCCGCGCACGTTCCTGTGTTCCATATCCCCTGCTTCCATACAAGGGTATGCAAAGAGCCGCTAGCAAATTTCATTTCCGGCGCCGCGTAAGTGACGTTGACTGCCGCCGCGCCGGCCTGCCAGCGCCCGCTACAGCTCCATTCGATAGTAGGCCACACAGACTGGACAGGTGCAGTCATCCAAGGGAGGTTCTGGCACAGCGGGCAGTTCCACGCGGGTGCCCAGTTCTAGCAATAGTTCCTGGCCCAGGCGGATCAGTTCCTGGACCTTGGGAGAGGCCAGCCGATAAAACACCGACTGACCCTCTCGCCGGTCCTCCACCAAGCCGGCCTCCCGCAGGACGCCCAACTGTTGGGAAATATAGGGTTGGGGCCGGCGCAGAATGGCGATCAGATGACAAACACACGCCTCCCCGTGTCCCAGGATATGCAGGATCTGAAGCCGTACCGGGTGGGCCAGCGCCTTATATAACTGCGCCATTTGGGCTTCCATCATCACCTTCCGTAACTCGCTTTCCGTGACCAGTCCTATGCAAAAAACGACATATCTAATATACTCCGAGATAGGGATATTGTCAAAAATGCTGTACAGCTATCGCCAAGCGGGATACGCGGCATGCGGGTGGTCCATGCGATATCATAAGGGCCGGGGAGTGCCGGCCGGCAGATTCTCCCCCTCCGCATCCCAAGAAATACTATCCAGCAGACAGCTCCGTAAGGAAGAAGCCGCGGTACTGGATGCGAAGCAGGTGATGCGATCGCCGGCCTGAATGACGGTATCGCCGTGCGGGATGACTACCTGACCGCTGCGCCGGCGTATGGAGACCAGGACTGCATCCGCCGGCAGTACACGCGAAAGTTCACGGACAGTGCGACCTACACAGCCGGCATCTGGTGTGACGGAGATTTCGACGAATTCGGTGCCGTCCACCCGCCGCAGGGAGAGCTGTGCGGCACGGTGCTGAAGCTCCGCCCGCCGGGTCAGGGCGAGGTTATACGCACGCAGGATATCGTCGCGGCGCACGATGCCCAGAAGCTTGCGCGGGTCTTCGCGTGAGACCACCGGGAGCCGGCCCACGCCCAGCCGGCCCAACTTCTCCAGTGCCGAGGCCATGGTCTCATCCGGGAAGACCACATGCGGCCGGCGTGTGGCGATCTCCGCCGCCGGCGTTTCCAGCGGCAGGCCGCGCTCCAGCGCGCGCTGGAGGTCCTGCAGGGTGACCATGCCGAACAGATGACCATCCGTGTCCAGCACGGGGAAGCCGTGATGGCGGGTGCGGTTGAACTCTTCCAAAAGCCCGCTGAGGGTCATGTCGGCCGGCACGGTGTCCGGGTTCGGCGTCATGGCCTCCTGCACCAGGATGCCCTGCATGATATCCACATCGCGTCCCTGGGAGATGCGGATGCCGCGGCGCGCCAGCGGGATGGTGTTGATGGTTTCTCCCCGCAGTATGGCCCGGCTGGCGAACCAGGCAATGACGACGGCAAACATCAGCGGCAGGATGATATGGTAATCCCCGGTCATCTCAAAGAGGAGCAGGATGGCGGTAATCGGTGTGCCGATGATGCCGGCGAACGCAGCCGCCATACCCACCAGGGCATAGGCGCCGGCCGGAGCGACAATCCCTGGGAAAAGCTGTGCCGCGATATGGCCGTATGCTCCACCCAGCATGGCGCCGAAAAAGAGAGATGGCGCGAAGATGCCGCCCGAACCGCCGGAGCCCAGCGTCAGGGAGGTGGCGATGATTTTCAGGAAGATGAGCGCCAACATGACCCATGGGACGCCGGCGCCGGCCAGGGCCAGTTCGATGGTCGAATAGCTGTTGCCGAAAACGTGGGGAATGCCTTCGTACCGCAGACCAGGGATCAGGCCGTAGACGATGGCGAAAATGCCCAGCAGTGCGCCGCCGACGGCCGGCTTGAACCATGCCGGCACCCGCTTCCATTCCTCGAAGCGGTCCTCCGCCCAGACCAGGGTGCGCACAAACAGCGCCGAAACCGGCGCCGCCAGCACACCGAGCAGGGCATACAGTCCAAACTCCCAGGGGGAGCGCAGGGTATAGGCTGGAATAATGAAGGTCGGCGAACCCCCGAACACCGCCCGGCTGATGGCGGCAGAGGTGACGGAAGAGATGACGATCAGGCTGAAGTTGGTAGCGCTGAAATCGCCCAGGATGCCTTCCAGGGAGAAGATGACGCCGGCGATGGGAGCGTTGAAGACGCCGGCGAGGCCGGCCGCCGCACCGCAGGCCAGCAGGGTGCGGGTACCCTCCGGGCCCAGCCGCAGTAACTGCCCGAAGGATGAGCCGATGGCGGAGCCCATCTGTACGACCGGCCCCTCCCAGCCAGCGGAGCCGCCGGTGCCGATGGTGATGGCAGAGGCGGCGCCTTTCACCAGAGCGACGATGGGGCGGATGCGGCCGCCGCGCAGGGCCACCGCCTCGATGACTGCCGGCACGCCGTGCCCCTTGGCCTCCGGGGCGAAAAAGCGGATCAGCAGGCCGGTGAGCAGGCCGCCGGCCGCAGGGATCAGGACGAGGTACAGCGGCCCGAAGCCTGCCAGCCGGCCGGCCAGCGGGCCGAAGGACACGCGTTCGATGAGAGTGATGAGCCGGCGGAACAGGACAGCGGCGATGCCGGTACACATGCCCACGGCTAGGGCAATGAGCAGTCGGGAAAAGGTCTCGGACGACGTCAGGGACCTGACCCAAGATCGGATGCGCTGGATAGACTGGAACAATCTCTGCCCCACTGCCGCAGTCATTCGCCTGCCTCGATCGTACAAATTGGTGTTCGCTGGACAACAAAAGGTAGTATAGACGGGGCCAAAGGGATGTCAATTCCAGCGTACCCCTCCTGCCTTGGCGCTTGCTCGCCAAGCACTTGGTTTTCCCAACGTCCTCAATGCCTTAACCGCCGGCATATTATCAATAATTGCTGTCGTATTTTTTGACAACTAATTGACACAGTTGACAGAGTTGCGAGTCTGTGGTATCTTATATATGTAGATTCTTCGTACCTCGATTCCGGCGCGACGCAGAGAAAGGGAGGAAGAAACCATGAAGGTCTACGTGTTCGTCAACACTCGTATCGGTGAGGCGGCCTCCGTCGTCAAGGCACTGCGCAAAATCCCTGGGGTCATTTCCGCTGACGCCGCCATCGGTCCCTATGACGTCATCGTGCAGGCCGAGGTTGCCGACCCAAAGGCGCTGAGCGACTTGCTCCTGTTCCAGATTCAGGTCACGCCGGGCGTCACCAACACTCTCACATGCCTAGTGATTGAGGTGTAAGCACCCATCTTTCACACTGAGGGGTCATGCAGTGAAGCTGGCGTTCTGGCTTCATAGGCTTCGAATATCGGACGGCATCGGTCGACAGAGGGCCAACCCAACCGGGTTGGCCCTCTGCTTTTGTGATGAAATTCCCGATATATCGGCGGGAAAACCAATAATGAAAGTGAACATATTAACAGAAATTCGATGAGTTGCTGTAAATTTTCGCTCAAATCGGGAGGTTCAGGCGTGATATGAATCATATCCAAGGGTTTTCCCCCGCGGCGGCATCGGCACTGGAGAAGATCGCCGAAGAGGTGTCTGTCTGCATGCAGTGCGGGACGTGCGCCGGCTCCTGTCCCACCGCGCCAGCCATGGACTACACCCCGCGCGCCCTCATGCGCCTGCTCCAGGCCGGCCTGTTCGACGAGGCACTCCACAGCCGCACCATCTGGATGTGCACTACCTGCTACTCCTGCACCGTGCGCTGTCCGCGCGATATCCATGTCACGGATATCCTGGGCAAACTGCGCGGCATCGCCATCGCCGAAGGCTATGCCGAAACCGCCGGCATGACTTTCAACAAAGCCTTCCTGGGCATCGTGCGGCGCTACGGCCGCATGTTCGAACCGGAACTGCTCATCCGCTATCACCTGCGGCAGGAGCCCCTGGGCATCGTGGGAGCCGCTCCCATCGGGTTGGCCCTGCTCCAGAAGGGCAAAATCTCGCCCCTGCCGGAACGCCTGCCGGCAGAAGGACTGGCCCAAATCCGCCGCATATTCGAGGCCGTGGAAGCGCGGCGCAAGGCCGCGCCGGCGCGGCCTCATCCCATGCATGAGGTGTCCCGATGAATCCACTGCGCTACGCCTATTATCCGGGTTGCAGTTTGACCACCAGCGCCAAGGAATATGACCGCTCGGTGCGCGCCGTGTTCGACGCGCTGGGCGTAGAACTGCTGGAGATCGAGGGGTGGAACTGCTGTGGCGCCACGCCGGCCAGCCAGAACGAACTGCTCATGTACGCCCTTTCGGGCCGCAACCTGGCCTGGGCGGAAGCCCGTGGGCTGGATGTGGTAGCGCCCTGCAGTGAATGCTTCAAAAACCTGAACAAGACCGCACAGGCCGTGCGCGCCGACCCAGCCGTGCGGGCCGAGGTGAACGCCGTCCTGGGTGATGTCAGCCTGACCGGCAAGGTGCGCGTCAAGCACCCGCTGGAGGTGCTGGTGCGCGATGTGGGGCTGGAGGAGATCCGCCGGCGCGTCACCCGCCCGCTGGCCGGCCTCAAGATCGCGCCCTATTACGGCTGTCTCATCACCCGGCCGCGCAACGAGTTCGACAGCCCGGAGAACCCTACCGCCATGGACGACCTGATGGCGGCCCTGGGCGCCGAAGTGGTGGACTACTTCCCGTACAAGACCCGCTGTTGCGGCGGCGCCCTGCTGTTGAGCAATAAGCGCATCGCCCTGGGCATGACGCGCGACCTGGTGATCAAGGCCCACCAGCGCGGCGCCAACAGCATGGCCCTGGCGTGCCCCATGTGCGACATGATGCTGGATCCGTACCAGGGGCCGGCCCTGCGCGCCGGCGAAAAGCCCCTGCCAACCTTCTACTTCACCCAACTGATAGGGCTTGCCCTGGGGATAGACCCTGACCAACTAGGCTTTGCCGATCGCGTGGTATCCCCGCGCGAAGTACTGGCGGCCCTGAGCTAGAGGAGGGACCATGACGCCAACCCACGAAAGCGAAAAACCCCGCATCGGCGTGTTCGTTTGCTACTGCGGCAGTAACATCGCCGCCACCGTGGATGTGGAGAAAGTGGCCGAATACGCGGCCACCCTGCCCAATGTGGTGTTCACCCAGACCAACAAGTACACCTGCTCGGACCCTGGGCAGGAGGAGATCCGCAAGGCCATCATTGAGCATAAGCTCAACCGCGTGGTCATCGCCGCCTGCTCGCCGCGCATGCACGAGGTCACCTGGCGCCGGCTCCTGCAGGGCACCGGCTTGAACCCCTATCTGCTCCAGGTGGCCAACATTCGCGAGCATGTCTCCTGGGTGCACCAGGACCGCGGCGAGGCCACACAAAAGGCCAAAGAGCTGGTGGCGGCGGCGGTGGAGCGGGTGCCTCTGCATGAGCCGCTGGAGCCGCGCCAGGTCAAGATCGCACCCAGCACCTTGATTGTGGGCGGCGGCATCGCCGGCATCCAAGCCGCGCTGGACATCGCCAACGCCGGCTATCACGTCTACCTGGTGGAGAAACAGCCTTCCATCGGCGGCAACATGGCCAAGCTGGATAAGACCTTCCCCACGCTGGACTGTGCCATGTGCATCCTGGCACCGAAGATGGTGGACGCCGGCCGGCATGAGAACATTACCCTTTTCTCCTACTCCGAGGTGGAGTCGGTCGAGGGGCATGTCGGCCAGTTCCGCGTGCGCATCAAGCGCAAGCCGCGCTACGTCAAAGAGGATGTATGCACCGGCTGTGGTCTATGCACCCAGGCCTGCGTGCTCAAAGACCGCATCCTCAGCGAGTTTGAAATGGGCATGGGCAAGCGTGGGGCCGCCTATATCCCCTTCCCCCAGGCGGTGCCGCTGAAGGCCGTCATTGACCCCGAACACTGTCTCCTGCTGACCCGCGGCAAGTGCTCCATGAAATGCATTAAGGCCTGCGGCCCGGGCGCCATTGACTTCAAACAGCAAGAGGAGTTCATCGAGATCGAGGTCGGCACCATCATCTTAGCGACCGGTTTCGAGCTGTACGATATGTCCGCACTGCCCCAGTACGGCTACGGCCGCTACGACAACGTGGTGGATGGCCTCCAGTTCGAGCGGTTGTGCAACGCTTCCGGCCCAACGGAAGGGCGCATCGTCACCAAAGATGGGCGCGTGCCAGAGGCCATCGCCTTCCTGCACTGCATCGGGAGCCGGGATGAGAACACCAACCCCTACTGCTCTCAGCTCTGCTGTATGCATACTCTGAAGCTGGCGCACCTGGCGCGCGAGAAGACCCCGGCGAGGATCTATGAATTCTACATCGACCTCCGCGCCGGCGGCAAAGGCTATGAGGAATTCTACAAACGCGTACAGCATGAGGGCATTCATTTCATCCGCGGCAAAGGCTCTGAAGTGGTGCAGGATGGGGACAAGCTCATCGTGCGCGCCGAGGACACCCTGCTTGGCAAGGTAGTGGAGGTGCCGGTGGATATGGTGGTGCTGGCCCTGGGCATGGTGCCGCCGAAGGACATTGAGAACATTGCGCGTATTTTCAACATTAACCGCAGTCGCGATGGTTTCTTCATGGAGGCGCATCCGAAACTGCGGCCGGCCGAGACCAACGTCGAGGGAGTCTTCCTGGCCGGCGCCTGCCAAGGCCCGAAAGATATCCCCGCCACTGTGGCCCATGCCAGCGCCGCCGCCGCCCAGGCGCTGTCGCTCATGAGCCGCGGCCAGGCGACCATCGAACCCATCATCGCTGAGGTCATCGCCGAGAAATGCTCTGCCTGCGGCGAATGCATCGTCGCCTGCCCCTTCAAAGCCATCCGCATGGATGAAGAAGCGCGCCACGCCTATGTCGTCAGCGCTATGTGCAAGGGATGCGGCACCTGCGCGGCCGCCTGCCCCAGCAAAGCGATCAAGATGGCGCACTTCACAGATCAGCAGTTGATCGCGGAGATCGAGGGTATCCTGGGGAGGATGAGTGAATATGAGCTTGCCTGAGTCCAACGTCCAACAGCCGCCTTATGAGCCGAAGATCATCGGCTTCCTGTGCAACTGGTGCAGTTACGCCGGCGCCGACCTGGCCGGCACCTCGCGCCTGTCCTATCCCCCCAACATCCGCATCGTGCGGGTACAGTGCTCCGGCCGGGTCTCACCGGAGCTGGTGCTGAAAGCCTTCCACGAGGGGGCGGACGGCGTCATCGTGCTGGGCTGTCATATCGGCGACTGCCATTACATTGACGGCAACCACCGCACTTCCAAGCGCATCCCTATGCTTCGTCAGCTCCTGGCGTACGCCGGCATCGAACCCGATCGCCTGCGCCTGGAGTGGGTCTCCGCCGCCGAGGGCGAGCGCTTCGCCACCATCGTCAAGGAATTCACCGAAACGGTCCGTGCGCTGGGCCCCATCAAGCAGGTCATGGTCACGGGATAGGGGGAAGCCATGGACGAAGAACACATGCTCGAAGCAGTACGCCAGAAAATTCTGGAGATCATGCCCCAGGTGGACGGCGTCATCGCTCTGCGGCGCGTGGGCAAAGGGACGGCTCCCCATCTCTTCCTGCCAGGGGACGACCTCTCGGAGCTGGCCCTGTTCCCACAGTTCCCCCTGCCGACACCGGTGCGCATCATCCAGGCCAAATATCCGGACAAACGCTTCGCAGTGGTGGTGCGCGGATGCGACGAGCGGCAGTTGGTGGAGATGGCCAAACGCCAACAGATTTTCCTGGACAAACTCACCATGATCGGCGTAGCCTGTACCAAGGAGCAGGCGGAATACTGCCGCTGTGAGATGCCGTTCCCCAAACAGGTGGATGTGGGCGAGACAGTCGAGGGCATCCCCCAGACCTTCCTGGACGAGTTCCTGGCCAAGCCGCGCGAGGAGCGGCTGGCCTTCTGGAAACATGCCTTTGCCAAATGCATCAAATGCTACGGGTGCCGCAACATTTGCCCGGAATGCTTCTGCAAGGAATGCGTGCTGGAGGATAACCTCTGGGTGACGTCGGGCACCGTGCCGCCGCCCTTCCCCATGTTCCATCTCATTCGCGCCATGCACACCGTGGGGAAGTGCGTGGCCTGCGGGGAGTGCGAGCGCACCTGCCCGGCGGATATTCCGCTGACCATCCTTTATAAACTGCTGAAGCGCGATGTGGAGACAGTGTTCAACTACTACGCCGGCGCGAACCCGGAAGAGCCGCCGCTCATGGACAGCACCATCTTCCTGGCGGACATGGACATGCTTCATCCGCCCCGCCGGTGATACCAGATGGGTGACAAGACCCATGCTTGTGAGGAGGAATTCGCTCCATGGAATACCGTAACGTACCTACTATTTGTACATACTGCGGCGCAGGTTGTGGACTGCTGTTAGAGGTGCTGGACGGCCAGGTTGTAGGAACATACCCGGACTATTCGCATCCGGTGAGCAACGGTCATCTGTGCATCAAGGGATGGAACGCCGGCGCCTTCATACATCACCCTGACCGCCTGAAAAAGCCGCTTTTCCGCAAAGGGAATGACTTCGTCGAGGTAAGCTGGGACGAGGCGTTGGAGCGGGTGGCCGGCGAGCTGAAGCGCATCCGGGACCAGTACGGCCCCGATGCCATCGGCCTGTTTGGCTCCGCCAAGGCCACTAACGAGGCCAACTACCTGATGCAGAAGCTGGCGCGAGCGGTGATTGGCACCAATAACGTTGACCACTGCGCGCGCCTTTGTCACAGCCCCTCGGTCGCCGGCCTGGCCATGACCTTCGGCTCCGGCGCCATGACCAACAGCATTCCAGAGCTGGAAAATTCCCGCTGTATCCTGGTCACCGGCTCCAACACCACCGAGGGTCATCCCATCATCGGTGCCTACATCATGCGCGCCAAGGAGCGCGGCGCTACCCTGATCGTCGTGGACCCGCGCGACATCCAGCTCGCCCGCTTCGCTGATTTCCATCTGCGACAGAAGCCGGGCACCGATGTGGCCTGGATCAACGGCATGATTCATGTCATCCTCAGCGAGGGACTGGAGAATAGGGAATTCATCGCCGCACGCACCGAGAACTTTGAAGCCTTGAAGGAAGTTGTGAAAGATTATCCACCGGAACGGGTGGAACAGATCACCGGCATCCCCGCAGATCAGCTCATCGCCGCGGCGCGTGCCTATGCCCGGGCGGAGAGCGCCGCCATCGTGTACGCCATGGGCATCACCCAGCATACCACTGGCACCGACAACGTCATGAGCCTGGCCAACCTGGCGATGGTGACGGGTCAGATCGGCCGGCCCAGCACCGGCATTAACCCCCTGCGCGGCCAGAACAACGTCCAGGGCGCCTGCGACGTCGGCGCTCTGCCGAACGTCTATCCTGGCTACCAGTCCGTGACCGATGAGAAAGCGCGCCAGAAGTTCCTGGAGGCGTGGGGCGCCGTGCCGCCGGCGCGCGCCGGCCTGACCGTCACGGAAATGGTGGACCTGGCCGGCGTTGGCGCCGTGCGCGCTCTTTACATCATGGGAGAGAACCCTCTGCTCTCTGACCCGAACATCCAGCATGCCCGCGAGGCGCTGGAAAGGGTGGAATTTTTGGTGGTGCAGGACATTTTCCTGAGCGAGACCGCCCAGTTCGCCCATGTGGTCCTGCCGGCAGCCTCCTTTGCCGAGACCAGCGGGACTTTCACCGCCACCGACCGCCGGGTTCAGCTCGTGCGGCAAGCCATCCCGCCCATCGGCGAAAGCCGCGAGGACTGGCAGATCATCTGCGAGATCGCAAGGCGCATCGGCACGCCGGCCGGCCCCTACGGCGGGTTCGATTATGCCAGCACGGCGGAAATCATGGACGAGATCGCCGCGCTGACGCCCATTTACGGCGGCATCAGCCATCGCCGGCTGGAGGAGCTGGGCTTCCTGCAGTGGCCCTGCCGCACGCCGGACGACCCCGGCACCCCCATCCTGCACACGGAGCAGTTTACCCGCGGCTTGGGCAGGTTCCAGCCGATACACTACCGCGATCCGGCGGAGCTGACCGATGAGGAGTATCCCTTCATCCTCACCACTGGGCGCGTCATGTTCCACTGGCATACTGGCACCATGACGCGGCGTTCGCCGAAACTCCACAAAGAGGTGCCGGAAGGCTACGTCGAGATCAACCCCTTCGATGCGGAGCGCCTGCAGATCGGCAAGTCGGAGCGCATCCGGCTGGTCAGCCGGCGCGGCGCGGTCGAAACCAAGGCCTGGATCACCCGCCGCGTTGCTCCGGGCGTGGTCTTCATGCCCTTCCACTTCGCTGAAGCCGCCGCCAACGTCCTTACCAACGCGGCGCTGGACCCGGTGGCCAAGATTCCAGAGTACAAGGTATGTGCGGTGCGGGTAGAGAAAGTGGTTGCGCCGGAGCGTGTGGAAAAGGTCGTGGTAACAACCACCACCGGCGCGCGGTGAGGCACAGAGCACCACTCCCTGGATCGGATAGGGCATTCAGGTTGAAAGAGGAAAGGAGGGGAAATGGCCGATCTCACGCGGCGTGATGTGATCATTCTCGTCGCCATCAATCCGCGTCCCAAACTCACCGGTGTGGATTTGAGCGGCGTGGACCTGAGCGGTCTGGACCTGACCGGCGTGAGCTTGAAGCGGGCGAACCTGAGCGGCGCCAACCTCTCCTGCACCATTCTGCGCACAGCCGACCTGGAGGGAGCCAATCTCGCCGGCGCGAACCTGCGGGGGGCTGACCTGACCGAAGCCAACCTGAAGGGCGCCTGCCTGGCCGCCGCCGACCTGACCAACGCCACGGCCGCCTTCGCGGACTTTCGCGACTGTAATATGGAATCGGTTTGCGCAGAGGATGCCAACCTGAAGGGATGCGACCTGCGCAACGCCAATCTCACCGGCGCGCTGTTGTTGAGCGCCAACCTGGACAACGCGGTGGTCAAGGGCGCGCACCTGGGAGCAAAGGTACTGCCTGGCCGCCGGCGCCCCGAACTGCTGGATGATTGATGAGGAAATGAATGGCTTCAGGGCCGGCATACCGTATCATGCCGGCCTTTTTCTGTTCTAACCCGCGTGTGCCAGCGCGTAGAGCACGATACTGCGCAAGTTCGTGATAATGAGCAGGACGCCCACGATGATGCCTAACCATTTGTGGGGGATTTTGCGGCAGACCCAGGCCGCCGCCGGCGCCGCCACCGCGCTCCCTACCAGCAGGAACACCACCACCGGCCACTGAAACTGCTCCAGCCCCAGCGAGAAGGCAAAGGTCAGCGTGGATGCCAGTGTCACAAAGAAGCTGGCCAGCGTCACTGAGCCCACTACGCGATACGATGGGATGTTGTGCTCCATGAGCAGGATCGGGGTGGTCACCGGCCCCCAGCCGCCCCCTCCGAAGGAATCCAGTGTCCCGCCGACCAGCGCCAGGAAGATCAACTGCCATGTCGAGAGGCCGGCTTTTTCCTCGAATGCCGGCGCGGCCGCCGCCAGCTTGTTCGGATCATCCACCACGGGAAACGGAGCGGATATAGGGACTGGACGGTCCCAATTGGAGACGAAGCGAACCAGGATAGTGATGCCCATCACCAGCAATAGCCCTGCGATCCAGGGGCGCATGGCTTCCCCGGGCAGATGGGAAAGCAGGAGCGCGCCGGCGATAGCCCCTAACACACCCGGCACGGAGAGGATGGCGGCCAGGCGCTTATCCACGTTGCCGAACTGGTGATGGGAGATGGCGGAGATAAGGGTAGCGACGGTCTCGGCTGTATGCACGGAGGCGCTGGCGACCGCCGGCAGGAGGCCGCCGGCGATGAGCAGGGTGGTGGAGAACACGCCGTAGCCCACGCCGAGGGCGCCGCCGGCCATTTCCGCCAGGAAGCCGGCGGCGAGCAGGTAGAACAGAAATCCCAGGCGGTATCCACCCCAGGACACGGTGCCAGCTCTCCAATGAGGGTGACGTTCGTTGAGACAAACAGCGCCGCTCCCTGAGAATGCATACCACATCAAGAGCGGCACGTGCCATTGTAGCACAGCACGCCGGCACCCGCAAATCTCCGCAAGAGGGTGTGGAAAGTCATTCGATTGGCGGGTATTGGCTCATCGCCTGGCAGTTGAAACTGCGGCTGTGCCTGCGAAGTCGGCCGGCGCCAAGTTCACGAAGCCTGCGCAGGCAGGCTTCGCAGGTGTTGCCGCGGTTTCAGCAACCGGGCCGCGCAAGTACTGGACAAATTTGACATTCTAGGCCGGCGCGATTATACTATGTAGTACCCTATGGAGGTGCAGAACCTCCGGGGTATGTGTTGATGCGCAAAACTGGCGCCGACGTAGCTCAACCGGTAGAGCAACTGATTTGTAATCAGTGGGTTGCGGGTTCGAGTCCCACCGTCGGCTCCAACGCCATCCATCTGGGCAGGTACCCTAGTGGCCAACGGGGTCTGACTGTAAATCAGATGGCTCAGCCTTCGGAGGTTCGAATCCTCCCCTGCCCACCTGGTAGCGTTTGCCGGTCGTGTGCCGGCTTCAAGCCCAAGTAGCTCAGTCGGCAGAGCAACGCCTTGGTAAGGCGTAGGTCACCGGTTCAAGTCCGGTCTTGGGCTCCACGTTGTGCATTATCCCGCCGGGCAACTGCTCCGCGGATAAGCCATACCGTACATTTTTTGTGCACATAAAGGAGGTTCATCATCACATGGCCAAGCCGAAATTTGAGCGGACCAAGCCGCATGTGAATGTGGGGACGATTGGTCATATTGATCATGGCAAGACGACGCTGACGGCGGCGATCACCAAGGTCTTATCGTTGAAGGGCATGGCGCAGTATCGGCCCTTT
>CALIBQ010000054.1 GCA_938049385.1 uncultured Anaerolineae bacterium
AGATGGTGATGCCGGGCGACCGGGTGAACCTGCGGGTGAAGCTGATCGCGCCGGTGGCGCTGGAAGAGGGTTCGCGCTTCGCCATCCGCGAGGGCGGCCGCACCGTCGGCGCCGGCGTCATCACCAAGATCGTCGAATAATAATCTGGTGGGCAAGGTAGCAACCGATGGCAAAACAGCGTATTCGAATCCGGCTTAAAGCGTACGATCATCGAGTCCTGGATCAGTCGGTCCGGCAGATCGTCGAGGCGGCGGAGAGCACTGGCGCAGTAGTGGTGGGTCCCATTCCCTTGCCCACCAAGATCGAGCGCTTCACCGTCATGCGCTCTCCGTTCATTGACAAGGATTCCCGGGAGCAGTTCGAGATCCGCACCCATAAGCGGCTCATTGATGTGCTGGACCCGGGGTCCAAGACCATTGACACGCTGATGCGCCTAAATCTACCGGCCGGCGTGGATATCGAGATCAAGCTGTAGCGCCAGGCAGGGAGGTGCTGGGCCTGAAGGCCGGCGCGCGGCCGGCGGGGACACAGCGCACCCGAACACACGCGAGACAAATTCTGGCAAAGGAGGTATGGGCGGGAAGATGATGCGGCGTGAACGAGCGGCAGTCTTCTCGTCCGAAACGGAACGATGAAGGGCATACTGGGCAGAAAAGTTGGCATGACGCAAATTTTCGACGAGAAGGGCGAGGTCGTGCCGGTAACGGTAATTGAGGCTGGGCCCTGCTACGTCACCCAGCGCAAGACCGCGGCGCGCGATGGCTATTCCGCCATCCAGATCGGCTATGAAGAGGTCCCGCCGCGGAAGCTGAACAAGCCCTTGCTGGGGCATCTGCGCCGGCATAACCTGCCGCCGCTCCGCATCCTGCGGGAAATCCGCGTCAAAGAGGATGAGCCTTACGACGTGGGGCAGAAAATCACGGTGGACATCTTCTCGGTGGGCGAACGCGTCGACGTCGTGGGCACCACCAAGGGCCGCGGCTTCGCCGGCGTCATGAAGCGGCACGGGTTCCGCGGTGGACCCCAGACGCACGGTCAGTCTGACCGCCAGCGTGCGCCGGGTTCTATCGGCGCCTGCAAGACCCCTGGCCGCGTGCTGAAGGGCACGCGCATGGCGGGGCGCATGGGCGGCCGGCGGCACACTATGCAGAACCTCAAGGTCGTCCTGGTGGACCCGGAGCGCAATCTCCTGGCGGTGAAGGGGCCGGTGCCCGGTCCGCGCGGCGGACTACTGCTCATCAAACAGGCTCGCAAACAGGGATAACCATCATGCGCCGGCGCCTCAGTGGGTGCTGAAGCCGGCGCATCGGGAGTGGGAGTAAAGACGATGCAAGTGCCATTGCGAAATATGCAGGGTGAGATCGTAGGCGAGATCGAACTGCGCGATGATATATTTGGGGTGCCGCTCACGCCGGCGACCAAGGCAGTGATGCACCAGGCGTTACTGCGGCAGTTGGCCAATGCCCGGCTGGGCACCCATGACACCAAGACGCGCGGCGAGGTTGCCGGCGGCGGCCGCAAAATCTGGCGGCAGAAGGGCACCGGCCGCGCTCGTCAGGGCAGTATCCGCGCTCCGCATTGGCGGCACGGCGGTGTGGTCTTCGGCCCTCATCCGCGCAGCTACGAGCAGAAGATGCCGCGCAAGATGCGCCGTCTGGCACTGCGGGCGGCCCTGTCTGCCAAAGCGGCGGACCAGCAGATCGTCGTGCTGGATGAGCTGGCCATGGAAGCGCCGAAGACCAAGCAGATGCTCCAGGTGCTCGGTGCGCTGAAGCTGGATTCCAGCGTGCTGATCCTCCTGCCGGCCAAGGATGCCGCGGTCGAGATGTCGGCGCGTAACCTGCCGCGGGTCAAGACGCTGCTGGCCAATTACCTGAACGTGCGCGATCTCCTGGGCTACGAGTACGTGCTGATGCCCAAGGGTTCGCTGGAAGTCATCGAGTCCATCCTGGGGCAGTAGTCATCGCGCACCAGGACGTGTGTAGGGAGGAAGGGTCGAGATGCACCTTTACGAAGTATTGCGGCGCCCGGTAATCACGGAGAAGTCGAGCGCGTTGGCGGAGAAGGGGAAGTACGTGTTCGAGGTGGATCGACGCGCCAATAAAGCTCTGGTGAAAGCGGCTGTCGAGAAGGCGTTTAATGTGACGGTGGTGGATGTGAATATTGTCTCGATGAAGCCGAAGCGCTCCCGCTACGGCCGGCGCATCGTGGTCAAACAGCCGGCGTGGAAGAAAGCGATCGTCACATTGACGCCTGGCCAGCGCATCGAGTTCTTCGAAGGCGTGTAATGATACGACGCGGCGCTGAGGGCAATCAGCGAGTGGAGGTCAGATAGAATGCCGATCAAAGTCTATAAACCGACCACACCCGGCCGGCGGGGCATGACGGGTTACACCTTTGAGGAAATCACTAAGACCGAACCCGAGCGCTCCCTGCTGGTGCCGCTCAAGAAACACGGCGGGCGGAACTTCCGCGGCAAGGTTACCGTGCGGCATCGGGGCGGCGGACACAAGCGTCTGTACCGCATCATCGATTTCAAGCGCGACAAGGAAGGCATCCCGGCGCGCGTGGTGAGCATTGAATATGATCCCAACCGCTCGGCGCGCATCGCCCTGCTGGTCTACGCCGACGGCGAGAAGCGGTACATCATCGCCCCGCTGGAGCTGAAGGTGGGTGACACCGTGATCTCGGCTCCGGATGCGGAGATCCGGCCTGGCAACACCCTGCCGCTGGAGAACATCCCGCTGGGCACGATGGTGCACAACGTGGAACTACATGTGGGCAAGGGTGGTCAGCTTGCACGAGCCGCCGGCACTGCCGCACAGGTGATGGCGAAGGAGGGCAAGTACGTGCTCCTGCGCCTCCCCAGCGGTGAAATGCGTCTGGTGGACAAGCGGTGCAAGGCCACCATCGGCCAGGTAGGGAACATTGACCACAGCAACATCAAGTTGGGCAAGGCCGGCCGCAAGCGGTGGCTGGGATGGCGCCCGACGGTGCGCGGCTCTGCCATGACACCGCGCGACCATCCGCACGGCGGCGGCGAGGGCCGCTCCCCCATCGGTATGCCTGGCCCGAAGTCGCCTTGGGGCAAGCCAACGCTGGGCTATAAGACCCGGCGCAACAAGGCGACGGATAAGTACATCGTGCGCCGCCGCACCGCCGGCCGCTAATGCAGTCCGCACATCTTAGGTCATAGGCAGTGACGAAGCAGGAGGTTGACCAGTGTCGAGGTCATTGAAAAAAGGGCCGTATGTGGATCCGAAGCTGTTGAAGAGAATCGAGGAGATGAACCGCACCGGCAAGCGCGTGGCAATTCGCACCTGGTCGCGCGCCTCGGTCATCTTCCCCCAAATGGTGGGACACACGATTCTCGTGCACAACGGCCGGCACCACATCCCTGTCTATATCACCGAGAACATGGTTGGTCATCGCCTGGGCGAATTCGCCCCGACCCGGACTTTCCGGGGGCATGTGGCGAAAGAGAAGAAGACCAGAAGGGGGTAAATCATGGGGATGCAGGTTCGGGCAGTAGCGAAATATATTCGCATGTCGCCCCAGAAGGTCCGTCTGGTAGTGGACCAGGTGCGCGGCATGCGGGCGCTGGAGGCCCTGGAGCGACTGCAGTTCATCCCGAAGGCTGCCGCCAAGCCGGTGGCCAAGGTCATCCGCTCGGCCGTCGCCAATGCGGAGGAGAATTTCGGCATGGCCGGCGAGGACCTGTACATCGCCCAGATTTATGCCGATGAAGGGCCTACGCGCCGTTGGCGGCGGTTTGGTGCACGCGGCCGCTTCAAGCCCATCTTGAAGCGCTCTTCGCACATTACCGTCGTGCTGGAAGAGAAGGAATAATGCCGGCACTCCCTTGGGAGGCTTGGCAGGCTGACAACGCAGAGTGGATGCGTAAGGAGGTTCAATTTGGGGCGTAAAGTTCATCCGAATGCTTTCCGTCTCGGCATTATCCGTACCTGGGACACGCGCTGGTACGCCGAGGGCGAGGAATACGGCAAGCTGTTGATGGAGGACATCAAGATTCGGGAGCTGATCCAGCTGATCCGCAAGGAATTGCCCAACGCCGGCATCTCTAAGATCGAGATCGAGCGCTTCCCGAATCAGGTGTCCATCGTCATCCATACGGCCAAGCCCGGCATCATCATCGGCCGCAAGGGCGCCGGCGTGAACAAGCTCCGCCAGCTCCTAGAGGATTTCACCAAGAAGCGCGTGCGCATTGACGTGGAGGAAATCGAGAAGCCGGAGCTGGATGCCTACCTGGTGGCGGAGAGCATCGCCGAACAGTTGGAGCGCCGCGTGTCCTTCAAGCGGGCGATGAAGCAGGCGGTACTGCGGGCCCTGCGGGCCGGCGCACTGGGCGCCATGGTCACCTGCTCGGGCCGGCTGGGCGGTGCCGAAATGGCCCGCAGAGACACGGTGCGCATGGGACGTGTGCCGCGCCATACCCTGCGGGCGGACATTGATTACGCCAAGGCAGAGGCGCTGACCACCTTCGGCCGCATCGGGGTGAAGGTGTGGATTTACAAAGGCGATGTCCTGCCCGAGAAGCAGTCCCCGGCCGAACAGTTTGCCGAGGCGGGCGCCTGATGGGCTGGCCGGCCAGACAAAAGGCCGGCGGATCGCGACGAAACCGCTATCTTGAAGAGCACCAGCGGGGCTGGTGCGGCTGAGGAGTTGGACATATGTTGATGCCGAAACGAGTCAAATATCGCAAACAGCATCGTGGAAGGATGAAGGGACGGGCCACGCGCGGCGCCGAGATCGCTTTCGGCGAATACGGCCTGCAGGCTCTGGAGCCCTGCTGGATGACGAACCGCCAGATCGAGGCCGCCCGCCGCGCCATCGTGCGTTATGTGCGGCGCGGTGGAAAGCTCTGGATCCGCATCTTCCCGGACAAGCCCATCACCAAGAAGCCGGCGGAGACCCGCATGGGCGGTGGCAAGGGCAACGTGGAAGGCTGGGTTGCTGTGGTGAAGCCCGGACGCATCCTGTTCGAGATTGCCGGCGTGCGCGAGGAAGTGGCGCGCGAAGCCCTGCGGCTGGCTTCCCATAAACTACCCATCAAGACCCAGATCGTCACTCGTGTCGAAAGCGAGGGGGAGGGTAGTTGATGAAGGCACAGGAAATCCGAGCATCCATCGCGGGGCTGGATTACCCCGCGGCCAAGCGAGAGCTGGAGCGCCGCTTGGAAGAGCTGTATCATGAGCTGTTCAACTTGCGGTTCCAGTGGGCCACGCGTCAGTTAAAGAACTACCAGCGCATGACCCAGGTCAAGCGGGACATCGCGCGCATTAAAACCATCATGCGTGAGCTGGAACAGGGACGGGGAGTGTAAGCCATGCCCAAAAAGGAACTTGTTGGTCGCGTGGTCAGCGATAAAATGGATAAGACGGTGGTCGTCGAGGTCACGCGCACCTACGAGCACCCGCTGTACCATAAGACGGTGCGCGCTCGCAAAAAGTATAAGGCGCACGACGAGCACAATGCCTGTCGGGTGGGCGACCTGGTGCGCATTCTCGAATCGCGGCCGCTGAGCCGTGAGAAGCGATGGATCGTCACCGAAATCATCGAGAGGGCAGAGCAATGATTCAGCAAGAATCTCGGCTGGTTGTTGCGGATAACACGGGAGCCAAGGAACTGCTGTGCATCCGGGTCATGGGCGGCTCTCACCGATATTACGGCACGGTGGGGGATATCATCATCGCCTCGGTGAAGGAGGCCACGCCGACCGCATCCGTCAAGAAAGGTGAGGTGGTGCGCGCGGTCATCGTGCGTGTGAAGAAAGCCTACTCCCGCCCGGACGGCACGTATATCCGGTTTGATGACAACGCGGCGGTCATCCTGGACGAGCGTCGTAACCCGAAGGGGACGCGCATTTTCGGCCCGGTGGCCCGTGAACTGCGCGAAAAGGGCTTCATGAAGATCGTCTCACTAGCCCCTGAAGTGCTGTGAGTTCGGCACCAGAGGCGTGAGGACGTCCCAGGATGGAAGCCGGGGAGGTTATAGGGATGCGAAAGATCAAAGCAGGCGATACAGTCGAGGTTATCAGCGGAAAGAACCGGGGCATGCGCGGCACGGTGCGCAAAGTCCTGCCGGGTCGGTCGGTGCGGTTTCCTGGCCGGCTGGACCCCAATCGCGACCGCGTCATCGTGGCCGGCATTAATCTAGTGAAGAAGCACCAACGCCGCACCGGCGATGTGCGCACACAGGTAGGAATCATCGAGCGCGAGGCGCCCATTCATATTTCGAACGTTGCCCTGGTCTGCAAGCGCTGTGACAAGCCAACCCGGGTGGGCATCCGCGTATTCGAGGATGGCTCCAAGGCTCGTTACTGCAAGCGCTGTGGCGAGATCATCGAATAATGCCGCCGGCAGACCATCAACGGCGGAAGCAGGAGAGCAATATGCCGAGGTTGAAAGATAAGTATCGAGAAGAGATTGTGCCCGTGCTAATGCGGGAGTTCAAGTATCAAAACATTATGGAAGTCCCGCGCCTGGTAAAAGTGGTGGTCAACATCGGGTTGGGCGAGGCACTGCAGAACGCCAAGGCGCTGGACGCCGCCAGCGAGGACCTGGCCATCATCACCGGCCAGAAGCCCATTATCACGCGGGCCAAGAAGTCTATCGCTGGCTTCAAACTGCGCGCCGGCAACCCCATTGGCGTCAAGGTAACCCTGCGCGGCAACCGCATGTACGACTTCCTGGACCGCCTGATCAATGTGGCCCTGCCGCGGCAGAGGGACTTCCGGGGCGTCTCGCCCGATTCCTTTGACGGCCGGGGGAACTACACCCTGGGCATTCGGGAGCAGTTGGTCTTCCCGGAGATCGATTACAACAAGATCGACAAGGTCCGCGGCATGGAAATCACCATCGTGACCACAGCGAAGACCGACGAGGAAGCCCGCCGGCTACTGCAGTTGATGGGCATGCCGTTCCGCCAGCCCGAGACGTTGGTGGAATAACAGGACCCTGCGCATCGAGACGCGCTGAAGAGGAGAGAGAACGTGGCTAAGAAGTGCATGCAGTATCGGGAACAGCGCCGGAAATACGCCGTTCGAGTGCGGAACCGCTGTCAGATTTGCGGCCGGCCGCGCGGCTATATGCGCCGCTTCAAGATGTGCCGCATCTGCTTCCGCCGCTTCGCCTGGGAGGGTCAGATCCCCGGCGTGGTGAAGTCGAGCTGGTAAGCTGCGCGGACGGATGTCCCGCACCGGCCAAGTCCCTTAGCTGAAGTGGCTCTGGAGGAGAGAATTTCGATGCATACCGATCCAATTGCGGACATGTTGACTCGCATTCGCAACGCGGCGATGGCTCGCCATCCCTTTGTGGTGGTGCCCTCGTCAAAGGTGAAGCAGGAGATCGCGCGCGTGCTGAAAGAAGAGGGCTTTATCGAGGATTATCAACTAGTGCGCGATCCGAAGCGTGCGTACATGCTCCTGCGTATCCAGCTTCGCTATGATGAGCGGCGCCAGCCGGTGATCACGGCGCTACGGCGGGTCAGCAAGCCTGGCCGGCGCATGTACGTGCGCCGCAATGAGATCCCCTGGGTGCGGAGCGGCCTAGGCGTTGCCATCCTGTCCACCTCTAAGGGGATCATGAGCGATCAGAAGGCGCGCCGGCTGGGCGTGGGCGGTGAAATCCTGTGCTATGTCTGGTAATTTGGCTGTCGAAGCCACAGCCGGCGACAGCCGAGCTATTGGAGGTGTGAAAGTGTCACGAATCGGGCGATTACCAATCCCTTTGCCCCAAGGCGTCACGGTCGAGATTGACCCTCGGACCAATCGTGTGCGGGTCAAAGGGCCGAAAGGGGAGCTGGAACGCACCCTTTCGCCGGAGATACAGATCACGTTGGAGGATAACCAGCTCAAGGTCACCCGGCCGACCGATTCTCGCCGGCATCGCGCCCTGCACGGCCTGACGCGCGCCCTGCTTGCCAATATGGTGGAGGGCGTCTCCAAGGGCTTTGTCAAGCGCATGCAGGTTCAGGGCGTCGGTTACCGCGTGGAAGTGCGCGGCAATGCCTTGGTGCTGAGCGTGGGCTATTCCCATCCGGTGGAGTTCCTGCCGCCGCCTGGCATCACCTTCTCCGTAGATAAGGGTGGACGCGACTTTCAGGTGGAGGGCATTGACAAAGAGCTGGTCGGCCAGGTCGCGGCGAAAATCCGGGCAGTGCGTCCGCCGGAGCCGTACAAGGGCAAGGGCGTGCGCTATGCCGACGAGGTGGTGCGCCTGAAGGCCGGCAAGAGCGGTAAGGCCGGCAAAGGCGGCAAGGGCGGCAAGAAGTAACAGGCATTCTCGGGACGGAAGTCAGGACTTGGAGATGTGCGGGCGGCAGTGGGCCGCCGGCACTACGGAGGTCAAGAATGGGAAAGGAATTGAAGGCACACGCAGCTCGCAAACGGCGTCATGAACGCGTGCGCAAGAAAGTATTCGGCACGCCAGAGCGCCCGCGTCTGAACGTCTTTCGCAGCCTCAATCATATTTATGCGCAGATCATCGATGACACGCGCGGCCATACGCTGGCCTCCGCGTCCACCATCGATCCGAAGGTGCGCGAGCTGATCAAGGGACTGCCGAAGACCGAGCAGGCCCGCCTGGTGGGCAAGGTGGTGGCCGAGCGCGCGCTGGCCGCCGGCATTAAGCAAGTGGTGTTCGATCGCGGCGGCTATCCCTACCACGGCCGGGTAAAGGCGCTGGCCGAAGGCTCGCGCGAGGCTGGTCTCGAATTCTAGCCGGGTGAGCATCACCCTGCAACACGGCGGAAGCCAGGTTGGAGGAATATCAATGCAGGATTGGACTGAAGAACAGGCGTACGGCGAAGGGGAAGAGCTTGACGAGCGTGTGATCCATATCACGCGCACGGCCAAGGTCATCAAGGGCGGCCGGCGCTTCCGCATCCGGGCGGTGGTGGTTGTTGGCGATAACAAGGGGCACGTGGGCCTGGGCATTGGCCGGGCCGCGGAGGTGCCCGATGCCATCCGCAAGGCGACGGAGCGCGCCCGCAAGAATATGCGCAAGGTGGCCATGGTGGATACCACCATCCCGCACGAGGTGATCGGCCGCCAGGATGCGGCGGTGGTACTGCTGAGGCCGGCCTCGCCCGGTACCGGCATCATCGCCGGCGGTGCGGTGCGCGCCGTCCTGGAGGCCGCCGGCTACCGCGACATCCTGAGCAAGTCGCTGGGCTGTGCCAACATTCTGAACGTGGCCTTTGCCACCTGGAACGGGCTGTGCCAGCTTCAGGATGTGGAGGAAGTGGCCCGCCGGCGCAAGGTGCCGGTCTCCCGTGTCCTGCCACACTGGAAGCGGAGGAAGGCCAATGGCTAACACGGTTGCGACGAAGAAGCGGCTCCGCATCACCTGGGTGAAGAGCCTCATCGGCGCCAAACAGCCGCAGCGCGGCACCATCCGCGCCCTGGGCCTGAAGCGGCGGGGGCAGACCGTCGAGCACGACGATACCCCGGTGATTCGCGGCATGATCGCCAAGGTCAGCCATCTGGTGACGGTGGAAGAAGTGGAAGTTGCCGAATAACGGGCAAGTGTTGGGCGTACGAGAGGTGGAGATATCATGAAACTGCATGAACTGCGGCCCTTGCCGGGCTCCAAGAAAGATCGAAAGCGCGTGGGACGCGGCATTTCGTCCGGCCACGGTAAGACCGCCGGCCGAGGCACGAAAGGCCAGCGCGCCCGCAGTGGCGGGGTGAAGCCCCCATACTTTGAAGGTGGCCAGCTTCCCTTGGTGCGCCGGCTTCCCTTCAAGCGCGGCTTCGTCAACATCTTCCGGGTCGAGTACACGCCTGTGAACCTGGAGCGGTTGGATGTGTTCGAGGCCGGCAGTGTGGTTACACCCGAGACCCTGGCGGCGGCCGGCGTCATCAAGTCGGCCAAGAAGCCGGTGGTGATCCTGGGCCGCGGCGAGGTGGACCGCCCGCTGACGGTCAAGGCGCACCGCTTCTCAGAGAGCGCGCGGGCGAAGATCGAGGCCGCCGGCGGTACCGTAGAGGTCCTGCCGCTGGAATAATGAGGTGCTCTGGCCGGCGGAAAGGCCGGCGGAGATGGGAAACGGAGGCCCATCAGGATGTTACAAGCGGTTGCGAATGCGTTTCGACTGCCGGATTTGCGCAAAAAGATCCTCTTCACACTGGGGATCCTGATTATCTATCGGCTGGCATCCCATGTGCCCGTGCCGGGCGTAGATGCGGCCGGCCTGGCGCGCTTGTTTGAGAGCAACCAACTGCTGGGCATGCTGGACCTGTTTTCCGGCGGCGCCATGGCCAACTTCTCGGTAATGGCCATGGGAGTCTACCCGTACATCACGGCGTCCATTATCCTGCAGTTGCTGATGCCGCTTATCCCGCAGTTGGAGAAGCTCGCCAAGGAGGGCGAGGAAGGGCGCAATAAGCTCAATCGCTATACCTATTACCTGACGGTGCCGTTAGCGGCTTTGCAGGCCTTCGGGCAGTCTTCTATCTTGAAACAGCAGGGGCTGATGCCGGCCTTCGGGTTCACGGCGGAGTACTGGCTGGCGACGCTTTCGACCATCGCCACGCTGACCGCCGGCACCATGGTGGCTGTGTGGCTGGGCGATCTGATCACCGAGCGCGGCGTGGGGAACGGCGTATCCATCATCATCTTCGGCGGCATCGTGGCGCGCATTCCCCAGCGCATCGCGGCGAACCTGATCGCCAACCCATGGTCCCTGCTGGTGTTCGTGGTGGTGACGGTCATCACCGTGGCGGTCATCGTGGTGGTGCAGGAGGGCCAGCGCCGCATCCCGGTGCAGTACGGCAAGCGGGTGATGGCGATGCGCGGCAACCGCCTGCGGATCGCCGGCGGCCAGAGCACCCATATTCCCATCCGGGTGAACACGGCTGGCATGATCCCGCTCATCTTCGCCCAGAGCCTGATGCTCTTCCCGGGCACCATCGCCAGCTACTTCGTCGGCTCGCAGTCGGAGTTTGTATCGAAGGTCGCGACGGCCATTAGCAAGGGCTTCAGCCCGAACGGCAACCTGTACTGGATCCTCTACTTCTTCCTGGTCATCGGGTTCACGTACTTTTACACGGACGTGGTCTTCCGCCAGCAGAACCTGCCGGAAGTGCTCCAGCGGCAGGGCGGCTTCATCCCGGGCATTCGGCCGGGCAAGCAGACGGAGGAGTATCTCAACGGCGTGCTCCAGCGCATCACTCTGGTGGGCGCGCTGTTCCTGGCCGGCGTGGCCATCCTGCCCTGGCTGGTGCGCGACGTGACGGAGACGGGCACCATGCTGATTACCAGCACGGGCCTGCTGATCGTGGTGGGCGTGGTGCTGGATACCCTGAAACAGCTCGAGGCGCAGTTGCTGATGCGCCATTACGAAGGGTTCATTAAGAAGTAAATATCCCGGTGATTCGCGGGGGCGCACATGGCTAGCTCACATGATCCGCTGTACATCCTGCTGTTGGGGGCGCCGGGCGTCGGCAAAGGCACACAGGCGGCCTTCCTGACCGAGAAGCTAGGCATCCCACATGTGGCGTCTGGGGACCTTTTCCGGGCGGCCATCGCCAACCAGACGGAGCTGGGTAAGCTGGCCAAGAGCTACATGGACCGGGGCGAGCTAGTGCCGGACGACGTGACCATCGCCATGGTCATGGAACGCCTGTCCCAGCCGGACTGCGCCGGCGGTGCCTTGCTGGACGGCTTCCCGCGAACCATCGAACAGGCGAAGGCCTTGGAAAAGGCGCTCGCGGAGCGCGGCTCCCGGCTGGCACTGGTGCTGTACATCCGGGCCGGCGAGGCGACCTTGCTGGAGCGGTTGGGCGGGCGCTGGACCTGCCGGCAGTGCGGCGCAGTGTATCATGAGCGCTTTAACCCGCCCAAACAGCCCGGCATCTGCGATGCCTGCGGCGGCGAGCTGTATCAGCGCCCCGACGACCAGCCGGAGACCCAGCGCCGGCGCATCCGGGTCTACCTGGACCAGACCGCGCCGCTCATCGAATATTTCAAAGAGCGGGGCCTGCTCGTCGAGATTGACGGCGAGCGGGATGTCGAATCGGTTCGCCAGGCGGTGGAGGCGGCGTTGGAGCCGGTGCTCGGAGGCCGTGTGTGAACACAGCCGGCATTGTCATCAAGTCGGAGCGCGAGATCGCTCTCATGCGGCGGGCCGGCCAGATCGTTGCCAAAGTGCTGGAAGCCATCCGAGAGCGGGTGCGCCCTGGTATCACCACCAGTGAGCTGGATGAGCTGGCGGAGCGCATCATCCGGGCGGAGGGGGCAATTCCCTCGTTCAAAGGGTATGACGGCGGCAGTGACCGTCCGCCTTTTCCGGCGACCATCTGCGCTTCCGTAGATAATGAGGTGGTGCACGGCATCCCATCCCGCCAGCGGGTGCTGGAAGAGGGACAGATCCTCTCGGTGGATGTGGGCGCCATTTATCAGGGCTATCACGGCGATGCGGCCATCACTGTGCCAGTGGGGAAGGTCTCTGACCTGGCCCAGCGGTTGCTGGAAGTCACAGAAGGGGCGCTGTACGCCGGCATCACCGCAGCGCGGGCCGGCAACCGGTTGGGAGATATCTCCCACGCGATTCAGAGCTATGTGGAATCGCGCGGCTTCTCGGTGGTGCGGGAATACACCGGCCATGGGATCGGCCGCGAGATGCACGAGGGGCTTCAGGTACTGAATTTCGGGGAGCCCGGCCGCGGGGTGCGGTTGCGGGCCGGCATGACCCTGGCTCTGGAGCCCATGGTGAATGTCGGGGATTGGCGCACCAAGGTACTGCCCGACGGCTGGACCGTTGTCACGTATGACGGGAGCCTGTCGGCGCATTTCGAGCACACCATCCTGGTGCGCGATGGTGAAGCGGAAATACTGACACGCTTCTAGACAGCAGGCGAACGAAGGAGATACGACGATGAAAGTGCGACCATCGGTGAAGCGACGCTGTGCCAACTGCAAGATCATCCGCCGGCGAGGCGTGGTGCGGGTGATCTGCACGAACCCGAAGCACAAACAGCGCCAGGGTTAAGTTGGCTGGGTTTCGGCTGAGGATTCGGCCGGCTTCCTGCGGGGAGCGTACCACTATCCTGTCAATGGCCAGTTAGTGGAGGAAAAAGGGAATGGCACGTATTGCGGGGGTAGACTTACCTCGAGATAAGCGGGTGGAGATTGCCCTGACCTATATTTACGGCATCGGGCGAACCTCCAGCAACAAAATTTTGCAGAAGGCGAACGTCAACCCGGATACCCGGGTGAAGGACCTCACGGAGGCGGAGATCGGCCGCATCCGCGAGATCATTGACCGGGAATATAAGGTGGAGGGTGACCTGCGCCGCGAAGTGTCCATGAACATCAAGCGGCTGATGGAAATCGGCTGTTATCGTGGACTGCGGCATCGGCGCAACCTGCCCGTGCGCGGCCAGCGCACCCGCACCAACGCGCGCACCAAGCGCGGCCCGCGCAAGACGGTCGCCGGCCGCAAGCGGTCGCGGGCCAAGAAGTAATCGCAGGGGGCTCCCCGTGGGGCCCGGGTATGCCGGCACGGCCTTGTCCGCGCGGTGTGGGATCCATGCGGGTATGATTATCAGGATGTTCAACAAAACAGCGGTTTGACGCAGGAGGAACAATGTCACCAGTCAGGCGAAAAAAGACGACTCGCCGGGAAAAGCGGATTGTGCCCGTCGGGCAGGTGCATATCCAGGCATCGTTCAATAACACGATCGTGACCATCACGGACCCGAAGGGCAACGTGCTGGGCTGGAAAAGCTCTGGTTCGGTGGGCTTCAAGGGCTCGCGCAAGAGCACGCCCTTTGCCGCCCAGCAGGCGGCGGTGGAGGCCGCTAAGCTGGCCCAGGATATGGGTATGCAGGAAGTGGAAGTCTTTGTGAAAGGCCCTGGTCCTGGCCGCGAGGCGGCGATCCGCTCCCTTCAGAGCGCCGGCCTGCGGGTGCGCTCCATCACCGATGTGACGCCCATCCCGCACAACGGCTGTCGGCCGCCCAAGAAGCGGCGCGTGTAATGGTTCTGCATATTCTGTTATCGGCAGGGGATTTGTTGACAAGCAGGAGGCAAAATGGCTAGGTATACGGGACCAGTCTGCAAGCTGTGTCGCCGAGAGGGTCAGAAGTTATACTTGAAAGGCGAACGGTGCTACACGGCGAAATGCGCGTTCGAACGGCGGAACTATCCGGCCGGCCAGCACGGCCCGGGCCAGCGCTGGCGCCGCAAAGAATCCGACTTCGCCATTCAGCTTCGCGAGAAGCAGCGCGCTCGCCGCATCTACGGTGTACTGGAGCGGCAGTTCCGGCGCTACTTTGAGGAAGCGGAGCGCATGCCGGGCCTGACGGGTGCGAACCTGCTGGCTCTGCTGGAGTCGCGGCTGGATAACGTCGTCTTCCGCATGGGACTGGCGGATTCGCGCGCCCAGGCGCGTCAGCTTGTTCTGCACGGCCATATCACGCTGAACGGGCGCAAGACTAACATCCCATCGGCGCTGGTGAAGCCCGGCGATGTGGTCTCCATCACGGAGCGCGCCCGTCGGTTGACCTACTTCCGCGACCGCATGGATCAGTTGATGAAGCATCAGCCGCCGGAGTGGCTGTCGCTGGATCCCCAGCGGGTGGCCGCCAAGGTGCTGGAAGTGCCGCGGCGCGAGCAGATTGACGTGCGTCTCAACGAACAGCTCATCGTGGAGTACTACAGCCGGTAAGCATTGATGCGGCGGGGAATGCCGGCCGAGCGCCGGCGGTCTCACCTGCCTGCAAACATGAGCTGTGCATAAGGAGGATAGTTCTTTGTTAACACAAGTACTGCCCCAAATCGAGTGTGAAGCGAGCTCTCAGCAGTATGGGCGCTTTGTCATCAGCCCATTAGAGAGCGGCTATGGGATCACGCTGGGAAATGCCCTGCGTCGCGTCCTGCTCTCGTCTTTACCCGGGGCTGCAGTGACTTCTGTGCGCGTGAGCGATGTGCCGCATGAGTTCGCGACCATCCCTCACGTGAAAGAGGATATGACCGCGTTCATCTTGAACGTGAAGCAACTGCGTTTCAAGATTCATTCGGATACTGATGAATCGTATCGGATTTACCTGAGCGTTACCCAGGAAGGGGAGGTGACTGCGGCGGACCTGCAGTGTCCTTCCCAGGTAGAGGTGGTGAATCCGGAACTGCATTTGCTGACGGCGGACTCGAACGAAGTCAATCTGGATATCGAGATGGTGGTCAGCCGGGGGCGGGGGTATTCGCCGGCGGAGGAACGGGGCAAACTGCCTATCGGGGAAATCCCCGTGGATGCCATCTTCAGCCCCGTGCGCAAGGCCAACTTCCAGGTCTCCCGCACCCGCGTCGGCCAGATGACCAACTATGACCGGCTGGTCATGGAAATCTGGACCGACGGCACCATCACGCCAGAGGCGGCCCTGATCGAGAGCGCGCGCATCTTGGTGGAGCAGTTCTCCCGCATCGCGCGGCTTCAGGAAGTACCGGTGAGGGAAGTCGAGCCGGAGGAGAAGAAGGAGCGCATCCCCAGCAAGGTGGCACGCATGCCCATCGAGGACCTGGGACTGTCGGTACGGGCCTTCAACTGCCTGAAACGCGCCGGCATCTCCACCGTCGGGGAAATCCTACATATGCTGGAGCAAGGCGAGGACGAACTGCTGGCCATCCGCAACTTTGGGCGGAAGTCGCTGGACGAACTGCTCACCATCTTACAGTCCAAAGGGTTCCTCTCCTATATTGATTACATGCCTTCGGCCTCTGCTCGGGCGGCCTCTGAGGAAGAAGAGGAGCTCGAGGAGGATGAAGACTATATCGAGGATGAGGAGCTGGAATAGGCCTGTCTAGCAGGTCTGGCGTGGATTTACGACGTCATGGGGGGAATGACCAATGAGACATCGAGTCGCAGGAAAGAAACTGAGCCGTTCGACTGGACATAGACAAGCATTGTTCCGCAACCTGACGACGGAACTGCTTCGGCATGGCAAAATCCGCACCACCGAGGCGAAGGCGGAGGCGATTCGCCCCTCGGCGGAGAAGCTGATCACCATCGCCAAGAGGGGCCTGAAGGATGAGGGTTATGCGCTCCATGCCCGCCGGCTGGTCGCGGCCCGGCTCAATGACCCACAGGTGGTGAAGAAGGTGTTCGAGGAGATCGCGCCGCGCTACTTGGAGCGGCCGGGCGGCTACACCCGTGTGCTGAAACTGGGCCGCCGGCAGGGCGACGGCGCCGAGATGGTCCTGCTGGAGCTGGTCGAATAAGGTTGAGGCAGACGATGGCGCTCCGATTGCGGGCCATCGTGGAGTATGACGGCACGCGGTACGCAGGGTTTCAGCGCCAGGCCAAGGCGCTGACGGTTCAGGGAGAAATTGAGGCCGTATTACGGCGTTTAACACAGGAAAATGTCCGGATTCTGGCCGCCGGCCGCACCGACGCCGGCGTGCATGCCCTGGGGCAGGTGATCGCGTTCGACACGAACTGGTCCCATTCGCTCCAGGAACTGCACCAGGGGATGAACGCTCTACTGCCGGAGGATATCGCGGTGCGGCGGCTGGATGAAGCGCCGGCGGGGTTTCACCCGCGCTTTGATGCGCTGAGCCGGCTGTATCGTTACCAAGTATGGAATCATCCGATTCGCTCGCCGCTCCGCTGTCGCTATGCCTGCCATGTGCCGCAGGCGCTGGACCTGGAGGCGATGACGGAGGCGACCCGTCTGCTGGTGGGCGTGCATGATTTTGCCACTTTTGGCACACCTACCCAAGGGGAGTCCACGGTTCGCGAGGTTTACCGCATCGAGTGGCATCGCGAGGGCTCCCTGGTGTGGATGGACATTGAGGCCAACGGGTTTTTGCGAACGATGGTGCGCTGTATCGTGGGCACGGCGCTCCAGGTAGGGCTGGGTAGTATGAGCGGGGAGGAGTTTGCGCGGCGCTTTGCCTCGCGAGACCGCTCGCAGACCAGCCCGCCGGCTCCCGCACAAGGATTATGCCTGGTGGCCGTGCGGTATGCCGATGGATACGCGCCAGAACACTTCGAAGGAGTCAGGGTGAAGTGAGAACCTATACGCTGAAAGAGAAGGACATTCAACGCGAGTGGTATGTGGTGGATGCCGCCGGCAAGACGCTGGGCCGGCTTGCCACAGAAATCGCCAAAATCCTGCGCGGCAAACACAAACCCTATTACACGCCGCACATGGACTGCGGGGATTACGTCATCGTCGTTAACGCGGATAAAATCCGCGTCACTGGCCGCAAGCTGGACCAGAAAATGTACTACTGGCACTCCGGCTATCCCGGAGGGCTGAAGTCTGTCACCCTGCGCCGGCAGTTGCAGACCCATCCGGAACGGGTACTGCAGGCGGCGGTGCGGGGCATGCTGCCCAAGAACCGGCTGGGCCGCAAGATGTTCAAGAAGCTCAAAGTGTATGCTTCGCCGGAACATCCGCATCAGGCACAACAGCCCAAGCCGCTGGAACTGTAATTTCGGGCGATGGCAATCCCTGGTGAACGAGAGACGTGGAGGAGAGCATGGTCATTGATTTGAGCGGCAGATATTTTGAGGGGATAGGCCGGCGGAAAGCCGCCACCGCGCGCGTGCGCCTCTATCCCGGCGATGGGGAGGTCATCGTCAACGATCGCCCCTTCGAGGAGTACTTCCCCCGCTTGCGCGATCAGAAGATCGCCTTGGCCCCGCTGGAGGCGGTGCGCATGCGCCATGCCTTCGGCGTGTCCATCAAGGTCGAAGGCGGCGGTGTGAGCGGGCAGGCCGGCGCGGTCGCCCATGGTCTGGCGCGGGCACTCCTACAGGTGAACCCCGAACTGCGCTCGGTCCTGCGGCAAGGTGGTTTCCTAACCCGCGATCCGCGCGAGAAGGAGCGCAAAAAACCCGGTCTCAAGCGCGCCCGCAAGGCCCCACAGTACACCAAGCGCTAAGGCCTTCGGCTGGGCAGTTTTATACTTCGCACGACGGCAAACAAAGCAGGGATGCAATGCGCATCCCTGCTTTGCGCGCCTTACCGCAGTCTGCCGACGGAGCGGCCGGCGTGCGTCAGAAAATGTAGAGGATGAGCACCGCCGCCAGGCCGAAGCCGATGACATCCAGCAACAGCGGGAGGTCCTTCAGCAGGAGGTCTTCCGGCGCGCCGCCCAGGCCCTTCACCCGCACAAGATAGAGATAGCGGAACAAGCCGTACAGGACGAAGGGGATGGTGAGCATCATGGCGTGGTTGGCCGGCAGGTTGGGCGCTGAGAAGGTGTACAGCGAATAGGCGATGACTGTGGTCGAGGTCACCAAGGCGATGATGTCGTCCAGGAACTCGATGTTGTACTCGTCCAGGATGCGGCGGTGATTGTTGGCGCTTTCCGCCAGGAGCACCAGCTCGTGCCGGCGCTTACTGGCCGCCATGAAGAGCGCCAGCAGGGTGGTGCAGACATAGAGCCAAGGGGAGAAGCGCTCGACCGGGATAACGACGACGCCGGCGGCGACCCGCAGGACAAAGCCGGCGGCGATGGTCATGATATCAATGATGACCATGTGCTTGAGCACGAAGGAATAGAGCACCATGCTGGCCAAGTAGAGCAGGGCGATGACGCCGAAAAGGGGGTCGAGCAGGAAGCTCAGCCCGATGCCGGCAGTGCCAAAGAGGACCGCCGCCGCCACGGCTGCCTGGGGGGAGAGCTGGCCGGAGGGCAGGGGGCGCTTGCGCTTTTCGGGATGCCGGCGGTCCTTTTCCAGATCCACGACGTCATTGATAAGGTAGACCGTGCCCGAGATGAGGCAGAAGAGCAGGAAAGCGGCCAGGGTGCGGGCGAACCAGAGTGGGTGGAAGAGCTTCTTATCGAAGATGAGCGCGGCGAAGACGAACACGTTTTTCGTCCACTGTTTGGGACGCATAGTTTTGAGCAGACCGATGAGCATGAGCCAGCTCTCCGACGTGCAAGAGATACCGCCGGCGGGGGCGCCTGCGCCGGCACGGTCCCATGATATCCGAGGATGCATGTTTCGTCAAGGTGCGGCACCGGAATGACACGCTCGCAAGTTTGCAGGTGACTGCTACCTGAAGTCTGCCGGCGGTTGGAAACGGCGGCTGGATTTGCACAACCGCCCCTACACCGGCTGGAGCGAGCTTGGCCAACCGTGATTTTCACCGTCATGTGGTTTCTCTTGCAATTGCTCTTACAACTAGTACTTGACCACGTTGGTTTCATACGGTATCCTTCTCTCCATGACATTCATGTGGAGGGAAGGAATCATGCCCAGGCCCAAGGTGTACGCAGTCGAGCTGACCGGGGAACAACGATCACGTCTGCTTGAGCTGGTC
>CALIBQ010000055.1 GCA_938049385.1 uncultured Anaerolineae bacterium
GTGTGCAGCAGGAGGTAGAGGCCTGGGCGAAGACCCGCAATGCGGCGCAGGCCACCGTCGAATGGCGCTTTACCACGACCGATGCTCGGCTTAAGTTCCATCGCCTATATCATCAATAATTATTGTGGTGAAGTACTAGTGCCAGGAGGAGATCATGCTGTTGACCAACTATGAGCCGGAGATCATCCGTCCGCCGTGCGATTATTCCCGGGAGACGGTGAATGCCATCGGGCATATCACCGGCGACATCAGCCCCGTCTTCCCCTACTTGAACGCCGTTATCCCGGGCGCGGAGTATCAGCCGGCTGGCAAGGTACTGCGCTTCAAGTGGGAGGGACATGTGGTGACCCTGCGCCCGGACGAGATGGCGGCCGGCGGCTTCAACGACGCCGACGAAGCGGTGGATTTCCTGGCGCGCCTGCAGAAGTTGATCAATGACACTTGGGAACGCCGGCATACCATCCAGCCCAGCGAGGTCCAGCGCAAGCGGCTGGTCGCTACCGATGTGTACCGCCTTCTGCCGCGCACCAACTGCAAAGCCTGCGGCCAGCCCACCTGCTTCACCTTCGCCGCCAAACTGACCATGGGAGAGGTGACCCTGGAGGCGTGCCCGGTGCTGACAGAACCGCAGTTCGCCGCACAGCGTGCCAAGCTGGAAGAGATGATCGCCAATGCGGTCTTCCTCTGACGGAGAGCGACATGGTGGCTGAGCCAGAAGAAGAGGCATTCGAGACCTCGGAAGAGTTTGCGGAACTTTCGGAGGAAGAGATACTCGCTATGGACCCGGAGGAGCGCCGGCGGCGTCTCCTCTCCTGCTCCTGCATCAAGGACCCGTATGCCGATTTGCCGCCGGAGGCCCGGCCGGCAGGACCGTCTCCTATGCGCGGTCTGCGAAAGGTCACCTGCCCGGGGTGCGGCAAAGTCTACTGGACCAACCGCGAATCCGACTGGTGTTTCGACTGCGAACCCCGCCGGCCCACCGCCGGCTGACCCTTCCCCCAATTATACACTCTGGCCATATCCTCTGGTGGTGCAGAGCGAAAGCGCCCCCTGCTGTTCCATCCGTGCTATAATAGGTGGGCAGACATTCAGGGGGCGTGCTATGACACTGCGAGCACTGCGCTCCGCCGGCCTGCTCCTGCCGCTGGTACTGCTTGTCCTGGCGGCATCCGCGCCGGCAGATTGGCGCCTCATCGAAGCGCTCCGGCAGGGCGATGCGCATTTCGCGCGCGGCGAGTATTACGACGCCCTACAGGCGTATGCCCGGGCGGCGGAGCTGGCGCCGGCCGGCCAGGAGGTACTGCTCCGCACGGCGCAGGCCCATCTGGCGCGCCATGAGATCAGCCAGGCTGTGTACCTTCTGGGGAAGCTCTATCCGTATGCTCGCGGCGATCGCCGGCAGAGGGTCCGGGAGGGCCTGGGCCAGGCGGCCTTCCTGCAGGGGGAGTGGAACGATGCCCGGCGCTGGTGGGAGCTGGCGCTGGGGGCCGGCGAGTCCGCCCCTGCCCATCGCGGGCTGGCGAGACTGGCCGAGGCGGATGGTGAGGATGCAGAGGCGGTCCAGCATTGGCAGGCCCTGCTGGCCCTTTCCCCAAGCGATGGCGAGGCACGCTGTCATCTGGCGTGGCTCTCGCTGGCACGCTCGGATGGGCCGGACCGGGAGGCCCTTGTCCGCGCTGCGGCCGCAGGCAGTCCCTGCGCCGAGGCGGCCGGCGCACTGCTCCAGATTTTTGCCGCTTCTTCTCCAGACGCCCATGCCTTCGCGCAAGCCGGCATCCTCCTCTTCCAGCATGGGGAGCTGGGATTTGCCCTGCGCATGCTGGAGCGCGCCGTTGCCCTGGAGCCGGCCTATGCCGAGGCGCACGCCTACCGCGGCGCGGTGCTGGCGGAGCTGGGCCGGCTGGCCAGCGAGGCGTTCCAGCGCGCCCTGGAACTGGACCCTGACTGCCTGCTGGCGCATTACTTCCTCGGCCGCTATCACCTGCGTTTTGGGCTGAGCGGGCCGGCACGGGAGGAGTTCCTGACCGTCCTGCGTCTAGACCCCGATAACCCCGCGGTGTATGTGGATATTGCCCTGACTTATGCCGTGGAGGGGGATTACGCCGGCGCGGAGGCGGCGCTGGGGCAGGCGCGCCGGCTGGCCCCCGATGACCCGGCCATGGCGCTGGCGGCGGCCCGGTTTTACGTGGAGCGGGCGTATCAACTGCGGGAAAGGGGCATCCCCACCGCCCGGGAAGCCGTTCAGCTCAGCGGCGGCGCCGCGGAGGCGCTGGACCTGTTGGGATGGGGCTATTACCTGGCCGGCGAGCCTCGGCAGGCGGCCGAGGTGCTGTCCTTGGCGGTGGAGCGCGATCCGCGACATGCCGGCGCCTGGGCACATCTTGGTGCAGCGCGTCTGGCCGTGGGCGATAATGCCGGTGGGACGGAAGCGCTCCAGCGGGCAGTGGACCTGGCGCCGGGGAGCGCCGCCGCGCGCTGGGCGAAGCGGATGCTGGGGGAATAGGTGAAGGTTACGGCCAGGTAATCTTGGCCAATAGGACGGCATCCCCCAGAGGACGGCCGTACTCGTCGAAGGCCGGCAGTCTTTCCATCGTCTCCAATCGGTACAGGCCCATGATGATGGCATATTCGCCCGCCGGCGTGTCCAGCTCGATGGGAAGGCGGTAGGCGTCTATCACGACCTCGCCCTTATCCCAGATGGATGTGGGGTAGGAGCCGCCGCGCGGCTGGCTGTCCGCCTGTGAGACAATGGTGCCGGCGCTGTCCACCAGGTGGACAAAGGTGGTGTAATTGATGTGCATTTCTCGGAGCGCCTGCCACTCCAGGGTCAGCAGGATGGACTGCCCCTCCTTGCGGAACTCATACCCCCAAAGTTGAATGACATCCCCAAAGCGCACCTGAAGTGGGTGCGGCATGATGCGGGGGATGCTCTCGATGGTGGTCTTCACCCCCACAAAGCCCAGGCGGGCGTCGCCGAGGCGCTCCATGGATGGATAGAGGTAGAGGCCGGCGTATAGTTGGTAGGGGCCGGGCGGCAGGTCCGCCGGCACCGTGAAGTGATGGACGTCTGCCAGCCGCTCGCCCGGTTTCCACAGGCGGGTGGGGTAATAATCCCCGCCGGGCAGATGATCACTGCCGGCCACGCGGCTACCGGCCTGGTCCAGGAGCTGGACGAAACTGCTGTAATTGGCATTCATGCGTGCCAGCGGTTCCCAATATAACGTCACCGTAAGGTCCTGCCCTGGGACGACACTGTAAGGCGAGTGGTCGTATCCCACCAGGTGTATCACGCCGCCGATGGTCGCATCCGCCGGCCGCTGAGGCGGAGTTTCCGCCGCGTATCCCTCGACCCGCACGAGACCGCCGCCGGCCGCTGTCAAGCGGTATTTCACTTCCAAGCCGGGCATGGGTTTGATGAGGTAGACCGGCCGGCCGCTGGCCAGCGCCTGGTCCACTACCTGCCCGATATCCTCCCAGGCCGGGTCATTCATCACCACCTGGGGGAAGAGGCCGATGAGGTCGGTGCGCTCGCCCTCGATGTACTGGAAGTACCACATGGGCATGATTTCGTCGCGGTCATTGCTGATAAGCACCGCGCCGGCCGGCAGGGGCTGGGCTAGTATGCGTTTCCAGAAGAGCCATGCTTGCCAGTCGTCATGACGGTCCGCCTGGGGAAGCGTCTGGAAGAATAGGAAAATGGGCAGGGCGAAGAGCAGGCCGAGCACTACCAGGCCGGCGAAATGGTGGGAGCCAACGCTGAAGCGTCCGAAGCGCAGGAGGCCGTTGTGCGCCGAGCGGGTGCGCAGGCGCACCATCAGGTCGCCGGCCTGCCGGCAGAGCCAGGCCGCACCGAGGCCGATCCAAATCACCCAGATTTGATACACTGGGATGAAAAAGACCGCGATGTCGCCGATGTCGTACACGAGGTTGAAGCCCAGCAGGGGAAAGAAGGCGCCAGCGGTGATAGCCAGCAGGAGCCAGCGCCGCTCCCATACCATCCAGATCAATCCGATAAGGCCGAGGAGGATGCCGGCAGGGGTGAACTGCTGGTTGAGCAGGCCGGCGGCCATCTCGAACCGTGCCGGCGTGAGCAGTCGCAGGCGCACGGCGCCCTCGAACGAGCGTCCCAGCACATAATTGAGGAAGCCGGCCAGGGATGAGTCATACAGCCGCAGTGGCTCTTCTGTGCGCAGGGGGATTCCCAGATACGGCGTGGCCGGCGCTCGAATGGGTACGTACAGATAAGCCAGCAGGGGGAGCAAGGCCGGCGCCAGGAGCCAGGCCAGATGCTTCCACTCCAACCGCTTCTGCCGGGCGCCGGCTTCCGCCAGCCAGACGGTCAGGACGATAGCCGGCAGCCACAGGATGATGGTGCGGTGGTGCGCCAGCCCCAGCCCGAAAAACAGGGCGGTGGGGATCAACCCCCTCCAGTCCCTGCCGGCCTGGAGCCATCCCAGGAGCGTGTAGAGCAGACCGGCGGTGAGCAGGGCGTTGAGCGCATATACTTCAGCAACTACCGCCTGGCTCCAGAAAGTGGGGGAGAAGGCCAGGAGCAGGGCGGCGAGGAGGGCGATGCCGCGATGCAGGCCGGGATGGCGCAGGAAGCCGGCCAGACGGATGAGGCGCAGGGTGACCAGGTACATGATGGACACCGCCGCGGCGGCGAAGACGGCGGAAAGCAGGTTCATGCGGTAGGCCGGCGAGCCGAAGGGGAATATCCTGCTCCACAGCCAGCCCAGGATGAGATACAAGGGGTAGCCGGTGGGGTGGGCGATCGCCGCCAAGGGAGCGGCGAACTGGAATTCGCCGGCGTCTGCCATCAGCACCGAAGGGGCCAGGGTGGCAGAATACACCCAAAGGCTCAGCAGTCCAGAGGCAGCGGCGATGATGTGGTCGCTGAAGCGGCGAATCCAATCTCCCATAGGCGGCTTTCCTGCCGGAATGGCCCTCCCTCGCGACCGGTATGCGGTCAAGCGGTGACATTATAACATAATCTGGTCAGATGCCAAACGAAAGAGGTGGTCAGATGCCAAACGAAAGAGGCGAGAGGGTGGGGGCGCTGAATCGCTAGTCTTTGGCGCTCAGCACCTGCTGGAGCGTGCGCACTACGTCGGAGATGTCGAAGGGCTTTGCCAGGGCGGCGGCGAAGCCCCATTCCTGATAGCGGCAGAAGGCTGGGTCATCCTGAAAGCCGCTGGTGACGATGAGCCGCGCCTGGGGGTCTAGCTGGAGGATTCTCTGGGCGGTCTCCCGGCCGTCCATGCCGGCGCCGTGGATGAGCAAGTCCACGATGACCGCGTGGAACGGCTGGCCGGCGGCGCGCGCCTTCTCGAAGCGGACAAGCGCCTCTTCGCCAGAGCGCGCGCTTTCGACATAATAGCCGAGATAATTCAGGGCCAGGGTGAGGGAAAGGCACAGCGCCTCGTCATCATCCAGGAGCAGAACCCGGCCTTGGCACTCCTTCGCTGAATGATCGGCTGTTGGCGATAGAGCAGTGCTGGGCCGGGCCGCTTCGATCGCCGGCAAATAGATATGGAATGCGGCTCCCTGACCGGGGATGGATTCCACCGTCAAATGTCCGCCGTGGCGCTGGACCACGCTGTATGCCACGGACAGCCCCAAGCCGGTGCCGTCGGGCCGCGTGGTGAAAAAGGGGTCAAAGATATGCGGCAGGTCATGGGGCGGAATACCAGGCCCGTAATCGCGGATGGTGATGTGCACATACGGGCCGGCCGGCAGTGGCGCTGCGCTGTTCTCCGGCAGGGCGACATTTTCCGCAAAGATGTCAATCGCGCCCTGGTGGGCCATAGCCTGCACAGCGTTGAGGACCAGGTTGGTGATGGCCTGGTTCATCTGGGTAACATCCATATAGACGGGCCACAGGTCCGGTGGGAGGGACAGCCGGCAGGCGACCGACGTGCCGCTGGTCGCCAGTTCGACAGCGCTGGTGATCACCTCGGCGATGGAAGCGGGAGTGCGCTGTGCCTCGCGGCCGCTGGAAAAGAGGAGCAGTTGTTCGGTGAGCGACTGCGCCAGCTTGACGCCCTGCCGCACGCGCCGGATGGCCTCGCGGGCCTCCGCCGGCTGGTCCAGGCACAGCTCCGCCAGCGAGGCGTTCGTCAGGATAGAAGAGAGGTAGTTGCGGAAGTCGTGGGCGATGCCGCTGGCGACCTTGGCCAGCGAGCCCAGGCGCAGGGCGCGCTGGCGCTCCTCTTCGAGCCGGCGCTGTTCGGTGATATCGCGGAACACCACGACGGCGCCGATGATGCGGCCGGCGTCGTCGCGGATGGGCGCGGTGGTCTCCAGCACGAGACATTCCTGACCATCCTTCCCCACCAGCAGACATTCGTAGCGTTCCAGCGGTTTCCCCTGGCCGTTGGGAAGCACAGCCAGCGTCCCGGGCGGCAGTGCGTCGCGGCTTGTCGGGTGAAGGGTATGCATCACCTCGTCAATGGGGAGTCCGAGTGCCTCCTCCTGGCGCCAGCCGGTCAGCTCCTCGGCGATAGGGTTCATCAGCAGGACCCGGCCGTCGACATCGGTGGTGATGACGCCCTCACCGATGGAGCGCAGGGTGACGCGCAGGCGCTCCTTTTCGGCGGCCAGCGCTATTTCGGCCTCTTTGCGAGCGGTGATATCATGGACATAGACGACCACGTAGGGGACGCCGGCCAGATGGACCAGGCGCGTACCCACTTCGGTCGGGAAGATGGAGTCGTCTTTGCGCTTGGCCTTTGCCTCTACCATGGCAAGGCCATTCTGGAGCTCCCTCTCAATAAGCGTTGGGAAGGTTTCTGCGATCTCAGGGGGGACCAGTTCGGCGGCGTTTTTCCCGCGCAATTCCTCCCTGGTGTAGCCCAGCATTTGCGCGGCGCGTTCGTTGCATTCTACCACAGTGCCGTCGAGCAGTTCGAGAAAGACGCCGGCCGGCGCCGCCTCGAACAGGGCGCGGTATCTCGCCTCGCTCTCCTCCAGCGCCCGCCGGGAACGCGCTCTCGCCTGCCACAGCACGGTGCTTTCCAGTGCCACGGCAAGCCCCAGGAACACCAACAGACCTCGCAGGATGTATTCATGGGGGTAGAGGGAGAGCAGTGCCTGCCAGAGGGTCTGTGAGGTGTAGCGCGCGTCCAGGACGGCGTCTACAAGCCAGATAAGGATGATGCAGGCCAGGCTGAGCAGGAGCACTTGGACATAGGTGCGGTAGTCCGGTTTCATGGCATCTATCCGTCAGGGATCAAGCACCAGTTCACCTTTCCGCACCTCCTGCGGGGTATCGTCATCCCACCCATTTGAGCCGCCGGCAGTTCTGCAGTTATTGTAGCCGGCATTATAAAAATGGCAAGTGCGCGAAGAGACGGGACCGTCCGGCAGTCCCTGGCCTTATGGCATGTATGCAGATACACCCTCACGCCGGCCGCAGGACCGGGCAGAGATCGCCGCCGTGCGTGATGACCAGCACTTTCGCATCCTCCCCCTGCCGGCCAAAGGCGCGCGCCAGGCCGGCCTCAATGCTCTCCGCCCGCGCATGCCCCAATATGGCCAGCTCCTCATCGCATAATCCACTCGACACCATCTGCACATAGGCCAGTTCGTTCACCCGCGCCGCCACTACCGCGGTGTTCAGCCCCGTCCAATCGGTGAATCCTCTGCGCAGGGCTTCATGCCGAATGGCCTTCGATGGCAGTCCCCGCGCCAGCCGCATGGCCTCCAGATGATGAGGATTGGTGGAAATCCCCTCCCGGCACGGGGAAGCGAGGATGATATCCCCGCCCCGCTTGACCACCAGCTCGGCGGCATAGAGCGCCTTGACGCCCTGCCAGTAATCCAGGTCGGCGGGATGCGAGGAGATGACCACGATGTCGGGCATGACCGGCACCGGCTGTACCCAGATCGGGGTCGCCAGCTCGACCGCCCGCCGGTGCGAGTGATAGGGGTCGCCGGCCACCACATGGACCACCTCCGCCCGCGCGTTCAGCACCGTATTGAGCATGAAATCCAGCCGCACCCGCTGGACAATCGCCTCGATCTCCTGGCGGACGGGGTTGTCCAGCCGGCCCAGATGCGGCACCGGGCTGTACATGTTCAGCGCATGGGTGTGGTGCGTGGTCTGCTCGCCGCAGACGCCCGGCTGGATGATTTTCGCGCCGCCGGACCAGCCGGCCAGGCAGTGGGGCACTGTGTTGCCCACCGCCACCACCAGGTCCGCCTCCACCACGCGGCGGTTCACCACAATGGGCGTGCCGTTGGGTGTGGTGCCCAGGTGCACCAGGTTGGCCGGGTCCATGGCATCGTGATTGATGACCGGATAGGCGGATACCACCTGCCGGCCCACCTTGCGTTCGATCTCCGCCGGCGTCATAGCCCGATGGGTGCCGGTGGCGATGAGTATCTCGATATGGAGGTTCCTGCCAGCCGCCTCCAGCTCCTCCAGCAGAGGAGGGAGCAGGACATGCTGGGGGGTGGGGCGGGTCATATCGTCCACGATGATGACAATATGCTGGCCGGGCTGTACCATCTCGCGCAGGGGCGGCCGGCCCACCGGCTCCCGCATGGCCTGCCGCACGATCGCGGCGGGGTCCGCCGCGGCCGGCACCTCCGCCGGCGCCATGACGCCCAGCAGGTTGCGGCGGGACAGGCGAAAGGATAGGGAGGTATCCCCATACGGCAGGGCGATCAGGACGTCATCGGGCATGGGACATCACCGTACAGTACAATATGGGAACTGGGATCACAGCCGGCCGATGAAGCGGCCGGGCGAGAGGATGCCGGCGGGATCAAAGCGCGCTTTGAGCGCCTGCATCAGCGGCCAATCGGAACGTGGAGTGCCCCAGACATCCAGGTGCACCTTGTGCTCCGGTGGGATGCGCTCGATGATGGCATGGCCTCCCATCTCGCCGGCCAGCGCCTGCAGGGTGGAGGCGATGGTCGACAGATGGGCATCCCGCGCCTGTGCCATCAGATACAATACGCCGAGACCAGGGCGCGCCAGCAGGTTCAAGCTGGCCTGGCCCTCCGCTTCCAGATGCTGGACGGCCGACCAGAGACTGCCCACTGCCGAGATAGGGACGTACAGCCGCACCACCAGAGGCTCTGGGGAAACCGCCGGCATATCCTGCACCAGCCGGCGGACCTGCTGGCCTTCCGGCTCCTCGTCGGCCAACTGCTCCACATGGCGGGCATGCGCACCGCCGGCCATGGTTCCCAGGTCCCGGTATTGGCGCTGGATAACCTCATGGGTCCCTTCCAGACTGATGATCCCCCACAGGGACACATCCGAGCGGTTCGGTACCACGCGTCCCTGCACCAGATCGAGGGAGGTTGGGAGCAGGACAGAATCCAGCACCTTCTGCACGAAATCGAAGGCGTCGCCGGCGCGGTCGAAACCCACCAGCACCCAGCGGCGCTCAGGCGGCATGGGGAAGAGCCGGCAGGTTACCCGCGTGATGACCCCAAGGGTGCCGTAAGAGCCCACGAAGGCCTTGGTCAGGTCATAGCCGGCGACGTTCTTGACGGTTTTACCGCCTACATCAATCACCTCACCACTGGTCAGCGCTACCTGCAGTCCCAGCACGATGTCGCGCGCCGCCCCGTAGCGCAGGCGGGAGGGGCCGAAGGCGTTGGCGGCCACCACGCCGCCCAGCGTGGCCCGTTCGGCCGCCGGCGGGTCCAAGGGCAAGAGCTGGCGCTTGCCCTCGACGAGTTCCTGCAGGGAGCGCAGGGTACAGCCCGCGCCGGCGGTCAGCGTCAAATTGGCGGCGTCATAGTCCACGATCTCATCCAGCGCGCCCAGGTCCAGTGCCGCGTCGTAGCGGCGGGGGATGTTGCCGATGCCTATCTGTGTGCCGCTTCCCCAGGGGATGACCCCCCAACCTTCATGCGAGCAGAGCGCCAGCAGTTCTCCCACCTCGCCGGCATCCTGCGGGCGCGCCACAATGGCCGGCCGTTTCCCGTCCACCTCACAGGCGGAGCACAAATCGGACGTGATCACCTGATGCGGGGAAAGCACCCGCCCCACTTTGGTCAGCATCTCTTCTGGGTTCATGCCGGGACTCCCTCGCTGGTCTGCGGCAGGACCTTGCCGGGGTTCAGCAGGCCAACCGGGTCGAAGGCTTCTTTCACCCACCGCATGTTCTGGATGGCGGCGGGCGAGGCGATCAGCGGCATACCGTGGATTTTTTCCAGCCCGATGCCGTGCTCGCCGGTGATGGTGCCGCCGGCCTCCACACAGATGCGCATAATTTCCGCGCCGGCGCGCTCCACCAGCTCCAGAATGCCCTCCTCGCGCGGGTCGAACAGGATGAGGGGATGCAGGTTGCCGTCGCCGGCGTGGAAGACGTTGCCGATCGGCAGACCGTAGCGCTGGCCGATTTCCCGCACCTGGCGCAGGACCTGGGGCAAGGCCGTGCGGGGCACGGTGCCGTCGTTCACCAGATAGGCCGGCTTGATGCGGCCAGTGGCGCCGAAGGCGCCGCGCCGGCCGGCCCACAGCTTATCGCGTTCCTCTGCAGTGCGGGCCACCTGCACCGCCCGGGCGCGGTTGCGCTGACAGATTTGCGCAATCCGGTCGGCGATCTCCTCCATGTCATCTTTCAAGCCGTCCAGCTCGATGATGAGCACCGCTTCGGCGTCCGTGGGATAGCCGGCATGGGTGGCTTCCTCGACGGCGCGCATCATCAATTGGTCCATCATCTCCAGCGTGGCGGGTACAATGCCGGCGGCGATGATGTCGGATACCGCCTGGCTGGCGCCGTCCAGGTCGTCGAAAATGGCCAGCAGGGTTTTGATGGCCTCCGGCACGTGCAGGAGACGCACCGTCACCGCCGTGACCACGCCCAGGGTGCCTTCCGAACCGACCAGCAGGCCCACCAGGTCATAGCCGGGGGTGTCAAACGCTTTGCCGCCAAGCTGGACCACCCGGCCGTCGTACAGCACCACCTCCAGTCCCAGCACGTGGTTGGTGGTGACGCCGTACTTCAAGCAGTGGGGGCCGCCGGCGTTCTCCGCCACATTGCCGCCCAGGGTGGAGACCTTCTGGCTGGCCGGGTCCGGCGCGTACAGGTAGCCGTACGGCGCCAGTATCTCCTGCAGGGTCAGGTTGTACAGGCCGGCCTCCACCACGGCGCGCTGATTGGGAATATCTATCTCGCGCACCTTTGTCATGCGCGAAAGGGTCAGCACAATGCCGCCCTGGGGAGCGACGGAGCCCCCGCTCAGGTTGGTCCCGCCCCCGCGCGGGATAACCGGGATATGGTGGGCATGTGCCAAAGCCATAACGCGGGAGACCTGCTCCGTGCTTTCCGGGAAGACCACCACATCCGGCCGGCCGGCATGGATGGACGCGTCATAGGCATAGAGCAGAAGGTCCTCCGGATCGGTCAGCACATGTTCGGGGCCGACAATCTCCTGTAGGGTTCGGATAATGCTCTCATCCATACTGCATCGCTCCCTGCCGGCGTTACGCCGGCTCCTCCATCGCAGACAGCAGTAGCTCTGCCACATCCATGACCGGCATGCGCACGCGCTGGCGCCGCGCCGCCATCCCCAGGGTGCGCTGACACTGCTGGCAGGCAGTGACCAGCACCTCCGCCTTGGCCCGCTGTGCCTGGGCCAGCCGCCGGCCGGCGATCTGCGCCGAAAGCTCCGGGTCAATGGACTCCAGGTTCCCGCCGCCCCCACAGCAGGTGGCCAGGGCATGGTGGGTGGACATCTCCACCAGTTCCACCCCCGGCAGGGCGGTAATCACCCGGCGCGGCGCGTCGTACACGCCGCTCTTACGGCCCAGGTCGCAGGGGTCGTGATAGGTTACCCGCAGGGGGCCGGCCGCGTCGCCGGCCCGGCGCACTGTCGGCGGATGGGCCGGCCGAATCCGGCCCTCCTCTATCAGGGCCGCCAGCAGTTCTGTGGCGTGCATCACCTGGAACGATGTGGGCGGATAGATGGTTTTCCAGGTGTGGTAGCAGGAAGGGCAGGTGGTGACCAGCCAGCGCGCCCCGAGCCGCTCTACGGCGGCGATATTGTGCTCCATGAGCGGGCCGGCGTCCCGGCCGGCGGAAATGAGGGGATAGCCACAGCACCACTCTTCCCCATCCAGCGCCGAGAAAGAGACGCCGGCGCGCTGGAGCACCTGGACGAAGGCTTGCGGGATGCTATAGACCATGGGGTACAGGCTGGCCACGCATCCGATGAAAAAGACCACTTCGGCCGGCTGGCCGGCAGGCACTTCCAGGTTCATGTTCTCCCGCCATAAGGTGCGGTGGGCATTGTCCTCGCCGGCGATGTTATGGCTGGCGAAGACGCGCTGTTCCAGCGCCTGGAGCGGCGCCGGCAGAGCACCCACATGGGCCAGCCAGCGCCGCGCCCCCTCGAAAATCTCATCGGTGTGCACCCCGCTCAGGCAGGTCTGCTGACACAGCCGGCAGTCCAGACAGCGGTACACGTAATAGCTGAGCTTCGGGCTGAGGTCCAGCCGGCCGTTCAGCACCGACAGCAGTAGCTGTATTTTGCCGCGCGCCACCGCCGATTCCATGCGCAGGGCGTCATACGTCGGGCATGCCGCCTGGCAGAAACCGCACCGCGTACAGCGGAGCATTTCGTCCATATAGGGGGCGAGCAGTTCCTTGAAGTCCACCCCGCACCTCCGTGACAGGTCGTTGGGATGCACAGCCCCAGCCTGCTGTTGGCTGGGGCTGTGAGATTCTTCAGCTCAGGAACACCTTTTGCGCGGCGGCCACGCCGGCACCGCGCTCGAAAGCATAGCCGCTGGCGGCCAGGGCGCTCTCCAGCGCGCCTAGCACCGCCAGGATGTCGGCCGGCGTGTGGGCACCCATGTGCCCGATGCGGAAGTACTGCGCTCGACAGGCGGGATGCAGTCCGCCGGCCACGATGACGCCGGCGGCGCCGATCTTCCCCACCAGCGCGGCATCCACTCCCTCCGGATAATACGGCGCGGTCATGGTATGCGCCCGGCAGTGCTCGCGCGGCAGTTGGCGCAGGCCCAGCGCGGTGATGCCGGCTTTGCAGGCGTCGCTCATCTTGCGGTGACGCGCGATGCGGGCTTCCATGCCCTCGGCCAGTATCTGACCCAGGCTGACGTTCAGCGCGGCGATGAGATTGACCGCCGGCGTGCCGAAGTAGGCCGGCTTGCGCGCCTCATACGCTTCCATAATGGGGAGCCAGTTGCCGAAATCGGCGTAGTAATTGCAGACCGGTGTCTTGCGCTTGCGCCAGGCTTCCAAGGCACGCGGGCCGGCCACCACCAGCGCCAGTCCCGGCGGCGCCCCAACGGCCTTCTGGGAGGCGGTCAGCGCCAGGTCCACCCCCCATTCGTCCATGCGCAGTTCCTCGCCGGCGACGGAGCAGACGCCGTCCACCACTGCCAATGCGCCGTATTGGCGCGCCAGCGCGGCCACGCCTTTGACGTCCGCCAGCACCCCCGTAGAAGTATCCACTTGGGTAACCGTCACCAGTTTATAGGACTGCTTGCGCAGGGCCTCTTCCACCTGCTCCAGGGCCGGCATATCGCCCACTTCCGCCCGCACATGGTCCACCTGCGCGCCGTAGCGCTCCATCAGCGCACCGAAGCGGTCGCCGAAATAGCCCGTGTTGACCACCAGCGCCCGGTCGCCTGGCTCGATCAGGTTGGCGCCGGCCATGTCCATAGCCAGGGTGCCGGTGCCGGCGACGATAAAGGGCTGTCCGCTGGGGGACATGAACACCTCGCGCATGCGCTCCAGCGCCTGGCCAAACTGCTCCATAAACCAGGGGTCCAGGTGGCTGGTAGTGGGTTTTCCCATCTCCCGCATGACCGCCGGGTCGAACTCAATCGGGCCAGGAATCATGAGCAGTTTTCGACCTTTCATGCACCTCTCTCCTAGAAAGAATGGGGCATGCCCGCCGGCCGGCGCGCGTCATCCACCGCCGATAGTCGGCGGGAGGATGTCAATCACATCCCCTTCCTGCACCACGTAATCAGGGGGAAGGGGCTTGGCGTCTTTCAAATATCGGTTTGCCCAGCGCGGGGGTATGCCAATGCGCTCACGAATCTGATCCAACGTCGTGCCGTCCTCGACCTGCAGGGTGAAATGGCCGTCGTAGCCCTGTTCTTGAGCGAACTTACGCAGGATAGAATAGAGCCGGATGTGCACGGTTGCCGGCGACATGGTGCCTCCTCGGTCCAGCGCGTGAAATTCAGGGTAATTATACCCCGGATTGCTCCCCTCGCCAAACCGTGTGGAAGCTTCCCATCTCCCGGCCCCCTGCACGCAGGGAGAGGAGCCGGCGGCGCGAAAAGGGGTCTGCGCCAAGCCGGCTTACGGCTGATAGCTCGCGGCCTCATCCAGCATGGCCCAGATGTTTTCCGGCGGGACATCGTCCTGGATGTTGTGCACCGCCGCCAGCACATACCCGCCGGAATGGTTCATCACATCAATGGTATGGCGTACGGCGGCCCGCACCTCTGCCGGCGTACCGCGCGGCAGGAGCCGCTGGGTGTCAATGCCGCCCCAGAAGGCCATGCGGCCGGCGAAGCGCGCCTTCAGGTTCTCCGGCGACATGCCAGCGGCCGAAACCTGCATCGGGTTCAGCGCGTCCACCCCGATCTCGATGTAATCCTCCACCAGGTCCGCGATGCTCCCACAGGCATGGACGACGATTCTGGCGTCCGTGTGACGCCGGATCAGCTCCATGTAGCGGCGGTGGAAGGGCTTGACCATCTCTCGGTACAGCTCGGGGCTCAAGAGCGGGCCGGTTTGAATGCCCATGTCGTCGGAGACCATGACGGCATCCACATAGGGGCCGACTTCCTGGAGGAAGCGCTCCAGCCGGCGGAACTGAATCTGCGCCACCTTCTCCAGCAGTGCGAGCGCGAAGCCTGGGTCCAGCAGGAGGTCCATCAGAAAGCGCGCCGTGCCCCTCAGCCAGCAAGCGCGGTCGAACAGGGTGGTGTCCAGCGTCGAGGCACAGATGGCGAAGTCGGTGCCCTCGTGGAGCTGTCGCGCCTTCTCGCGCAAGCCGGCGTAGCGCCCTTCATCTTCTACGTCCGGCCCCTCGAAGCGTTCGACATCTTCCAACGTGGCCTCGGCCAGCGGATGGGCGATCATGTCGAACTGCGGCCAGCCGGCCGGCCGGCGGTAGGTGATGCCCCATTCGTCCACGAAGGTGGCATCGTCCAGCCAGCGCGTGCGCGAGCGCGCCGGCGGGTTGATGAATAGCGGGCGGGTGTCCACCGGCAGAAGCCGCAGGACGGCCTCATCCATTTCGACGATCTCGAAGGCCAAGTTGATCACCTTGGGGGAGGTAATGGGCACCCCCAGAAATTCGGCCAGACGCAGATATGCCCCGGTGCAAATGGTGCTGTTGGGCGTGCCGCCGAGGTCTATGGGCACGCGGTCTACTTCCTGGTGATTGAGCGCCGCCAGGACCCTCTGGCGCGGGGTCATGCTCGCCATATTCTCCCTCCTGCCTCCGCAGTGTTATGATGATCAGACCACCCGAGCGGAATGTAGCACAACAACGCCGGCGTGTCAAAGGCCCGCCTAAGGGTGGAAACTGCTAGGCAATGAGCCAATACCCGCAAATCGAGTGACTTTTTCCACACCCTCTTTGTCTTGGTTGACAAATCACATCGCGGACTTTATAACCGTTTCAGCGTACTGTTCTGGGAACAAACGATGTAGAAAGGCATGGGATGATCCGTTCGCTGTCAGCCCGCTACCGCCATCTCCTGGCCGCCGGCCTGCTCCTGGCACTGCCGTTCGTCATGTTCTGGCGCATTTGGTGGCCGGACCCCACCCTGCGCCAGGTCATCACCTACGGCGACTTCGTCGAACAGCACTACCTGATGCGCGTCTTTGTTGCTCGCGAGCTGTCGCACGGCCGGCTTCCTTTATGGGACCCGTACGCGTTCGGCGGACAGCCGGCGGTGGCCGCCACGCTGTTCCAGGTGTTTTATCCTCTGGGCCTGTGGCAGATGCTTCTGCCGGACCCGCTCCCCTTTCTGGCGCTGGAGCTGGAGGTGCTGTTCCATCTGGGACTGGCCGGCCTGTTCACCTACCTGTTCGTCTACCGACTGACCCGTTCGTCGGGCGCCGGCCTGACCGCCGGCCTGGCCTTCGGCCTGGGGGGCTGGCTGACCTCTTATCCCATGCAGCAGATCAACATCTTAGAGACGGCGATCTGGCTGCCCCTGGGGCTGTGGTTGATGGAAGGGGCGGTGGAGCGCCGCTCGCTGGCCGGCCTGTTCCTCGCCGGCGCGGCCATGGGCATCAGCCTGCTGGCCGGCCATCCGCAGACCACGCTGTACATGGCCTATCTGGCCGGCGCATATTTCCTCTTCCGTGCCCTGGGGCGGCGGGCCGGCTGGCGCTTCATCGCGGCCGGCGGCCTGCTGATGCTCATCGGGGCGCTGGGCATCAGCGCCGCACAGTGGATACCCGGCCTGGAAATGCACCGCATGTCGCCGCGCGCCGGCCTCACGTACGCCGAAATCGCCCACGGCTTCCAATGGGAGGATTTGCTGGGCATCGTGCGTCCAAGGCCGGGCGAATGGTCGCCCCTGTATGTGGGACTGCTTCCCCTTCTCCTAGCGCTGGCAGGCCTGGCGGTCAAGCGGCAGGGGCCGGCCCCCTTCTGGGGGGCTGTCGCGCTGACGGCACTGCTCCTTTCCCTGGGCGGGAACGGGTTCCTCTTTCCCATCGCCTACCGCATCCTGCCGGGGTTCAACCTGTTCCGCGATCAGGAGCGGCTGGCCTACATTGTGAGCTTTGCGCTGGCGGTGCTGGCCGGCTACGGCTACACGGCGCTGGCCGGCCGCTGGTACCCGGTGCGACGTGCGTTGCCGGCCCTGCTGGCGCTTACCGCCCTGGAACTGTACCTGGCGCACGGGGATGTCAACCTGCAGGCGGAGCCGCCCGGCGGATACTTTCCGATGACGCCGGCGGTGGCCCATTTGCTCAATGACCCCGACGAGAACTGGCGCGTGAGCAGTGAGGGGCTACTGCCGGCGGACGGCAACGCCGGCCTGCTTTTTGAGATTCGCGATGTGGTGGGCAACGGCCCGCTTCATCTGGCGGCATACGACACCTTTATCGAGAAGGTGCCTGAATTTCGCTGGTGGCGTATGCTGAACGTGCGCTATGTGCTGACCCAGCGGACGCTGAGCCATGGGGGGCTTCTGCTGGTGGTGGACGAGGGGGGCCGCCGGCTGTATCAAACCTTCCTGGGCGCTCAGCCGGCCTGGATCGTACATGAGTACCGCCTGGCGCCGGGCCAGGATGCCGCCGTTCAGATGACCGCCGGCGATGACCTCGACCCCTGGTCTGTTGCCGTGCTCGAAGCCGTGCCGGAACCCCCGCCGGTGCTGGCTGGCGGCGCTGAATCCCTCGCTATCCGGCATTTCAGCGCCCAGCGCATTGTGCTGGACGTACAGCTCAGCGCACCGGGCATCCTGGTGCTGAGCGAGATCGCCTACCCGGGATGGACGGTGCGGGTGAACGGCCGGCCGGCTGTGCCCCTGCGCGCCTATGGGATACTGCGGGCGCTGGCCCTGCCGGCGGGCACCTGGCGTGTGGAATGGTCCTATCAACCGCCCAGGGTGTATGCCGGCATGGGCATCAGCCTCTTGACACTATTGGGCATCGTTGGTATGGTTATGGCGAAGGGCCGGCGGATGTGACGCGAGTTTTTGGCCTTTCTTCCCTTTTTCAAGTATAATTGTTTGGAAAACTTGCGGCATTTATGCCGCCAATTACCTAAATTCTCAGCGAAAGTGCCCCAAATCTTGGGGGAATGTCGAGATATGTGGAGAATGCAGAACGTGGATTGGGATTGGATTGACGATACCATTTTCTCGGAAGAGTTCCGACCTCATAAAGGCCGCGAGGGCAAGGCTGATACCCGGCCGGCGGCCGAAGAGGAAGCCGAATACATGGAGGAGCCAGAGCTGATCGAGGCACCGCTCATCCCTGTGCGGGACACAGTCATCTATCCTCATATGGTGGCGCCCCTCTTTATCGGGCGCGAGCGTTCCCTGCGGGCGCTGGAAGCGGCGGTCGCCGGCGACGGCATCGTCATCGTCGCCACCCAGCGCGACCCCGATGAGGAAGAGCCATCCCCGGAGGGTCTGTACGACATCGGTACCGAGGTCATTATTGGGCGCACCCTGCGTATGCCCGACGGCACCACCAACGTCCTGGGCCAGGGCCAGCGGCGCGTGCACATCGTGGAGGTCATCCACACCACGCCGTACATCCGCGTGCGCGCCGCGCCCATCGAAGAGCCGGAGGTCAGCGACGTCGCCACGGAAGCGCTGATGCGCGCCGTGCTGGCGCTGTTTGAGAAGATCGTTCAGCTCAGCCCCTCCCTGCCCGAGGATGCCTACGTCGCGGCCATGAACGTGGATGACCCCGGCTGGCTGGCGGACCTCATCGCCTCCATGATGGAGTTCGATGTGGAGACCCGCCAGGCCATCTTGGAAGAGATCAATCCGGCGGAACGGCTCCAGCGCCTCAGCATCCTGCTGGCCAAGGAGCTGGATGTGCTGGAGCTGGAGAACGAGATTCAGAGCCAGGTCCAGCAGGAGATGGACCGCTCCCAGCGGGAATACTTCCTGCGGGAGCAGATGCGTATCATCCAGAACGAGCTGGGCGAGCTGGACAGCCAACAGCAGGAGATCGAGGAACTGCGCGCCAAGCTCGAGGAGAAACAGCTCCCGGAGGAGGTGCGTTCGCGGGCGGAGAAGGAGCTGGAGCGGCTGGCGGCCATGCCGGCGGCCGCGCCAGAGGTCGGCATCATCCGCACCTACTTGGACTGGATACTGGAGCTTCCCTGGACGGAAGAGACGCCGGACAACATGGACCTGGAGAACGCCGAGCGCATCCTGGAATCGGAGCACTACGGCCTGACGCGCGCCAAGGAACGCATCCTGGAGCACATCGCGGTGCGCAAGCTGGCCGGCTCTAAGATGCGCAGTCCCATCCTGTGCTTCGTTGGCCCACCCGGCACTGGCAAGACCTCCATGGGGCGCTCTATCGCCAAGGCGCTGGGGCGCAACTTCGTGCGCGTCTCCGTGGGCGGCATCCGCGATGAGGCGGAAATCCGCGGGCACCGCCGCACTTACATCGGCGCCCTGCCCGGCCGCATCATCCAGACCATGCGGCGCGCCAAGAGCATCAACCCGCTCTTCATGCTGGACGAGATTGACAAGCTCGGGACCGATTTCCGGGGCGATCCGGCGGCAGCCCTGCTCGAGGTGCTGGACCCCGAGCAGAACTACGCCTTCTCGGACCACTACCTGGAGGTGCCGTACGACCTGTCCAAGGTCTTCTTTATAACGACGGCCAACACGCTGTACACCATCCCGCCGGCGCTCCAGGACCGTATGGAGGTCATCGAGTTTCCGGGCTATGTGGAGGAGGAAAAGCTGGAGATCGCCCGGCACTTCCTCATCCCACGGCAGATTGACCTGCACGGGCTGAACGGGCATTCTGTGCAGTTCTCGGACTCGACCCTGCGCACCATCATCCGGGAGTACACGTATGAGGCCGGCGTGCGCAACCTGGAGCGCGAGATCGCCCAGATCTGCCGCAAGCTGGCGCGGCGTGTGGCCCAGGGGAAGACGGCACCGCACCGCATCACCGTCAAGTCCCTGCCGCAGTTCCTCGGCCCACCGGAGTTCACCTCCAGCAAAGTCGAGGAGGAGGATCAGGTCGGGATGGCGACCGGCATCGCCTGGACAGAGGCCGGCGGCGATATCATGCCCATCGAGGTGCTGATTATGGTCGGAAAGGGCAACCTGCTGTTGACCGGCCAATTAGGCGAGGTGATGCAGGAATCGGCCCAGGCCGCGCTGTCCTTCGCCCGCGCCAATGCTGAGCGCTTTGGCATCAAGGACGTGGATTTCGACAAGATTGACATCCACGTCCATATCCCGGAGGGGGCCATTCCTAAGGACGGGCCGTCGGCCGGCATCGCCATCGCTACCGCCATGATCTCGGCGCTGTCCGGCCGGCCGGTGCGCCGCGATGTCGGCATGACCGGGGAGATCACCCTGCGCGGGCGCGTGCTCCCCATCGGCGGGGTGAAGGAGAAAATCCTGGCCGCCCATCGCGCCGGCCTGAAGACCGTCCTCCTGCCAAAAAAGAATGAGAAGGACCTTATCGAGGTGCCGCGCAAACTGCGCAAGGGCCTGCGGGTGGTCTTTGTCTCGCATATGGATGAGGTGCTGAAGGAAGCACTGCTGGACCAGCATATCAGCACGGCGCCGAAAAAGCGCGTGAGCCGGCGGAGAAAAGCCGCGTAAGGCTGGCCTCCGCCGGCCTTTCTTTCGCCGCCGGCCGTCGAACTAAACACAGGAGAAGGCGTCCATGGGCCAGTCCGCATCTCCCCAAAATATCGGTTCCATCGTGAAGAACCTGACCAAGATGACGGTTGTGGGATGGCTGCTGGCGAATGTGTGCATCTGTCTGGCGCTGGCTCTTGCATGGCGGTTCGGATACATTGACATCAATGTCTGGCGCTACCGGCTGGCCGATTTCTTCGCGAAAAAGGATTTCATCAACCCCCAAGAGCTGATCCCCGAGGGCATGAAGTTTCACAGCGTCCAGCGGCAGGACCTGGACGGGGACGGGGAGATGGAGCGGGTGGTTTTCTATCGGTATGACATCGTCAGCGGACGCTCCCCTTACGGCGCCATCGTGCTGGACCTGAACAACTGCCGGCCGCGCGGCCTCGACACCTTTGAGCTGATCCCCATTGACCGGGATTACCTCAGCGAGGCGAACGTCGAGATTCAGGTCATGGATATACCGGACGTCGGCGGTTCCCAGGAAGTCCTGATCTGGGGCAAGACGGGCGACAATATCCGCACGGAGCTGGCTATTTTCATGTGGTACGATTACAGCCAGCCGTGCAGTCCGCCGGCGCCCGGCCAGCGCGGCTATTGGAACCTGGGATTTTTCCGCGGTACCGGCGGTATCAGCATAGACGGCTTGCGGGTGCGCGTCAAGGACAGGGCCTTCGAGCGCTCACAGTTGGCGGTGACCCGGGTGTACGACCCGTTCAACGGCTCCTACCGGCAGTCTCCCGACGGCCCGATGCTGGAGCCGGTCAGCAAAGCGGTGGAGTTTACCTTCACAGCCCCCACGCCGGTGCCCCAGACATATTATCCCGAGAAGAGCGTGTTAGCCTTTTACCTGGCCATCGGGTTGAATACCGCAGAGGCGAAGGGATATCTTTCGCCGGAAGCGGCGGCACGGTTCATTGATGGGAATTATGGGCGCGACGTGGCGGAGCCAGGACAGCTCACCAGCATGGCGGAAGTGAAGGAGATCGCCTATTACCCGGACGTGGAAAAGGAGCGCCGGCATGAACGCATCGCCGTCGAGGTGCTGGTGGTGAACCGCCGGCCCGACGGCACCATCACCGGCCCCTTCCGCTATCGGGTGTGGGTGGAGGGGGTGCCGAAGAAGGGCGCGTATCCTTATGACTGCGAATGGCGCATTGTGGACTTCCAGCCGATGTAGCGCTCAGGGCCGGCGGATGCGCAGGAACTCCTCGGGGGATTTGCCCGGCGGCAGGGCCAGGAACCAGACCGGCTCGTCGGGCAGGCCTTGCTGAGCCATCCAGGTATGACAAGCCGCGATGACGATCTGATAATCCAGCGTGGGGGCAGGCACGACGATGAGCGGCCGGCCCTGTTCGTCGAGGTAATAACCTGGAGCGCGGCCGGCTTTCTCCGCCGCCGGCGCTGTCTCGACGATGAACGCAAACTGTACCCCGCCGTCCGGCGCGTCGGTGTAGATTTCCTGACGCGTGATGCGGCCCTGGCTGTACTTGAAGTCGGTGCCGAAAGAATAAAACCGCACGGACGAACCCCTTTGGCTCACGGAAGCAAATGCGCTGGTCAGACGCATCTTAACCGCTCTCATGAGCGCTGTCAAACGAATAGGGGTAAGGGATGTCGGAAGGTTGTACCTGCTACTCAAAGCCCACAAATCCCGTCCCTTAATTTCCCCTCCCCGTGCACAGGGAAGGGAACAGGGGGTGGGGTACCATAGTACAGGTGACGGTCACCTGGTAGGCGACTGTCATCCCACAGCAAGAAGCAACTTGGATATTGGGAGGTTCACGCGACGTGAGGGTTTTGATCACTGGGGGAGCGGGGTTCATTGGTACGGCGCTGGCGAACCGGCTGGTGGAGCTGGGGCATCAGGTGCGCGTGCTGGATGACCTGAGCGCCGGCGATCCCTCTCGCCTGCATCAGGATGTGCTGTTCAACCGCGGGGATGTGCGCGATCGGCCGAAACTCTGGACTATTTTACATAATATTGACTGTGTCTTTCACCTAGCGGCCCGCGTATCCGTCCCGGAGTCCATCCTCTACCCGCGCGAATATAACGACGTGAACGTGGGCGGCACGGTCAGCGTGATGGAGGCCATGCGCGATGTGGGGGTCAAGCGCGTGGTGCTGGCCTCTTCCGGCACGGTGTATGGGGAACAGCCGGCCCAGCCGGTGAAGGAATCCTTCCGCCCGAACCCGCGCGCCCCGTACGCGGTGAGCAAGATCGCCGCGGAGTACTACGTCTTCACCCTGGGGCAGTTGTACGGCATCGAGACGGTCGCATTGCGCATTTTCAACGCGTACGGGCCGTATCAGCCCCTGCCGCCCTCTCATGCGCCGGTCATCCCGCTCTTTATGCGCCAGGTGCTGACCGGCGGCTCTGTGGTCATCTTTGGGGACGGCCGGCAGACGCGCGACTTCGTCTATATTGATGATGTGGTGGATGCCCTGGTGGCGGCCGCGCTGGCGCCTGATGTAGATCGGCAGATCATCAACGTCGGCTCCGGGCAGGAGGTCAGCGTGCGCGAGCTGGTGCGGCATATCGAACGGGTTACCCGCCGCAAGGCCAACGTCATCGAGAACGCCGGCCAGGACGGCGGCGTGTCCCGTCTGGTGGCGGACATCACCCTAGCGCACCAGAAACTGGGCTTTACCCCGAAGGTGGACATCGAGGCCGGCCTGCGCTTACTGCTGGAGCTGGACCCGCGCTTCCGCCAACTACGCTGAACGGACGGTTGCCGGGGACTGCCCTCTACGGGACGGTCTTTTGGGGACCGTCCCCTACCGGGGACCGCCTTCTACTTCTCCCAGCATCTGCTGTACCACCTTGCGCCCATAGAGCAGGGCATAGTTCATGCCGCGATCCTGGGGATAAATGGAGGCCATACAGGACAGCCACAGGTTGTCCACAGGGGTCTTGAGCGCCGGCCGAATTTTCGAGTAGTGCCGCAGGATGACCGGCTGGGTCCAGCGATCGCGCCAGGCCCATTTCTCCTCCACCCAAGACGCGTCGAACTCCGGGAACATCTTCCGGATGTGCGGCAGGTAAGCCTCGAAAAGCTCCTCGGACGACATCTGATAGTAGGGGTCGTCCGCGTCCAGGTAGCGGGAGAGATAGGCGATGTGGGCGCCGCCGTACTCATCGGGCCTCTGCATGTTGGTATGCTCGATGAGTCCGACGAAGGGGATGGTCGGGTCGGCGATATTGAGCCAGTAGGTGGTGCTCAGGGAGCGCCTCAGCTTGAGTACTAGGCAGACGTTGGCCAGGTAGATGATCTGCTGGAGCTGATGGCGGTAAGCCTCGGGCAGGCCGGGGGCCATCTCGGCCAGGATGGCCGGCGCGGTGGTAACGATGACCTGATCGAAGGGTTCGAACCGGCCGGCGGCCACTACCCCCACGGCGCGCCCGTCCTCGATGCGGATATGCTCTACCGGGGAATTCAGGTGGATATCCACCCCCATCTCCCGCATCTTCTGCTCCCAGGCGATGAGGACCGGGCCGAAGCCGCCGCGCTGATAGCCGAGCTTCTCGGCCCCGCTTCGCACGTCGCGCGAGCCGCCCCGCAGTACCAGTTTGTTCCATATCCAGACGGCCGCGACCTGGTCGTGGTAGTGGCCGAATTTGTTGCGCAGGAGCGGCTCCCACACCACCTCATAGACGCGGGGGCCGGCGTAGCGCAGGAGCCAATCCTTGGCGGTGATCGCCTCCAGCTTGTGCCAATCCCGGATAAAGCGCGGCCAGATGGCCAGCATGCCCATGCGGATGCGGTCGGGAAAGCTCAGCGGCTTGAAGCGCAGGACGTCCAGCGGCGTGGCCAGGCGGTAAATCCGCTGGACGTAATAGAGGCCGGTATTGGAGTCGTTCCAGACGAACTGGTCCCCCAGCCCCAGCTCATGGATAAGCTCCACCATGGCGGTATCGGTGGTGAAGAGGTGGTGGTAGAACTTTTCCAAGTAGGTGTTGTTGACCTTGAAGGAGCCGGCCAGGCCGCCCAGGGTCTCGTCCTTCTCGAACAGGGTGCAGGGGATGCCGCGCTTGGCCAGCTCATAAGCCGCGCTCATGCCAGTGATGCCGCCGCCGATGACTGCGACTCTCATAACGTCCGCGTCCTCCGTTGGTAATGCTGGGGAAAGTATACCACTGCGGGATAGCCGGCGCAATTCGCGCTCGGCCGGCGGTGCATGTACAGCTCGCCTGGCCATTACACCTGCAGGCTCATCTCGCGCAGTGCCTTCGCCAGCTCCACAGGCGTGGTGAACAGCAGGGCGCGCATGCCGGCCGCCCGCGCCGCCTCCACATTGCGCGCCTTGTCATCCACGAACAGTATACGCTCCATCGGCACAGCCAACTGTTCCGCGACCCAGCGGTAGGCGGCCGCATCCGGCTTGCGCCGGCCGATCTCCGCTGAAATCCCGATGACATCGAACAGGCGCGCCGGCCAGCCCAGCCGCTCCAGATGCTCCCGCAGGCTGATGGTGGCATTGCTGAGCAGGCCCAGCCGCACCTGCCCATACAGCCGTTTGGCCAGCTCCACCATCTCCCCGTTGATGGTCTCGAAGGGCAGGGTGCCGTGGCGAAAGCGCCTGAAGGCCGGCGGAAGCCGCCCTTCCCACTCGCCGGCGACCTGCCGCCAGTACTCCTCCTCGCCGATGGCCCCGACCGACACCGCCTCCCAGGCCGGCCCGCTTCCCAGCGCCTGCAGGAGCGCGCCGGCCGGCAGACCCAGGGCGCGTTCATACATCTCGAACTCGGGTTGAAGGGAGTCGGGGATGGTGAAGACCCCGCCGTAATCAAAGACGATGGCTTCTGGGCGTTCGGTCATCGGGGAATCCTTCTTTACGGGGGTTCACAGCGCGGGTGAGAGCGGTTTGACTAGCGCCGGCACCTCGACGCTGACGCGCTCGAAGCCGAAGGCCTCGTACAGCCGGCGGGAGCGCAGGTTATCCGCCTGGGTGTTCAGGGTGATTGGGCGGATCCCCTGCTGGTCGAAGAACTCCAGCACGTCAGCCAGCAAGCGCCGGCCGATGCCGCGGCCCTGCCAGGCCGGCAGTACCGCCAGCCGGATGATCTGCCCCTGCTCGGAGACGATATCGCCGGCGGCATAGCCAACCGGCGCCCCATCCCACTCCGCGATGCGGAAATAGGGCAGGCGGATGATCATGGCGGCGTGCAGGGCCGGCGGATAGCGCCACATCGGCTCAAAAGCCTGGGCGTCAATGCCGGCGGCGGTCTCTGCGTCCTGCAGGACTGCCGGCCGCAGACGCACCTGCGTACTGCCGGCATCGGGAATAGGTCCGCCCCAGCGCACGTAGGAGATGATAGAGGTGCGCGTGATGAAGCCCTGCCGGCGGAGCACCCGGACGAGCCAGGGCACATAGCCGATAAAGACCAGCTCCTGGGCGCCGGTCCGGGAAAGGCTCGCTTCATGCTCTGCCAGGAGCCGGCGAAACAGGGGCCCGGGCTGTTCCCAGGAATCCAGCGCGGCGTATATGACGCTGGCCACCGGCGGCCGGTCGAGGCCGCATCCCAGCACCCCGACCAGCCGGCCGGCGCGGTTGCGCGCCAGGTAGCCCGGCCAACGCAGGGCGGAGGTCTCGTCATAATCCGCATGGATAAAGCTCCAGATGGAGGAGCGCAGGAACGCCGCCACCGCCGGCTTATCCCGTTCCTCCACCGCTCGCACAGCGGGGAAATGTCCCATTTCCATATGCCCCAGCCCGGTTATATCCCCAGGCGCGGTTTGCAAATGATTTCCAGCACCTGCAGGTCAAAGAGGTCCTGGGCATGCGCCGGCCGGATGACCAGCGCGGTATCGGCACCGCTTTTTGTGCCGGCGACGGTGATGATCTCCTGGTCACAGCGCACCAGGCCGGCGTCCGCCGCCATCACTGCCATCTCCACCCCCACCTTGACCCCCTGGCCGAAAATGCGCAGGGTGTAGGCCATAATCTCATCTACCTGATAGGTCGCCAGCTTGCGCCGGACGGCGCGCCCCACCCCGCCGAAGGCATGCGTGCAGGTCAGGATGGGCACGCCGGCGCGCTCGATGGCGGCGCGGTGCTCCGGCAGAAGCTCCTGCACGTTCGGCTCCGTGAAGCCGGCCGAATGGCTCACCACCACCAGCCGATCGGCCGGGAAAATCTGTGCCGCCCGGGCACCGGTGGCGCCGGAAGTGGTGGCCACCAGGACGCGCCGGATGTCCAGCTCCCGCATGCGCTCATATGCCAGGGCCAGGGTGCGCTCGGTGTTGGCTGGCCCAGGTTCGGCGAAATATACGGCCTGTACAGTGCGCTCTCCCATGCAGTGCCTCCTCGCTGAAACTTCCCCCCGATCCACTTCCCTACACACGGGGAAAGAGGAATGGGACATTTGGGCAATCCCCATGATGCCTCTACCGTTTGCGCGCCTGGCCGGCCAGCGCGCGCCCGCGCCGGAAGGCTTCCAGGTTCACCTCCAGCGCTTTGGCCGGCACGTGCCGCGCCGCGGCCTCCAGCCAGATATGCTCCTCCACCGCCAGCCAGGCGGAAAGCGCCCCCAGTATTACCAGGTTGTGGGCGCGGGCATTGCCCAACTGCTGGGCAATCTCCACCGCCGGCACCAGCAGGTAATCCTTGGTCACCTGCTCCACAACCCCGATAAAGCGCGCCTGGGAGGGATATTCTGCCCCGCCGGAGGTCACCGCCACCGGCGGGATCTGATGCGTGCTCAGGATGGCACGCCCGCCCTGCCGCAGATACTCGATGTAGCGCAGGGCCTCCACCATCTCAAAGCCGAGCAGGATATCCACCTCGCCCTTGCCGGCCATGGGAGAGAAGACCTGCTCGCCCCAGCGCACATGACTGCTCACACTGCCGCCGCGCTGGGCCATGCCGTGAATCTCCGACTTCTTGACATCATAGCCGGCGGCCAGGCCCGCGTCTGCCAGGATATTGGCGGCCAGCAGGGTGCCCTGACCACCGACGCCCACCAGCATGAAGTTGATCGGTTCTTTCATGGCAGGTCCTCCGTGATGTCAGGATTGGCCGCCGGCGGGCGTGGGGGCCGGCGCGACCTCGGACCGGAACAGGATGGCATGCTGAGGGCAGACCTGGGCGCACACCTCACAGCCGGTGCAGAGAAGCGGGTCAATGTCCGATTTCTGGCGCTTGTTCTTCTCGAAAATCTCATCACTGCGGCGGATGGCGGGACAGCCCACCCGGAAGCAGGTCCAGCAGGCGATGCATTTCTGGCGGTCGACGCGCAGGGGCAGGTAGCGCTTGCGGGCCTCTGGCAGGAGGGCGCACTCGCGTCGGGTGATGATGACGGCCGGCTCCTCCTTCGCCAGCGCCTCCTCGAACGCCTCCTGCACCGCCTTCAGGTCATAGGCGTCCACGGTGCGCACATTGGGTATGCCCATGGCACGTACCAGCGGCTCCAGCTCGACCTCCACGGTCCTCTCGCCCTGCAGGGTGTAGCCGGTGCCGGGGTTCTGCTGGTGGCCGGTCATGGCGGTGACGCGGTTGTCCATGATGACTGTGATGGTCTTGCCGCGGTTGTAGGCGACGTTGAGCAGGGCCGGCATGCCCGTGTGGAAGAAGGTGGAATCGCCGATGACCGCGATCTGGCGCTCGGGGCCGCCGGCCTTGTCCGCGCCGTGCGCCACACCGATGCCGGCGCCCATGCACCCACAAAAGTCAATGGTGGAGAGCGGCGGCATGGCGCCAAGCGTGTAACAGCCGATATCCCCCTGCACCGGTAGCTTGAACTTTTTCATTACGTAGAAGACGCCGCGATGGGGACAGCCTGGACAGAGCACCGGCGGGCGCGGCGGCAGGTCCCCCTTGATGGGGTCCGGCGGGACGACACGCTCCGACTCGGGGAGCAGGCCGGCGGCGATGGCGGCGTCGCGCACCACCTCGGGAGAGAACTCCCCGCAGATGGGGAAGATGCTCTTGCCTTCGACCGGGATGCCGAGGATGCGGATTTCCTCCTCCAGGAAGGGGTCCAGCTCTTCCAGCACGATGAGCCGGCGCACCTTGCCGGCGAAATCGGCGATGAGCCGGCGGGGGACCGGATAGGTCATGCCCAGCCGCAGGACCGAAGCGTCCGGGAACACCTCGCGAGCATATTGATAGGACACACCGCAGGTAACGATGCCCAGCTCCTGGTCGCGCAGTTCTACCCGGTTATAAGGGAAGCTCTCCGCAAACTCCGCCAAGCGCTGGATGCGCTCTTCCAAGACGGGATGGCGCTTGCGGGCATTGACCGGCAGCATGACGTACTTCTCGAAGTTGCGGGGGAACTTCTCCACCTTCGGCGGGCGCTTCTGGCGTTCCCCCACCTCCACCGGCGAGTAGGTGTGCGCGATTCGGGTGGTGATGCGCAGGAGCACCGGCGTGTCGAACTGCTCGCTGATGTCCAGCGCCGCCGCTACCATTTCCTTGGCTTCCTGGCTGTCGCTGGGCTCCAGGCAGGGCACGCGGGCGAATTTGGCGTAGCGGCGGTTGTCCTGCTCGTTCTGGGAGCTGTGCATGGCGGGGTCGTCGGCGGAGACGATAACCAGGCCAGCCTCGATGCCGGTCATGGACGCATAGAAGAACGAGTCGGCCGCCACGTTCAGGCCGACATGCTTCATGCAGGTCATGGCGCGCCGGCCGGCGTAGGCCGCGCCGATGGCCACGTCCATAGCCACTTTCTCGTTGGTCGCCCATTCTGCATAGACATCCGGAAGGGTCGCAAATGTCTCCAGAATCTCGGTGCTGGGCGTGCCGGGATAGGCCGCGGCGACTTCCACGCCGGCCTCCCAGGCTCCCCAGGCGATGGCCTCATTGCCGGATAGAATGCGCTTCATCGTGATGTGTTTCCTCCATCAGCGGTGATGCAGATGTTTCATCAGTTCCTGGACCTGCACGGCCCGCCGGCGCTGTATCTCCGCGCCCTCCGCGAACAGCTTCCGCACCTCCTGGGTGAGGGAAGGATCGCCGGCGCGCTGTGCGTACCACTGCGCGGCGTGCGCGGCCCCCTGGCGCAGGAATTCCAGGCGGGCCAGCGGCGTGCGGCGGGAATAGAACTGCTTCAACAACTCGCCGGCGTCGGGCCGGAGGTCCACCGGCTGGCCGCGCCGGCGCAGGGCCTGCGCCAACCGTGCCATGAAGCCCTGGTCCTCCTCCAGTGCCTCCTGCAGGAAGGTGCGGATTTCCTCCGCGCCGGCCTGCGTCTGAAAGGCGCGGTACAGCACCACATAGGCCAGGCGCGAGGCGAGGTTCTGGCGCAGGGCGCCGATGTCGGCGGCAGTTGTGCGGGTCTGCGGGTCCGGTTCGGTCATAGAAGCGCTTCCTTATCCCAGGCCGGCGAACAGGTCACAGCCCTGGCGCGGCGGGTCCAGGGGAACGCCGGCGGCCAGCACAAAATGCTCGATGGCCATGAACCGTCGCTGTTCCTCTTCCGGCATCTGCTGGCGGGGCGCGTTAGGATTCGCCTGCGAACGGTGACAGGCCCAGGCCCGCAGTTTCTGCTCCAAGTAGGGCGAGTTATCCAGCGAAAGGGTGATCTGCTCGTCGGGGATGCCGGCGAACTCCAGCAGTTGGCCTTTCAGCTCCACCTTCAGCTCTGCGTACTGCCTCCAGCGCTGGACCATGCTTTGGCTGAGCCCGAAGTAGAAGAGGCGCGCCGGCTGGAACGGCGCCAGGCCCTCCGCAAAATGGGCGGGGAAGGCGGTCGGGTCGCCGGCGAGGTGCCAGGCCCGCGTGGTCAGGCGCGAGACCGCCACATGGTCCGGGTGGCCATAAATGCCGTCCGGGCCGAAAGTGATGACGACGTCGGGGTGCTCCTGCCGCACCAGCCGCACGAGGGGTTCCAGCGCGGTTTCCTCGCAAAGCTGGACCGCGCCGTCGGCGCAGGCAAGGATGTAAGGAGGTTCCGCGCCCAGCACCTGACAGGCACAGCGCAGTTCCTGCTCCCGCACCTGGGCGATGTTTTCGGGAGTCGCCGCTGTGGGGTCAAAGATGGTGCCGGCCTCCCCGCGGGTGGCGGCCACGACGATCACGCGCGCTCCCTGCGCCGCATACCGGGCCAGGGTGCCGCCGATGATGGATTCGTCATCCGGGTGAGCGCCCACCATCATCAATGTGCGCTGAGACATCGGTACATCCTTCCATGAACGGTTTGCCGGCTTATATTATAGCACCGGGCCAGCCGGCGGGACAAATAGCGCCTCGGCCGGCCGGGGGTCGGGGGTGGGGTCAGCACGGCCCTGCAGGGTATTTTGACAAATCTGCTCCCTTATGCTACTATCAGCGCCGTACAATTCCATAATCTGGAAAGGCGGAGACTCTTATCCAGAGGGGTGGAGGGACCGGCCCTGTGAAGCCCCGGCAACCAGGCGTGGTCCACGCCATGGTGCCAATTCCGGCAGGAGCACAGGCGCGTGGATGCCTGTCTGCTACCTGAAAGATGAGAGGGGAGATGTCCGCGCAGGTAAGCTCTCCTCGGGAGAGCTTTTTATTTGTCGTTTACCGAACGGAGGCGGCCCTTGCGCACCATCGAATGGCATAACGGCCGGGTCAGGATGATTGACCAGCGTCTCCTGCCGCTCGAATATCGAGTGGTGGAGTACGATGATTATCATCAGGTGGCGGAGGCCATTCGGGATATGGTGGTGCGGGGGGCGCCGGCTATCGGCGCCGCGGCCGCCTTCGGGCTGGCGCTGTCGGCCAGGCAGAGCCGCGCGGAGAACGTGCCGGCACTCATGGCCGACCTGGAACAAGCGGCCGAGGTCCTGCGCCGCACACGTCCTACGGCCGTCAATCTGAGCTGGGCGCTGGAACGCATGCTGCGACGCGCTCGCGCCGGCCGTTGGGGGAGCGTGACCGAACTCACCACCGCGCTCGAGGCTGAGGCGCTGGCGATAGCGGATGAGGACGTGCAGGTCAACCGCCGCATTGGGGAGGTCGGGGCGGCTATCGTGCCGGACGGGGCCAACATCCTGACCCACTGCAACGCCGGCGCCCTGGCGACGGTGGAATACGGCACGGCCCTGGGTGTGGTGCGCATGGCGGTGGAGCAGGGCAAGCGGGTGCATGTCTGGGTGGATGAGACGCGCCCGCGCCTGCAGGGTGCCCGGCTGACCGCTTGGGAATTGATGCGCGACGGCATCCCCATGACGTTAATCGCGGATAATGCCGCCGGCCACCTGATGCGCGCCGGCAGGGTTGACCTGGTGCTTTTCGGCGCCGATCGCGTGGCCGCCAACGGCGATGTGGCCAATAAAATCGGGAGCTATCAATTGGCAGTGCTGGCCAAAGAGAACGGCATACCCTGCTATGCGGTCTCTCCTATCTCCACCATCGACCTCTCGCTGGCCACCGGTGATGAGATTCCCATCGAGGAGCGCCCCGCGGAAGAGGTGACGGTGATTGACGGCCGGCGCATCGCCCCGGAGGGCGTGCCGGTGTACAACCCCGCCTTCGATGTCACGCCGCATCGCTATCTGACGGGCATCATCACGGAAAACGGGATTGCCTATCCTCCGTACGGCGTCAGCCTGCGCAAGATGGTGAACGGAGGAGGATAGCCGGCGGCTGTCTCACATCTAGAACCTATTTCATAATTCGATCGATGCACCATAGAATGATGGCAATCAAGCAAAAGGCTTTATACATATGCACATCACGGTCATAGCGAACTACCACACGACGGCAGTTGTCCATCCAAGCAAAACAGCGCTCCACAATCCACCGTTGCCTATAGCTAGGCCCCACGGTAATCGGTCGGCCCCGCTTGGGCTTGACCCGTTTGTGTCGCTCAAAGGTGGGAATGACTGGCTTGATCCC
>CALIBQ010000056.1 GCA_938049385.1 uncultured Anaerolineae bacterium
TCATCTGCGCCGAGGAATGTACCGTTCACCCGGAGTACAAACGCCGCATCATCGAGGCCGGCGACCGCAGTACCATGGTCTCCGGCGCCGCGCTGGGGCACCCCGTCCGCTCCCTGCGCAACCCCCTCTCCCGCAAGTTCATCGAACTGGAGCAGAAAGGTGCCAGCGAGGCGGAAATCATTGCCTTCGGCACAGGAGCACTGCGGCGGGCGGCGCGCGAGGGCGATTGGGAAAACGGCACCTTTATGGCCGGCCAAAGCGCCGGGTTAGTAAATGACATCAAGCCGGCCCGCCAGATCATCGAGGACATCATCGCCGAGGCGGAACAGGTCCTCCGCCAATGTGTCAGCCTGATTCAGGACAACCAGGGTGCATGACCGATGAGTGCCCTGGCCTATATCTTCCCCGGACAGGGTTCCCAGCGTGTGGGGATGGGGCGCGCCCTATATGAGTCATCGCCGGCGGTGCGCTCCTTCTTCCAGCGTGCCGAAGCCCTGCTGGACTTCCCGCTGATCCCGCTCTGCTTCGAAGGGCCGGAGGAGGCACTGACCGAGACGCGGCATGCCCAGCCGGCCCTTCTGGTGACCAGCCTGGCCTTCTGGGAATGGGCGCGCTCCCAAGGAGCGCCGGCCCCGACCTATCTCGCCGGCCACAGCCTGGGCCACTTCAGCGCCCTGGTCGCCGCCGGCGCACTAGACTTCGAGGATGCCCTGCGGCTGGTGCGGGCGCGCGCTGAGGCAATGCAGCGTGCCGCCGTCCAGCAGGCCGGCGGCATGGCCGCCGTCATCCGCCTGGCGCGCCCAGAGCTGGAAAGGGTCTGTCAGCGGGCTTCTGCGGAAACCGGCGCGTACGTCGGCATTGCCAACGACAATTCCCCCGATCAGCTCGTCATCTCCGGGGAGCGTCGGGCGCTGGAACGGGCGATGGAGCTGGCCAAAGATGCCGGCGCACGCCGGGTTGTGCCGTTGGCCGTCAGCGGCGCCTTCCATTCACCCCTGACGCGGTCCGCGGCGGAGGAATTTCGCGCTGCCGCTGATGCGGTGCCCATCCGCCCGCCGGCGGTCCCTGTCATCTCCAACGTCACCGCCCGCCCCCTACTGGACGCGGCAGAGATTCGCGCCGATATGGTCCGCCAGCTCACCAGCCCGGTGCGCTGGACCGAATCCGTGCGGTTCATGGTGGAGGCCGGCGTGCACTGCTTTGTGGAAACGGGGCCTGGCAGTGTATTGAGCGGCTTGGTCTCCCGTATCGCCCCAGAAGCCCAATCCTGGAGCCTGGACAGCCCCGAGGGAATCTCCCGCCTGCTTGCTTTGTCTTCTGCGGACGCTTCAGTATAATAGCATGCAGTGTTTCGAATGGAGGAAGGCGCGGCATGTTTGACCTGCATGGCAGAGTAGCGGTGGTCACCGGCAGTTCGCGCGGCATCGGCCGTGCCATCGCCAAAGCGCTGGCCGCCCAGGGCGCCAACGTGGTTGTGAACTATGTCTCCAACGCCGGCGCGGCCCAGGAAGTCGTCGAGGAAATCCGCACCGCCGGCGGCGAGGCCATCGCCGTCCAGGCGGATGTCAGCCGTATGGAGGATGCCCAGCGGCTGATTGACGCCGCGCTGGAGGCATTCGGCCGGCTCGATATCTTGGTCAACAACGCCGGTATCACCCGGGACAACCTGCTGGTGCGCATGTCCGAAGAGGAATGGGATGCCGTGCTGGACACCAACCTCAAGGGCGCCTTCCACGCTATGAAGGCCGCCGCCAGGCCGATGATGCGCCAGCGCTACGGCCGCATCATCAGCATCTCCTCGGTGTCCGGCCTGGCAGGGAACGCCGGCCAGGCCAATTACTCGGCGGCTAAGGCTGGCATCCATGGGCTGACCAAAGCGGTGGCGCGCGAGCTGGCCTCGCGCAACATTACCGTCAACGCGGTGGCGCCTGGCTTTGTCGAGACCGATTTGACCGCCGGCCTGCCCGAGGAGCTGAAGGCCAAGGCCATCGAATACACCCTGCTGGGCCGTATGGGCAAGCCGGAGGATATTGCCGCGGCGGTCGTTTTCCTGGCCTCGGACGAGGCCGGCTTCATCACCGGCCAGGTGCTGGCGGTGGACGGAGGGCTGGCGCTGTAAGGCGCTCTTTTCAGGAGGAACAGATGGAAGCGGATAAAAAGCTGGGCAAGGTCACGCTGGCTCCGGAAGTACTGCTCACCATCGTGGAACAGGTCGTGCTGGAGACCGACGGCGTCACCCGCCTGTACGGCAAGTGGCCGGAGAACATCGGCAAACTGCTGGGAATCGGGACGGCGAAAGAGGGCATCGCCGTACGCATAGACAACGATCAATTGGTCATTGATGTGCACGTTGTGGTGCGCCCGGATGTGCAGATGCTTCAGCTTGGCAAGGCCTTGCAAACCGCGATCGCACGTGCTATAGAGGATTTGGCCGGCCTGGCCGTCAAAGAGGTCAACGTCCACATCGAGGATGTGGAGCTGGAAGAAGAGCCGGCCCACTAATTCTGATATCCCTACCATGGAGGAAGCGATATGATCACCATCAAAGTACTAGGCATTGGCTGTCCAAAGTGCAAGCGGCTGGAAGAACTTGCGCGTCAAGCGGTTGCCGAAGCCGGCGTCCTGGCAGAGGTCATCAAGGTGCAGGACATCGACGAGATCATGAAGTACCCTATCGCCAGCACCCCCGGGCTGGTCATCAACGAGAAGGTGGTTTCCTACGGCCGGCTCCCCCGCAAGGAAGAGATCATCGCCTGGCTGAAGAACGGCGCAAAGTAACCGCCTCCCTGCACCGCGATTCATACCCCCATGGGCAAATGTGCCCATGGGGGTTTTTCAGCGCCGGCCAGCCCTCCACAAAGACCACAACAGCCACAGGCTAGCCCCCACCGCCAGGGAAAAGCCCAGCGCGACCATGACCGTGCCCACCCATGCCGGCCAGCGGCTTGCCGCAGTGGGGAAAATCAGCCCAATGCCCACAATGAGGGCAGAGATGATAAGGGAGATGCTGATGCGGTTGACCATGCGGTCCCAGCGCGCCAGGGCGCGCTCCTGGTCCCGCTGAATATGCGATAGGGTAAATTCCCCCTTCTGCAGTTGGTCCAGCAGTCGCGGCAGGTACTGCGGAAGCTCCTGCCACAGCTCCTCCCAATCGCGCAGTGTATTCCCCAGCCGGCGCGCCCACGCCGCCGGCGCGCTCATCTCCCGCAGGGCTTGCTCCGCGTACGGCCGCGCCAGCGCAAAGATATCCAGCTCGGGGTACAGCACCATCCCGGTGCCTTCCATCATCACCAGGGTCTTGGCCAACAGCCACAGGTTGGAGGGCAGGCGCAGGCGGTGGCGGAAGGCGACAGGCAGGAAATCCTCGAACAAGTCGCGCAGGCGCAGGTCTTTGAGCGGCGCGCCCCAATAGCGCTCCAGGAAGCGGCCCAGGTCGCGCCCCAGCCGGCGGTGGTCCACGCTGGCCCCCACCATGTCCATGCGCACCAGCTCGCCGACAATCTGGTCCGGATCGCGCGAGATCACTGCCAGAAAAAGCCGCAGGAGCTGTTCCTTCGTGCGCTTGTCGAGATACCCCACCATGCCGAAATCCATCGCTCCAATGACGTTATCTTCCATAACGAAGAAATTGCCCGGGTGGGGATCGGCATGGAAAAAGCCGTCCACAAAAGTCTCCTGCATGATGAGATCCACGGCATTCAGGGCGACGGTGCGGGGATCCAGGCCGGCCGCCCGCAGGCCCTCCACATTGTCAATCTTCACCCCGCGGATGCGCTCCAGGGTCAGCACATCGTGGGTGGTGTACTCCCAGTAGACGCGCGGGATGTAGACCTCCGGCCGGCCGGCGAAATTGCGGCGGAAGCGCTCCGCGTTGCGCGCCTCCCGCACATAGTCCATCTCAGCCCGCAGGGTAGCGGCAAACTCGTCCGCCAGCTCCGTGAAAGCGTACATCCTGCCGAAGGCCGTGCGTTCCTCCGCCAGCCGCGCCATGTCGTACAGGATATCCAGGTCCACTTCCACGATCTGGCGGATGTTGGGGCGCAGTACCTTGACCACCACTTCACTGCCATCCGGCAAGACGGCGCCGTGCACCTGCCCCAGTGACGCGGCCGCCAGGACATCGTCATCGAAAGAGCGGAACAACTGGCTGATGGACGCGCCCAGCTCCGCCTCCACAATGGCGCGCGCTTGCTCCGAGGGGAATGGGGGGACTTCATCGCGAAGTTTGGACAATTCGCGCAGGTACGCCGGCGGGAGCAGGTCCGGGCGCGTGGAAAGCACCTGTCCCAGTTTCACGAAGGTCGGGCCCAGCTCCTCAATGGCCAGGCGAAGGTGCTCCGCCGGCGTCAGCGGCGCGACGGGACGCACCCGCTCCGAAACCCGCCACGGCAGTGCCAGCCGGGTCAGCAGACCAAGCTGTTCCACCACATTGTCAAAGCCGTGACGGATCAGGACACGCGCGATCTGCTGATAGCGGCGCAGATGCTGGACATGCCGGCCGAATGGGGGCAGACCAGGAAGCACCTGCCTCTCACCTACTCGCCGCGCAAGAAGGAGATGAGCGCCTGCACCTCGGATTCCGCCAGACGCCCGCGGAAGGCCGGCATATCCCCGCGGCCGTCCGCGATGACCGTGAACAGCTCCTGCTCGGAAAGCTGGCTGGGCTTGATGGCCGGCCCGCGCCCTCCCTGCCCCTGATCACCATGACAGCCGGCGCAGTTCGCGGCGAACACCTGCACGGCCGCCGGCGTGGGGGGCGGCTGATCGCTTTCCTCCTGCTGTGGCACAGCTTTCTGACAGCCAGCCGGCACCAGCAACAGCGCCAGCAACAGTACCGCTACCATCCACCACCAAGCACGACGCATGGCGCACACTCCTTCGGCGTGATGATAGTGCCCAACTGCCAGGCCCCAGATTGGCTTGATTATAGCACAGGAGAGGATGCCTTCACAAAGAGGGAATCTCCCGGGGTGAAGAGGCTCGTTCCCTGCCCACCCCCCACGTGGCCAGCAGGGCGAGGCAGTAGAGCGCCAGGCAGAGGACGTACACCCACTTCAGCTCCAGCAGGTATGCCAGGGCATAGGCCAGGAAGGGGCCGGCCGCGCTGCCGAAATCCCCGCCGGCGGCATACAGCCCCATCAGCAGACCCTGACGTTCGCGGCGCGACAGGTCCCCCGTCTGCGCCATCGTCGTGGGTGTAAGAATGCCATCGGCGAAGGCCACCACCATCACGCCGGCGGCGATGACCCCCACCGCACCGTCGAGGGAGAGCAGGGCGAAACCCACGATGCCCAGCAGAAGCCCCCAACGCATGACCCGCCAGCGCCGGCCGTCCCGGTCCGAGAGCCAGCCGGCCAGCGGGCCGGCGATGATGCCCATGATCGGACCGATGCCCAGCAGAAGGCCGGCCAGCGTCGGGACGCCGACGACCCGCCCCCCCCATTGGGACCGCCTCCCCATAGCGCAGGCGCAGGAGCAGTCCCACGGTTGACATTACCACGCCGTTGCCGGCCAGATTGGTCAGCGCATACAGGGCGATGGAAATCAGGATGGGGAACGACAGCTCTCTCCGCAGGCCGTCCCGCAGTCGGCCCCAGCTCCGCCGTCCCAATATCGTTGGGAGAGCCTGTCGGGGAAGACCTGGCGGCGCGGTCTCCGGCAGGGCAAGGATCGCGAACAGCAGTCCCAGCCCGGTGACGCCGGCTCCCAGGAACAGCGTTTGCCGGAACCCCAGCGCATCCACCAGCGCGCCGCCGCTGACCGCCATGATGGAGAGGCCCATGAGCACCGAGATTTGATACAGGCCGGCAGTGCGGCCGCGGTCCGCCGGCGTGGTCACATCCATCACCATCGTCATGGCGGTCACGTTGATCAGCATCCAGGCAGTACCCCACAAGGCACGTGCCAGCAGGAGCGGCCAGAACCCCACCGCCAGGCCGCACAGTGCCGTAGAGAGCGTGCCCAACAACATGCCGGTGATGAACGGGCGCCGCCGGCCGAAGCGGTCCACCAGCCATCCGCCCAGGGGATTGCCGGGAATGCGTACCAGACGGTTCACGCCCAGCATGACCCCCACTGCCGCCATACTGATGCGCACCACGTCGGTCTGTGTGGCCAGGGACGCGTACATCGTCTGGTCCCCGGTCAGTGAAAGGATGACGGCCGCGCCCAGGGGCACCAACAGCCGGGGGATGGGAATAGAAGAGGCCGGCGCGCTGCTCATGCGCCCTCCAGCAGGTGCAACAGCATACGCGCAGTTTCCTCCCCTACAAAGGCGCAGGAGCCGGGGCCGCCGGGGGCGTATATCTGCTCCCGCAGGGGCGCGCAGTCCAGGGTCTTCCAGCGCAGGAGAAAGCGCAGGCGGAAGGCACGTGCACGGGCATAGGCCGGCAGGTCATCCTCGTCGGGCGAGAGCCGGCCGTAGTGGGCACTGATCAGCATGATGCCGGCGGAAAACGCGCCGCACAATTCCTCTCGCGTGCCGCCGATGCCGCCGCTGAAGGCGGTCGCCGACCGCAGGAAGCGCTCGTCCAGCTCCCCCCACCAGTGCTCGCCGACGGCGCGCAGGACGGATTCCGTTCAGTGATAGCCCTGCCGCATCAGATCGCCGGCGCGCCGTGCAATCTCCTCGCGCTCTCGCTGGTCCATATCTCGCGTTTCCTCAGGTGAGCGCCGGCATGTTCGCGGCGCGGTTTTGCGCCTCCCAGTAGCGGCGGTACAGCAGTCCGGGCCGGCGGCGCACTGGGGCCGATTGCACGCGCCGCGTCCATTCCGCCTCGGCGGCATCCGCCCGGGCGAAGCACTCCTCCATGAACTCCGGGCTGTCCCCGCCGGCGAAAAACTCCGCCTCCAGCGCATCACGTTCGTCGCGATAAAGGCCAATGCGCGTCGGATAATCCAGCAGTACAGCACGGTGCAGAAGCTCGTGCCGCCACCAGCGCACCCGCTCGTCATATGTCGCGCCCGGTTCCGGGCCGAAGACCACCGGCAGGCGCCCGCCGGCGGCAAAGCTGACCGGTTTGAAGATGCCGGTGCAGGGCGCCGCTGTACCCGTGAACCAGAAGGCGGCCCCGTCCGGCCGGAGCTGTGCGATCATGGAGCCGGCGGTCTGGGCGCCGCCCCCGCGAATCGGCCCCCAGGAGGCATGCGCGCAGACCTGCATCAGCAGGCCCTGCTCCGGCCGCCAATCGGGGGACTGGCCGTGCCGGCCGTGGTCGCGCAGGACGCGCGCCATATCCTGCGGGGTCAGCCGGCCCTTGCGCTCCTGCAGAAAAGTGCTGGTACAGGCATGCCGCTGGAAGCTGGCGCTGAAATAGGTATATATCGGCTCGCGGTAACAGCGGGCGAAGTGGAACTCGGACTTGGAGCGGCACCATCCCCGCTGGACGGCGTATTCCACCAGCCCCGGCGAGGCGTCGTCCCATTCGCTCCCGATGGACAGCCCGTTGGAGATGCTCCGCACATCGCGCACCTTTTCCACCACCCAGTGGGGGCCGGCGGTCTCCAGCACATAGGCCTCTTTGGCATCGGCGATGATGAAGGCGTTATGATACTTGATGGTATGCCGGTAGCCGCCCAGCGCGCACTGGCCGTACCTGCCCATCAGCTCAATGATCGTGTAGAGCGCCTTATGGGCGGTGTCGGCACGTTCCAGGGCCAGGCGCATGAGGTCCATGCCGGTCAGCCCAGTCGTCTCATAGGGCAGTTTGGTGAAGACCGCCTCGTTGCCCATGACGACGCCGGCCTCGTTGGCCCCCATCTCGCACCCGAACATCCAGAAGGGTTTGGAAAGGATGACCCCCAGGGTCTCGCGCGCCTGGGGGATCTCGATAAAGGTGCATTTCACCGTCTCGTCGGAGCGGTGCACGGCAGGCGGGAAGTACACCAGCCCCTGCGCCTCGTTCGCCTCCCGGTCCGAATTCTTGGCGAACAGCACACTGCCGTCCGCCGTGCTGTTTCCCAGGGCCACCAGTGTGTCGCACATCGGGACACCTCCTTGTGCCAGGTGGGCGGCCTATTTGGGCATCTCCTTCAGCATGACGTAGGCCGGCCGCAGTTTCAATTCGGGATATGCCGGCTCAATGATGGACCACCAGTACTCCTCTTTCTCCGGCGTCCAATCCACATTCTGGAGATAGATCAGGCTCATGATGCCGATCCAAGGCGACCAGTGCGTCTTAGCGTACTGGTACGCCCGCACCAGGTATTCCCCCTGTTCAAAGGGGGTAACCGCATGCCAGTGATACGGGGATTCGGGACGCGGGTCAATGGTCCAGCCGAACTCCAGCAGGGCGATCTGCTTGTCGGCGTCCCCGTTCTCCACCATCACCTGCCGGATGTCCTCCACGTGGCGGAAGCAGTAGATGCGCTTCAGGTTTTCCGGGCTGGGGTCGTTATTGTTATAGACCGGATTGCGCGCCACCTCGGCGGGGTCCATTTCCGGCGGCGCCTTATAGCCGGCGCCGTGCGCGCCCAGCATGTCGAAGTAGGGTTTGGCGCCGGCGGCATACATGCCGCGGATGAACTCCAGATCGGGCATGGCCACATCGTCCCAGCGCGTGGTGGGGGCCAGGCCGGCGGAGATGACAACGGCATTCGGGTCTACAGCCTTGATAGCGCGGTAGGCCACCTTCAACATTTCGGTATATTCTGCCGGGTTGGGCGGCCGGCCGCCCCACTCGCTCCGCCCGGGCACGTTCAGGTTAGGCTCGTTCCATATCTGGTAGGCGTGGATGCGGCCCTTATAGCGCACTGCCAGCGCCGTCAGGAAATCGGCGAAATCCTGCAGGTTGTCCGGCGGGCCGTTCTCCGGATATCCGCCGCCGGCCCAGGCCGGCTGAGAATCTATCCGCGCCAGCAGTTTCAGGCCGTACTGCTCCACCTGCTGGACAATGCGGTCGGTGCGCGACCAGTCGAACTGTCCCTTGCCGGCGCCCTCGATGTCCCGCCAGGCAAAGGTCTGCTTGACCCACTGGAAGCCGGCGTCCCGTACCAACTGCAGATCGCGGTCCGCCACTTCCGGCCGCCACCACAGGAAAACGTGCATGCCGTATTCCGGCGAATTCAACCAGCGCGCCCCCGTGGACGATTTCCTGCCAGACGCTGAAGGGGTTGAGGTTGTCGCGGCCGGCGTCGAGGCAGCCGGCGTATTGGCCGGCGCGGATGTGGTGGCCTCCGACGTGTCCTGCCCCTGGTTGGTCACGATCGGCAGAACGACCTTCGGCGTCTCGGTCGGCGAGGGGATCGGGGTTGGCGTAGGAGAAGGCACAGGAGTAGCCGTAGCCGTGGGTTCAGGGGTGGGCATAGGTGTGCTTCGGTTCCCACAGCCGGCCAGCCCTCCCGCGGAGATCGCAAGCATGACGAGGATCACTGTCCAGACCAGCACACTGTGCCGGGACATGTTCTTCTGGAATGTGGGCATCCATGCCTCCTTACACTTTCTGTCAGCGCGAGATAACACGCAAAGGCGGCGCCTCCTGCCCGACATGCCGGCTTCAGAGACGCCGCCTTCCCCATTACCGCTCAGGTATTACTTGGGCATGTTGGCCAGGGCGACAAAGGCCGGCCGCTGGCTCCAGTCCGATCGCACGATGCCGAAGGCCGCCTTTTCATCCTGTGGGCCGGCGATCGGGGCGTAGTTCAGGTTCCAAAGGAACATCACGCCGACCCAGCCCCAATTGCGGCCCATCTCGTAAGCGCGGCGGATGTACTCCGCCTGCTCCGCCTCCGTGTTGTTGGCGGCGTATTCATAGCCAGGAGCCGGCGACGGCGCCAGGTTCTCGATGGACGCCCAGCCGAATTCCGTGACCCAGATCTTCTTGCCGCTGTCGCCGTACTTGACCATGACGTTGCGGTAGCGCTCCATAGTATCGCGGAAGAAGAAGCTGGGATGGTTCTTGAAGGCCGGCTCGACCGGGTCGTTGTAGCCGAACTTGGCGTCCGGCGGGTTGTTGTAGCCCGAAGGATGGGCGCCGATGGCATCCGAGTAGTTCTTCAGCCCGTTCTGATACATCTGCTCCAGGTAAATCACGTCGTCAATGGCCGTCCGGCCGTCGTTCACGCCTGTGGGCGTGAGGGCGCCGCTGACCACGATGGCATTGGGGTCCACCGCTTTGATGGCGCGGTAGGCGGCTTTCAGCAGTTCCATGTACTGCGCCGCGTTGATGGGCTGATTGCCCCATTCATAGTGCAGGTTCTGCTCGTTCCATATCTCGTAGGCCTGCACCTTGCCCTTATAGCGGGCGGCCATGGCGCTGAGGAAATCGGCGAAGTCCTGTGGGTTGGCCGGCGGGCCTTCCACGCGCAAGTCAGCTCCAGGCGGCCGCGCCCAGGACGGTGCCTTCACCACGCTCAACAGCAGGTTGATGCCGTTGGCGCTACAGCTTTCCACAATACGGTCCAGCTCGCCCCAGTTGTACTGCCCCTTGCCGCCCGACTCGACGGCCTTCCACTCGACCTGCTGTTTGGTCCAGTTGAAGCCCAGCGCCTTGATATGGTTCACAAGCTGGGCATGGTCGGTGTAGTACCAGTGCGCCTGGATGCCGTAGCCAAAGCTGGTACTGCGCGGCGCCGGCGCCGGGCTGGCGCTCTCGCCGGCGGATGCCTGTGCTTTCGGCGTGGCAGTCGCCTTTGGCTTCGGGGTCGCGGTCGGCGCCGGCGTAGGCGTGGCCGTCGGCGTCGGGGTCATGGTCGGTGTCGGTGTGGGTGATGCCACGATCATGGCAATCGGTGTGCCGGCCGCCAATGTCTTCCCGTCACTGCCGGCGATGGCCACTTCCACGACATATTCGCCCGGCTCCTGCGGCGCGACCCAGTCGTAGACCGGCTGGTCCAGCGGCCGGGATTCGGTAACCAGCGGTTCGCCGCTGGATTTGCGCACCGTCCAGGTGGCGATCAGCGGATTGGCGCCCGGTTTGGCACCCGGCGCGGCGGCATACTGCTGGAGCACCGGCCAGATGAGCTCGTCGTTCTGCTCGCCGGCCAGATGCTGTACAGCGACGCCGCGCAGATTGTAGCCGGCCAGGAGGCTGGTCTTATGCGCCAGGCTGGCGGCGTTCTCCAGATAGACGGTCCGGCGCTGGCCGGCGGCGTCGGTATAGTTGAACACATAGGTGCCCAGCGCTTCATCGAACTTCACCCCGCCGGACTCCTGTGCCGCCTTCAGGGCAAAGGCCACGTGCTGGCCGGGATTGATGACGTTGGACCCGTTCACCTCCACTTGCGTGAAAGCCGCCAACGCCCGGGAATAGGGAATAGCGGTGTAGGTATTCCCCACCTGCTCGACACTGTAGGCAGACAGGACGGGCTGAAGCTTGAAGCGGTCCACCTGCCCCACCGCCCAGCGCAGGAACTGCTCCATCTGGCCGCCGGCGCGCCAGGCCTCCGGGTTCGGAAGGCCTTCCACGCGGAAGATATCGGCCGCCATACCCAGCGCCACCCAGTCATAGGCGCCGGTCTCCCAGCGGTCCTCAGCAATTTGCACCGGCGGGTCCAACCGCACTGACAGCAGTTTGCCGTTCGTGTGCAGGCTGTCGGACAGCGTCTGGATGAAGTCGCGGAACTCGGCCCGCAGGTCAGGGCTGACGCCGCGATAATACACCTCGACGCCGGCGAAGTCATGGTTGACCGCCAGGCTGACCAGCGCCTGCACATGGGCCTGCCGCGCCTCTTCGGAGATGAGCATGTTGTCAGTCAGGTCACTGCGCACTACGCCGTCGGGGCCCCAGTTGCGCACGGTGGGGATGATGCGCACGCCGGCCTGACGCGCGGCATCCACCGACGCCGGCAGATCACCTACCACGCTCCCATCATCGGCCGTATAGAGGCCCTGCGGGAAGACCTCGCTGGCCGAGTTCAGCATGTTGGCCGGTAGAGCCGCCTCCCCTTCCAGGTCTACGCCTACCGCTGGCGCGCGGGCATCCGTTTGGAAGACGGCGAAGGCCCCGGGCAGCCAGCCTACATGCGACTCGATGATATCATCTTCGGCGATGATGTTGTGCGGGAGCCAGGTCCAGACCCCATCCTGCCAGGCATAGATGTCCAAGGTAGAATAGGGTTCGGAGTCATTGGGGATGGGAATGGTCAGGACAGCCTGAGAGGGCATGCTCCCCCGCAGGGCTACTTGGTAGAGCGGACTGCGCATGACGAGATATTCCGGGATGCTTTCGGCGGCTTTGCGCAGGGCGCGGCCGGCGGAACCTTCCAGGAACTCCAGCCTTGGAATAGATGTGAGCTGAATGCGGACCGGTGCTTGAAGCCCCTCGGCCGGCAGTGTCACCTGCGTGCCGTCCGGGTCCACCACCGAACCGCCGCCCATGTCGATGGGGGCAAAGCCGGCCTCGAACAGACGCTCGCGCAGGGAAATCGGCGGGAGAAGCAGACTGGCCGCCAGCAGTGCCGGAATGACCACCAGATTGATGACCCATCCAGCCCATTTGCTTTCCAGGAGCTGTTCCAGAATGTCTCCCAGACCGCGGGATTGCGTGCTATCCATCATAACCTCCTGATGCGTTCATCCTAGTTGTAGCTCACCGCGTGCCGGCGCGCGGTCAGTGACTGCGCCGATGGACGCGATAGCAGAGGGGCATGGGGCACCCCGTGCCGCGCGCAGGCGCAATCAGAGGGGGAGAGAAATGCCGGCCGGAAAGGGGATTGGGATGCGTAGAATTGGTGTGAAAGGCCATCCAGAGACCCGGCGGGAACCGGACCGTCGGGAGAGTGATGCCCTGGTATATTCACGATGTACGCCCAACCTCCAAAGTTGGCATGAAAGCGATGGCTCCTTCCACTCACGGGCGGTATTCTAGCATATCCCCCACCTTTTGACAAATGTCCACACTTTGAGAGTGTTGAAAAAGTCCAAACATACAATCTGTGGAAGCGGCCTAGCGGCTGAAGCCGCGGCAACAACTGCGAAGCCTGCTTGCGCAGGCTTCGCGAAGTCGGTGCCGGCCGACTTCGCAGGCACACAGCCGTAGTTTCAACTGCTAGGCGATGAGCCAATACCCGCTTTTTCAACACCTCCATACCGAGGGTTCGCACAGCGGGCCGCCGGCCGATAGCATAAATCCGCACCTTCGTGAGGAACGCTTGTCGCGCCGGCCGGCCTGTGGTACAATGCGCAGGACAGCATCCCCAGAGCATACCATTCATCCCATGAAAGGAGGCGTCAGACATGGAGCTGAGGCTGGTGACCATCGAAAAGCCCGATGACATTAACTTCATCCTGGGCCAGTCGCACTTCATCAAAACGGTGGAAGACCTGCATGAAGCACTGGTAACCGCCGTGCCGGGCATCCAGTTCGGCCTGGCGTTCTGCGAATCCTCCGGGCCGGCGCTGGTGCGCTACAGCGGCACGGACGCGGAGATGATCGAACTGGCGAAGAAGAACGCCCTGGCCCTTTCCGCCGGCCACTGCTTCATCATCTTCCTGCGCAACGCCTATCCTATCAACGTGCTGAACGCGGTCAAAATGGTGCCGGAGGTGTGCCGCATCTTCTGCGCCACCGCCAACCCGGTGCAGGTAGTCATCGCCGAGACGGAGCAAGGGCGCGGCATCCTGGGCGTCGTTGACGGCGTGAAGAGCAAGGGGATCGAGGGCGAGGAGGATATCGCCTGGCGCAAGCAGTTCCTGCGCAAAATCGGCTATAAACTGGGATAATGGGCTTTGGCAGTCCTGTTCGTCTTCCTGGATGGATTCGGCCTGGGCCGGCCGGATGACAGCAACCCCTTCTGGCGCTATCGGGCGCCCTTCCTGGAGGGTCTGCTGGGCCAGCGGCTGACCCAGGCCCTCGGCGCGGAACGGCCGGGGCTTCTGGCGCGCGGCGTGGACGCCGGCCTGGGGGTGCCGGGCGTGCCGCAGAGCGCCACCGGCCAGACGGCGCTGTTCACGGGCGTGAACGCGCCGGCCCTGTTGGGCACCCACATCACAGGCTACCCCAACGGCCGGCTCCAGGAAATCATTGCCGAACACAGCATCCTGAAGCGGGCGGTGCAGGCCGGCTGGCGTGCTGTCTTCGCCAATGCCTACACCGATGTCTACTGGCAGTTGGTGCAGGAAGGGAAGCGCCGGCACAGCGCCACCACCCTGACCAACCTGGCCGCCGGCCTGCCCTTCCGCGATTTCCGTGACCTGGCGCACGGCCAAGCGGTCTACTGGGATTTCACCCATTCCATTTTCCCGCGCTATTTCGGCATCCGCGGCGCGTACCGCCGGCCGGCGGAGGCCGGCCGCAATCTGGCACTGCTGGGCCGGGAATATGACCTGGTGCTGTACGAGAGCTTCCTCCCCGATATGATCGGCCATCGGCGCCTGCCGCATACGCCGCGCTGGCTGGTGTGGGCGCTGGACGCCTTCCTGCAGGGCGTGGTGGAAGCCATGCGGCCGGCGGACAGCCTGGTGCTGTGCAGTGACCACGGCAATTTCGAGGACCTGGAGACCAAACTGCACACGGAGAACCCCGTGCCCCTGCTGGTGGTGGGGCCGGCGGCAGAGCGGTTCCACGCGGCCCGCGCCATCACCGACGTGGCGCCGGCGGTACTGCGGGCGCTCGATGTATCGGCCGGGGGAACATGACGGCCGGCCTGAGCGTCTCATTCCCAGGGGGCAGTATGCGGACACACTGTACCGGTGCCATCCGGGCCGTCATTGTCATATGGCTGGTGCTCATGCTGGGTGCCGTATGCGCCGGCCGGGTGCTGGCAGGGCCGCCGGCACAGGGTGCCGTGCACATCGTTCAGCCCGGCGAAACGCTCACCCTTATCGCCGGGCGTTATGGGGTCAGCGTGGAAGACCTGGTGCGCTGGAACGGGCTGGCCAATCCCGATTGGATCGAAGTGGGCCAGCGCCTGCTGGTTTACCTGCCGGCTTCCCCGCTTGCCGGCCCCCTCGCCTCACCCTTTGTGCGCGTGAACCTGTCCCCCTGGCCGGCCGTGCAAGGCGAGACGGTCACCTGCGAGATAGTAACCGAGCGGCCGATGCGCTTGACGGCCATATACAAGGGGAACGAGATACCCTTCGTCCAGGAGGGTCTGCGCTCCTGGGCCTTACTGCCAGTGCATGCGATGCAGGAGCCGGGCATATACCCCGTGGAACTGCGCGCCTATCCGGCTTCCGGCCGGAGGGACTCCCAGCCCATCGGCCGGCTGTCGGTCCATCTCTACGTGGTGGCCGGCACATTCGAGACGTATGACATCGTGATCCCACCCTCCAGCGATAAGGCCGGCTTGCTGAATGCCGAGCTGATTCGCGCCGAATGGGCGCGCCTGGCTGGCATCTTCTCCCAGCGCACCCCGGAGAAGCTGTGGTCCGGGCCGTTCCGCTATCCGCTGGAGGCCGACGTGCGCAGAATCACCTCTGCCTTCGGCGAACGCCGCTCCTACAACGGCGGGCCGGTCTCCAGCTATCATGAGGGGTTGGATTTCGGCGCGCCGGAGGGCACGCCGGTGTATGCGCCGGCGGCCGGCCGCATTGCCCTGGCGGAGCCGCTGACAGTGCGGGGCAGAGCGGTCGTTATTGATCATGGGCTGGGGGTCTATTCCGGGTTCTGGCACCTTGCGGAAATCTTGACCACCGCCGGCCAGCCCGTGAAACCCGGTGATCTCATCGGCCGGGTGGGGAACACCGGCCTTTCCACCGGCAGTCATCTGCATTGGGAGATACGGGTAAATGCCACAGCGGTGAACCCGATGCAGTGGACGCGGAGTGAGATGCCGGCGTCCTCGGCCGGCGCACCGGAAGCCCGCACGCCTGCCGCACTGGCCGAGGCGTATCCGCTGGCGGTAGGGAACCAGTGGGTGTATCAAGTGGACACTGCTCAGCGGGTGGAGGGCTGGTGGCTGAGGATAGCAACAGTGGTGACCGAAACGGTGACGGCGGTGGCGGAGCAGGAGGAAGCAGGGTTCATCTCGCTGAAGAGGGATGGCGTGGAAGGGCCGGCCGCGCGCTGGATGGATACTGTCTATCACTTGCTCGTGCTCGATGGCCGGCTGATGCGCTTGCCGGCAGGCTACACCACTGATGACCTGTTGGCATCGGATGAACTCCAGACACGGTTCCTGCGCTGTATCTGGCCCCTGCAGGTGGGGGACCGCTGGGGGCAGGCCGGCCCTGAGCGGATGGAATGGGAGGTGCGTTCCAGCGGCACAGTGGAGACGCCGGCCGGCCGTTTCTCCGGGAGCTATCTCCTCGTGGGCACAGGGCCAGAGGAAATCCAGCGGGTGGTGTTCTGCGCCGGCGCCGGGGAGGTCTTCCGCGAGCGCTATCGGCTTCACGAGTCCTATCGCGAGCGTTGGGAGCTGGTGGCATGGACGCCGGCCGGCGGGCAGTAACCCGGCGCGGTTTCTTTACGTTTATTTTCTGCAGACCCCTTGACACGGTCCCTGGCCTAGTGTAAGATTATGTTAGGTTTTACGCCGCCGCAGTCTGCCGGCCGGTTCCGCGCCGGCCTTGACGCTTATGAGGAGGAAAACCCATGACATATCGTGCGGGCAGGTTCATCATCCTGGTCTCAGTGCTTGCTCTCCTGTTCGGGATGGTGGTGCCGGTACAGGGTGCGCCGGCGGCCAGCGGCCAGGTGGTGCACGTGGTGCGCTGGGGCGAGACGCTGGAGGGCATTGCGGCGCGCTACGGGGTCAGCGTGTGGGCCATCGTGCAGGCCAACGGGCTGGCCAACCCGAATTATATTTACGTGGGTCAGACCTTGGTAATTCCGGTGGCCGGCACGCCGGCGCCGGCCGGCGGCACCACTTACGTGGTGCAATGGGGGGATTCCCTGAGCAGTATCGCCTACCGCTTCGGCACGACCGTCGAAGCGATTATGCAGGCCAACGGGCTCAGCAATCCCAACTTCATTTACGCCGGCCAGGTGCTGACCATCCCAGGCACCGCCGGCACCCCGCCCACGTCGCCTCCGCCCCCGCCAGCTCCCACTACGCGCTACGTCGTGCAGTGGGGGGATACGCTGAGCGCCATCGCCTACCGCTTCGGCACGACGGTGGAGGCCATCATGCGGGCCAATAACCTGGCCAATTCGTGGTACATTTACGCTGGCCAGGTACTGCTCATCCCGAGCGGCACGGCCTTGCCGCCCAGCATGCCGGCGGCCACCTACTACGTGGTCCAGCCGGGAGACACGCTGGCGCGCATCGCCCTGCGCTACCGCACCACGGTCTGGGCGCTGGCGCAGGCCAACAACCTGCCCAATCCATCGCTGATTTACCCCGGTCAAGTGCTGGTGATTCCGGGACAGGTCTATCCGCCGACGCCGCGCCCGCCCACCTGGCCGCCCTATCCGACACCGACGCCGGTCTCCACCCCAGGCGCGCCGGTGGTGACGCGGCAGTGGGTCGGCCGCATCACCAGCAGTAACTGCACCAACCAGGATACCTGGGAGTTCCGCTCGGTCCTGCGCGTCTCGGTCATCGGCAAGAAGGGCCTGCCGGTGCGGGTCTCCACGGAAGGATGGCAGACGGTCGGGCTGACCGGCACCAAGCCGGAGTACGGCGAGTATGCGGTGGAGTTCGCGCCGTTCAATCAGGGAGTGTATACGGTGACGCCGGAGGGGCTGGGCACCAGCATTCAGGTGCGGCTGGACGGCCGCTGTACGGCCTATGTGGAGTTTGCGCCGGTGGATGTGACGACCACGAACCCATAATCGGGGCGCTGGGTTCGTGGGAAGCTGCGTGCCTCCCGCCGGCCTTGGGCCGGCGGGAGGCACTTCATTTTTCGTACCCTGATTGCCGAGAAAGCCCCTGGATCGCGCGCACTTCGGTCAGGAAAGCGTTGATACCCTCGACTTCCAAATCATAAACCTCTTCCTTGACAACAGCTCTCTCCACAGACACAAGCTTCACTCCCTGTGAATGCGCATTAAAGAAAACGAGATCACCTGGCCGCAGTTCATCGGCGGGCAACCACACTGCGCTCTGTAAGCTGAACTGCTCCCTACAAGCCTCTCGAAGCCAGGCAAAAACACCCTCTATGTTGTGCAGAACCTCTGTTGCCGGCACATGGACGACTCGGAGTCCCAGAGATTCCAGATAGGAATCGCGAGCGGCATCATGTGCCTGGGCTTCTTCCCCATCGTGGGCGGCGGCGCCGTCCACTTCCACAACCAAGCGAGCCTCGCGCGAGTAAAAGTCGGCAATATACCGACCAATGGGATGTTGGCGCCGAAATGCCACCTGCAGATTATTCCTGCGCAAAACGCACCACAGCTTTCGTTCTGGTGGAGTCATATCACGACGGAGTAAGCGACTCCGACCGCGCAGAGGTCTAGGGATGCCCGACCAATCGGCATGACCACCAAGTGAACGCGGAGTTGGCACCACCAGGACATTGTGGCCAGGAGTGAGCCATAACGTCCTATCAGAGTAGGCGTGCTTCAATCCGATAACAGTCCCCTGATAAGTGTGCCGAAAGATACAAACCACGTGATAAGCGTTTCCGTCAGGTGCGAGAACGTGATCATTCAGACAAATGTCCTCAATTGGGACGAGGGACAGCCCCTCCCTAACCCTCCCCGCAAGCGGGGAGGGAAATACGCTTTCCTCTTTCCACGCAACCTGCGATTGATCAGAATTTGGTCCCCTCGCGTGCAGGGGGACCACAGGGGGCTGTCTACTCGCCAAACCCGCGTACCTCGACAAATACAATCGAAGCCCATTCTTGTTCCCCATTCGGACACACTGGATTGCGTGTCTGGCAGTGTCAAGGGAATAATACAGGAGGTTGCATTTCTCATACGAATAGCATCCTGGAGCCTCGTGAAAATAAGCCGGCGATTCAATACAGAAACGCTTTACGTCCTGGTAACCTGTATAGGATATATCATTTTCACTGCCGGCCGACAACGGAGCCAGAAACCAAGCCCACCAATCTCTCAGAGACGCCCAACACCATCCCTTTTCTTTTGCACGAACCCACCGGCCGTGCTATAGTCTCGCCCAGCCTCGAACATCGAGGGGTTTTGCGAACGGAGGGTCTATGGGAGGCACCGCAGTTCCTCATATCACAGAATTGACCGACCTGATCGCACGGCTCCCGGCGGAGGAGCGGGAGCGCGTCGAGCGCATCTTCCTGGTCAGCAAGTCGGTGGGCCGGCTCCACGTCCCGCCGGCCATGCGGGATTGGGTGGAGGCCAACTTCGGTTCGCTGGAAGCAGTGCAAGAGCAGACCATCGTGCGGGTAACCAACCGCATCACTCTGGAGGGGACCTTGTTCAACCCTCTGCGCGGGCGCCGGCCCCTGCCGATGGGCCCCGCCAGGCTGGAGGAGGATATCATCGCAACACAGGGCGATATGTTCTGCGACCCCGAGAACCAGACGCCGGCCGATATCTTCGGCCGGGTGCGCGGGAAGCATGCCCTGACCGCCAGCAATGTGGCCAAATGCGACGCGCTCCACGGCGTGGTCGTTTTCCATGAGCACCATCCTTTGCGCTTCAGCGAGGAGCAGGTGATAGACTATTTCGACGTGGCACTGCGCTGGGCGAAAGAGGCGCACAATGCCGACCGCGGCGCGCGCTACTTCTTTTTCCTGTGGAACTGCTTGTGGAAGGCCGGCGCTTCCATCCTTCACGGCCACGCCCAGATGACACTGACCAGGGACATGCACTATCCGAAGGTGGAGCACTGGCGCCGCTCTGCCCAGCTCTATCAATTAGGACATGGGACGAACTATTTCGACGACCTCATTGCCGTGCACCGTGCGCTGGGGCTGACCGTTGATATGCCCGGCGCGGTCATCCTGGCCCATCTGACCCCTATCAAAGAGAAGGAGATGCTGATCATCGGCGAGCGGCCGGATATCCCCTTCCGCCAGGCGGTCTACCGGGCGCTGGAGACGTTGGTTGGCCGGCTGGACAGCCAGAGCTTCAGCCTGGCGCTGTACTGGCGCCCAGTTGACGGCGTAAGCGAGGACTGGGAGGGCTTCCCTACCATCGTGCGCCTGGTGGATCGCGGCCCGCTGTACAGCCGCACCGCCGACGTTGGCTCCATGGAGCTGTACGCCGCCAGCGTCGTGAGCAGTGATCCCTTTGACGTGGCACGCGCACTGCGCGCAGCATGAGCCGAGAAAGGATGCTGTCACCTGATGGGCATAGGAGATAAAGCCTGCCAACAGGCGGTGATTTCCGCCTGTTTCGCCGGCTGGCCAAAATTATGTTATAATTGGTCGTACTGCGGAGAGGGGGGACAACCACATTATATTCAAGGAGGGTGACCGCATTGACTCAGCGCCATCATCTCTGGTTCGGGTTGCTGGCCGGCATACTGCTGGCCGCTGTGCTCTTTTCTGTCCTCGTCACGGCGCAGGCACCGGTGGTGCAAATGTATCTGTTCCACTCACCGGACTGCCCGGACTGTCAGGAAGTAGTGAGCTTCCTGCCAGCGCTACAGGAGAAGTTCGGTGCCTCGCTGGAAGTGCGGCTGATGGATATTAATGATGCCGGCACGTACCAGTTCCTGCAAGCCCTGGAAAGCACCTACGGCATCGGCGCCGACAGGGCCACCATCCCGGAGGCTTTCCTGGGCGATACAGTGCTCCTGGGCAGGGAGGAGATTGAGACGAAGCTCGAAAGCACGGTCCAGCGGCTTCTGGAGGCCGGTGGGGCAGCGTTCCCCACGCCTGCGCCAACCCCTACCCCCGCGGCACCGACTGCCCGTCCGACCAAGCCGTTCATCCCCACTGTCACTCCGCACCCTGCCGGCAGTGTGCCCGGCGCAGTGCACATCATGCTTTTCTTCTCGCCGACCTGCCCGCACTGCGAGCACATCCGCGCCGATGTGATGCCCAAGATTTACGAGAAGTACGGCGAGAAGGTCGTGGTGCGGGAGTTCGACGTCACCAACCCCTACTATTTCGCGCTGGAGCTGGCCATTGAGGAAAAGGCCGGCATGCCGGAGAACCAGCGCGGCTATATCCCGCTGATGATCATCGGACGCTACCTCCTCCCCGACGCCAACGTCATCGAGACCTCCCTGGAAGGACTGATTGACGAATATTTGGCCCAGGGCGGTGCGCCGTGGCCGATAGACCCGATGTACTTCGAGCCGCCGCAGGGCACCATCACGCCGCCGGCGCCATCAGCCGCCAGCACTGCCCAACCGACCGGCACACCTGCGCCGGCCGGCGCATCCGGCAAGACCGTCCACATGGCCTATTTCTCCAAGGCCGGCTGTCAGGAATGCGACCGCGCCCAGTACGAGATCAATTACCTGAAAAGCAAGTATCCCAACCTTGATGTCTCGCTGTTCGATGTCAATGAGTACGCCGCGCTCAACGAGTGGTTGTGCACGAAGTACAATGTGCCGGAGCGCTTCCGGTTGACCGCGCCGGCCATCTTCGTCGGCCAGGATTACCTCGTGGGCACTGATGTCAGCACCGCCAAAATCGAGGCGCTCATCCAGAAGTATCAGGCCACCGGTGCCGAGGTAACCTGGGAGAACTGGGAGCAGGAGGCGCCCAACGCACAGTCGCGCATCATCGAGCGCTTCAAGTCCTTCGGCGCGCTGACGGTGGCGGCCGCCGGCCTCATTGACGGGCTGAACCCGTGTGCCTTCGCCACCCTGGTCTTTTTCATCTCGTACCTGGCCTTTGTCGGGCGCAGGGGGCGCGACATCCTGATGGTCGGTGCCAGCTTTGCCCTGGGCGTCTTCCTGACCTACTTGTTGGTGGGTGTGGGGCTGTACCAGGTGCTGACGCGCCTCCCCTTCCTGACCACGCTGGGCAAATGGGTGTACGGCATCACAGCGGCGCTGTGTCTCTTGCTCGCGGTGCTGAGCTTCCTGGATTATCTTCAGGCGCGGCGCGGCAAACATGAGAAAATGACGTTGAGACTGCCTATGCAGTTGCGCCGGCGCATCAACCAGGTCATCCGCGAGAGCGCTTCCGCCCAGGCCATCGCCGGCGTAGCTTTCGTCACCGGCTTCGTCATCTCGCTCATCGAGCTGGCCTGCACCGGCCAGGTCTATCTGCCTACCATCCTGTTCGTCATGGGCGTGCCGGAGATGCGGGCGAAGGCATTCCTGTATCTCCTGCTCTATAACCTGCTCTTCATCACCCCGCTGATCGTGGTATTCGTGCTGGCCTATCTCGGCACCACGTCGGAGCAGTTGGGGCGCTTCGTGAACACCAACACCGCGCGCATCAAGCTGGCGACGGCCCTGCTCTTCATTGTACTGGGCGCTTGGCTGGTCACCCTGCTGGTGTGAGCTGGGATGGCGTTATGACCGTGAAGCTGTATTACGAGGACCCCTACCTGACGGAGTTCGAGGCCCGGGTGGTGCGCCGGCGGGAAATGGACGGCCGGCCAGCGGTGGTGCTGGAGCGCACCGCCTTTTACCCGACCGGCGGCGGCCAGCCCCATGATGCGGGCTGGCTGAACGACGTGCCGGTGCTGGATGTCCTGCTGGATGAGGAAACGGATGAAGTAGTGCACGTCCTGGCCGGCCCGCTGGACGCTCCTGCGGTTACAGGCCGGCTGAACTGGGAGCGCCGGCACGATCACATGCAGCAGCACACCGGTCAGCACATCCTTTCCGAGGCATTCATGCGCGTGAACGGGGCCCAGACGGTCTCCTTCCATCTGGGCGAGGATGCCAGCACCATTGACCTGGACCGGGCACCGATCACCGCAGAGGAACTGCACGCCGCGGAGGAGCTGGCCAATCGCATCGTCTTCGAGAACCGGCCAGTGGTCGCGCGCTTTCTGACGCCGGCGGAGGTGCCGCAGGTGCCCTTCCGCAAGCCGCCGGCGGTGTCGGAAAACGTCCGCCTGGTGGAGGTAACCGGTTTCGACTGGTCGGCCTGCGGCGGCACCCACTGCCGGAGCACGGGCGAGGTCGGCCTCATCCATATCGCCGGCGTCGAACGCCGTGGGCGCGAGACACGCGTGACCTTCCTGTGCGGCCGGCGCGCTTTGGAGGATTACCGCCGCAAGGAAGCGGTGCTCCAGGATGTGTGCACCTTCCTGACCACGGGCTGGCAGGTCCTGCCGGATATCGTCCGCAAGATGGACGAGGAGCGCCGCTCCGCCCAGCGGCAGTTGCAGAAAGCGCGGGAGGAGCTGGCCGGCCTGGAAGCGGCCGCTCTGCTCGCCGGCGCGGAGCAGGTTGGGGCCTTTCGGGTGGTGCGCAGGGTGTTTGCCGATCGCGAGCCGGCGGCGGTCAAGCAGTTAGCTAGCCGGCTTTCGGAGCATGCCGGCGTGGTAGCACTGCTGGGCTGGCAGGGGCCGGATAAAGGGCAGTTGTTCCTTGGCCGCTCCGCCGATGTGCCGGCCGACATGCAGGCACTCCTGCGGCAGGTGTGTGCACAGGTAGGCGGCGGGGGCGGCGGCCGGCCCGATTTCGCCCAGGGAGGCGGTATGCCGGCCAGCCGTGTGGCGGAGGCGCTTGAGCTGGCAGTAGCGTACTTGGCCGGCGGCGCAGGGTCCAGCGCATGAACCCATCGAACAGGAGGGCGGCAATGGAACCGGGAATGCGGGAGGTCGCTCCAGGGATATTGGTAAAGCGGGACAGCCGGGGCACAAACCTGGGCGCCATTGTCACCAGTTACGGCATCGTGGTGGTGGACACGCCCCTGATTCCCCGGGAAGCGCGCGCCTGGCGTGCAGAGCTGGAGGCCGTGACCGGCAAGAAGCCCATCTACGTCATCAACACCGATCACCACAAAGGGCATGCCCTGGGCAACGTCTTTTTCGACGCGCCGGCTGTCGCCCACATGGTGGCCTGGAAGCATATGCGCGGCTACGGCGACAATTTCAAACAGCGGCTGGCAGACCGCTATCGGGATAAGGACCCAGAGACCGCCCGCGAGTTGCTCCATCTGGACATTCAACTGCCGGAGCTGACTTTCGAGGAACGGATGACCCTCTACTTGGGGGATACAGTAGTGGATATCATGTACGCCGGCGGACATACGCCGGCCTCGTCCATCGTCTATGTCCCTCGGGCTCGGGTGGCTTTTGCCGGCGACCTGGTGGTGTGCAACATGCATCCCTTCATGGCCCAGGGAAGCTCTGCCGAATGGGTGCGCGCCTTGGAACAACTCAAGGGCATGCCCATTGACGTGCTGGTGCCGGGACATGGGGAGGTGTGCGATAAGCAGGTCCTCGAACCCCTGCTGGACTACCTGCGGGTAGCGCGGGAGCTGATCCGGCAGGAGTACCTCGCCGGCCATTCGAAGTCCGAGGCAGCGCGCAATGTGCTGACCAAAATTATCGGGTTCTTCCCCCGCAAACCGTCCGCCGGCGTCAAGCTGGAGGCCAAAATCAAATCCGGGCTGGGACACGTCTACGACGAAATCCGCCGCGAAGAAGAACAGAAAGCGGCTAGCCGCGCCACGGCTTGACGCTTACGGCGTGATGGGCAGGAAGATAGTAACAATCGCCTGATACGTCCAGAACGCGTCCAGGTACTGACCGTTCCATCCGCCCAACACATATACCGTTTTGCCGTCGCTGACGGCGGTTAGATTGCGCCATTCCCCCTCGATGGGGGTATCGAAGCGCGTCCATTCCCCCTTTTCGACGTCATACTGCTCGTTATACGCCATATAGCTCTGCCATCCCCCGCCGATGGCGTACAGTGTCTTGCCGGCGGCGGCCAGGCCCAGCCCGCCGCGCGCCAGGGAAAGGGGAGGGCAGTCCTCCCAGGGATCCTGGCCGGCGTCGAAGGCGGCCGGCGAGAAGACTTGGCACGCGTTCAGCTCCCGCTGACCGTCAAATCCTCCCACCACATAGATGCGCTCATCCAGCACCGCCGCGCCGGCAAACGCCCGCGGCGAGGACAGGGGCGGCAGAGGCTCCCACTCGCCTTTCTCAGGGTCCAGCCGCAGGGCCGCACGGGTATACCCTTGTTCGTTGGCCCCGCCGAACAGATAGACCTTGCCGCCCCAGGCGGCCAGCGCGTAGCCGCACAGCGGCTCCGGAAGGGCCGGCCCCCGTTCCCATTGCCCCGTATCCAGGTTGTAGGTCTCGACCTCGGCGGTGATGCGGCCGTCGGGGAGAAAGCCGCCCGGTACCCAGATGCGGCCGGCGGCCACCGCCGCGGCGGCGTTGCTGACCGGCGTAGGCTTATAGGCCAGGGCGCTCCACTGCCGGCTGGCCGTGTCATAGATATCCGCGGCACCGGTGATACCGTCGTTGGTGTCGCCGGCGATGATGTAGATTTTGCCGGCGTGCCAGACGGCGGCGTGCCGGCCGCGTGCCAGGGGCATGGCCGGCTGCTGCGACCAGCGGCTGGCAGACGTATTGGTGGGAAGCAGGGGAGAGGTGATGGAGCGCTCGGCGAAGGGGCTGGCAGGCCGGCCGGCGCTGGGATAGGCACGGGAGGGAATCAGGAAGGCGATCGCCAGCACCACCACCAGGCTCGCCAGCAGGAAGATGCGCTGAGGCAGGGAGATAGGGGCCGGGGGCGGAACCGCTGGCGCTTCCGGCGCGGCCGGCGCCGGGCCGGGCATACCCTCCAACTGTATCCAGCCCTCGCGCACCGCCAGCATGGCCGCCTCCGTGCGCGACTCCACGCCCAGCTTGTCGAAGATGTTGCGCAGATGGACTTTGACCGTGTTGACGCTGATGAACAGCTCCCGGGCGATCTGCTGGTTGCTGGCCCCTTTGGCGACCAGCGTCAGCAGTTCCAGCTCCCGTTCGCTGAGCGGTGAAGGCGAAGCGCGCTCTTCCATACCAGAATTGTCTCTTAAGTGGTATAAGGGCTTTCTCACCCACATTATCGCACGGGCAGTTCAGCGGGGCAAATTGCCCCATGCGGCGCCGGCCGATTTGACCCGCTCCTATCCATCATCTACAATACGCAGGACGGCCGGCCCGGATACGGCTCGCCGGCGAAACGCTCTCTGGGCATGGAGATTCACGGCATGGGGCGATACATGCACCGCTACGGTTACATCTTGCTCTTGGTGCTGGTACTGCTGGCCGCCGCCGGCTTCCGCTTCTATGAACTGCAGTGGGACCGGGAGATGGATGCCTTCCCCCACCCCGACGAACGTCATCTCGCCAATACCATGTCCCATGTGTCCCTCTCCTGGCCGCCGGACTGGCGCAACCTGCTGGACCCCGACCACAGCACGCTGAATCCCCGGCGCCTCAATCCCGAAGACCCCGCCGGCGGCCACTACGACCTGGCCTACGGTACCCTGCCGGTGTACCTCTACCGCCTCTTAGCCGTGATATTCCCCGGCGAAGGGGGACAGTACCGGCAGTTTTTCGTGGTGGGGCGCATCACCACAGCCCTACTGTCAGTGCTGACGGTCCTGCTGGTCTATCTGCTGGGGCACACCTTCTGGGGCCGGCGCGAGGGCCTGCTGGGCGAGGGCCTGCTGGGCGCGGCCCTGCTGGCGCTCAGCGTGACGCATATTCAGCTCTCCCATTTTATGACGGTGGACATCGCCCTGACGGCGTTCGGGACGGCGGCAGTATATGCCGGCGCGCGGCTGACAGCGCGCGGCGGCTGGTGGCGCGCCCTGCTCATGGGGCTGATGGTCGGGTGCGCGGCCGCCTGCAAGGTCAGCGGCTTCACCTATGGGGCGGTCATCGCCGCCGCCGGCCTGCTGGTCCTCTTTCGTTCTGGTGACGAGCGGTTCAGCCAGCGCCTGGCAAGGGCGCTGGGGTATATGGCGATGGCCGGCCTGGGCGCGGTGCTTGCCTTCGGCACTTTCGAGTTGTATGCTTTGCTGGACCCTCACACGTATCTGGAGGCCATCGGCCGCCAGGCCGAGATGGTGCGCGGCCAGGTGGACTGGCCGTACACCCGCCAGTACGTCAACACCCCGCCCTATCTGTATCACCTGGAGAACCTACTGCGCTGGGGGCTGGGCTGGGCGTTGGGCACCGCCGGCCTGGCCGGCGTGCTGGCCGCAGTGGTCTATCTGGCATGGGCGATTCTACGCCGGCCGACAAGCGCGGCGAACGGCATCTGGGAAAGGGTCCAAGCGGTGACGGGACAGCCGGCGCGCTGGGGGCTGTTCTTGGTGCTGGCCTGGGCACTGCCCTATTTCTTCCAGGTGGGCGGCTATGAGGTCAAGTTCGTGCGCTATATGGTGCCGTTGGTACCGTTCCTCTGCCTGCTGGCCGGCTGGCTGGTCGTGAGGCTGGCGGACGCGTCCGGCCGGCTGGCCGAACGTCTGCCGACGACGGCCTGGGGCCGCGCCCATCTGCCTCGGCTGGGCGCAGGATGGGCACTGGATGGCCGGCGCTGGAGCGCTATCGCCGGCGGTCTGATCATCGCCCTGGTGCTGGTGCCCACACTGCTCTGGGCACTGGCCTTCATGAGCGTGTACGCTTATCCTCATACCTGGTACCAAGCTTCGCGCTGGATCTATGCCAATGTGCCGGATGGGTCTGTTCTCAGCGAGGAAATCTGGGATGACTCCCTGCCGGTGAGCCTGCCGGCGGAGAAGGAAAGCCCTGGCCGGCACGGCTACCGCCATGTGGCGATGAACATGTACCATGACATGCCGCCGGAGGAGAAGCTTCAGCACATCGCCGGCGTGCTTCGCCAGGTGGACTACGTGGTGCTGGCGACGCCGCGCTTGTACGGCTCCATCCGCCGGCTCCCCTGGCGTTATCCGGTGGAAATCCGCTATTACGAACTGCTCTTCCAGGGCCGGCTGGGTTTTGAGCTGGCCTATTCCGCCATGTCCTACCCGCGGCTGTGGGGGAAAGGGTTCCCCGACGATGCCGCCGACGAGAGCTTCAGCGTCTACGACCATCCCAAAGTGCTGATCTTCCGCAAGGTGCGCGACCTGAGCGAGGAGGAGTTCCGCTCCCTTTTTGCCGGCGCACTGGGGTCTACCCCGCTGGTGCGGCGAGATGTGAAGGAACCACCGATCGAACTGCCGATGCCGGCGTACCGCAAATCCTTGATGCTGGACCAGCCGGTGGATGAACTGCCGGCGGTGCATGATTGGGCGTGGAACCCGCTGGCCAATGCCGGCACCCTGCCGGCGGTGCTGGTCTGGCTGGTCATGCTGATGCTGGTGGGGCTGGCCGGCTGGCCGCTGGCGGCCCTGCTCTTCCCCGATATGCCCGGGCGGGGATACGGCCTGGCGCGGGTACTGGGCCTGTTGGTGGCGGCGTACCTGTGCTGGTTGGCCGCCAGCCTGCGGCTGTGGAAGTACACGGCCGGTTCTGCCTGGCTTGCGCTGGCCTTGGTATTCGCCCTCGGATGGGCGCTTTTCCGTTGGCGCCGGCTGGACGTGCGGGAGCTGTGGCGCCGGCACCGGCGGGAGGTGCTCTTCAACGAGGCCGCTTTCCTGGCCGGCTTCGGCGCGTTCCTGCTCCTGCGCCTGCTCAATCCCGACCTGTGGCATCCCCTGCGGGGCGGCGAGAAGCCGATGGAGTTCGGCTTCCTGAACGCCATCCTGCGCAGTGCCTGGATGCCGCCGTATGACCCCTTCTTTTCCGACGGCTACATCAACTATTACTATTACGGCCTGTTCGCTGTCTCGACGCTCATCAAGCTGGCCGGCGTGCGCTCCTCCATCGGGTTCAACCTGCTCATCCCCACGCTGGCCGGCCTGACGACCAGCGGGGCCTTCGTGCTGGGGTGGACGCTGACGGGCCGGCGGCGTTTCGGCGCCGCCGCGGCCGGCTTTGTCGCCTTCATCGGCAACCTGGCCGGCGCTTTCCCCATCCGCGGCTACGGCGGCCTGCCAGAAGTGGCCCAGGCCCTGCGGAGCCTGGCGGATGTGCAACGGCAGGGGAACCTGGCCGGCATCCTGCAGGGATTGGGCCGCTGGATCGCCGGCACGCCTCTGCCACTGCGCACCGACTGGTTCTGGGATGCCTCGCGCGCCCACGGAGCTTATGAGAACACTATCACGGAGTTCCCCTTCTTCAGCTTTCTGTTTGCGGACCTGCACCCGCATGTCATCAGCCTGCCCTTTGCCATCCTTCTCATCGCCTTGCTGGTGAGCCTGGTGCGCTCGATCAGGAAGGAGGGGACGGATGAGCGGCCGCCGCTGGTGCTGGCACTGCCGGCCGCGGCCTGGGCGCTGGGCACTATGGCGGTCAACAACGCTTGGGATTTCCCGGTCTATCTGGCGCTGACCGCCGGCGCTTTATTGCTGGCGCACTGGGCCGCTGACGCGCGCTTCGCCGGCCGGCGCCTCCCCGCGGCCATTCTCGCATCCGCGCTGGGTGCCGGCCTGCTGGGAGCGGCGGGCCTGGCCTGTTACGCGCCCTTTTTCACTTATTTCCAGGCCTTTGTGCACGGCCTGGGGCAGGTGACGTATCCCACCGAGGTCAATTACTACCTCGGCATGTTCGGTTTCTTCCTGTATCCGTTGGCGGCGCTGGCCGCCGGCACGGCGGCGCGGCTTTGGCGCTGGTGGCAGGCGGAGGGACGCCAGCGCGCGCGTGCTGTTGCGGCCCTGCCGGCGGAGAGCGTCATCGGCCACGGGGCGCTGTACCTGGAGGAGGAGCTGGACGAGTTCTATGAGGCGGTCTCGAACGGCCGGCTGACCCCCGCCAGCCAGGGACTGGCGGAACCCCCGGAGCCGGAGGGGCGCTGGCCGGCGTTCCGCTTCTCTGGGTGGTGGATTGCCGCGCTGGCGGTGCCGGTGATATCGGCCGCGATTCTGCCGCTCGTGTACGGCCGGCTGAACGAACTGCAGGTCCTCACCTTTATCATCATCGGCGAGCTGGCACTGGGCGCCTTGTGGTTGTCAGCGCGGCATGATCTGCTCACCGAGGAGCGGATGTCGGCCCTGCTGATGCTGATGGGTCTGCTCATCTCGCTGGGGGTGGAATTCGTGTATGTCCGAGACCATCTGGGCGGCACCTGGTACCGCATGAACACCATCTTCAAGTTCTACATCCAGGCCTGGGTGCTGTTCGCCGTCGGCGCGGCGGGCCTGCTGGCAGTGGTGGTGCGCCGGCTGGCCGGCCGTGCCTCGTTCCTGCAAGGGGTATGGTGGGCCGGCTTCGGCTTCCTCCTGGCGCTTTCCCTGGTCTATCCCGTTTTCGGCGCCTATACCCGGGTGCATGACCGCTTCCCGGTCTCTCCGCCCATCGGCACGCTGGACGGCCAGGCCTATATGCAGACGGCGGAGTACGTTTGGGAAGGGCATCCCATCTTTATGGCGCCAGATTATGATGCCATCCGCTGGCTGGAGGAGCATGTCGAGGGCACGCCAGTGATCCTGCAGGCGCCGTGGGAGTTTTACCGCGCCAACGGCGTGCGCATCGCCTGGAACACCGGCTTTCCGACGGTCATCAATCCCCTGCATGAGAACGAACAGCGCTACCCGGAGCTGATTCCCGAGCGGGAGCGGGATGTGCACCGCATCTACAGCGAGAGGGACCCGAATGCCATCCTGCCCCTGCTGGGCAAATATCATGTGGGGTACATTTATGTCGGTCCCTTTGAGCGGGCGGTGTATCCCGCGGAAGGGCTGGCCAAGTTCGCCGGCCTGGTCGGCTCCGTGCTCGATCTGGTCTATGACAGCGGCGAGGTGCAGATGTACGCGGTGCGCCGGCAGGAGCTGGGGATGGGAGCGCCGGCCGCCGTCCCCCTGGCCCTGCCCACAGTCTCGCCGGCGCAGGAAGAGCGGCGCGTCCAGGCGGAGCTGGAGCGTCTGCGCCGGCTGGCCGATGCCAACCCATCGGATGCCGGCCTGCAGTTCGAGTTGGGCAACCGCCTGCGCCAGCTCGGCCGGTATGACGAGGCGGTGCAGGTCTTCCGGCGTTCGCTTCAACATCATCCTGAAGATGTGGCCATGTACCACACCCTGGGGGACACGTATCAGGAGATGGGCCGGCCGGACGAGGCCCTTCAGCAGTACCAGGCCGCGGTGGCCGCCGCGCCGCAAAACCCGGCGGCCCACAACAAGCTGGGCATGGCCTTGCGCGACCGGGGGCGCTACGAAGAGGCGGAGGCGGCCTTCCGCCAGGCTATCGCAGTGGCCCCCGAGTTTGCCGAAGCCTATTATCACCTGGGAGAAGTGCTGGAAGACATGGGGCGCAGGGAGGAGGCCGGCGATATGTACCGCCGGCTGTTGGAGCTGGCGCCCAACAGCGATTGGGGCTTGCGTGCCGCGGAGAGGCTGCGCGCTCTGGGGCAGGCCGGCCAATAGAACTACCGGGGCGGCGAGGAGAACGTTATGAGGTGGTCCGCGTTCAGTGCATGGTTGGAGATCACGGCCCGAATATTCGAGGGCTTTGATGTGCGGGAAGATTTTGCGCCGGCATGGATGCAGAACCCGTATACCGGCCGGCGGCTGAAGCTTGACCGCTATTACCCGGAGCTGGGCATCGCCCTGCGCTTCGTCGGAGGCATGCGCACCCAGAACCGGCGCATCAGCGATGAGGAAGCGGAAGAGGAGGAGAACCGCGACGCGGTGCGCGAGTGGCTGTGCCGGCGGCAGGGAGTAACGCTGGTACGGATTGACCCGGAACACCCCGACCCGCGCCAGCAGGTAGGTTATCTGCGTGCTGCGCTCAGCCGCACCTCGCGCGTTCTGGCGCAAAGTGATATGCCGCTGGAGTACAAGCAGGGGCTGGCGCCGCGCATTGCGGAGGCACGCCGGCGCTGTGATGAGATCGCCCGCCGGCTGTCCCAGCCGGAGGACCTGCAGATGTTCGCCGAGCTGTGGCAGGACCGGCAGTACGCGGCGCTGGCCGCTTCCACGGCGGAGCCGGCGCGGGCGGAGGCGGCTGATATCGCGGCGCAGTACACGGCCGGCATGGCGGTGCACCACACTGTCTTCGGGCCTGGGGTGGTGGAGAAAATACTGCCGGAGAAAGGCGATGTGCGGGTGGTGGTGCGCTTCGATGATGGACAGGTGCGGCAGTTCCTGGCCAGCCTGGTGGGCGACAAGCTCCTGCCGGCGTGAGCGGAATCGGACCGAGGAGATGTTCTCTTCACGATTGGAAAAGTTAAGCAGACAAGCCAGGGTCCTATATAGCGGATTTTTTCACTATTTGCGGCGCCCATTTTGACAAGAAACGCGAGGGGGGCTATAATCGTCCGTGTCTTGTTCTATCCACAGGGAAGGCACGCGATAGCGACGGATTCCCGTTCAGGAGCGTCGTCATGCCGATCGATTACCTGCCGATTCTCATTCTGGTTATCTTCGCCACAGGATTTGCCGCCATTGCGCTGATTGTCCCGATGTTTATTGGCCCGCGCAAGCCGGCGAAGAACAAGCTGTACACCTATGAGGCCGGCAAAATACCCTTCGTCAGTCCATGGGAAAAGCGCATCTCCATCAAGTACTACGTTACCGCTGTGCTGTTCCTCCTCTTCGACGTAGAGGTGTTGTTCCTATATCCCTGGGCGGTGGTGCTCAAGCAGTTAAAGCTCTTCGGCCTGATTGAGATGGCCGTTTTCCTCCTTATTCTCCTGGTAGGCTACATCTACGTGTGGCGTAAGGGGGCATTTGAATGGGAATAGAGACGAAGCTCGGCGATACGGTCATCGCAACCTCGCTGGAATGGCTGGTCAACTGGGCGCGCAAGTATTCGGTGTGGCCGCTGACCGCCGGCCTGGCCTGCTGTGCCATTGAAATGATGGCCGCCGGCGGCCCCCGCTTCGATATCAGCCGCTTCGGTGCAGAGGTCTTCCGACCCTCCCCCCGCCAACCTGACCTGCTCATTGTCTCGGGCCGTGTCTCCCAGAAAATGGCCCCGGTGGTCAAGCGCCTCTACGAACACCTGGCTGAACCCAAATGGGTCATCGCCATGGGCGCCTGCGCCAGCAGCGGCGGCATGTTCAACAATTACGCCGTCATCCAGGGCGTGGATAAGATCATCCCGGTGGATGTCTACATCCCAGGCTGTCCACCGCGTCCGGAGGCTCTGCTCTACGGCCTGACCCTGCTCCAGAAAAAGATCGAGAAAGATCGCTTCAAGGATTACGCGTAATCGGTTGCCGCCATTGGCATGTTTGTCCGTTCACCATCACAGCGGTCGGTAAGGAATGGGCATGATCGAAGGGAACCTGACTCTCGATAAGCTACAGGCGCAGTTCCCCGGGGCCGTCCTGGACGCCGTGGACTGCAAGGGCGATGTCACCATCACGGTGGCGGTGGACCGTCTGCTGGACATCTGCCGCTTTCTGCGGGATGATCCGGACCTGCGGTACGACCTGCTGTCCTTCGTCACAGCGGTGGATCGGCTGAACCTGGGGATTCAGCCCCGCTTCGCCACCATATATAACTTGTACTCGCTGACCCACCGCCGGCGCATCATGTTGAAGGTCCCGCTGGAAGGCGACCCGCCCCACTGCCCCAGCGTCACCTCCATCTGGCCGGGCGCCGACTGGCACGAGCGGGAAACCTATGACCTGATGGGCGTCATCTTCGACGGCCATCCGCATCTCTGCCGCATCATGCTGCCGGACGACTGGAAGGGGCACCCCCTGCGCAAGGACTATCCCCTAGGCGGCGAGCCAGCGGCCTTTTCGGAGAACGCCGATGACCCGGCGCTGGCCGGCCTGGGCACCCAGGTCATGGAAGCACCTTCCACTCCACCGTTAATGCCGCCCGGCTGGGTGGATGACCCAGGTATGCTGGTGGTCAACTTCGGCCCTCAGCACCCCGCCACCCACGGTGTCATGCGCTTCGTCCTCCAGCTCGACGGCGAGAAGATCGTGCGGTGCTGGCCGGACCCCGGGCACCTGCATTCCGGCATCGAGAAGACGGTCGAGTACAAGACGTACATGCAGGCCATCCCCTACACGGACCGCATGGATTACGTCTCGGCCATGAACAACAACCTGGGACTCATCCTGGCCATCGAGAAACTGCTCGACATCGAGCCGCCGCCGCGCGCCCAGGTCCTGCGGGTGATTTTGTGCGAGCTACAGCGTCTGGCGGCGCACTGTATCTGGATCGGCACCAGTTGTCTGGACCTCTCAGGGACGATCCATGCTTTACTCCTGTACGCCTTCCAGCAACGCGAATATATCCTGAACATCTTCGAGATGGTCGCCGGCGCGCGCCTGACCCCGACCTACTTCTGCGTGGGCGGCGTGCGCTGGGATGTGCCGGAAGGTTTTGTGCCGGCGGTGCGCTCCTTCCTGGATGGCTTCGTCAAGGCGCTGGACGAATGGGAGACCATGCTGACGAACAACCCCATCTGGCTCTCCCGCACCAAAGGCATCGGGTATCTGCCCCTCGATCAGGCCATTGCCATGGGGGTAACCGGGCCGTGTCTGCGCGGCAGTGGGCTGGCCTACGACGTGCGCAAGTACGCCCCCTATGCCGCCTATGACCAGTTCGAGTTCGACATCCCGACCCAGAAGGAAGGGGACTGTTACGCCCGCTACTTGGTGCGCGTGGCGGAGATGCGCCAGAGCGTGCGCATCATTCGGCAGGCGCTGGACAAACTGCCGGCCGGCCCCGTCAAGGCGGACGACCGCAAGGTGGTCCTGCCGCCGCGGCCGGAGCTGGAGACCAGTATGGAAGCGCTTATCCACCACTTCAAGCTGGTGACGGAGGGGTTCAACGTGCCGGCCGGCGAGGTGTACGCCGCGGTAGAGGCACCCAAGGGCGAGCTGGGCTTTTACCTCGTCTCCGACGGCGGCCCCAAGCCTTACCGCCTGAAAATCCGCGGCCCCTCCTTCTCCAACATCGCCGCCTCCCCCATCATGGCGGAAGGCGCTTGGCTAGCCGATATGGTGGCCATCATCGGCTCTGTGGATATCACCATGGGCGAGGTTGACCGCTGAGTGCGGGCGGGAGGAAAGCCTTGATCCTGTCAGAAACAGCGAGAGCAGAGATTCGCGCGGCGATGAAGAAGTACCCGCAGGCACGTTCGGCATTACTGCCGGCGCTGGAGATCGCCCAGCGGGAAGCCGGCTACCTTTCCCCCCAAGTCCTGCGGGAAGTGGCACTGCTGATGGACCTGCCGCCGGTAGAAGTGGCCTCGGTCGCCAGCTTTTACACCATGCTGTACCGCCGGCCGGTGGGGAAACATGTCATCCAGGTCTGTACCAATATCTCCTGCTCCCTGATGGGCGCGGAGCACATCGTGGATGTCCTGCGCAAGAAGCTCGGCATTGAGGTGGGGGAGACCACACCCGATGGGCGGTTCACCCTCCTGACCGTGGAATGTCTCGGCTCATGCGGCACGGCGCCCATGATGCAGGTAGATGACACATATTACGAGAACCTGACCGAGGAGCGGCTGGACGCCATCCTGGCCGAGCTGTCCAGGGATTGAGCCGGCGGTTCCCGGGCGACGCTGAACAGGTGTTGAAGGACGAGCGAATGGCTGAGAAGATTCTACTGCGCAATGTCGGGGTGCCCAATTCGCATACGATTGAGGTGTACCTACAGCGCGGGGGCTATCAGGCGCTGGCCAAGGCGCTGAAGGAATATACGCCTCAGCAGTTGGTGGAGCTGGTGAAGGCCTCCGGCCTGCGGGGACGCGGCGGCGCCGGCTTCCCCGCCGGCGTCAAATGGGGCTTCCTGCCGGCGGACGTCTTCCCCCGCTACCTGGTCTGCAACGCCGACGAGGGCGAACCGGGCACCTTCAAGGACCGCGTGCTGATCGAGCATGACCCGCACGGCCTCATCGAAGGCATCATCATCTCCTCCTACGCCTGCCAGGTCGAGCACGCGTTCATCTACATCCGTGGGGAATATGCCTTCGGCGCCCGGCGCTTACAGCAGGCCATTGACGAGGCCTATGCCCACGGCTATCTGGGCAAGAACATCCTGGGGAGCGGGTACAACCTGGAACTGACCCTGCACAAGGGCGCCGGCGCCTATGTCTGCGGCGAGGAAACCGCACTGCTCACCTCTCTGGAAGGCGACCGCGGCCACCCGAAGCTGAAGCCCCCCTTCCCGGCCCAAAGCGGCCTGTACCGCAAGCCCACCATCATCAACAACGTGGAGACGCTCTTCAACGTGCCCTTTATCGTGGAGCGCGGCGCGGAATGGTACCGCTCCTTCGGGACAGAGAAAAGCCCCGGCATCAAGCTGTTCTGCATCAGCGGGCATGTGGAGCGGCCGGGCGTGTACGAACTGCCGCTGGGGACACACCTGCGCACGCTGATTTACGACTACGCCGGCGGCCCCTTGGGCGGGCGTCCCATCAAGGCCATCATCCCGGGCGGCTCCTCCACACCGATGCTGGGAGCGGACAAGATTGATGTCCCGCTGGATTACGAGTCGGTGGCGGCCGCCGGCTCCATGCTCGGCTCCGGCGCCGTCATCGTCATCGGTGAGAACACCTGCATCGTGTCCATCACGGAGCGCCTGGCGGAATTTTACCGCCATGAGTCCTGCGGCAAGTGCATTCCCTGCCGCGAGGGCACCGACTGGATGTACCAGATCCTGCACCGCATCGAGCACGGCCGCGGGCGAGAAGAGGACCTGGACCTTTTGCTGGATATCTGCGACAACATTGCCGGCAAGAGCTTCTGCCCGCTGGGCGATGCCGCGCTGGGGCCGGTGCGTTCCAGCATTGCGCTGTTCCGCGAGGAGTACCTGGAGCATATCCGCTTGGGCCGCTGTCCGAAGCACGCCTGACGGCCTGGCGAGGACCATGTCGACGCGAGAAAGTTGGGGCAGGGTAGAGCTGTGACGAACGAAAACACGTTCCTGGACAATATGATCAGCGTCATCATTGACGGGAGAGAGGTGACGGTGCCGGCGCGCAGCACGGTGCTGGATGCGGCGCGCAAGCTGGGCATCCCCATCCCCACCTTCTGCTACTACGCCAAACTCATCTCGGTGGGCGCCTGCCGCATGTGCCTGGTGGAAGTGGAGAAGATGCGCGGTCTGCAGACCGCCTGCACCACCGAGGTGCGCCCGGGCATGGTCGTGCGCACCGATACCCCGGAAATCCGTAAGGCGCGCGCCGCGAACCTGGAATTCCTGCTCACCAATCACCCGCTGGACTGCCCGGTGTGCGACAAAGGCGGGGAGTGTGAGCTTCAGGACCAGACCTTTATCTACGGCCCGGGAAAGAGCCGCTTCATCGAGGAGAAGCGCCGCAAGGCCAAGGCGCGGGTGCTGGGACCGTATATCATCATGGACCAGGAGCGCTGTGTGCTCTGCCGGCGCTGTATCCGCTTCCTCGAGGAATGGGCGGATGACGTGCAGTTGGGCCTGTTCGAGCGCGGCCGGCTGACCTATGTAGACACCTTCAACGGCGAGCCCTTCGACACCCCCTTCTCGGGCAACACGGTGCACCTCTGCCCGGTGGGGGCGCTGACCAGCCGCGTCTTCCGCTTCTCCGCACGGAGCTGGGAGCTGAAGCACACCCCATCCGTGTGCTTGGACTGCGCGGTGGGGTGCAACATCTCGCTCCATACCAAATACAACCGGCTGAAACGCATCGTCTCCCGCGAGCACCCCGATGTCAACGACGAATGGCTGTGCGACCGCGGCCAGTTCGACCATCGGCCGGCGGATGCCTCCCTGCGTGTCCTTCAGCCGCTGGTGCGGGAAGATGGGGAGCTGAAGCCGGCCTCCTGGGAAGAGGCGCTGGAGCGCGCCGCCAAGGCCCTGCGGGAAGCCGCGCAGGCGCGTGGGACGGCCGGCGCCGCCCTCCTCGGCTCACCCATATTCAGCAACGAGGCCAATTACCTGCTTCAGCGGCTGGCGCGCGGCGCGCTGGGAACCAACAACCTGGATATGGCAGCCGAAGTGCCGGCGCGCCCGCGGCTCCTGCCAACCACCCGCAAACTCGAACAGTCCGACCTGGTGCTGATTGCCGGCATGGACCTGTTGGATGTCGCGCCGATGCTGGAGCTGTTCGCACGGCATGCCGGCGTGATGGGGTGCACCCGCTTCATCATGGTGGGCACGGAACGCTCCCGCCTGGCGCGCTATGGGCGCTGGCTGGAATGCCGGCCGGGCACAGAAACCGCTGTGATCAACGGCCTGGTGCACGCCATCCTACGGAGCGGGAAGGCGCGGCCGGCCCCCGGCATGGAGCGCCTGCAGGCCTGGATGGAACCTTATACCCCGGCGGCGGTCGCCCATGCTTCAGGGGCGCCGGAGGCGGAGCTGAGGGCCGCGGCCGGCGAGCTGGCGGCCGCTCAACGTCTGACCATTTTGTACGGCGGGGCACGCGCCGGCGATGCGACCTTGCGCGGCGCGCTGGACAATCTGGCCCTGGTATGCGGTGCAGAAGGGCCGGCCCTGGTGCCGGCGCAGGCCAACGCCATCGGCGCGCTGGACATGGGCGTTTCACCCGCCTTCCTGCCCGGCTATCAGCCGTACTCGGACCAGAAGGTGCTGGATCGGTATCATCAAATATGGGGACGCAGAGTGCCAGCGGAACCTGGGCCGGGCCGGAGGGCATGGTTCGGGCAGACACTGCCGGCGGCCATTGTGCTGGGAGCAGTGCCAGCCGGCCTGCGGGCCGATTCCCTGGTGGTCATCACCTCCTGGAAGGAGGACTTCCCGGCGGACGCGGATGTGGTACTGCCGGCCTGCACTTTCGCCGAATGCGACGGCACGTACACCAACCTGACCGGTCGGGTGCAGTGGGCGCGGGCGGCCCTGCGCCCCACGGGGGAGAGCCGGCCGGCCTGGTGGATACTGGCGCAGTTGGGCCTGCGGCTTGGGGAGGCGGACAAGTGGCGGTTCTCCTCGGCGGAAGAGGTCTTCGCCGAGATCGCCCGCTGTGTGCCGGGCTATGAGGGCCTGTCCTACGCGGTGTTGGGGGAGGCCGGTGCCGTGCGAGACATCGCGCCGGATAAGCTGGCGGTGCAGGAAGTGCATGTCAGCCTGGCCGGCTGAGACGCGCAGTTGCGATTCCGGAAGAACAGGGGAAACCTATGGATTGGATTGATGCCCTGCTGATTCCTGCCATCAAGAGCCTGGTGGTCATTGTCGTCCTGTTGCTGGCGTTCGCCTACATGACCTATGTCGAGCGCAAGCTGGTGGGACGTTTTGTGCGGCGCTACGGGCCCAACCGCGCCGGCCCCTTCGGCCTACTCCAGCCCATCGCCGACGCCTTTAAGGCCATTTTCAAAGAGGAAGTCATCCCCACTGAGGTGGACAAGTGGCTGTACGTCATTTGTCCGGGCATTGCGGTGGCCGGCTCCCTCATCGTCTTCGGCGTGATCCCTGTGGGCGACAGCTTCATGGCCTGGGGCCGCAAGATCACCATGGTGGTGGCCGATGTGAATGTCGGCGTGCTGTACGTCGTGGCGATGGCCGGCCTGGGGCTGTACGGCATCTTCCTGGGCGGTTGGGCGTCCAACAATAACTTCTCCCTGCTGGGCGCACTGCGCAGTACTGCCCAGGTCATCACCTATGAACTTCCGATGGGCCTGGCGATCGCCAGCATCGCCACTATCACCGGCTCCCTGCGCTTCGGCGACATCATCGCCGCGCAGAAAACCCTGCCGCTCATTATCCTCCAGCCGGTGGGCTTCCTGGTATACTTTATCAGCGGCATGGCGGAGATCAACCGCTCTCCCTTTGACATGCCCGAGACGGAGAACGAGCTGGTCTCCGGCTACTCGACGGAGTACGGCGGCATCAAGTTCGCCATTTACTTCATGGCCGAATACATCAACATGATCGTGATGAGCATCCTGGTGGCGACGCTGTTCCTGGGCGGCTGGCAGGGGCCTTTTGCCCATCTCAGCCCGCTGCTGCAACTGGTGTGGCTGGTCGTGAAGGCGGCGGTGGTGCTCTTTGTGTTCATCTGGGTGCGCGCCAGCATCCCGCGCGTGCGCTACGATAAGTGGATGAAGTTCGGGTGGAAGTTCCTGGTGCCGCTGGGGCTGGCCAACCTGGCGGTGACGGCGGTCGTGGTGGCACTGGTGGCCTGAGCGATTTTTCCTGCAGGGGTGGATGTGCATGTCAGCACTGGTGAATGCTGTCAAAGGTCTGATCCAACATTTGCGGGCCATGGGAATCACCCTCCGGTACCTGTTTATGAAGCCGGTGACGGTGCAGTATCCCGAACAGCCCCCGGAGATATATCCGCGATTCCGCGGCCGGCATGAGCTCCAGCGCTACGAGAACGGGCTGGAGAAATGTGTGGCCTGCGGCCTCTGCGCGGCGGTGTGCCCCTCCGGCGCCATCTACGTCGAAGCGGCGGAGAATGACCCCGAGCATCCCGTGTCGCTGGGCGAGCGGTACGCCAAGCGCTATGAGATTAACATGACGCGCTGTATTTTCTGCGGCTACTGCGAGGAAGCCTGTCCGAAGGGTGCCATCGTCATGGGACATGAGTTCGCCCTGGCGGATTTCGGCCGGCATGAGCTGGTGTATTCCAAAGAGCAACTGCTGGAGCCGGCCCGCCCCCATGTCATCGTGAAGCAAGTCTGATCGGGATAACGCCTATGACCGCAACCCCATTGGAAACGGTATTATTCATCGCTTTCGGCGCTGTCGCCATCGCCGGCGCGCTGAGCGTCATCCTGGCGCGGCACGCGGTGTACAGTGCCCTGGGCATGCTGGTCAACTTCGTCGCCTTGGCGGCCATGTACATCATGCTGAGCGCCGAGTTCCTGGGCATCGCGCAGTTGATCGTCTACGCCGGCGCCATCGTCGTGCTCTTCCTGTTCGCGCTGATGCTCATCGGCGGCCGGCGGCCGGCGGAGCAGGGACGGCTGACCGGCGGCCTCGCCGCGGCCGGCAGCGCGCTCGTGGTGGTCTTCCTGGCGGAAATCGCTTACCTGGTGATGCGCCTGACGGGCACTGCCGGCGCCAAAGGGACGGTCACCCCGGACGTCATCGCGCAGTTGGGACATATCCAGCTCCTGGGTGCGACGCTCCTGCTGGAGTACATCCTGCCCTTTGAGCTAGCTTCTGTGCTCCTGCTGGTGGGTATTGTGGGCGCGGTGATGCTGGCGCGAGCACGCCGGCAGTCCCGGCAAGAATAACGCGGGGAGGTTGAGGCAGTGGATGCCATCCGCTACTTGCTGATATTGAGCGCGGTGCTGTTCTCCATCGGGGCGGCCGGCGTGCTGATACGGCGCAACGCCCTGGTCATCTTCATGTGCATCGAGATCATGCTCAACGCCGTCAACCTGACCTTCATCGCCCTCTCCCGCCAGCTCCAGTCGTTGGACGGCCAGATTTTCGTCTTTATGGTGATGGCGGTGGCAGCGGCCGAGGTGGCCATCGGCCTGGGTATCATCGTCTCCATCTTCCGCCACAAGCCCACCACGGATGTGGACGACGTCTCGCTGTTGAAAGGATAGGGCCGGCACGTCTGCCGCCTTGTACGGTTGAGGAGGACTGGATGCTAGCGTACGCATGGCTGATGCTGTTATTCCCCCTGCTGGGCGTGCTCATCAACGCCTTTTTCGGCCGGCGCATCGGCAAGCGAGCCGTGAGCTGGGTCGCCTGCAGTGCCATCGGCCTCTCGTTCCTGGTCGCGCTGGGGGTGCTGATGGGCACCGCCGGCAGTACGGGGGTTGAACAACCGCTGTTCACCTGGATCAGCGCCGGCAGTTTCCATGTGGAGTTCAGCCTACTGCTGGACCCGCTGTCCGCCCTCATGGCGGCGGTGGTGACCGGCGTGAGCTTCCTCATTCACATTTACTCCATCGGTTACATGGCGGAGGACCCTCGCTACGCCCGCTACTTCACTTACCTGAACCTCTTCGTCTTCGCCATGCTCATCCTGGTGCTGGCGAACAACTACCTGATGATGTATGTGGGCTGGGAGGGTGTCGGCCTGTGTTCGTACCTGCTCATCGGCTTCTGGTTCGAGCGCAAAGCGGCGGCGGACGCCGGCAAGAAGGCGTTCATCGTCAACCGCGTCGGTGATATGGGCTTTGCCCTGGGCATTATGCTCATCTTCGCCATGTTCGGCACGCTTCAGTTCAGCGAGGTCTTCCGGCGGGCCCCCGGCATACTGGGGCCGGCGGCCGTGACCGCCATTACCCTCCTGCTCTTCGTGGGCGCCACGGGCAAATCGGCGCAGATACCGCTCTACATCTGGCTGCCGGACGCCATGGAAGGCCCCACGCCGGTCTCGGCCCTCATCCATGCGGCGACCATGGTAACCGCCGGCGTCTACATGGTGGCGCGCAATCATGTGCTCTTTGACATGGCGCCGACCACCGCTGCCGTGGTGGCGTCCATCGGCGCGGCGACGGCATTCTTCGCCGCCACGATGGCGCTGGTGGAGAAAGACCTGAAGCGCATCCTGGCCTATTCCACCATCAGCCAGTTGGGCTACATGTTCCTGGCGGTAGGCGTCGGGGCATATGCCGCCGGCATGTTTCACCTGACGACCCACGCCTTCTTCAAGGCGCTCTTGTTCCTGGCCGCCGGCAGTGTCATGCACGCCATGGCCGGCGAGATCAACATCCAGAAGCTGGGCGGCCTGCGGGAAAAGCTCCCCCGGACCTATGCGGTCTTCGCCGTCGGCGCCGCGGCGCTGGCCGGCGTGCCCCTCTTCTCCGGCTTCTTCAGCAAGGATGAGATTCTCTGGCGCGCCTTCCTCCACTCGCCAGTGCTGTGGCTGGTGGGGCTGGGAACTGCCTTTCTGACCGCAGTGTACATTTTCCGGGCGCTTTTCGTGACCTTCTGGGGGGAAACCCGGGCCGAGAAGAAGCTGTGGGAGCATGCCCACGAGGCGCCGGCGGTGATGTCCATCCCGATGCTCATCCTGGCGGTGCTAGCGGTGATCGGTGGATACATCGGCCTGCCGCGGCTCTCGCTGGTGGAAGGTTATCTGGAGCCGGTCCTGCACGCGGAACATGCCGCAGAGGCCGGCGCGACCGAATGGGTGCTCCTGGCCGTCTCCGCGCTGATCGCGCTGGGCGGCATTGCGCTGGCGTATTACCTGTACGTCGTGCGGCCGGCCGTGCCGGCGAACCTGAGCAAACAGTTCGCCCCGCTCTATACCCTGCTGAGCCGCAAATATTACGTGGACGAGTTCTACATGGCGGTGGTGGTAGAGCCTTTGCGGCAGGTGGGCCGCTTCATTGCCGAGCTGTTCGACCCACGGGTCGTGGACGGCGCGGTGAACGGGCTGGCGCGCCTGGCCGGCGTGTGCGGCGAAGGGCTTGGAACACTGCAGAACGGCCGGGTGCGCTCGTACGCCCTGAGCATCCTGGTGGGCGTCGTCATCATCCTGGGCTATTTTCTTCTGCGGTAATCGGTACATGGGAGTTTGGGCCTGATGAACTCAACCGGCTTTCCATTATTGAGCCTCATCGTGTTTCTGCCGCTCCTGGGAGCGGTGCTGGTGCTGTTACTGGGCCGGCGGTCGCACGCCGGCATCCGGGCGGTCGCGCTGGCGGTGACCCTGATCGTGCTGGGGCTGTCGTTGGCGGCGGCGGCGCTGTTCCGGCCGGCGGAAGCCGGCATACAGTTGGCTGAACAGGCGCCCTGGATACCCTCATTGGGCATTTCGTACCGCCTGGGGGTGGATGGCTTCTCGCTGTTCCTCCTGCCCCTCACGGCACTGCTCTTCGTCATCGCGGTGCTGGCATCGTGGAAACCGGTGGGGAGCGACGAGGCCAGCCGCTCCGCCGTGCAAAGCTATTTCTTCTGGTTACTGCTGTTGGAGACCGGGGTGTTGGGCGTCTTTGCGGCGCTGGACCTGGTGCTCTTCTACGTGTTCTGGGAAGCCATGCTGATCCCCATGTATTTCCTCATCGGGCGATGGGGCGGGGAGCGGCGGGCCTATGCCACGATGAAGTTCTTCATCTATACGATGGCCGGCAGTGCCCTGATGCTGGTCGCCATCCTGGCACTGGGCTATTTCGCCTATCAGAGCACCGGGGCATGGACCTTTGACTGGCAGACCCTGCGCGAGCTGAAGCTGGCCTGGCCGGCGCCGCTGTGGCTTTTCGCCATGTTCGGCCTGGCCTTTGCCGTCAAGGTACCGGTCTTCCCCTTCCACACCTGGCTGCCGGACGCCTACGTGGAAGCGCCTACGCCGGTGACGGTCCTGCTGGCCGGCGTGCTCTCCAAAATGGGCGTGTACGGTTTTGTGCGCTTCGGCCTTCAGCTTTTCCCGGAAGGTCTGCGCGCCGCGGCTCCCTGGCTGGCCGTGCTGGCCATTATCGGCATCCTGTACGCCTCCCTTTCCGCACTGATGCAGAAGGACGTCAAGCGGGTCATCGCATACTCCAGCGTCGCCCACCTATCGCTGGTGGTGCTCGGAGTGGTGGTGGCTAACGCCCAGTCGCTGGCCGGCGTGGTGATGCAGATGGTCAGCCACGGCATTTACGTGGCGGCGCTGTTCCTCATCGTGGGGATGCTGGAGGAGCGCCGCGGCACCCGCCTTATTGCCGAGTTCGGCGGCCTGTGGAAGCCGGCGCCGCTCCTGGGGGTCTGCTTCCTCATTGCCATGCTGGGCGCAGTGGGTCTGCCCGGCCTAAACGGCTTCGTGGGGGAGTTCCTGATCCTCGTGGGCGTGTTCCAGGGGGTGCGGGTGTATGCCGTGCTAGCCGCGCTGGGCATGATCCTGGGCGCCTGGTATATGCTGTGGACCTTCCAGCGCATCATGCAGGGGCCGGTGGAGGCGCGCAGTGCCGGCGCGGCGGACATGCGCGGCATGGACCTGCTGGTGATGGTGCCGCTCCTGGTGCTGATCATTGTGCTGGGCGTGTTCCCCAATCTGATCCTGGTGCCGGCCGGCGCGACGATCAACGCGCTGGTGAGCCAGGCGGCCGCCGTGGCCTGGCTTCCCTGACGCGGGTGCTTCATTCACTGATGCTGGCAGTGTGCTGAAGCTGGATTTGAGGAGAGGACATGAACATCGCGGATGTGCAGATAGTGAGCATTTTGCCCCAGACGCTGTTGCTGGCGGCCGCGCTGGTGGTTTTCCTGGCAGACCTGGTCTGGAAGGACAGGAAGGGCATTGGACTGCTGGCGCTGGCCGGCGTGCTGGCCACCTTTGTCGCCACGGTCGTCATGCTGGCCGGCCCGGGCGTGCCGACCTTCCAGCACATGGCCGCCGCGGACCGCTTCGCCCTGGTCATCAGCTTGGTGATGAGCGCGGCCGCAGTGCTGGCGGTGCTGGTTTCCCTGGATTATATCGTACGTGTGGACCTGCCGGCGGGCGAATATTACGGCCTGCTCCTGCTGGCAGCCAGCGGGATGATGTTCCTGGGGGCCGCCACCCATCTGATGACCTTGTTCCTCTCGCTGGAAATCCTCTCCATCGCGCTCTACGCGCTGGCCGGCATTCGCACGACCGACATCCGCGCCGGCGAGGCGGCGCTGAAGTACTTCCTGCTGGGCGCCTTCGCCTCCGCCTTCCTGCTGTACGGTATGGCCTTGCTCTACGGCGCGACGGGGACGACCTCTTTGGCCGGCATCGCCGCGGCGGTACCCAGCGTCCAGACCGACCCGATGCTCATCGCCGGCCTGGCGCTCCTGCTGATCGGTTTCGCCTTTAAGGTCGCCGCTGTCCCGTTCCATATGTGGACGCCTGATGTGTATCAGGGCGCGCCCTCCTCCGTGACCGCCTTTATGTCGGTAGGGGCCAAGGCGGCCGGCTTCGCCGCACTGGTGCGCGTGTTGGTGGCAGTCTTCCCGACGCTGTACGCCTGGTGGGTGTGGCCGGTGGGAGTTTTGGCGGTGCTGACCATGACCTGGGGCAACCTGGCGGCATTGGCGCAGGGGAACGTGAAACGCATGCTGGCCTATTCCAGCATTGCCCACGCCGGCTACATCCTGGTGGGCGTGGCCGCCGGCGAGGCCGGCGTCAGCGGCGTGCTCTTTTACCTGATGGCCTATGCGCTGATGAACATCGGGGCTTTCGCGGTGCTGATCGCGCTGGAGCGCGCCGAGGAGGACGCCGCCGGCGTGGAGCTGGAGCGCATGCGCGGCTTGTTCCACCGCCGGCCGTGGCTGGCGGCCGCTATGACCGTATTCATGTTCTCCCTGGCGGGGATGCCGCCGCTGGCCGGCTTCTTCGGCAAGCTGTACGTCTTCAGTGCCGCGGTGCGGAGCGGACTGCTGGTCCTGGCCATTATCGGCGTTATCAACAGCGTGATCTCGGCCTATTATTACCTGCGGGTGGTGGCGCGCATGGCGCTGGCGGCGCCGGCGGAAGAGGCAGAGCCGGCGCGCTGTCCCGCCCTGACCATCGGCACCGGTATTGCGGCGGTGGGGACGGTCCTGCTGGGCATATATCCCACCTGGCTGTTGAACCTGGTGCAGGGCACGCTGGCCGTGCTGTTCGGCGGGTGAGCCTGGTTCTGCAATCCTTCTCGCTGAGATTTGGCCCCGGGGAGTGCACCCTGGGGCCTTTGTGTTCCTCACAAGTTTGGCGGCCGGCCCCTCTCCACTGCCCGGCAAGTATGGCGAAAGTTGGATCAACTCTGTTCATTGTTCTGAACAATTTTCTCTTGCCTCTTGCATGACAAAAATTTTAACAAATTAGCGTATTGACTTTTCGAAAAAAACATTGTATGATTCATTTAGAATATTGCTGATCGCATCAATTCTACCCTTCGCTTTCCGCGATCGCTTTGGTCCAAACTGCCTTCACGAAGCTATGCCTCTACAACCCAATGCCCAGAGGGTATTTTGTGTCTGGTAAATGTTTATTTTATTCTAAACTATTATGCGCAATTGTCAGCGGGGTTCATATCCTGGGTGGGCTACCAGCGTGAAAAAATCAGAAAGGGGGATAAAAGGGGTTCAGGAATGATACGACGCTGACGCGCGACAAGGTGGGTAAATCTAACAGATTTTCAACAGGAGCTTGGAAAATGATCACGAGGCGCAAATTCTTTCAAATTGGAATGACGGCAACCGCCGCGGCTCTACTGGCGCGGGGATTTCGGCCTGAAGAGATTCTGGCAAGCATGCAGCAACCCCAAATTCCGTTGAATCCGAAGAACATCAAAAAATTTGTGGATCCCTTGCCGCATTTTGCCAATGCGAGGGTGCAGGCGGGTGATGTTCTCACTATCTCGATGGAGAATCATGTCCAGAAGATTCTACCGGCTGCCATGTATCCTGCCGGCGTGGCCGGCACGAAAGTCTGGGCGTACAAAATCACCAAACCGGATGGCACCACCTATGGCCCTCTCTACCCCGCTTTCACCATTGAGGCCGTGCGAGGCGCCGGCCTGACTGTCAATTACATCAACAATCTCACCAACGAACTGTACCGATTGCTGACCGTGGATCAGACACTCCACTGGGCGGACCCGCTGGGGAATGGACACAATCCTGGGGTAATGTGTCCACTGCCTCCCGCTGTGCCGGGCCCTAATGATCCGGCCTGGTGCCAGTATTACACTGGGCCTGTGCCAGCCGTGCCCCACCTGCATGGGGGCGAAGTGCCTTCCTGGTCAGATGGCGGCCCAGATGCCTGGTTCACGCCGGGCATGGCGTATGTCGGGCCGGCTTGGAACAACGGCGTCAGCGATCACTACTGGTATCCGAACACACAAGAAGCGGCGACGCTGTGGTTTCATGACCATGCCCTCGGGGTAACGCGTTTGAACGTGTATGCCGGCCTTGCAGGTTTTTACTTGTTGCGCGATGGTTGGGATACCGGCATTCCGGGGACAGGTGCAAACTTCCCGGCCGGCAAATATGAGATCGAGCTGGCGATCCAGGACCGCATGTTTGACGTGAATGGCCAATTATTGTTCCCTGATATTGGCCTGAATCCAGAACATCCCTTCTGGGTTCCTGAGTTCGTTGGTGATACCATTGTGGTCAATGGCAAAACCTGGCCGTATTTGCGGGTCGAGCCGCGTCGCTACCGCTTCCGCATCCTCAACGGATCCAACGCTCGCTTTTATGAGCTGTTTCTGATCAATCCCACTACCAAGGTGATGGGACCCACTATCTATCAGATCGGGACGGACGGGGGCCTTCTGGCCACGCCGGTACCCATCGATCCTAATGTGGGACCGCTGAAGAAGCTCGTACTGGGACCGGGCGAGCGCGCGGATGTGATCATCGACTTTGCCAATTACGCTGGCCAGACCCTCATCCTGCGCAACACTGGCAACACCCCATACCCCAAAGGCGCTCCACCCAATGGTTCCACCGTCGGGCAGATCATGCAGTTCCGCGTCAATCTGCCTCTCTCTGGCCCGGATACCAGTTACAATCCTGCCACGGCGCAGACACCGCGCAGTTCGCCCATTGTCTTCCTAACCAATAAGGCCGGCGCGCTGGCGCCGGGGGTCGTGCCGGATGCCCGCCGACTGTTGACCCTGAACGAGGTAATGGGAATGGGCGGTCCGCTGGAGGTACTGGTCAATAACACGAAGTGGAGCGGTATGCGCATGACTCCCGCTGGCATGGAACCTATACCTGGGGCAGTGCCCGATGGGCAGGGAAATTACGTGACTGAAATGCCCCGCGTTGGTTCTACAGAGGTGTGGCAGATCGTCAACCTTACTGCCGATGCCCATCCAATGCACTTCCATTTGGTACAGTTCCAGCTTGTAAGCCGGCAGAACTTCAATGTGAACAACTACACTGCTGTCTACAACGCTGCCTTCCCTGGAGGGATGTTCATGGGTGGATATGGGCCGCCGCTTGACTACTTCACTGGCAACCCCAACGCGCTCGGCGGAAACCCTGATATTACGCCTTTCCTGCAGGGGCCAGTGCGCCGGCCGAATGCCAATGAGCTGGGGTGGAAGGATACGGTAATCATGTACCCGGGTCAGGTAACAACCGTAGTGGTGCGTTGGGCGCCGACAGACATCCCGGTGGGAGCCACTGCTCCGGGAGTGAATCAATTCGCCTTCGACCCCACAGAAGGCCCCGGGTACGTGTGGCACTGTCATATTGTTGATCATGAGGATAACGAGATGATGCGGCCACAAAAGGTTATCCCATGAGATGTGAAGGGAAATAAGACGGCTCGCCTATAACCTTCTGCACTTCAGGGCCCAAGAGCAACACGAGCTGTGGGATCGCCTAGTCAGGGCGCTCCCACAGCTCGTGTATGGGATCTTAAGTTGAACGCTATATCGGTAAACAGCGGGCAAAAAGCCTGCACAGGCAGGCTTTGTAGAATTGCCGAGTCTTCCTGTCGCCAAGCAGTTTGACACCCTCATTTGACGTTGACTTTTCCTGCGAATTTGGCTATAATAACAACTGAAAATATCCCTTTCCCCTTTCTACCCTGCACCGGAAGTGCAGTCGTAGCGTCCCGCGCGAATACGGGAGGTGGGATTCTCGACAATACACTGTCCGCAGTGGTTCACGTTTGTGCATATTCCGGAGCTATTTTGTGCCTTTTTCCGTCCCTTTTGTGGGGCGCTGTGGGTTTCCTGACGCATTGACCCAATCACAAGTTGAGGAGCCGATGATTGTCTCTCATGCTTTTCCCCGCAACCTGGAAAGGAGGTGATGTGGAAAGTTGAAACGCGTCCGCTGTCTGTTCCCCCAGATTCCCTGCATTGTCCATGCATGAAAGGAGCAGGAACGACATGAGACGAAGTGTGTGGCGATTGTTATGCATTCTGGCGCTGTTCGCACTGCTGATTCCTCTATCCGCTGTCCCCTCTGCGGCAGGGCCGGCATCCGCGCCGGCGGCGAGCGATGGTGCGGTGAGTGCAGTCAGCGCATCGGACGCCGGCATGGCCAAAGTCCATCCCAAACTGCGTGCGCGCCTGGCCACTGCCGCGGCCGATGAGGAGTTCCATATCATCCTGCGGGTCAAGAACGGCGTCGACATCACCCGCTACCTGCGTGAACCCCTCATCCGCCCCTTCTCCGATGACGGCTTCACCACCGTGTACGGCTACGTCAAGGCCGGCGTGCTCCCCAAACTGGCCAACAACCCGGCGGTGAACGTCATCCTCCCGTTTGAGCCGGTGGTAGAGCCGCCGATTTACCGCGACCCGGATGCGCCGGCCAAGCCGCTGGGGCGCGAGGCGGTGCAGGCCAAACTGGCGGAGATCGCCGCCGGCAAGACCCAGGCCAAGCCGGAGGGCAGTGGCGTGGGCGCGGCCGGCTGGCACGACATCCTGGACAACCACAAATCCAAGGCCGCTTGGGAGAAGGGATTCACCGGCGAGGGCATCCGCGTGGCCGTGGTGGACTCCGGCATTGACTTCGCCCACCCGGACCTGATGGACACCTGGGCCGTTCAGCCGTTCGGCGACTACGAGGGCTGGCCCATCATGATTGACACCTACTCCCTCCTCCTCAAGGCCTACGATTACTACCTGGGCTATGATTTCGTCGCCAGCGGCATGACCTGGTACGTGGACACCACCACGGTCATCACCGAGACAGACCCCACCTATCAACCCATTGGCGCCGATGCACCGCACACCTATACCCTGACCGGCACCAGCCTGAGCGGGGAGTACCGCATCGGCTCGCACCCGGATGATTCCCTGCGCCAGTGGTGGTGGGGCGAGCGGGTGGCCGTCCTGCTGGTGGACGAGCACGAGGCCGGCGTCTACGACACGGTGTACGTGGACCTCGACGACGACTACGACTTCACCGATGAGAAGCCGTGCACCAAGGAAGACCCGGTCTCGTACCATGACCTGGACGGCGATGGCTTTGCGGATATCTCCGGCGGCCTCATCTACTGGATCGCCGACGGCGAGCACTCGGTGCCCTTCGGCTGGCTGTGGGGCTTCCCGCCTGACCCGGCCGGCAGTCTGGTAGCCTTCTTCCTGAATGACCCCACCCTTGGTGGAGGCGACCACGGCACGCTGTGCGCCTCGGCGGTAGCTGGCCAGGGTGTGATCGACGGCGGTGCACCTCCCTACAAGCCGGCCGGCGACGGCACGCCCTTCACCGGCATGGTGGTGGGCGGCGGCCGCGATGTGGCACTGGTGGGCGCCGGCGACTTTTACACCTACGGCGACGCTACCTACGACATGTATCTGTGCATGGTCTACGGCCTGGATGGCAGGGTACGCACCGGCGACGAAGTGCATATCGCCAGCAACAGTTGGGGTAGCTCCGCCACCGACAACGACGGCTGGGATTACGAATCCCGCATGATGTCCACCCGCCAGCGCCTCTATAACCCCACCATGAGCGTGCTGGTGGCGACGGGCAACGGCGCACCTGGCTACGGTACCATCACATCGCCCGAGGATGACTCCTTCATCGGTGTCGGTGCTTCCACCCAGATGGGCTCTACCGGCTGGGACTCGGCCACCACGATGGACCAGATCACCTACGGTGATGTCACACCGTGGTCCGGCCGTGGTCCATCTGCCCAGGGCAACGTGGGCGTCAAGGTGGTGGCCAGCGGCGCCTATGCCTCCGGCGATATCCCACTGAACGAGTGGGGCGAAGGATGGACGGCCTGGGAGACCTGGGGTGGCACAAGCCGGGCGACACCGATTGCCGCCGGCAACCTGGCACTGGTGTACGATGCCTTTCTGCAGACGCACGGGCGTCTGCCGACCTGGGCTGAGGCGCGCGCCATCTTCATGTCCGGTGCCACCTCGACGGAGAACGACGTGGCGGTGCAGGGCGCCGGCCGCGTGAACGCCGATCGCGCCACCGACCTGGCCGGCGGGCTGTACGGCGTCTTCGCCACCCCCGACAACTGGACGGTGGGCGATTACCGCGGCGACATCTTCCCCGGCTTCGCCAAGATCGTCTTCCCCGGCAAGAGCTACACGGGCGAGTTCACCCTGACCAATCCGGGCACAGCCGATGTCCATGCCACTGTCTCGTCCGACACACTGGTCAAGATCGGCCAGATGAGCTTCGAATGGACATCGTCCCCGATGAGCCAGGAGGATGCCTACAACTTCAACCGCCCGAACTACCTCCTGCGCGAGCTTAGCGCGGATATCCCCGAGGGCACCGACCTGATGATCATCCGCATGGCGATGCCGTGGGATGAGTTCGACCCCGAGGGGGATTACAATGCGCAGACCAACCAGATCTGGCGCATGGTCATCTACGACTGGACCGATGTCAATAGGGATGGGAACCTCTGGACCGACCTCAACGGTAACGCCACGGTGAACTGTCCGGGCGGTTGGGGCAGTGCCGGCTGTGAGGTGGACGGCGGTGAGTATATGCGCTTCGCCTACCTGCACAGCGCTTCCCCGACCGAGATGGTGACCATCCATGACCCGCTGGAGCGCATGCATGACGGCATTTGGCTGGGTCTCCAGCACAGCCGGCGCAACGCCAGCGTGCCGGTCACCCATCTCAAGTTCCGCATCGAGTTCTACCGCCATATGCCCTGGGACGTCCTGGGTCTGGGGGATGAGGGTGCACCGGAGATTGAAGTGCATGTGCCTGCCGGCGGCGAGGCGGCATTCACCGCCACCGTGACCATCCCCTCCGATATGCCCGTGGGCTTCTACGAGGGCGCGATCCTGGTCTCCGACCCCGGCGATGGCACGCATGAGCCGCATGTCACCACCATCCCGGTGGTCTTCAACGTAGCGGCGCCTTCGCCGAACTTCGTCTTCGGCGGTCCGCCGGCATCGGTCCACCCGTATGACAACGGGCGCATCTTCGGCGCCATGGATCAGGGCTGGCGCGCCGAATCCGGCGATTGGCGCTTCTACTTCTTCGACGTGCCCGACGGCCTGCCGGCCGGCACCAACTTCCTGGTGGACACCCGCTGGGACAACGTGCCTACCGATGTGGACACCATTGTGCTCGGCCCCGCGCCGGACCGGTTCACATCCGACCCGGAGGATCGCTGGTATCAGCCGGACTACTACGGCCCGTACACGTTGGGCTACACCGGCCGGAGCACGAACACCAACATCGGCGCCGGCACCTGGGTGTTCAACACCGCCACCGGCACCCAGCATGAGATCGTCTCAGCGGAGGGCCGCGCCGGCCTGAACGCGGTGCTCCTGCACACCGTCATCTTCGCCGGCAAAGACGTCAGCGAGGCTATCGTCGGCCAGGTGGGCACCATCCGCGCTGTCCCGTCGCCCATCGAAATCTTCACCACCCAAGCGGCCGGCTCCCTGCCCGTCGAGGTCGTCTCCTCGCTGAACCTGGCTGATCTGTCCGTAGACGGCTTCGGCCTGAGCGTGCCGGAGGTGCTGACCGAACAGCCCATCAGCCAGGACGATCCGGACGATCCCTGCACCGCCAGCTTCACGTATGACCTGACCATCGAGCACGGCGCCCTGCTGGACGTCTGGACGGAGAACACCACGCACGGCAGTGACATTGACCTCTACGTCTACTACGACGCCAACGATGACGGCGTCTTCGAGTGCCCTGGCGAGCGCGTTGGCTCCTCCACCACGCCCACCGACGAGGAGCGGGTGACCATCAACTTCCCGCCCGACGGCGGATACCGCATCCAGGTGCACGGCTGGGGCATCTCGGGCGACAGCGATGTGTTCGATATGACCATCAACGCCGTCCAGGGCAATGACCTGTCCGTGCCGGCCGTGCCCGAAGGCCCATTCCCGGCCGATACACCCATCTCCTTCAACCTGGCCTGGAACGTGCCCGACATCGAGCCGGGCATGGAGGCCTACGGCATGGTCTTGCTGGGTCCGTCCGTGGCACCGGGTGCGGTCGCCATCCCTGTCACCTTCAAGACGCCGGAGACCAGCATGGCGGTGGTGCCGGCGAGCGCGGAGCTCCGCGTCAGCGAGACCCGATCCGTTGACCTGGAGGTTACCGCCGCCGAGAACCTGTACGCCGCGGAAGCGCACCTGACCTTCGATCCTCGCGTGGTGCATGTCAAGTCCATCACCCAGGGTGATCTCCTGCCGGCCGGCTCCAGCACGGCCATCCTGAACTACGACAACTCCCTGGGCAAGATTGACATCGCCATCACACTGCTGGCGCCGGCCACGCCGGTCAGCGGCGATGGCACGCTGGTTACCATCGAGTTCGAAGGCGTGGGCGTGGGCACCACGGAACTGGCCTTCACCGGCGCCACCTTCTCCGATGCCGAAGGCCATGCACAGCCTGTCTGGCTCCACAACGGCGCCTTCAACGTGCTCACCAACCTGGGCTCCGTTGCCGGCCGCATCACCCTGCAGGGCCGCAGTGACGCCACCGGTGTGGTCCTGACCATTGACGGCATCACCGCCGCGGTCACCGACCCCGCCGGCAACTTCGTCATCACCGACGTGCCCATGGGCACCCGCACGCTGACCGCCTCGTTCGACGGCTATCTGGATGCCGCGATCCAGGTCAACGTCCTGCCCGAACAGCAGGTCACCGTGCCCACTGGCAAACTGCGCGGTGGTGACGTGAACAACGACGGCGTCATCAACGCCCAGGACCTGGCCATCGTCGGCAGTGCCTTCGGCACGACGCCGCCGAGCGACCCGCGGGCGGATGTGAACGGCGACGGCACGGTCAACATCTTCGACTTGGTGCTGGTGGGTGCGAACTTCGGCGCCATCTCGCCCACACCATGGCAGTAAGACGTTCGAGGGGAGGGGAAGCATCCCCTCCCCTCAGCCGGCCGCTGTGGTGTGGTGCGCCCAGCGCTTGACAGGATGTGCATCATCCGCTACATTTGCTGTGAAGATGTCAGGCGCTGAATGGTTCCATTTCGAGCAATGGGAAAGGAGAGTGAAAGGCGTGAAACGAATCAGTCTGGCGATAATTCTGACGATTGCGGTATTGATGGGGATGGTGGCCTACGCCTATGCCCAGGCCGGCGCCGCGGTAGTGGTATCGCCGGCGTCGCAGAGCGTGGAAATGGGCCAGCCGGCGCAGGTGGCTATCCACATCAACAATGTCATCGGGCTGTACGGGGCCGAGGTCCACATCCGCTTTGACCCCACGGTGCTCAAGGTTGCGGCGATCACGCCGGGGACCCTGATGGACCCTGCGCACCGGAGCGTGATTTCGCATCATGACAACACCGTCGGCACCATTGACTTCGCGGTGACCCTGCTGGCACCCGCGCCGGCGGTCAGCGGCTCCGGCACCCTCTTCACAGTGCGCTTCGACACCCTGAAAGACGGTGTCTCCGCCGTAGATATCACCAATGCCATCCTGGTCAGCGCCGAAGGTGCCCAGATCCCTGCTACGGTGAGCGACGGCGAGGTGAGCGTGACCCTGCCGCCGGAGATTCCGGAAGCCGGCACGCTCGCCCTGCTGGCCTCAGGACTGGCCGGCCTGGCCGTCTTTGCCCGGCGGAAATGGGGCAAATAAGCGCGGACAAGCCGCGGAAATCAACAAGGCCAGGGAGCATGCTCCCTGGCCTTGTTGTTATCCCGTGATGCTGTCATTCGCAGAGGACCAGATGGCCGCGGCCGGCGTGATAGTCGTACTGCTTGCCCTCATACTCCAGGATGAATTGATAGCCCGGGGTAATGACCTGGGCGTACATCATGCCCGGCTGGGGACAGCCCAGGCTGGTATCCGGCCAAAGGACCGGCTCCGCTTTGAGCACCTGGATGCGCGCCGGGATGACGCCGAGCTTGCCGGCCAGCTCCTGCCGCGCTTGCTCCAGCATGCGCTGGCCCTGCTCATCCAGTGATTTCACCGCTTCCTCTCCTATTGGCTGAGGGGCCGGAACAGCCGCTGACACTTCCCCGCAGAAGACCACCCGTTTGCCGTACCCTCGATACAGATAGCGCCGGTCGCCGCTTTTCAGCACGATTTCCTGGCCCATGATTTGGGCCGGCAGGGTCTTATCCAGCTCGCCGGCGCCCGGACAGCGCAGGTCGTCCGGGGTCAATTCCACCACGCTGGAGGACTCCACCATGATGTCCTCCGCCGAAAGCTGAAGCCGCTTTGCCAGGTCTGCCACTGCCTCTTGCTGGAATTTCACCGTTTCCTCGATGGTAGGTGTGCCCGTGCCGGCCGGCGCGGTTTCCAACTGCTTGGTGGGCGGCGCCGCCTGCGGCGCGGCACAGCCGGCCAGGAGCACGAGCGCCGCCAGACCAACCATCCACCACCTTATCATCATCTTGCCCATGAGATTCCCCTCCTGCTACCAGGTTCTCCCTGGTAGACTGCATAAATGAGACGCTGGCGGCGGAAGAGAAGTTCCTGGGCCGGCGTTAGAGCACACTGGAGACAATGGAAATCAACAGGTTGCGGAGGAGCTCCAGCAAGATGATGGCAATGATCGGACTGATGTCCAGCATGCCGATCAGGGGCACCACCCGCCGGATGGGTGAAAGGATCGGCTCGGTGATCTGATGCAGGAAGCTGACCACCGGGTGGTCCGGGCGCACGTTGAACCACGAGAGAAGGACCCGAGCAATGATGGCCAGGTTGAGCAGTTCGAAGAGGATGGAGATGAACCTAATCAGAAAGATCGCCATTTTGCTTCTCGATGAGCTCCCCTAAGTAGCGTGACTTCTGGTAGGCCGCCCAGATAGCCTTGGACAGGACGGTGCGCATGCCGCCCTTCTCAAGCTGGTACAGCGCTTCGGCGGTGGTGCCGCCGGGAGAGGTGACGGAATTGCGCAGTTCGACGGGGTGCAGGCCGGTCTGTTTGGCGATCTCCACCGATCCCTCGATGGTCTTGAGGACCAACTGCTGGGCGATGCGGCGGGAGAAGCCGAGGTGCACGCCGGCATCAATCAGGGCTTCCATAAAGAAAAAGACGTAGGCCGGCCCCGTGCCGCTGAGGGCAGTGGCCATGTCCAGGTACTCCTCATCCTCCATGAAAATCTCATCGCCCAGGGCGCGCAGGATTTGCCGTGCCTGTTCGACTTGGAGTTCCGTGGTCTGGGGGGTGGCGGTCCAGACGGTCATGCCCATGCCCACACGCGCCGGCGTGTTAGGCATGGCGCGCACGAGCGCATAGCGATTGAGGCCCTGGGAGATGACGCGAATTTTGGCGCCGGCCACGATCGAGAGAATGAGCGCATCCTCCCGCGGCTTGTCGCGCAGTTCCTTCAGCACCTTCGGCAGAACCTGCGGCTTAATGGAAAGGACGACAATATCGGCCTCCCGGACCGCCTCAATGTTATCCGTGGTGGCCTGGATGCCGTAGCGAGAGCGGAGATACTCGCCGCGCTCAGGGCGAGGTCCGCTGGCAATGATTCGCTCGGGAGCGATGCGGCCCTGGTCGGTCAGGCCCTTGATCATGGCCTCGGCCATGGTGCCACTGCCGACAAACGCCATAATCGAGTTGCGAAACATGTCCTATTCCCCCATATGAGCGCTTCGCCGGCCGGGTTCCCGGCCGGCGGATGATAAGCATATCTTAACGCAGATTGGTATTTCTGTCAACAGAAGGGGAGAGAGGGTGTTGAAAAGCCCAAACATACAATCTGTGGAAGGGCGGCCTGGCGGCTGAAGCCACGGCAACAACTGCGAAGCCTGCGCAGGCTTCGCGAGGTCGGCGCCGGCAGACTTCGCAGGCACAGCCGCGGTTTCAACTGCCAGGCGATGAGCCAATACCCGCAAATCGAGTGACAATCTTGACCTTC
>CALIBQ010000057.1 GCA_938049385.1 uncultured Anaerolineae bacterium
GACCAGCTCAAGCAGACGTGATCGTTGTTCCCCGGTCAGCTCGACTGCGTACACCTTGGGCCTGGGCATGATTCCTTCCCTCCACATGAATGTCATGGAGAGAAGGATACCGTATGAAACCAACGTGGTCAAGTACTAGCCCTGCCTGTAGGATATTATGCAATTTTGATTATACATGACAATAGGCATAAGGGCAAAAGAGCGTCAGGGAACGCCATGAAACCATGGCACGCGGGAGAACCGGATAGGCTTGCACTCCATCGAGAGCGCCGGCCAGTCAGCAGTCACTTTCTGTCACCCTAGCTCGCCGCAACAGGAAGGGTGAAGCGGAATATGCTCCCCTGCCCAACCGTGCTCTGCGCCCAGATTTCGCCGCCGTGCGCCTCTACCAGTTGTTTGGCAATCGCCAATCCCAGGCCGACGCCGCCGGTCAGGCGCGAACGGGATTTGTCCACCCGATAGAAGCGGTCGAAGACAAAGGGCAGATGTTCTGGCGGGATGCCCTCGCCGGTATCCTTGACCGCCACGGTTACCCACTTTCCCTCGGCCCGCGCGGCAATATCAATCTCGCCGCCGGCCGGCGTGTGCATGATGGCGTTGGACAGCAGGTTGCGCAGTACCTGTCCGATGCGCTCCGGGTCCACATCCACCAGCGGCAGGTCCGCCGGCACATCCACCCGCAGTGTCAGCCCTTTGCTTTCCACCTGCCAGCCGAAGGCCTCCACGACGCGCTGGACGATCTCGTCCACTTTCACCGGCCGGCGCACCAGGTTGAGCTGGCCGGCCTCCGCCTGCGCAAGCTCATGCAGGTCGGAAACAAGCCGATTCAGGAGCATAGTCTCCTCATAAAGGTTATCAATGAGGCCGGCGTCCGGTTGTATCAGCCCATCCCGCACCGCCTCCAGGTATCCCCGCAGATTGGTGAGCGGCGTGCGTAGTTCATGCGCCACATCGCTGACCAGATTGCGGCGAAGCTGTTCCTGCATGGCCAGACTGCTGGCCATGGCGTTGAAGGCATGGGCGAGCTTGCCGATTTCGTCCTGCGAGTCCACCGGCACCCGCACCGAGAGATCACCCTTTTCCATGCGCTGGGCGGCCGCCGTCAGCCGCTCGATGGGACGCAGGATGCGGTCCGACATGCCCAGGATGACCAGGACCGCCACTGCGCCGGCGAAGAGCGCGCCGAACAAAATGGACCGGTTGACAGCCCGCAGGAAGGCCCGTTCCGCCTCACGGGGCTCAGTGGGCGGAATCATGTACAGGAAGCCCACCGGACGGCCGCCGGCCGTGATCTCAATGGCCGGCACCCGCCAGCGGCCGGCGGCCGATTTGCCGATCAGCGCGTTCTCCGAATCTGCCACGATGCGCCCTTCCGCGTCGGCCACCACCACCCGCATCCCACTGATCTGCCCGATGCGCTCCACCTCGCTCTGCACCGCGCCCCAGCCCTGCCGCATATCGTAGGAGCGCGCCAGGAAGACCGCATAGCGGGCAAAGGGAATAGGGCCTCCCCGCTCCACGTAGCGCTGGAACTCGCCGGTAGTGCGCCGGCCGGCCACCACCGCCGTGACCGATACCGCCACCAGCACCACCAGGATAACAGCCATCAGCAAGCGCAGGCGCAGGCTATTCCACATGTTCGCCCTCAAAGCGGTAGCCCACGCCGGGCACGGTGATGATGTAGCGCGGCCGGCGCGGCTCCGGCTCAATCTTGCGGCGGAGATTCATGATGTGTACATCCACCGTCCGCTCTAATCCCTCATAATCGTACCCGAAGGCGCGCTCCAGCAGTTCGACACGGCGGAAAGCGCGTCCCGGCTCCTGTGCCATTGCCGCCAGGATGCGAAATTCTGTCGGCGTCAGATTTACCACATTCCCGCGCAGACGCACCTCATGCCGCACCAGGCTGATTTCCAGCTCTCCGAAGCGCATGTCCTGGGGCGGCTCTTGCTCCCCTTCCACACGCCGCAGGATGGCGCACGCGCGCCACCAGCTCGCGCGGGTTGAAAGGCTTGGTCAGGTAGTCGTCCGCTCCGACGTCGAAGCCGCGCAGTTTATCCTCGTCGGAAGCGCGGGCGGTCAGCATGAGGATGGGGACATCGGACTCGTCGCGCACCAGTCGGCATACATCCATGCCGTCCAGCCCCGGCAGCATCAGGTCCAGCACAATCAGGTCTGGCTTCTTCTCTCGTGCCATCTCCAACGCCTGATTGCCGTCGTAAGCGGCCAGCACGCGATAGCCCTCCCGCTTCAGGTACAGCGAGACGATTTCCACGATTTTCGGGTCGTCATCCACTACCAAAATGCTCTTGTGCATACCGCTTTACACCTATGGTGTAGAACGTGGTTTGCCGGCGCGGCGCAGGAGCGCCTGGATGCGCGCCGCTACCTCCCTCTCGCTGATGCCCAGCTTCTGCGCGTCATCCGCGCCGGCACTCAGCGCGCTCAGCACTTCCGCATCACCGCCGCCCGGCACCATCGCCAGGATACGAGCGGGACTGCGCCGGCGCAGTGCCTGGTACAACTGCGGACAGACATTCCCACACACGAGGAACAAGGCGATATCCGCCAATTCCTCCGCCGGCAAATGATCCACGCTGGCGTTCAGCCGGCGCACCTGAAAGCCGGCCTCCTGCAGTGTCAGGAACAGCGTTTGCATCGGGCACCCCTCTATTGTAACCAGGCCAATAACCGCCGGCAAGCCGGGAGCGCCCTGGCGAGGGATTTCCCCGCCGCTCGCGCCGGCTTCCTTCGGTTCCTGCCGCCGCGCGCGTCGGAATCGGCCTATGGTCCTGCAAACCCAGGCCAGGGTTCGGGCGACAGCATGCTGTCGCTCGAACCCTGTTGTCGTGCCCATTCCCTCACTCCTGCTCACTCGTAGCGCAGAGCATCAATAGGATTCAGCCGTGCCGCCCGGTTGGCCGGATACATCCCGAAAAAGATGCCCACGGCCAGTGAGACAACCAGCGCCAGCACCACGCTGTCCGCGGTCACCAGTGCCTGCTGTGTGCCGAACAGCGGGGTGATGACCTGTGCGGCGCCGGCGCCGGCGATCACGCCGACAACGCCCCCGATACCGCTCAGCACCACCGCCTCCACCAGGAACTGCAGGAGGATATCACTGCGCTTCGCCCCCACCGCTTTGCGCAGACCGATCTCCCGCGTGCGCTCCGTCACGCTGACCAGCATGATGTTCATGATGCCGATGCCGCCCACCAGCAGGGAGATGGCAGCGATGCTCCCCAGCAGGGTAGTGAAAGCGCCGGTCGTGGACTCTACCGTGCTCAACAGGTCTGCCTGGTTCTGGATCATGAAATCGTCGTTGGCGGTAGCGCTCAGCCCATGCAGGGTGCGCAGGATAGCCCGCACCTGGGCCTGGGCGAAGTCCATCTCTTTGTCCGAGCGGACCTGCAGGCTGATGGAGCTGATCTCCTTGTTGCCGGCGCCCCCCAGCTTCACCTGTGCCGTGCGCAGGGGCATGAAAATGACATTGTCGTTGTTACCGCCCTTAGCCCTCAGCACTCCCACCACGGTGTAGTTCTGGCGGTTGATGCGCACTGTATCACCAATGGGATTGACCAGCGTACTGCCGAACAGCTCTTCCACGGCCGTCTGGCCCAGCACCACCACCATGGACATGTTCGCGTTGTCTTCCGCCGTGATGAAGCGGCCCTTTTCCACGCTCCAGTTCCGCACCTCGGCGTACTCCGGCGTGACACCTCGCACCGTAGTGGAAGCGGTCTTACCCAGGTGGGAAGCGGTCACATTGGTGCTGTACTCCGGCGCCACCAGGCGAACAGAGGTCGCCAGGGCCTTAATGGCATCCACCTCGGCGTTGGTGAAGCGGCGCACGTTCTGCTGAAGGCCGGCACGCGTGAACCCGAACCGCATTTGCGGTCTGACAATCAAGATGTTGGAACCCAGCGACTGGAGCTGGTTCATCACCTGGGCCTGGGTACCCTTGCCGACCGTCACCAGGGCGATGACCGCGCCCACGCCGATGACCACCCCCAGCATGGTGAGGGCCGAGCGCAGTTTGTGCACCGTAAGCGACTGAAACGCGCCGCGCAGGATGACCAGAAGCTTCTTCGTCATGGCTCTACCTCCTTCAGCGGCCGGCCGGCGTTCCAGGTGGAGGTCCGCCGGCTTCCGGTCCCATCATCATGCGCATCTGGCCAAAGATATTCGACTGGCCGGCGCTCATCTGCACCACCACGCGGTCCCCCTCGTTCAACCCACGCACCACCTGCACATACGTCCCATCGCTCAGCCCAACCTCCACCGGCACCGCCACCGCCTCGCCGTTCCCAGCCTCCACCAGCACCTGATACGCACCGCTCACCCTCTGCAGCGCCAGCGCCGGCACCAACAACGCATCCCTCACCTGCCCCACCTGGATCACCACATTCGCCGTCATCCCCACCAGCAAGGGCTGTCCCTCCACCCCCTCCAGACGAATGGGCACACTGTACACCGTCACCCCTCCCTGCAGTTCCCCCCGCAGGGGCACCTCCTTCACCTGCCCGCGAAACTCCTTCCCAGGCAACGCATCAAAGGTTACAATGGCCGGCTGACCCACCCGCACCTGCCGAATCACCGTCTCATCCACCGACGCCACCACCTCCAGCTCCCCCAGGTCCGCCAGCACCAACACCACCGTGTTGGCAGAAATCCGATCCCCCTGATCCACGTGCACCGCCAGCACCGTCCCGTCGAACGGCGCCACCAGCTTCGTCCCCTCCAGCGCCCGCTGGGCCTCCTGCAGCGCCAGCCGCTTCCTCTCCACATCCGCCCGGGCGCTTGCCAGCTTCGCCTCGTCAGGGCCTTGCACCAGCTCGTCGCGGTCCTGCCGCGCCTTCCGCAGGGCCACCTCCACCTCCTGCACCGCCAGCCGCGCCTGCGCCACCGCCAGCGCATCCCCGCCAGCACGCCCCTCCACTAACGCCTCCTCCGCCTCAGCCAGAGCCTTCTGGGCCTGGGAGACGGCCAGCGCCGCCGACTGCAGGGAGAGCTGATGCTGGGACTGATACAATGCAAGATTGGCCTGCAGTTCGCCGAGCTTCTCCTGGGCGGTCGCCAACTCCTGTGTCTGTTCCAGGTTGGCTTTGCCTTTGGAGACCAGGGCTTCCAGGTCTCGGATGCGGCGTTGGTACCAGTTCACGGCGTACTGCAAATCGCGTATATTTTTGGCCAGCGACTCATGCTCGGCCAAGGTCTGCTGGAGCTGAGCGATCTGCAGGTTCAGCCGGGCGCTCTCCACGTTCCGTTCCAGTTTGGCAAGGTCCGGCGACTGGATGGACGCTAGCTCCGCTTTGGCCTGTTCGAGCTGGACCTGGGCTTTGGCGACCGCCAGCTCCGCCTGCGCGACCTCCAGCTCCGTCGCCGGCGCCTCCAGCTCCTTCAGCGTCTCCTCCGCCGCCTGTAACGCCGCCCGCGCCTCCTCCAGCGCCTGCTCGTACGGCGTCGGGTCGATCGCCGCCAGCACTTCGCCGGCCTTCACCTCCTGCCCCGCCTTGACCCTCAGCTCCTTCAGCTCCGCCGTCCCGCTCATGCGCTCAAAAACCATCTCCACCTGCCGCACCGCCTGCAGTTGTCCCACCACACTGACCGCCGCCGTCAGATCGCCGCGCCTCACCTCCACCACCTGCGTATACACCCCGCTGGCCGAGGTGCTACTGCTCCCTTTCGGCGACACCCAGCTCTGATACGCCCAGAACCCGCCGGCAGCCAGCAGGATAACCAGGCCGGCAATCCATAACGCCCGCTTGATACCCAGTTTCATCTGCACACCCCCATATCACTGCCCGCCGGCCGTTCCCGGAACGTTTGGCGCGCCAAAGCCCAGCCGTCCTGCCGGCACCACCTGAACAGAACGCGCTGTGATGGTGCCGTCCTGCTCCTGGGCGCCGGAGACCATTACCGACTCGCCGCTCTGCAGATCGGTCACAGCCGCGGAGACCGTTTTCTCAATCAGGGTAGTATCGGTCACCCGCACCCGCACCTGACTGCCGTTGTTATCCTTCACCACCAGGGTGCCGTTCTCCCCCACCTCCTCAATGGTGCCGAAGACCATGCCGCGGCCCTGAAACTGCTGGGCCCCTGGCGTACCTTGGGCGAACGGCATACCCCGCTGTCTGGCAGCGCGCAAGGCGGCCTGCGCCTGGCTCCTGCCGTACAGCGTGCCGGCGTAAAAACTGCCGCCGGCCGCGATAATCAACACCAGAAGGGCGATAATCCACTGCGCGGTACGGTTCAGCCTCATCTTCTGCTCCTCCTTACGATGTGTCAGGATTGGACAACCGCCGGCTCTTCCTCCAACAGCCAGCGGGGGTTCTGCACCGGTTCATCCGCCGCAATCAGGCCATCCTGCATGCGCACCACCCGGCGCGTATGCCGGGCGATATCCGCGTCATGCGTCACAATCACAATGGTAATGCCGCGTTCGGCGTTCAACTGCTGGAAAATGCGCATGATCTCGCGGCCGGCCTTTGAATCCAGGTTGCCGGTCGGTTCGTCCGCCAGGATGATGCTGGGATCATTCACCAGAGCGCGGGCAATGGCCACACGTTGTTGCTCACCGCCGGATAGCTCATTCGGGCGGTGATGAATTCGGTCGCCCAGTCCCACCAGCTCCAAGGCGGCGATACAGCGCTTCCGCCCGTTGGTAACGCCGGCGTATATCAACGGCAGTTCCACGTTCGCCAGCGCCGACAGGCGGGGGAGAAGGTTATAGGTCTGGAAGACGAAGCCGATTTTCTTATTTTGCGGATATGGGCCAGCGCGTTATCATCCAGCCGGCTCACCTCCTGCCCATCCAGGATATAGGTGCCGGAGGTGGGGCGGTCCAAACAGCCTAGGATGTTCATCAGCGTGGACTTGCCGGACCCCGAGGGACCCATGATGGCCGCCAGCTCACCGGGAAAGACCCGCAGGGAGACCCCCCGCAGGGCCGGCACCTCGATGCTTCCCATGCGGTAAATCTTCACTACATTCCGCACATCTATGACCGGTTGTTCCATTGCCCTGCTCTCCTCCTTCGTGTACTACAAGAGGAGGGGAACCAATGATGTTCCCCTCCTCGCCCAGACGCCCACTGGCGCCGGTATGGTCATCGCGGGTTCCCCGGCTCAGGAGCTTACAGCGAGAGGCCTGCGCCGCTGAAGAAGCGGAGCCTCAGCCGGCTGGGAGTAGTGGTCGTCGAGTTATCCTGCAGTTCCAGACCACCCATGCCGCGGCCCCAGCGGCCGTGACCCCAGCGGCCAGGCAGATACCCCTTCTCCAGTCCCTCTAACAGCCAGTTCGCCTCATCCTGAGAAATTCGTCCTTCTTCCACCGCTTTGTTGATGGCGTCCTTCATGGCCTGCACCCGGGCGGCCTGCGCGGCTTCCTGGACCTTGCTGATGTCCACACCCTGGGCATCAGCGATTTCCTGCAGGGTCTTGCCGCTGTGAAGCTGTTCGAAGAGCTGAGTTGGTGTGAGGTTCAGCGCTTCTGCAACGGCGTCAAACACCGTCCAGTTGCCTCCCCAGCATCCGAACCCGAAGCCCCGCCCCCAACCCTTGCCCAGGAGGGGCGCCGGCGTCGTTGGGGTGCTCGGGGCCGGCGTGGGGGTCTGCGCAAAGACCGTGCCGACCAGCACCAGGCTGGCCAGTGCCATCACCGCCAGCACACTGATCACCAGGATCGTTCGTCGTTTCGTCATCCACACCTCCTTTCTATGAAAGGGCTTTTGATATTCCGCCGGGAGTGCACCCGCGCAGTGTATATTGTAGCAGGGGGCTGTTAAGATTTGATGAAGATGGGGTCAAACTTCGATTGAGTTTCGCGGTGAGTTGGGGGAAAGAGATGACAGTCGCTTGGTAGGCGGCTGTCATCTGGGGAGCTCACGGCCGGCGCGGCCCGATGGCGCCGGCAGGGCAGGCCGGCGCACAGACCAGACAGCCGAAACAGCGGCCGGCATCAATCATCGGCGCTTCCCCGGGGTCGAGCTGGACAATGGCCTTGGTCCGGCAGACGGCACGCGCCGCGCAGCGCCGGCAGGCCCGACATCGTCCCAAATCCACCACCGGGATATCCTTTTCCTGCGCGTTCCAGCGCCACGTGCTCATCGGACCGCCCTCCAGAGTGCCTTGACACATCCTTTGATATAGGGTATACTGGTATAGGGTAACCATATTGTAATCCTTTTCCTACATCTTGTCAAGCACATTGTGTGGGGGCGTAGAAAGGGTCCAAACATACCATACTGTGGAAGCGGCCTGGCGGCGGAAGCCCCGGCAACAACTGCGAAGTCGGCGCAGGCCGACTTCGCAGGCAAAGCCGCAGTTTCAACTGCCAGGCGATGAGCTTCGCCAGGCGCATCAGCGCCTGGCTCACGGTGCCAAGCCCCTGCGGGGCTTCGCTTCCTAAGCCGGCGGCTTCCAGCCGCCGGCGAACTTCCGACAAGCGGGCGGCCGACCTTCTGGGCCAAGCCGAGAGCGGCTAGGAGCGAAAGCAGCCCGGGGTATGGGGGAGGCACTCAAAACTCTTCTCACTGCTTCTTGCGGAGGTCCCATGAACGATGCGGAGCGCGAACAGCGCATTGCAGAACTACAGCATCAGCTCGAAGAACTGCGCCGGCGCTGGCCCAAACATTCCGTGCCGCCGGCACTGCACCGTGAGCTGGAAGAGCTGGAGGATGAGCTGGAGAGGCTGTTGAACGAGAGGGATGCGCCGGCTAGGTCGTCCGGCGCTCCACGATGACGCGATCCAAGTCCGCCGGCAGAATCGTGTTCGGGAAAATGGCGCGTGCCTCCGCCAGCAGTTGCTCCTCGCGCCCGTAATAGGCGTCGCCGATATGGGTCAGGCACAGCAGGCGCACACCGGCCTCCGCGGCGATGGCGGCGGCCTGTGCCGGCGTCATGTGGCCGCTGGCTTCCGCCAGATGTGCCTCCTCCGAGGAGAAGGTCGCCTCGGTGATGAGCAGGTCTGCTCCCTGGGCAACCCGCGCCAGCGAATGGGTGAAGGCAATATCCCCGCTGATGACCACTTTGGCACCGGGCTGGGGGTCAGAGAGCACTTGGTCAGGATGGATGATATCGCCGTTGGGCAGGGTGATGGTCTCGCCGGCCATCAGGCGCTCGCGCAGGGGGCCGGCCGGCACCCCCAACCGATCGGCCAGCTCCGGCCGGAAACTGCGCCGCGGCCGCTCCTCAAAGATATACCCGAAGCAGGGGCGCGCCGTGTGATTGGTGCGGAAGGCGGAGATGGTAATATCTTCGTCCTCGATGAGCACCCCGCGCGACACCGCGAAATATTCGATATCCACCCTCGGGTCGCGCGCCTCTGGCGAGCGAATCATGGTCGCCAGGATGCGCACCCGATCCAGTGTGGTGCTTCCGCCGTAAATGCTCAGGCGGGGGCGGGGCTGTAGGCGCGCCATGCGCAGGGAGAAGAGCAGTCCCCCGATGCCCAACAGGTGGTCAAGATGATCATGGGTAAAGAAGACTTGGCGCAGGTTCACGCCGGGCTGGGCGTCGGTCAGGCCGGCGGCACGCGCCTGAGCCAACCGTTGATATGTGCCTTCGCCGCAGTCCACCAGGTAATGCCGGCCGGCATACTGCACCAGCGTCGCTGAGGAGATACGCTCCGGCGTGGGGATGGCGGCGGATGTCCCCAGGAACAGGATCTCGAACACGGCCGTTTCCTCATCACGGGTTATGGGCGCCCACTTTCCGGAAAGGATTATAGGAGAGGAGCAGAGGGGCGTCAAGTTTCGCGCAAGACAGGATGAATATGCCGAGCGCTGAAGCACCAGGTTCATGAACCTGGCGCTTCAGCCGCCGGCGAACCTGCCGACCTATGGCATGTAGGTCAATGCGAACGGGAGCGGGGCGCTGGCCAGCCTCGATGAGCGCTCAAGACAACAAGCTTGCTGCGGAAGTAAAAATTGAAGCTTCAGCAACCTGCCAGGCGGGGCAGATGTGAACACCGCTCTATTCATCTAAACGGCTTCGCAACACCCGCGTTTTTGGAGCTTCCCCGATACATTCGTATAATATAATCATGATATACTCGCGGCACCTGCAGTGGACGCAGGCACCAACGTTGGGAAGGAGAAATGACGATGCACCGCAGGGAAGAGCCGGCGCAGGAGCACCCCCAACAAGAGCTGGAAAAGCTTCATCAGCGCATCCAGGAACTGCAGTTGGCGCAAATGCAGTTGTCCATGGCCAAGGCTGAGCTGGAGGAGAGCCAGCGGCGCTACCGCGAGCTGTTCGACCTTGCGCCGGCGTCCTTGTGGGAGGAGGACTTCTCCGGGGTCCGACTCTACCTGGAAGGACTGCGCCGGCAGGGCATCACCGATTTCCGGGCCTACTTCGACGCGCACCCCGAAGCTGTCGCTGAATGCACCCGCCGCATCCGCCTGCTCTCCGTGAACCGCACCACGCTGGAGCTGTACGGCGCCAGCAGTATCCAAGAGCTGAGGGGAAACCAGGACCGCATCTTTATCCCCGAGTCCATGGAACTGCTGAAGGAGGAGCTGGTGGCGCTGGCCGGCGGCGCGATGGCCTTCGAGGGCATTGGCCTGAACGGCACCCTGCGGGGAGATATCATCCGCGTTGCCCTGCGGCTGGTCGTCCTGCCAGGCTATGAAGAGACTTGGAAACGGATGCTGGTAGCCATCCTGGACCTGACACCATTCTATCAACTGCAGTCCGCCCTGGAGGACAGCGAACAGCGCTTCCGCACGCTGGTCGAGTCCATGGATGACATCATCTTCACCCTGGACCGGGAGGGCCGGCATACCGGCGTCTACGGCCGCTGGCTGAAGCGTTGGGGGCTGACACCGGAAGCGTTTCTCGGCAAGACCGCGCGAATTCTTCGGCAGTGCAGAGGCGGCTCGGCCGCATGAAGAGGCCAATGCGCGAGCGCTGGCCGGCGAATATGTGCTGTACGAGTGGTCCACCACCGACGCAGCCGGCACACATTATTTCCAGACCTCCCTCTCCCCCATATTCGACGACGCCGGCCAAGTCATCGGCCTGGTGGGCATCGGCCGTGACATCACCCACATTAAACAGATGGAGCAGGCGCTGGCCCGCTCCGAGGCGCTCCTGCGCGCGGTATTTGACAACATCAGCGAGGGGATTGTGGTCACCGACCTGGAGGGCCGCATCCTGGAGATCAACACGGCCGCGCTGGAACTCTGGGCGCCTCGCGGCCGGCAAGAAGTTCTCGGTCAATCCATCTTCGAACTGCTCCCCTTTCCCTCGGAATTCATCCGTAAGGAGAATGAAAACATCCGGCGGGCGGTTCGCGAGGGAAGGTCCTATACCGCCGAGCGGATATTCCCCGGGCCGAACGGTCAGGAACGGGTCCGCCTGAGCCGCCTCTTCCCGCTCCGGGATGCTGACGGCCAGGTCATAGGCATTATCAACATCACTCGCGACATTACCGAGGAAAAGCGGATGGAGGAAGAGCGCCGGCGCATGGAGAAGCTGGAGGCGGTGGGCCTGCTGGCCGGCGGCATCGCCCATGACTCCAACAACCTGCTGACCGCTGTCATGGGCAACATCGCGCTGGCGCGCCTGCAACTGCCGGCGGAGCATGAGGCGCAGAAACTGCTCGCGGAGGCTGAACGCGCCTCACTGCGCACCCGCGACCTGACCCGGCAGTTGCTCACCTTCGCCAAAGGCGGTGAGCCTATCCGTGAGCTGGCCACCATCGCTGACCTGCTTCACGATATCACCCGCTTCATCCTGCGCGGTTCCAGCGTGCGGCCGGCCATCACCATCGCGCCCGACCTCTGGCCGGTGGAGGTGGATAAGGGGCAGTTCGGCCAGGTGGTCCAGAACATCGTGCTGAACGCCCGGCAGGCCATGCCGGCCGGCGGCACGTTCCACCTGAACGCCGAAAACATCACCATCGCCCCGCCGGGCCAGGGAAATATCCCTCCCGGGCCATACGTGCGCATCACCTTCCGGGACGAGGGCGTTGGCATCCCGCGCGAGCACCTCTCGCGCATCTTCGACCCCTATTTTACCACGAAGCAGGAAGGGAGCGGATTGGGGCTGGCGGTGGTGCATTCCATCGTGCGCCGGCACGGCGGCTACATCACTGTAGACTCGGTCCTCGGCAAGGGCACGACCTTCACCATTTACCTGCCGGCCAAGCCGGCAGAGCGCGCTCCGCTCGAAATGGCGCGTCCCACCCTGGCTGTCCCGGAGAAATACGCCGGCCGCATCCTCATCATGGACGATGAGGTCATGGTGCAGGAGCTGTTGAAACGCTACCTGAGCCAGCTCGGCTTCGAGTGTGAGGTGGTCGGCGACGGCCGGCAAATGTTGGAGAGGTATCAGGAGGCCCGCCGGGCCGGCCGGCCCTTTGACCTGGTCATCATGGACCTGACCATTCCCGGCGGCATGGGCGGCAAGGATGCCATCGTGCGGCTGAGGCAGTTAGACCCTTGGGCCAGGGCGGTCGTGGTCTCTGGCTATGCCAACGATCCCATTATGGCCCGCTACGCGGAATACGGCTTTGACGGCGTAGTGGCCAAGCCTTTCAACTTGGAGAACCTGAAGGCGGCCCTGCTGAAAGTGCTGGAGCGCGGTGCGGCGAGTGCGCCGGCGACTGCAGAGGCCGGCCCTGCCCAAACATCAGGCGTGCGGTGCGATAGTGATCCCCGCCTATTTATCTATCACATTGACGCTGGTGATATCATCACCGCTGTCAACGACGCCTGGGATGAATTTGCCCTCGAGAACGAGGCACCCCATCTGACCCGGCAGGGGGTGATAGGCAGGGCGCTGTGGGATTTCATCGCCGGCGCGGAGACACAGCATCTCTACCGCATCCTGTTCCAGCGGGTGCGGGAGTCCAGACAACCCATCGTCATCCCCTTCCGCTGTGATGCGCCGGACCGCCGGCGGCATATGGAAATGCACCTGATGCCGGAAGAGGACGGCGGCATTACCTTCACTAACCGGGTCCTGCGGCTGGAAAAGCGGCCGGTGGTTCGTCTGCTGGAGCGCAGTGCTCCCCGTTCCTCCGATTTCGTAACCATGTGCGGCTGGTGCAAGAAACTGCGGCTCCCCGACGGCCGTTGGGCGGAGGTGGAAGAAGCCATCCGGTCCTTAGGCCTGTTCGATGCATATCCTGTGCCGCAGATTTCCCACGGCATCTGCCCGGATTGTTATGATCGCGTCACGAACATCCGCCAGGATCGACGCGCTGGCTGAACGCCCCTTGCTTCCCTCCCTGAGTGCGGGGAAGTTTCGCAGGCGCTGAAGCGCCTGGCTCATGGTGCCAAGCCCCGCTGAGGCTTCGCTTCGTGAGCCGGCGGCTTCCAGCCGCCGGCGAACCGGCCAACCTATGGCATGGGGAGGGGCCGGGGTGGGGTCAGCCCCTATTCCTCGCGGAAGAACTCCAGCAGTTCGCCGCGCTCCGCCTCGCCCGGTAGTATCTCGATGAACGATATGCGCGACATCGGGAAGATGAAGGACGTCGCCTCGGGGGTGAGGTAGTGAAGCGGCTTGCCGTCCCGCCGGCGCGCCTCGGTGCAGATGATGAACGTGGCATTCGGCGCCGGCAGTTCCTCCATCTCGGCCAAGACCGGGTCCTCGTTCGGCAGGTGAATCAGCACCGTATATCCCATGGCTTCACCCATCCCTTATCCGCTTTCTGGTAGCTGATGGACTGCTGAGCGGTCTGTTCGCACGTACACCCGCAGGCGCAGGGTGCCCAGCCGCAGGATGTCCCCCTCCTTCAGGCGATAGGGCACGTTGGGGGGCAGGCGTGCATCGTTCACCCAGGTGCCGTTGGCGCTGGCAAGGTCCTCCACCATGAGATGGCCGGCCTGCCAGAACAGCCGGGCATGCTGGCGCGATACCCCGCGCTCCAGCCCGCCGTAGGGTGCCAGGTCCACCTGCGGCCGGCGCGCCTGGCCGGCATCGGCACGCCCGATGACCGCCGGCAGTTCATCGAACAACAGCCGGAACCGATGTGCGCTGGACAGCAGTTCCAGCACCACCGCCGGCGCAGAGCCGGTCGGAGCGCAGGAGCCGGCGGGCGGAAGCTCCTCGGTCTGCCGCAGAGGATGCAGGGCAGTGCCGCAGTGTTCGCAGAAAATGGTGTTGAGGAGATAGGGACGGCCGCAGGTCGGGCAGATAGGCATACCGCCTCCTCACTCCGTTCCGCCGGGGAGAAGAGGCCGTAAGGCGCGTGTGCCGAAGCGCATGCGCTTGGCCCCGGCGGGGGAAAGCCGGCCCGTTATTGCCAGCAGACGGGCCTCCTCCATCAAGGCGCCGGCCAGCTCGTCCTGCCCCTCTTGCAGAAGCCGGGCTGCCATCCCTTCCAGCAGAGTGGTCGCCTGCGGCACCTGCCCCTGGCGCGCTTCTTCCTCAATCTGCCTCTGCAGGCGCAGGAGAGACACCTTTTGGGCCGCCTCTACGATAGCCGCCGGCATGAGCGGCCGGGTGTTGCCCTGGGAGCGGAAGGGGACGCGCACCACTTTCCGCTGAACCGTCGGCGTGCCGTACGCTGGCACAGTGCCGGCGGCCTCCACCTGGAGTAGCCGGTGCGTCCCTTCCCCAAGGGGGTTCACGATGCTCTCCACCAGCACATGCCGCGGGTGGGTGTAATGCAGTGCCCCCAGCGCCAGCTCGCCATCTATTTCTTCCAGCTCCCGCAGTTCTGGCGTCAGGGCAAAGGCCGCTTTGAACTGCGCGGCCGGCGCGTAATATAGGCGCATGGTCAGGTCCGCGATCCAGGCCTCTTTCAGTTGGCGCAGATGTTCCAGAAAAGCTTGCCCGATGTTGGCCGGGTTCTCGATGAACACCACCTGCCCGCCGGCGGCCGCAGTCAGATGGTCCAGAAAGTCCTCGTTCCAATCATGGCCCACGCCGAAGGCGGAGATGCTGATATCCTGGCGCGCCGCGGCCCGCGCCGCCAGCAGACACTTCTGCGCGTCCCCGTACGTATGGCCGTCGGTGAGCAGGAGGAGATGATTGACCTGGTGGTCGGAACGGGCTTGCCCCACCAGGGAGAGGCCGGCCTGCAGGCCCTGGTATATCTCCGTCCCCCCGTCGGCAGTTAGAGAAGCCAGGATGGGGCGCAGGAGGCGCGTGTGCGGGGTATGCTGGGGAGGCAGGAGCACCTCCGCGGAGTCCGAAAAAGCGACCAGCGAGAGTATGTCATCGGACTGCATCTGCTCCACCAGACGCAGGATGGCTTCCCGCACTGCGGCCAGCCGTTCTCCCTTCATGGAGGTACTGCGGTCAATCACCAGGCAGAGGTTGAGCCGCGTATGGGGTTCGGGGCGGTTTGCCAGCGGCGTCAAGGTGATGAGCAGGTAGAGGAGCTGAGGCTCGTCCACGCAGGCCAGTTCCGCCGGCCCAGGCAGGATATCCAGCGCGAACAGCCGCGGGGGGCGTTTGCCCTCCCGCCGCAGGTGCTCGTCATATTCCTGCCGGCGCTGGGGGTCGCTGAGCGTCTCGTACGCCTGCTGAATCTGCCGGAAGAAGAAGGACGTCCCCTTGACCAGGCCGGCGTCCGGGTGATACTGCCGCACCAGGTCCCGGTAGGCGGCGCGTATCTCCTCCGGCGAGGCGCCATCCTCCACCCCTAGGATGCGGTAATAATCCTCCTCGCCTCGCTCCCCCGACGTCATGTCCCACGCAGAAGGGGTCATACATTCGTCCTCATTTCTTCAGCCTCTTCCGCGCCCTATCCCGCGGGGTGCACCACAATCACGGTGATATTGTCCGGCCCGCCGCGCGCATTGGCCGCTTCCACCAGTGCTTGGCAGGCATCGGCCGGCGTGGCCGCCTGCTGGAGGATGGAGAGGATATCGGCGCGCCGGACCGTGCCCCACAACCCGTCCGAGCACAACACCAGTCCGTCGCCGGCCAGCAGGCTGTGAGAGGCCAGGTCAATCTCCAGGGGGCTGGACTGGCCCACCGCCCGATAGAGGGCGTTGCGGCGGACGTCCTGGTCCAGCGCTTCCAGCTCCGCCTCGTCAATCTGCCCCAACTCGAACAGGCGGTGCAGGAGCGAATGATCGCGGGTCAGTTGGCGCAGTTCGCCGCCGCGCAGTAAATACAGCCGGCAGTCGCCGGCATGCCCGACGTAGATGCGCTTCCCCACCAGTAAGACGATAGTGAGGGTCGTCGCCCCTTCCGGCACCTCTTCTTGCAGGCGCTGATGGGCAGCCTGGAAAGCCTCGGCGATGGCTTCCTGGATGGGCACCGCCGGCGCCATGGTTTCGGAACCCAGCAGGGGCAGGACCACATGACGGAGGAGGCTTTCGCCGGCGGTCTGCACTGCCAGCCGGCTGGCCGCTTCCCCGTTCAGGTGCCCGCCCATGCCGTCGGCCACCATGAACAGACCGAGGGTCTGCAGTCCCTCATGGGTGGAGAGGTGCTGGAGCCAAGCGAAGGCGCTGTCCTCGTTCTCCTCGCGCACCATGCCGATATGGCTGGCCATGCTGAAGAGCACATGCGCGTAGGGGATATCATTCCGCGCCGCGACCATCGGCGCGGGGACCGGCGGTGGTTCCTGTTCCTCACCTGCAGTTCGACGTTTCTTTCCCATAGCGTGTGATCCCATATCCCGTGCGGAGCCTATGCCTGTGCTAGCCGGCGGCCGGCAGGGCATAGACATGATGGTCCAGCGAGCCGATGAAAACCGCCCCCTCATGCACCAGCGGCGAGGAAACAACCGGCCCCTGGGTCTCGAACTTCCAGCGCAGTTTCCCCGTGCGGGCATCCAGGCAGTACACACAGCCATCGCTGGAGCCGACGTACACGGCATCGCCGGCTACTGCTGGGGAGGAGTTGACCTGTCCCCCGGTGCTGAATTTCCAGCGCAGGCGCCCGCTGGCCGACTCCAGGGCATACAGGTTGCCGTCCGCGGAGCCGACGTAGATGGTGTCCCCCATGCCGGCCGGCGAAGAAATAATGGGCTTCTCGGCGCGGAAGCGCCATACCGGCCATCCCGAATGGATATCCAGGGCGTACAGATAGCGGTCGGTGGAGCCGACGATCGCCATGCCCTCCCAGATGAGGGGCGAGGAAATGACCCCTCCGCCGCAGAAATAGCGCCAGATCAAGGTGCCCCGCTGGAGCTGAAGCGCGTACACGTAGCCATCCTCGCTCCCCACAACCAGCATCTCGTCGGCGACGGCCGGCGAGGAGCGCACCGGGCCGCTGGTAGCCGCTTTCCAAAGGAGCCGGCCGCCCCGGGCCTGCACCGCATATACATATGCATCATCCGAGCCGAAGAAGGCATGGTTATAGGCGATGCGGGCCGAGGAGCGCACCCGCCCCTGCGTGGGGAAGCGCCAGACCTGCCGGCCGGTGCTGGCCAGCACCGCGTACAGCGCGCCGTCCTCCGACCCGATGATGACCAGGTCCTCCCAGGGGACCGGCGTGGCGGCAATGCCCCCTTCGGTGGGGAACTTCCACAGAAACTGGCCGCTGTCGGCACGCAGGGCATACAGGTTATGGTCATAGCATCCGATGTAGAGCACGCCGCCGGCCACCCGCGGGGACGAGCGCACCTCATCCTCACAGCGGAAGGTCCAGAGGGGCTGGACCGCCGGCTCGCTGGAGATATGCACGGTGGGGAAAACCGCCGGGTCGGGCTGGCCGGCGCGGCCGGCGAGCGGCAGCAAGGCGCGCCGCATCTCCTCGGCCGTTGCGAACCGCTCGCTCGCCTCATACGCCAGCGCGCGCATGATGACCGCCTCCAGCTCCGGCGATACGGTGGGGTTGTACTGGCGCAGAGGGCGCTGATGGAACGTGAACGGCGCCTCCTTGGTCGGGTCACACCCGCTCAGGAGATGGTGCAGGGTTGCCCCAAGGGAGTAAATATCGCTCTGCGGGGTGGCGATGCCGCGGTACTGCTCCGGCGGGGAGTACCCCTCGGTGCCAATCATAGTGCCGCGTTCTTCGCCGCGAAATATCTTGGCGATGCCGAAGTCAATCAGCACGATATGCCCGTACTCGTTGAGCATGACGTTGGAGGGCTTCATGTCGCGGAAGACAATGGGTTCGGGCTGGCGGGTGTGCAGGAAGTGCAGCACCTCGCATATTTCGACGGCCCAGCGCACCACCGCCGCTTGGGGGAGCGGGCCCCCGTGCCGGCGCAGGAGCGTCTCCAGGTCCTCCCCGTGGATCAGCTCCAGCACCAGATAGCTGTACTCCTCCTCGTTGAAGAAGTCGTAAATCTTGGGGATGGCCGGATGGCTCAGGCTGGCCAGCAGGTTGGCCTCGCGCTCGAACAGTTCGCGCTGTTGGGCCAGCACCAGGGGTTTGGTGGGAGCGATGGCGATCTCTTTGACCGCACAGCGACGCACCACATTAGGGAAGTTCAGGTCGCGCGCCTCATAGACCGCGCTCATGCCGCCGGTGCCCAGCACCCGCAGGATTTGATAGCGCTCATGCAGGACCTGGCCGGGCTGGAGGTGCGTGCCGGCGGATTGTTCGGCTGTCCTCGCAGAAACGTCACGGGTCTCCAATGCGCTCTATCCCGTCAACCTGTTCGGTACGCAGGCTTAACCATCCCGAGCACCCGCCAGGGTCGGTTGACAGCCCGATTATAATGTACGCTTTGCAACATGGCAAGGCCTACTTTTGTCCTAAACATCATTCGGTCCAGGGGGGGCCGCACGGGGTGTTGAAAAAGCTTGGCAGTTGAAACTGCGGGCCGGGCTTGCGGAACCGGTCGCCACCTGCTTCGCAGATGCTACCGCGATTTATGAAAGTGCTGGGGGCCTCTCCATCCTTGCACTTCGCCTGGTGCTGAAGCACCAGGCTTACGGTGCCAAGCCCCTGCGGGGCTTCGCTTCCTCAGCCAGCGGCTTCCAGCCGCCGGCGAACTTCCGACAAGCGGGTGACTAACCCCCTGGGCCAAGCTAGGAGCGGCCAAGAAGGTGCGGAAACCCCAATACCTATCCCCTTCCTCGCGTAGGGAGATGGAATGTTTTGGGCCATAGGCACTTTTTCCACACCCTCCGCACGGGATTTGACAGTCCGCCGGCCCCGCGTATAATATAGAACAAATGTTCTAATCCTGCAGGTAAAGGGGCTTCGGGCGCCCACCAGTGACCGAAAGGAGGGGAAACATGAACCGCCACAGCGAACAGCACTGGGTCCGCCGGCCCGTCCGCTCGCGCTCGAAAATGGTATCCTTCCGCGTCAGCCTGGACGAACTGCGAGAGCTGGAGCTGGAAGCCACGCGCCGGCATCTCAGCATCTCCGACCTGGTGCGCCTGGCACTGGCGAGGCTGTTCAGCTCCCCGCCGGCGTAATCCCCACCTGCCCGGCTTGCCAAAGCCGCCCAGACTCCTTAAGATAGAGCGTGTCAGCTCCGCTGAAGCCGCTCATCCTGAGGGGGCCTGTCACGCTCATGTCAGCACATCAACATGCGGATCGCCTGTACCGCCTCCTGCGACTGCTGGGCAGTTCCTTTCGCTATCCGGTGATCGGTCTGCACCGTCTGCCGGCGCATGGGCCGGCGGTGATCATCGCCAACCACCTGGGCAGTGTCGGCCCGGTAGAAGCCATCCTATCCTTGCCCCTGCGCCTCCATCCCTGGGTCATCGGTGAGATGACCGACCCGCGCCGGGCACCCCAGTACCTGTATGATGATTTCGTTCACCCCGTCTGGGGGCTTTCAGGGCGTGCCGGCATGCTGGTTTCCCATGTCGTGGCGCGCATCGCCGTAGCCATCATCAACGGCATCGAGAGCGTGCCGGTGGACCAGAACCAGGACCGCACGATCAGCGCCTTCCGCCGAAGCCTGGAACTGCTGTCCGAGGGGCGGATACTGCTCATTTTCCCAGAGGACAACCGCCAGCCAGCGCATCCGGAGCTGGGTATCCATCACTTCCGATGCGGCTTCGTGGGGCTGTGCAGGTTGTATGAGCGGGAATTCGGCCGGCGTCTGCCGGTCTACCCCATCGCCGTGCATGCCGGCCGGCGGCGCATCCTGGTCGGCGAACCGATCTTTTACGAGGACGGCCGCGGGCCGCGCCAGAGCATCCGGGTCACCTGCTGGGCGCTGTACGAGGCGGTATGCGGCTTGTACGGCCAACTGAACAACGGACAAGGGACAGGCGGGAGTCCGCGAGATGAACGCTAGAAGGCAGATCATGCAGGAGACGTTTCAACAGCGCGGGGCGCCCAGCTTCGTCTGGCGCGCCGGCCAGGAGCGCCGGCTGGCCCTGGTGGAGCGGTGGGTAACACTGCAGGGCCAGCGTGTGCTGGACGCCGGCTGTGGCGTCGGCACGTACATGGCCGCCTTCCAGAAGCGCGGTGCGCTGGTCTACGGCGTGGAAATCGAGGCGGACCGCGCCGCGGAGGCACGCCAGGTGACGGAACGGGTGTGCGCCGCCGCAGTAGAAGCCCTGCCCTTCGCGCCGGCGTCCTTCGACGTGGTCTTCTCCCACGAGGTGCTGGAACACGTCTCGGATGACCGCCGCGCCGTGCAGGAGATGGCGCGCTGTCTGCGGCCGGGCGGCCGGGCCGTCATCTTCGTCCCGAACCGCTGGTACCCCTTTGAAACCCACGGCATCGAGTGGCGCGGCCGCTATCACTTCGGCAACATCCCGCTGGTCAACTACCTGCCGGACCGCTGGCGAAACCGCCTATGTCCGCATGCCCGGGCCTACACGCGCCGGCAAATCCGCGGTTTGCTGGCCGGCACCCCCCTGCGCATCGTGCATCATACCCAGATTTACCCAGGCTTCGACAACCTGGTGGCGCGCTGGCCGCGCGCCGGCCGGCTCGTGCGCGCCATCTTCCACCTTCTGGAGCGCACCCCCTTGCGCTTTTTCGGATTGTCCCACTTCGTGGTCGCCGAACGAGAGGGATAGCGAACGCCTAACGGGCAAGGATGATCTCCCCATAATCGCCGAGGGGCTGGCCGGCAGGGGTGAACGCCGGCAGACGCCCGGCGCTGTCATACAGCCCCACCCGCAGTTTGCGGAGGCGGTCTGCCGGGAAACCGGCCGGCAGGAAGACTGGATGCTCGTCGGCGATATACTCGCCGGCCACCCAACTGCTGGTAGGGAACTGGCCACCGCCTGGCGCGCTGTCGTGCTGGCCGGCCAGCAGGCCCTGGTCATCGAACGCGTGCACAAAGACCTTGTACGCTCGGTCCCCATCGCGCAGGGCCTTCCAGTACAGCGTCAGCACCAAATACTGCCCGCCGGCCGCCTGCTCGACCCGCCAGTCGTACCCGACCAGCTCTGCGAGGTCCCCGAAACGCACGCCCAGGGGATAGGCCGGCTGAGGCGGCGTGAAAGAATGCGGCCGGCCCTTCACCAGCACCTTCCCCAGCGGGATATAGTCCCCGCCGCGGCCCGGGCCGCGCACCACCGGCAGGCGCGATCGGTCAGATGTACGGAACAGGCCGGCGATAAGCTGGTACGTCCCATCGGGCAGGGCGGCCGGCAGGGTCAGCTCCTGCTGGTCGTGGATGATATCGCCGGCTTGCCAGCGCATCGTCGGGAAAAAGCCGGCAGTGGGAGGCATTTCCGCGGCGGCCGCCAGCCGGCCGTCCCGGTCCAGGAGCTGAACGAACGTCACCAGCTCCTCACCGGGTGCGGCACGACACAGCCAATACAGGGAAATCGGTACTGTGCCGCCCGGCATCCAGGGCGCCGGCGGTAGGTCATAGGCGACCAATCGCACCGCTTCCCCCACATCGGCCCGGACATGATACTGCGCCGGTACCGCCGGCGGCGGTACCGGACGCGCCGGTCGCGTCACTTCAATCTGCCCCAACGCCGCTTCGGTAGGGATCTCCATCGAGGACACGCTGAGCACCGGCAGGGGGGTGGTGTCCGGCCGGCGCAGGCTCAGCCAAAGCTGGTACATGCCTGGGGGCAGGCCGGCGTCCAGCAGGAGGCCGTAGCGCTCCGTCAGGCTTTCGCCAGGGGCCCATGCGGGGAAAGGCCGCCGGCCCCACAACGGCTCCCGGTCCCACTGCGCCCAAGTGCGTCCCTGGTCGTCAGCCAGCCGGAAGACGATGTGATAATCCTCGTCAGGCCGCGCCGCACTGCGCCATGTCATCTCCACGACAATGCTCCCGTATGCGGACGGAAGCGGCTCGGTGCCCATACGGATATCATCCGCCTGCACGATGCCAGCGAAATCCGCGCCGCCGGCCGCCGGCGCCAGCGTCGGCACCGGCACATACATCGTCAGCAGGGTCGTGCCGTACCAGCGGCTGTAGGCGCGCACGGCATGCTCGTCCAAGTAATCGAGCACCGCCCCTTCCAGCCGACTGCCGGTGGTGAGATAAGCCGGCAGCCACAGCCGGCCGTGTTCCTCCAGGAGCGCATCCAGCTCGCGCGCCATGCGCGCCGGGTCATCCGCCCAGAACTGGCGCGCCTCCGGGTACATCTGCGAGGGGGTCTCGACCAGCGCCGGCGGAGAGGCCAGATAGGCCTGAAAATACCCGACCTGCCAGGGGAACACGCAGATGACGGCGTCCGTTGGCAGGGAGCGCGCTTCGATGAACTTGGCCAGCGCGCGATAGTCCTCCTGCTCGTAGCGCGGCACGGTATAGAAGCCGGCCAGGGAAAGGCCGGCGACGGCGACGCACAGCGCCAGGCCGGCCAGGGCCGCGCGGCGTACTGCCGGCCGGGCCTGTTCCAGGGCGCTCTGCAGTACCTCTCCGCCCAGCAGGAGGAACGCCGGCAGGGCAACCAGCATCAACCGCTCACTGCGCGGCGGATTGAAGGGGGCGATGAGATTGATCAGGTATCCACCCAACCAGGGCACCAACAGCCAGGACAGGCCCAGGATCAGGCCAGGCGCATGCGTTAGGCGCCGGCGGGCCAGGAGCCAGGCCGTGCCGACCAGCGCCAGCGCCGCCGGCAATAGCCCCATCAGCCACCAGTCCTGCCAGGTCCCCTCCAGATGGCCGGCGCCGTAGGCCAGCAGGATGCGCCGCAGGAACGCCCACAGCGAGAGTGGCAGATCCTGGTCCATGCGCACCTTGTACTGCACGTAGGTGACCAAGCGCGGCGCGGTGTACCAGACCCAGGGGAGATAGGCCAGGGCGGTGCCGGCCAGCACGGCGCACCAGGCGCGCCAGTGCTCCCGCCAGCGCCGGCCCATCACAATGAAAACCGTCAGCGCCAGGATGATAAAAACGGCGTAATACTGGGTGTAGAGCGCGGCCAGCAGAGTCAGGCCGGCGCCGGCCCACCACACAGCCTGCCGGCGCTCCAGTGCCTCCAGCGTCATCCAGGCCCCCAGAGCGCTCAGACAGGTCACCATACCGTACATACGGATTTCCTGTGAATAATAGATATGGAACGGGGAAATCGCCAGCAGGAGCGCGGCCCACCCGCCGGCGTGCTGGCGGCCCAACTGCCGGCCTATTGCCCACAGGATGGGGATCGTCAGCACTCCCCACAGAACGGAGAGCAGGCGCGCGCCTACGACCGCCGGCAGAAGGGCGTCCCACACCGCCAACCAGACCTTGAGCACCAGGTAATAGAGGGGCGGATGGATGTCCACCGCGGTGGCGGCCAGGAGGGCCGGCACGGGCAGGTGAGCGAAGTAGAAGCTGTAGCCCTCGTCGAACCAGAGCGGCTGGAAGTTCAGGCGGAGCAGGCGCAGGAGCAGGCCGGCCAGCAGGATGCCGGCGAGCAGGACATTCGGCCGGGAGAAGAAGCGGACGGCGCGCTGGCACAGGGGACGCATATCAGCTCCGTGCCCGGACCCATTGGGCGGCGCGGTGGCCGACGAAGTCCAGAGGGCCGTGTTCGACGGTGCAGGACGGCAGGGCTTTGAGGAACATCTGGCCGTAGCGCTTGCTGAGCACGCGGCGGTCCAGGATGACGACCACGCCGCGGTCGCTGTGACTGCGGATGAGCCGGCCGAACCCCTGCCGGAAGCGCAGGATGGCATCGGGCACCGAGTACTGCTGGAAGGGGTCCTCGAAGGCCTCCGAACGAGCTTCGAAAATGGGTTCGGTGGGCACGGCGAAGGGCAGACGGGTAATGATGACACAGCTCAGCGCCGGCCCGACCACGTCAATGCCCTCCCAGAAACTGCGGGTGCCGAAGAGCACCGTGTCAGTGCTCTCTTTGAACTGCTGGAGGAGCTGGGTACGGGAAGAACCGTTGCCCTGGGCCAGGATGGTGATGCCGGCCTCGTGTAGTGCCGGCCCCACCAGCTCTACCGTCTTGCGAAGCTGGTGGTATGAGGTGAAGAGCACCAAGGTGCGGCCGCGTAGTGCCAGCGCCACCTGCTCGATGGCGCGCGCCACGCTCGCCAGGTAGAAGGGTTGGGACGGCTCCGGCATATCGGTCGGGCAGTAAATGAGCGTGGAAGCGCGGTAGTCGAACGGGGAGTCCAGCGCCATCTCGCGCGCGTCGAGGATGCCCAACCGCTCCCGCAGGAAGGAGAAGTCCTCGCCGGCGCGCAGGGTGGCGGATGTGAACACCACCGCATGCCGCCGGCTCAGCAGGTACTCATAGATCATCTCCCCCACGTGCAGTGGGGCGGAGTGCAGGGAAGCCGTATTAGCTTCCGGCAGTATCTCCAGCCAGTCCACGCGATTGGCACGCGAGGTCGTCAATATGGCTGTGACTTCCGACTGGACAAGGTTCCAGAATTCCGCACGGCCGGCCAGGTCGCGAATAAGTTCCGGGAGGCCTTCGGCATCATCCAGGGAGGCCGCCTCCTGCGCCATCTGCCCCAGCCGGCGCAGGCGTTCCCGCAGGCCGCTGATGAGCACCGCGATATTGTCCCACATGATCTCAATCTGGGACCAGCGCGGCTGGACCCGCAGGGCCTCGGTGATGCGCAGGCGCAGGCTGTAATCCCCGGAGACATCGGTCTGGTACTCGGCGAAGGCCGCCAGGGATGAAAAGAGGGTTTGCGCGGCGTCACGCACCTGGCCGGCAAAATCAGCGATCTCCTGGCTCAACCGCATAAGTTCTGGCCGAGCGTCCGGCGCCAGATGGGGAGAGAGCAGGGTAACAGCCTCATGCACCAGCCCCTGGAAGCCGCGTCCCCGGAAGGAGCCGGTCAGCCAGCCAATCTCCTGCTCGATGGCCGGCAGGGAGACGTGGAAGCTGAGCTGTTTGGTGGTAGCGTCTTCGAGGTGATGCGCCTCGTCCACAATGAGGCAGTCATAATCGGGCAGGACGGCGTTCTCGACGGCCGCGTCGGCAAGCAAAAGGGAGTGGTTGACGATGATCAGGTGAGAGCCGGCGGCCCGCTGTCGCGCTCTCTGCAAGAAACAACTGCCGCGCTGGAAATAGCGGCACTGTTCGTTCAGACAGGTCTCGGATTCCGCTGAGAGATAGGACCAGACCGCTTTATCGGTGTCCGTGGGAAGCATCAGCTCCGCCTGGTCGCCAGTGGCCGTGCTCTGCGCCCAGATAAGGATGCGCACCAGGGCATGCACCTCATCGGCGGACAACTGCCGGGATTGCTTCATGGTCTGAAGCTTGCGCAGGCACAGGTAATTGGAGCGCCCTTTGAGCACCGCGGCGCGGAACGAGAAGGGCAGGATGCGTTGAAGGTCGGGGATATCTTTCTGGTAAATCTGGTCCTGCAGGTTGATGGTGTTGGTGGAGATGACGACGCGCTTGCCTTGGGAGACGGCATAATAGGCCGCCGGCACCAGATACGCCAGGGTTTTGCCGGTGCCGGTGCCGGCCTCGATCATCAGCACCCCGCCGTCCCGCAGTGTCTCGGCCACCGCCTCCAACATGGCTACCTGCTGGGGCCGGAACTCATAGCCGGGGAACCGCTGTGCCAGCAGACCGCCGGGCTGGAAAAGGGCTTTTTGCTCTTCAATGTCAAAGGTGACCAGGTCCGGCGCCGGCGTCACTTCCTCCACCGCTTCGACCTCGCCCAACAGGGCCACTGCCCCGCTGTCATCCAGCAGGCCCTTGGCGCGGAGCTGGTCCGCCAGGGTGGCGCGGGAGAAGGCACTGCGGGTGCGTGCATGTTCGATAGCGCGGAAGACGCCGGCCAGCGGCCAACCTGTGCCCTCGGCCAGCCGGTTGATGTCCTGGATCAGGTTAAGCGGCAACTGCCGGGCGCGCTCCAGCAGAGCCAGGAACAACTGCCGGGCGGTATCGGCATCCTCCAGGGCGCGGTGCGAGGTCTGCGGGGTAATGCCCATCTCCTCGGCCAGGGTGGCCAGGTTGTAGCGGGCGGCGTGCGGCCAGACGATGCCGGCCAGGGCGAAGGTGTCGATCGCAGGATTGCGCAGACGCAGGCCGGCGGCGGACAGGAAAGAAACGTCGAACCCCACATTGTGCCCGACCAGGGTGCTTTTGCCGATGAAGGAGCGCACGGCCGGCAGGAGGGCCTCAATCGTCGGCGCATCGCGCACATCGCGATCCCGGATGCCCGTGAGCTGGGTGATCTGGAAGGGGATAGGCCGGCCGGGATTTACAAAGGTAGCGAAGGTGTCCAGCACACCCTGGGAGGTGAACTTGACCATCCCAATTTCAATGATGCGGTCCCGGTCCGGAGAAAGGCCGGTCGTCTCCAGATCGAGCGCGACGTAGGTTTCCTGCTCCACGATGCCTTCGATTCTAGGGGGCGCACTGCCCCGATGCATAGATTCTGGCGCGGATGTAAGGTTGCCCAAGTATTATACCCCGGGGCATGGGAAGTGCCAAGCAGGGGGTAGAAGAAGATAATCCCCCATCCCGAGAGTGTTGGAAAAGTCCAAACATACAATCTGTGGAAGCGGCCTAGCGGCTGAAGCCACGGCAACAACTGCGAAGTCCGCGCAGGCAGGCTTCGCGAAGTCGGCGCAGGCCGACTTCGCAGGCACACAGCCGCAGTTTCAACTGCCAGGCGATGAGCCAATACCCGCTTTTTCAACATCCCCCTCCTCGGTTTGACGTCCTCGCGCTTGCATGGTATAATATGTCAGACCTCAGACAAATATCTGGGGCCGCCGGCCGCACTGCTTTTGGTCTCAAATAGTGTAATAACCTTGACTGCTTACACTACGGAGGTACTGCCATGGATCTGACCATCAACCAGGAAACCCTGCGTCGAGCTGTCCAGCGCGCCCGCGAACGCCGCATCATCATCCCCACCTTCGAGCAACAGCGCAACCCGGACCTCATCCCCGATGCCATCAAGGCCCAGCTCAAGAAAGTCGGCCTCTGGGACGTCAACCCACTCAACCTCTTTCGCATCACCTGGAAAAACGAACCAGTGCCCTTCGGCGGTGGGTTCAATGGGGTCAACTACATCGAGTTCCCATCCTCATTGACCGGTGTGCCGGCCCGCATCATCGCCCTGGTCGGTAAGTGGTTCCCCACCGGCGCGCACAAGGTCGGCGCCACCTTCGGCTGTCTGGTGCCGCGGCTGGTCACCGGCCAGTTCGACCCCACCTGGCAGAAAGCGGTCTGGCCTTCCACTGGCAACTTCTGCCGCGGCGGCGCCTACAACTCCGTCCTGCTGGGATGCGATTCCATCGCCATCCTGCCCGAGGAGATGAGCCGCGAGCGCTTCGAGTGGCTGTCGCGCCTGGCCGGCGAGGTCATTGCCACCCCCGGCTGTGAGAGCAACGTCAAGGAAATCTTCGACAAGTGCTGGGAGCTCCGCCGCACCCGCAACGACGTGGTCATTTTCAACCAGTTCGAGGAATTCGGCAACCATCTCTGGCATTACTACGTCACCGGCCACGCCATGCAGGAAGTGCTCGAAAAGGAGATGGGGCCGCGCGATGAGTATCGCGGCGTGGTGCTGACCACCGGCTCCGCCGGCACCATCGGCTGCGGCGATTACCTGAAAGAGGTCTTCCCCACCAGCAAAGTGGCCGCCAGCGAGGCGCTCCAATGCCCCACCCTCCTGCTGAACGGCTTCGGCGGGCACCGCATCGAAGGCATCGGCGACAAGCACGTGCCCTGGATCCACAACATGAAGAACACCGACCTGGTGATGGCCATTGACGATGAAGCCTGCATGAGCCTGGTGCGCCTGTTCAACGAGCCGGCCGGCCGCGCCTACCTCGTCAAGCAGGGCGTGCCCGAGTCGCTGGTGAACCAGCTCGACCTGCTGGGCATCTCCGGCATCGCTAACCTGCTCTCCAGCATCAAGTTCGCCAAGTGGTACGAGCTGGGCGAGAACGACATCGTGCTGACCGTGCTGACTGACTCCATGGAGCTGTACCAGAGCCGTGTGCGTGAACTGCGCGAGGCGCGCGGCGAATATACCGAGCGGCAGGCGGCGGCCGATTACGCCCGCTACCTGCTGGGCATGGGCGTCGAATATATGGAAGAGCTGGGCTACTGGGACCGCCGGCGCATCCACAACCTGAAGTACTACACCTGGGTGGAACAACAGGGCAAGACTTACGAGGAAATCCAGGCCCAGTGGTACGATCGCGATTACTGGGCCAACATCCACAAGAAGGTCGCTGAGATTGATGCGCTCATCCAGGAGTTCAACGCCCAGACCGGCCTGTTGAAAGAGCTTTCCTGATGCGGGATGCATGAAGCATTCAGCCCCCGCCGGCGCGCCGGCGGGGGCTGTTTTTTTTTCATTCCGCCGGCTCATTTGCCGGCCGGCCAAGGAACCTCGTGCAGGCTGGCCTCGCCGGCCTCCGTGTCATAGAGGGCATACGTCGAATGCCCGAAGCGCCCCATCACCTCCCCAGGGTTCACCAGCAGGGTGCGCCCGATGCGCCGGATCTCCGCCTGGTGATTATGCCCACAGCAAACCAGGTCGTACAGCCCGCTGGCCGCGACCGCCTCTGCAATGGGTGGATAATGGCTCACGAAGACGCGCCGGCCCCCCAGGTTCAGCTCGGCGAAAGCGCCGTGCAGGGTCACGTTGCCGGCCCGGCCGGCCACCTGGCTCAACAGCAGGGCATCGCCGTCGTTATTGCCGGCCACACAGTGGACGTGTCCCCGGAAGCGCTCGGCGATCATCGCCAGGGTGAACGGCGCGCAGAAATCGCCACAGAAGAGCAGGGCATCAGCGCCGGCGACCTCCGTCAGTACCTTATCCAGCACCCAGATGTTGTCGTGAATGTCCGAAAGGATCGCGACCTTCATGGATGCACTCCCTCCACGGCATGGGATGTCTCGCTCGCGGCCAGATACGGCACCACCAGCGGCCCCTGCGGCAGGACACAGATGCGGGGGGAAGCCAGCTCGCGCACCAGCTCGCGCACCAGTTCCCCAATGTCATGGCACGGCGTCAGGTGAATCTTGCGCACCTCTTCATCCGACAGATAGGAACACTTCAGATAGACGTGGGCCATCACCTGCACCCGAGCCTGGATGGCCACCTCCCATTGGTCGCGCACCAGGAAATCGGGCCGGCTCATCATCTCCAGCAGATGGGCCGGGTCGCGGCCGGCATGGAGCAGTCGTTTATATTCCCCATGGTCGGGGACGCCGTCCCAGCATTCGGCGGCGACGATGATGTGCCCGCCCGGTTTGACCACCTCGGCGGCCACCGACATACCCTTCACCGCCTGATAGACGTTCATATCCAGGGGATAGCCGGCGTTGCTGGTGATGACGATGTCAAAGCGGCCATCCACTGGCACCATCGCATGCTGGCGGGCAAATGCCACGCCGCGAGCATGCGCCGGCCGCAGGGCGCCGGCGAAGACGCCCGTGATCTCCCGACGGGCGTTCAGCGTCACGTTCAGGAGGAAATCGGGGTTGGCCAGCACCGCCATCTCCAGCATCTCGTCCCAGATGGGGTTCCCCTGCGTCACCCCCCAGGTCGCCCGGGGATGGTTCAGCATGGGCGCGCTGTGGTTCAGCAGGATGGTGCGCTCGCCGGCGATGCCTGGCAGTACCGCCTTCGGCCCTCCGCTGAAGCCGGCGAACATATGCGGCTCGATGAAGCCGGTCAGTATCCGCACATCCGCCTCGGCGAAGGCTCGGTTGACCCACAATGGGTGCCCGAAAGCGCTTTCTCCCAGGTAGACCAGCTCATCCTCGGCGAACGGATCATGCTGGATGATGTGGTATCGAGAGGCGATGTCCCTGCCCAGCATGCGCTCCAGTTCCTCCGGAGTGTTCGGCCGGTGCGTGCCGAGCGCATTGATGAGGACAATCTCCCCCGGACGGGCGGATTCCACTTCCTCCAGCAGAACAGGGAGCACGCGATCATTGGGCATGGGGCGCGTGATATCGCTGAAGACGACCGCCACCTGAGCGCCGGCAGGGATCAGCTCGCGCAGAGGCGGACAGCCTATCGGATGCCGCATAGCCTCCAGCAGGGCCGCCCGCTCGTCCGGCAGGCCAGGCGTCTCCGCCGGCATGATCACCTGCACCGGCACATCGTCCGGCAGATCAATCTCCAGTTCTCCACGCCCGTAGGCAATGGGCACGCGCATAGGACCTCCTAGCCGGCGCGCGGCCGGCGGTCTCGTTCGATTTGCCTGGTATTCTACCACGGCCGGCGGGACTGACAAATGCCGAGGAATAAAATCAGGTGACAGCCATTCCCAAGGCGGCTGTCACCTGATACGAGGCAAGAGGAGAACAAATTACAACTCCAGCCGGCCCCAGGCCTCGCGCCACACGCGTTTGGTGTTCGCCAGGACCACCTCAGAAAGCTCTCCCTTCATCGGCTTCACCTCAAAGGCCACCACGGGCAAATCCCCCTTCGGACGTTCCTGGAGATAGCCCACCTGGAACAGCGCCCTCAGGAAGGCCGCCAGCTCAGGCACGTCGTTCTCGCCGTCAGGCAGGCCGAAGCGCGGATGCTGGTCGCCGTACGAGGGGTGGTCCCGGTTGCGCAGTTGGCAGTTGCCCACATGCACATGCACCAAATGAGGCTGTAAGATGGACAGCCCTTCCAGCGCATCCTCATGGAGCTGTGGCACGTGGCTCAAATCGTACATCAGGCCAAAGTTGTCGTATTTCGCCTTCACCCGCTCGGCATAGCGGGCGGCCAGCCGCGCCGGCCCAATCAGAGCGCGCTTTTCGATGTCATAATCGAAGGTCTCGCAGATAAGAAAAACGCCTTTGCCCTTGCCGTAATCGCACAGCTCCATCGTGGAGTCCACCAGCAGGTCCAGGGCGCGCTCGCGCTGGGCTTCTCCAGGGTCCTTGCCGCTCAAAAACGCCACCCGCCCGATGCCCAGCTCGACCGCTTCATCAATCGCCAACTTCAGCAGGTCTACGGCCTTGTGCCGCTCCGCCTCCTCAGGATGGTTCAGGTCCAGTTTGTTCATGAGGAGCATGGGCTGGGCGCCGAAGCCCAGGGTCATGTGCGAGCAGGCGAGGATGCCGGCCACCTGCCGGCGCGCCTCCGGGTCCGCAACATGGGTGATCTCCATAGCGCCGAAGAAGTCATCGGCGGCGATCTTCGTGATGGTCTCCACGACCGGCCCTTCTCCCCGCATCACCTCGGGGAACATCATAAACTGCACGATGCCCACCTTACAAATGCCGTCCCACCCCCTGTTCATCGCATCCTCCTGTGAGCGAAAACGCTACTGCGCCAGACGTTCCACCCGCACGCTGACACTGCCGCGCAGTTTGCGGAACACCGTCGGGTCATCCACGATGCGGCCGAAGACGTTGACCGGGCTGGCCGGCCGGATTTCATCACCCACGCTGGCCGGCGTCGGCCCATAAAAGATGCAGAACGCGTTCCCCGGCGGCCAGTATCCTAGGTCACCCAGCTCCACAACCTCTTTTGCATCCTTGGCCTGCGGCAGACGCACCGGGATGGAGAAATAGATTTCATCCCCCCAGGTACTGCCTTTGGCCTCCAGCGGCAGGGCATCCCATACGGCATCTGCGGTCGGGGAATCGTTCAGCTCCGCCGTCACGCTGATGCCGCCGGCCGTGATCCTGATCTTGCGCATAGCACCCTCCTTTTTCAGCATACCGTATACCAAATTCCCAGGGACATATTACCCTAAATCGGGCGGACAGGCAAACGCTTCCTGGAGGGCGATCAGCTCCTGGCGCAGACGAGCGATAGCTTCTTCCGATTTGGGGGAGCGGTCGCCGGCGCGGTACTGCGCCTTCTTAAAGGCCAGCTCCGTCGCCAGCCGGCGCAGTTCGGCCATTTTGCTTACCCGGATGCCAGCCGCACAAGCCAGCTTGCCCATGCGCCGGGCGACGCCGGCCCGCCGGCGGATGAGCAGAGCATATCCCTCCTCGCTCAGGCTGACCCCGATCTCATCCTTCAGCTCTTGCGCGATCCAGCGCTTCTCCTGACCTAGCGCCAGCACCACGATGACGCTCACCAGCAGGATGCCGGCCGTGTTGTTGGCCAGGCTCAGCACCAGCGCGCCCGGAAGGGCCTGCACCAGGGTTGCGCCAAAATTATGCATGGCATGAAAGGCGATGGCGCCGGCCAGCGCGACCAGCACGACCAGCCGGCCGGCCGCTCGGTTGGGGGTGTTGCGGGCATAGCCGAAGCCGGCGCCGGTGATGGCGGTGAAAATGGCATGGGTGAACCCGAAGACCCCAATCCGCAGAACCGCCGTGACCGCTAGCGAGGAAAAACCACCTTCCCCGAAGCTTCCCAGCAGGTAAAAGAAGTGCTCTGTCATGGCGAAGCCAAAGCCGATCAGCGCGCCGTAGATCACCCCGTCCAGGACATCGTCAAACTCCGCCCGGAACAGCGTCAGCAGGCCCCACAGCGCCAGCGCCTTGACCACTTCCTCGACCACTGGTGCGATGAGGCTGGCCTCCACGAAGGCGGTCAGGAGCGTCGTGCCGGCCAACTGCCACGGCAGGCCCAGGACAAACTCAAAGATGAGGGAAATGATGACCGCCGGCATGGCGCCCCATAGGAAGGCCGCCGCCAACAGCCAAGCCGGCTCCTTCTCGTAGCGATCCAGCCAGCGAATCAGCAGGATGTACAGGAAAGTCGGCACGGCCGCCGCCAGAAAGGCTACGACAGCCGCCGCCAGCCACTGCGCACTGTCCATGGATCAGGCCTCCTTCCCCTTGCGGTGCCGGCGGTACAGATATGCCGCCAGGGTCAGCAGTAACAGCGAAGCCAGTCCGCCGGCGGCCGCGGCGGCGGTGCATGTATCCACGCCGGGCATGGCCACTTCCCCACTGCCGTAGGATTGGAAGAGCCGACCCCATTTGGTCTGCAGGGCCGCCTCCACCCGGGGCCGGCCTACCCGTGGGTACCAGTACACGTCGTAATACAGCTTGGAGGCGAAAAAGGACCACGGCACCAAGGGTGTGCGGAGCAGTAGCCCTTCCAGCGGCTTGAGCGGCCCCTGATAAATGGCCTTCTGGCCGCGGCTCGCCAGGGTATCTTCTACTACGAAGCCCCAATCCTCTCCGGAGATGTCATCCCCCACCACCTCGATATCGCGTGGGTCACCTATACCCAACCCCATCTCGTGGGCGATGCGGATGAAGGGAATGGACAGGGGGTCAAAACCCTGGAGCTTGGCGGAAATGGCGTCAATGGCCACCTGATCGGCAGAGGCGAGGATGACGTCCTTCTCATGCCAGCGCATGGCGCGCGGGCCGGCCCCGTCGCCGGCGAACGTCCCGTCCATGACCGCAAAGAGGCCGGCGTGTATCTCGTGCTGGATGGACAGCAGGTCCACCAATGTCTCGTGAATCACGCCATGGGTCCAGTGGCGCTTCTCGTTCAACAGGCCGCCGAAGGCATTCTTCATCGCCCCGCTGATGGTCGTGAACACGTGGGTCTTCACCGTGGGCAGATGAATCATGTTGCGGCCGATGAACAGCTCCGGGATATAAATTCCATCGGGGAAGATTTTGTCCAGCACCAGCATAGGGGATTGGGGCATATAGCGTACCCAGGAGACGTGCGGCTCGTACAGATGCACGTTGCGGATGCCGTAGGCGTCAATGATGTCCTTATGCTTGTTGTTGCGCTCGCCCACATAGGCGTCCACCACCACGGTGCGGTTGTGAGCGGCGATCAGGCCGGCGTACCCATCTGCGAGCAGGGTGCGGATCACTCCTTCCAACTGCCATGGCGTGGAGGAACAAGCCGGGTACCAGGTCTGCCAGGAGATGTCGACCTTGAGGATGGTCTCTTTGTCTTTGGGCAGGGCTTCTTCGTAGCCGGCCAGGCGCATCAAACGTGCGTAATCCTCCAGCACCGTCTCCGGCGAGGTCTTCAAGACCGCCACCCTGCCGCGCCCGGGGAAATTTTTCGGTATCATCACATCGCCTCCCTGCTCACAGAACCGCCGGCGGACCTATTCGCAAGTATACCCGCGCGGTGCTGGTCTTGGCAAACAGCTCTGGGGCTGACCCCACCCCCGGCCCCTCCCCGCACGCGAGGAGGGGCTGAACAAGATAACACTTCCGGATTAAGTTGACAAATTTACTGAATTAATGATATAATGTAATGCGATTGTCACCGCAACGCACTGCGCGGCAGTCATCACGCCAAATACTAGTAGGTGGAGAGAGAATCATGGCAGCGGCACTTCTGATTACACTCCGTGAGGGATTGGAAGCGGTCCTAATTGTGGGCATCGTGTTGAGCTTGTTACACCGCTTGGGTGCTAAGGATCGGGCACTGCCGGTATGGGCAGGCACAGCGGCGGCTGTTCTGGTCAGCGCGGCGGTTGGCACGATCCTCTCGTTCCTCGGCTGGAAATTAGAGGGAAGGGCGGAAGAGCTCTTCGAAGGGAGTGTCATGCTGATAGCGGCAGTACTGCTGACGTGGATGATCTTCTGGATGCAGGGCCAGGGGTCCAAACTCCAACAGCATCTTGAGGAAAGGGCCCGCACGGCATCCCGGCGCGATGGATACTGGGGATTGTTTGGACTGGCATTTATTGCTGTAGTGCGGGAAGGTGTTGAGACCGCGCTGTTCTTGACCGCGGCGGCTTTTCAAGCGGACGGCTTGCAAGTCATCGCCGGCGGACTGCTGGGATTGGCGATCGCGATAGGCATAGGATGGCTGTTATTCGCCGCTGGCCGGCGCATCAGCATCCGCAACTTTTTCCGCGTGACCAGCATCTTGTTACTGCTGGTAGCCGCCGGCCTGCTGGCGCATGGGGTCCATGAATTCCAAGAGGCCGGCCTTCTGCCAACGTTCATCGAGCATCTGTGGGATATCAACCCAATCGTAGATGAAAACGGACCGCTCGGCTCCTTCCTGAAAGCTCTCTTTGGATATAACGGCAACCCATCTTTGCTGGAAGTGCTCGTGTACACGACTTACCTGCTTATCGTCGGATTGCAAGCCCTCCGCACTTGGGCCAGCGCTCCTGTGCAAAATGCCCGCCGGATTTGACAACCCCGCCGCTACCTGGTATAATTGTATGCACTACCGGGGTATGGTATAACACAGGAGGCACAGTATGGTCTACACTTATATCACCGTTCTGGGCACACGCACGGAGGAAGTCTGTCAGTGGGGTTGAGGGCCGGCACGGTCTTCGGAGGAGACCACCGCCATCGCCCGCCAATTTCTGAAGAATATTTACGGAGAAGAGGTGTCCGTGGAATTTCACGACGTTGACCAGCCGGACACCCGCCAGCGCTTCCAGCAGGTGCTGGAACAGGCACAGCGCCAGCGCCTCTCCTACCCGCTGGTGCTGGTGAACGGTCAACTGCGCGGCGCCGGCAACGTGGATGCCTATCAGCTCATCTTCCTGGCGGATGAGGACCGCCGCCGGCAGGGCCTGCCGGCCCGCTTCTAGCCCATCGCCATCCAGGAGGGACGACTATGCCGATTTACGAATATCGGTGCGATGAGTGCGGCGAACGCTTCGAGAAGTTCGTCCAGTCCATGCAGAACGCGGACAAAGGCGTGACCTGCCCGAAGTGCGGCTCCCAGCATGTGCGCAAGGCACTTTCCCTGTTTGGTGTGGGCGGTGGGAGCAAGAGCAGTTCGAGCTTTTCCGCCGGCAGTTCCTGCGGTTCCGGCAGTACCTGAGGGGTCTCCCGGTGAGCGAGGCCGTGCGCTTCGCAGTGCATGGGAACCCTATCCCGATCGAAAATTACCCGTACTCCCTCCTTTCGCCTCGACCAACAGGGGGCCTCAACGCTGGGCCCCCTGTTGGCGTTTCACGGACCGGCCACGACCATGCGCTGGACGATGGGGAAATAACCGGGCGAAGCACCGGCAAAGTGCACCAGCACGTGCGGGGATTCGGCCATATTTCCGCCGGCATCGAAAGCGCGCGCCCAGACCCATACACTCCCCACCGCCGGCGCATCATCCCAGACCAGCGCAAAGGGCGGCTCCTCATCCAGCCCCAGCATCCTGCCATCGGCGGCGAATTCCACCATGGTGACCCCAATATCATCGCCGGCCTCCGCCCGTAGGGACAGCGGGCCGGAGATATAGCCGCCGGCCGCCGGCTCCACCAGCTCCACCCACGGCGGCGTCAGATCACCCCCCTCCCCCACCACTTTGCGGGGGTTATCCGCCGTGCGCAGAAGGTACAGCACCGCCGGCCGGTTGCGCGCCGTCTCCGCCGGGATGACGGAACCGGGAGGATAGAAGCCCGGGTTATAGGTGCGCGGATACAGCTCGAAGGTGAAGGCAAAAATCCCCCGCGTCCCATACAGCCAATCATCGGCAGTCCCGTCGGCCAGGTATAACTGGCTGGCCTGCACGGCACGATAGCCGTTCATGCCGGCCATCTCCCCAGCCAGCCGGCGAAAGGCCTCGTAGTCCAGTGGGGGCATATCCGCCGGCAGAGGCTTATAGGTGTATCCATACGGCCAGAGGATCCATTCCCCGTACGAATGCAGGTTCAGTGAGACGGTAATGTTCGGATGGGAGGCCGCGAAATCGCGCAGGGCGGCACTCTCCGGCTCGGAGAAAGGCGCCGGCCCGCGATAAATCTCCGTCGCAGGGTCGGAACTGGAGCCGCCGCAGCATCCCCATTGATAGCCAAAATTGCGGTTCAGGTCCACGCCGAAGGAGCCGTCCGCGTTGGGCCGGCGGTTCTTGCGCCAGAAGCGGTAGTAGCCGCTCTCCACGTCATACACGTCGCCGTCAGGGTTGAGGTCAGGGATCACCCATATCTCGCGCTGATGCACCAGGTTGGTGATCTCGCCCGATCGGCCGTAGCCCTCTATCAGCATATGCACGATGTCCAGGGCCATTTCTGTACTAAGGTGTTCCCGCGCATGGGTCAGGGCAAATATGAGTACCGCCGGCTCCGACCATTCATCCTCCTGCGCATGGTCGCTGACCTTGAGGGCGTAGATGGGCCGGCCCTCCACGCTCCGGCCGATCACCTCCAACCGGATGAGATCGGGATACAGCGCCGCTATCTCCTGAAGCTCCGCTTCGGTCTCGGCAAAGGTGTGATAGCGGTCGTCCACAAGGACAGACTGCGCGCCAACGGCCATCACCTGGCAGGCAAAGCCGGCCTGCTGGAGGGCGCGCAGTTCTGCCGGCGTCAGACGCGCGGTAACTCCCTCGAAGTCCAGGGCGAGCACGTCAATGCCAAGGCGGATAAGCTGGGTGCGGAGCTGTGGGGTGCCGGCAGAGATGTAGACGAGTAAGCGCTGACTGCGAAGGCCATCATCCGCGACCGAGCCGGCAGGGCCAAGGGAGAGAACCAGGGCCAGCACCACGATGGTCAGGGGGAAGAGGCGCACCGCTCGCCGGCACTGGAAAGAGCACATCCCGGATGACCTTTCCCGGCTTGTTAATCGCAGTGGTGAAGCGGCGCAGTTTCGTCCGCCGGCTCACCCGCCCCAATCCGCACGCCGGCTAGCTCCTCCAGCGCGTGGATGAGCGTGCTGATGTTCTCGTCGCCGCGGCCGGCACGCATCACCGAATGGTACAACTGTGCCACCAGCGCCGTGCCGGGCAGGGGCACATGGGCGTCGCCCGCTGTCTCCAGCGCAATCTCCAGGTCCTTGAGGTGCATCCAGGCCTTGAAGATAGGGTCATGCCGGCGCTGGAGGATTTTGGGCCCCTGGACATCCATCTGCCAGGAGCCGGCGGCCCCACCGCGCATGGCCTCGTAGACTTTCTGCGGGTCCACGCCGGCGGCCTGCGCCAGCAGTAACGCCTCGCACACCGCCTGCAGTTCCAGCGCGACGGCCACCTGGTTGCAGGCCTTGGCGATCTGGCCGCTCCCGGGCCGCTCGCCGATATGCACGATGGTTTTGCCCATGGCACCCAGGATGGGACGCACGCGTTCGAGGGCCTGTGCCGGCCCCCCTACCATGAAGGTCAGGGATGCAGCTTTGGCGCCCTGCGGCCCGCCGGTGACCGGCGCATCCACCCAATCCACACCCAGGCCAGCGGCCTGCCCTGCCAGCTCGGCCGTGACGCGTGGGGAAATGGAACTGCAGTCCACAATGGTACTGCCGGCAGAAACGCCTTCGAATAGGCCTTCCGGGCCGGCGGCGACCTGCCGCACATGCGGCGAATTAGGCAGCATGAGGATGATGATATTGGCACGGGCCGCCACCTCACGCGGGGACCAGGCCGGCTCGGCGCCCATGCCGGCCAGCTCATCCACTGGCGCGCGACTGCGGTTGTGCACGATCAGGGAATAGCCGGCTCGCAGGAGGTTGCTCGCCATAGGCTTGCCCATGATGCCCAGCCCGATGAATCCGACCGCAGGTTTGCGCTCCGTCTCCATCGCTTCTCCCTCCCCCGGGCAGTATGTCACTGGGAACTATGATAGCATGCCGGCGGACATGCCGCAAACGCCCTGGAGCCGCCGCTCCCCTCTATTCCCCCTATCCTTGCGCACTGGATGGGGCGTGGGAGACAATACGCCCCCATATCCCCCCGCATGCAGGAGAATATGGGGGCTGTCTTCGTAGGTGACAGCCGTCTCCGCGATGATTGCCACCTGGGCGCGCCCTACCTCCCCTCTGTGCTCTTTATGATGAACGGTAGCCAGCCGCGTTTGGCCAGTGTGGGGGTCGGGGTAGGTGTGGGGGTGGGCACCCAGGTGCGCACTTCGACTTGATAGGTGATACTGCAGCCGCCCACCGCCGGCGATTTCTGTTCCGCCCGCAGGAAGTATGTGCCGGTCTCCGGGCAGGTGAAATCAATGCGCGACGCCGGCGGGTTCAGCGGATCGTCGTCGTTCTGGGCCAGGAGCGCACCGGCGCTGTCCAGCAGGGTAAGGATCGTGTCGTTCCCCGCGCCGCCAAGGGCAAAGGTGCGGATGCGGAAGCTCTGGCCGGCAATGCCAACGAACTTCAGGTAATCCACATCGCCAGGCTGGTGATGGTTATGCGTCTGCGGCTGGCCGCCGGCCTCGATCCACTTGGCCTGGGACATGCTGTCGTCCGGCTCGTAGGCGTCCGGGCACGGGGTAGGGGTGGCGGTGGATGTGGGCGTCGCCGTCGGTGTGCTGGTGGCTGTGCTGGTCACCGTCGGGGTAGCGGTCGCGGTGGGCGGTATCCAGGCCCCGAACTCGATGAAATTGGTGGTGTTGGCCTGAACCGGGATCATGGCCATGTTGGGGGTGGTCCAGGCGAAACCAGGGATATCGTAGGCGCGCACGGTATAGCCGCCAGGGAGGAGGCCGGCGAAAATGAAAGAGCCGTCGCCAGCGGTTACCTTCGTGTCGAACTCGATGCCCAGGTAGCGGATGCCGATGGTGACGCCGGCGAGCGGCGGCTCGCCTTCCTGCCGCACCGCATCGCCGTTCTGGTCATTCCACACCAGCCCCCGGATGATGCCGGTGGTAGGGGTGGCCGTGGAGGTGGGCGTGGGCGTCATCGTATCGGTCGGGGGTTGGCGTGACCGTTGGCGAGGCGGTGTTGGTCGGCGTCGGCGTGGGCGTAAACGTCGGTGTATTGGTGGGGGTGGCTGTAGGTGTCGGAGTCGGCATCAGGTAGCCGACGCAGAGCTGGGGCCGCAGTCTGACGTTGGAGACCTCGGAGGACCAGAAAGTGTACATGGTGGTCTGGTCCTGATAGCGGTAGCCCTTGATCACTACCCCATAATTCTCCGATGGATAGGTAACCCAGTGACGCACCATGTCCGTCAAGGTAAAGGTGGCCCAGATTCCCTCGCCGTCGAAGCCGGCCAGCTCGACCGCGCCAAGGTCCGAATAATCCGCACCGGGAGCCTGACAGCCCGGCGCCGACCAGAGGGTAGTAGAGGTGGCGTTGTACCAGGTAGCCTCATCCTCATTCCAGTGCTTGTTCACGCGGTAGGCGCGCAGGGTGATGGGCTTGTCCGGCGTGCGGTCCAGCACGAGTAGTTTCATGGTGGCGGTGACGACGGTGATGTTCGCCGGCAAGTTGCTCAGCTCGAAGCGCACCAGCGAATTGACGATCTCCTGGGTCTTCACGTACATCTTGTTGGCCGATCCATACGGAGTGCTAGGGTTGGCCAGGTCCAGGTACGTATCCGTGGTTCCTGTATAGCCGGCGCTCCCCTGCTGGAGGCAGACGATAGTCGGCAGAGGCGAGGGTGTAGGTGTCGGGGTCGGACCGGTAGGCGTCGGGCTGACGGTGGGGGTGGGCGTAGATGTCGCCGTAGCTGTGGCCGTCGGGGTACGGGTTTGCGTCGGTGTGAACGTCGGTGTCGGCCCCGTGGGAGTTGCGGTGGGCGTATTCGTATGGGTCGGGGTCGGCGTAGGGAGTGCGGTGCCGGTCAGGTTCAGCTCGGTGAAGCTGGCCGAATGCCAGATGCCGGTCTGATCAGCATTCACCCCATTTTCCCAAGGGCCGATGCGGAAGTAGACGGTATCGCCCTCGGCCGCGCCGTCTTTACCGGGAGTTTCATTATCGTCCCCGTTCACAGGCAGGGTATAGACGGAGGCCTGCGGGGCCGGCGGGGCCGGCGTGAAGGTCGTCGTCGTGCCGCAGATGATGATATTGCTCCCATCATAGACATAGGCAGTGATGAGCGTGCCGTCTGGGACGTTCTGGCCGCTGAGCTGAACAGTCCCGTAAAAGGTATGGGCGGCGGGGGGCACGGCCAGGGAAGCGGTGGGGTCATGGAGGAGGAAAGTCAGGATGCCGGCGATGAGCAGGCCGGCACAGTGGCCGAAGCGAATCCAGCGGCCGCTTCCGGGATGGCGCGAATGCAAGTGCTGCATAAACAATGACCTCCTGATGCCTTCATCAGCCCTTGCGCCGATGAGCAGTTTGAAAGAGTAGACGCTCGGCCGGCGGTTCAGATATGGCGCATCCGGCGCGGTCGGCGTGTACACCGCGGATTCAGCGGGCCATCTGCTCGAGCACGTTCGTGATATGCCGGCGGTTGACCTCGAACCCTACGAACACGTGCTCCCCCAGGACGATGATGGGGGTCGCATACTGACCTGGACCAAGGAGCGCAAGCAGTTCCTCCACCGCTTGAGGGTCGCTGATATCGCGGGTTTCGAATGGGATATTCCGATTGTTGAAAAAACGCTTGGCGTTAAAGCAGTCCGGGCATTGGGATTTGGTATAGAGGATGACCTTTGGATGGCCTTTGTCAGGCGGAGAATCTGCTGGAGTTTGTACCGACACGGCGTCCTCCTGTGAGCCGCTTTACAGTGTTTTATTGGACCTCGAAGCTGGCTTCGAACTGCAGGTCATCGCCGATGTATAACTGGAGGGAATAGGCGCCGGCGTCAAACCCTCCCGGCGGCAGGAAATACACATAGGCGGTGCCGTAGCGCCCCCACTGCCACAGGAACTGGTCGTCCGCCAGCACCACCGACCCCTTGCGCCAGACCGCCCGCCACGGGGTGCCGTTCTCCATCTCCGCAAAGCGGAAAAAGGCGTAGACCGGCTTTTCCAGAGGGAGCGAAAATGCCTGACCAGGCATCAGGGGCTGGTTGGATCCGGTAACGCCTTGGGCGAAGGTGATGAAGGTGAGGCTGGCACCAGGAGCGCGAGTAATGGGACGGGATGTGGGAGTTGGGGTCACCTGAGGCGTTGGGGTAGGAGAAGGCACCCGAGTGTGCGTGGGAGTAGGAGGAGGTTGGGTGCCGGCTTCGCCGCCAGGCGCTGTCGGCGGTGGAGAAGCCGCCGGCGCGGCCGGCGCTCCCGTCGGATGTGTCAGATATTGTATGGTCAGCCAACCGGTGATCCCCATGCCAATGACCAGCAGAACCGTGAGCAGAAACAGTCGGCGAGCGCGCTTTGCCGCCTCATACCGCAGAAGGAAAAAGGGGGCGTGCTTCGCTTCTCGCCACTGCACCACCAGGGCCACGGCGCTGATCGCCGCCATTACGGCCAGCAGGATCAGCGCACCCGTGGGAAAGAAACGGAACGGGGCGGACATTGACCCTTCTCCTTACCACCCAGATACCCGACACGAACGAGGCGTTTTACATATTATACCACAGGTCTTCCGGAACTGCACGATTGGCCAGGGCACGTTATATTTGCCCCGCATGGTCCTCGGGAAACTCCATGATTTGCGCCCCGTGAGGCACGGCGGAGGGGCCGGCCGAAAAGCGAAGCCGGCGGGCTTCCATTCGGCTTCGGGGGATACTGCCCTCCTACGGCGGGGGCAAATAATTTATATCAAAGGGGTATTAATCATGGTTGAATGTTACCCGAAAGAGTTAAATATCCCTTGACAAAAGGGCCGGCTTGTGCTATGCTATAATAGGCGTAAGAGGCGCGCAAAAATGCGAGACCAGCGGGCGGCTGTCCAAAGGGCACAGCGGCCGGCGGCCCAGAAGGAGCATGATATGGCACACCAGGAATCAGCCTCCAAGGAAAAACTGCAGGTATGTTCCATTGATATCCCAGACCGCAGTGCTTCTGCCCTAGCGCAGGTGGATCCTGTCGTTTTTGACACGATCCAACAGGAGCGCTACCGCCAGAAATGCGGGCTGGAAATGATCGCCTCGGAGAATTACGTCAGCCGAGCGGTGCTGGAAGCCCAGGGCTCTATCTTGACCAACAAATACGCAGAGGGCTACCCGGGACACCGCTATTATGGGGGATGTGAATTCATTGATGTGATCGAGAGCCTGGCCATCGAACGGGCCAAACAGCTCTTCGGGGCGGAGCACGCCAATGTCCAGCCGCATTCCGGCTCCCAGGCCAATGCCGCGGCCTATCTGGCACTGCTGTCCCCCGGGGACATCGTGCTGGCGATGGAGCTGAATCACGGCGGCCACCTGACACACGGTCATCCGCTGAATTTCTCCGGCCAGATGTATCACTTCGTGCATTATGGGGTGAACCGGGAGACGGAGCGCATTGATTACGACGAGGTGCGGGAGAAGGCGAGGCAGTATCATCCGAGGCTCATCGTCGCCGGCGCCAGCGCCTACCCCCGCATCATCGAGTTCGACACACTGCGGGCCATTGCCGATGAAGTGGGGGCCTATCTGATGGTGGACATGGCGCACATCGCCGGCCTGGTGGCCGCCGGCCTGCACCCCAGCCCCATCCCTCACGCCCACGTGGTCACCACCACCACCCATAAGACCCTGCGCGGGCCGCGCGGCGGGATGATCCTCTGCCAGGCCGATCTCGCCAAGGCGGTGGACCGCGCTGTGTTCCCGGGTACCCAGGGCGGGCCGCTGGAGCATGTGATTGCCGGCAAGGCGGTGGCCCTGGGTGAGGCTCTGCGGCCGGAGTTCAAGCTGTACCAGCAGGCAGTGGTGCGCAACGCGCAGGCGCTGGCCGACGAGCTGATGCGCGGCGGGTTCCGGCTGGTCTCCGGGGGCACAGACAATCATCTTATGCTGGTGGACCTGAGCCGCGAGCCTATTACCGGTCTGGAAGCCGAGCAACTGCTCCATGCGGTAGGTATTACGGTGAACAAGAACGTCATCCCCTTCGACCCGCGTCCGCCCAAGATTACCAGCGGCATACGGTTGGGGACGCCGGCGCTGACGACGCGCGGTATGGGCGAGGATGAGATACGGCACGTGGGCCGGCTGATCGTGCGGGTTCTGCGCCACCCCGAGGATGAGCGGGTCAAGGAAGAGGTGCGCGGCGAGGTGGCGGAGTTGTGCGCGCAGTTCCCCGTGCCGGCGTGATCTCGCCAGGTGAATGGCCGGCTGACCCCACCCCGGCTCCATACAATTAAAAATAGATACTCTTCATTGGCGGCATGTTCTTTCGAGAACGTGCCGCCCTTTGCTTCCCCTGGCCTACAACGAAATATGTATCTCTGTCGCGTTCTTTCGTGCGAAATTGCGCGAATCAAACTTTACAAATCCCGCATTTTGTGGTAATATAGATGTCGGCGCGAGGAACAGGCTATCCAAAGTCGGACTCACCGAGGAGAGTCAGCCGTGCAGCACTACGTGTTCATAGGCTTATTCCTGGTCGTCGCCGTGTTATTCCCCATTATTGCCGTCGGCGTGGCGTATTTCCTCCGGCCGAAGCGACCTACCCCTGAGAAATGCAGTACATACGAATGCGGCCTTGAGACACGGGGCCCCACGTGGGTGCGCTTCCGCGCACAATATTACCTGTACGCCTTGATATTCGTCGTGTTCGACATCGAAGTAGCGTTCTTGTATCCATGGGCGGTGGCGTATAATCGGCTGGAGCTGTTCGGGTTGATCGAGATGCTCATTTTCCTGGGCATTCTGGTGGTGGGCCTGGCCTATGCCTGGCGGAAGGGCGCGCTGGAGTGGATGTGATCCACGCCGGCGCGTTTTTGTTGTCTCCCGCTGAGGTATACATGATCCACCCTTCATGAAAGCCGAAACTTGTGACACTGTGAGGTGGTCATGCCAGCTATGAGCGACGAAGAAATCCCCCGCAATATCCTGTTGACAACAGTGGATGCTGTCTACAATTGGGGCCGGCGCGGCTCCACCTGGCCCGTCATGTTCGGTCTGGCCTGCTGTGCCATCGAGATGATCGCCGCGGCCTGCGCCCGCTATGACATCGCCCGCTTTGGCATGGAACTCTTCCGTCCCTCCCCCCGCCAAGCAGACCTGCTCCTCGTCAACGGCACCATCACCCAAAAAATGGCTCCCCAGGTGCTCCGCATCTACAACCAGATGGCGGAGCCGAAGTATGTGATTGCCATGGGGAGCTGTGCCATCTCCGGCGGGATGTTCACTTCCTATGCCGTACTGCAGGGCATTGATGAAATCATCCCGGTGGATGTGTACGTCCCGGGCTGTCCGCCGCGCCCGGAGGCGCTGGTGTACGGCTTCATGAAACTGCATGAGAAGATTATGAAGCAGTCCATCAAAACCGTGCCGTGGTTCGCCAAAGAGCCGGCGCTTCGGCCGGCGCCTCAACCCCAGCCGGCGTCCGAATGAGGGATGACCATGCTGACACATGAGGAAATCCTCTCCCGACTGCGCGAACGTTTCCCCGATGCCGTCCTGGAAGTCCCAGAGGGCATGATTGACTTCACCATCGTCATTGCGCCGCAGGCTTGGCACGATGTGGCCCTTTTCCTGCGGGATGAGCTGGGGTATGACTTCCTGACCAACGTTACCGCCGTGGACTGGCCCGACCGCTTCGAAGTGGTGTATCACCTGTACGGGGTGCAGGCCGGCCATCCCCTGCTGACCATCAAACTGCCGGTGACGGACAAGGAGAACCCCACTGTGCCCTCCGTGGTGGATGTCTGGCGCTCCGCCGATTTCCAGGAGCGCGAGGAATATGACCTGATGGGCATCCGCTTTGAAGGGCATCCCAACCTCAAACGCATCATGATGTGGGAGGGCTACGAAGGCCATCCCCTGCGCAAAGATTTCCAGAACCGCACCTTTACCTATGCCGAGCTGGAACCTTCCCGCAAGGCAACCCCAGACTGGTGAGGGAGATGATGAGCGTGCAAATACCTCCCACAGAACGCCTGCGCACCGATACCATTGAAATCAATATGGGTCCGCACCATCCCAGCACCCACGGCGTGTTCCGCATGGTGCTGACCCTGGATGGGGAGACCGTGGTGGACCTGGAGCCGCGCTTCGGCTATCTGCATCGCGGCATCGAGAAGACAGCGGAAGAGCGCACCTATGTGCAGAACGTGCCCTTCACCGATCGTCTCGATTACATCTGCGGTATCACCAACAACTGGGCCTATGCGCTGGCGCTGGAGAAGCTCGCCGGCATCGAGGTGCCGGAGCGCGCCGAATACATCCGCGTCATCCTGGGCGAGCTGACCCGCGTCATGAACCATATGCTGGCCATCGGCTTCCTGTGGAACGACCTGGGCGCCACCACCTTCACGCCAGTGGTCTATGCCTTCCGCGAGCGCGAGCGCATCCTGGACCTGATCGAGATGGCCGCCGGCTCGCGCATGATGCCCAGCTATATCCGCGCCGGCGGCGTCGTGGCCGACCTGCCCGAAGAGTTCATGCCGCGCCTGCAGAAGCTGGTGCCGCACCTGAAGCGCTTCATTGACGAAATGGACACCATGCTGACCAAGAACGAGATTTTCCGCGCCAGGGCGGTGGGTGTAGGTGTGCTGAAGGCCAAGGATGCCATCAACGCCGGCATCACCGGCCCAGTACTGCGCGCCTCGGGCGTCAAGTACGACATCCGCAAGGCGGATTCGTATTCCATCTATGACCGCTTCGATTTCGAGGTGCCGGTGCACACCGCCGGCGATGTCTATGCCCGCTACCTCCAGCGCCTGGCCGAAGCGCGGCAGAGCCTGCGCATCATCGAGCAGGCCATGCGCGATATCCCCGAAGGACCGGTCACCAGCCTGCCGTACAAACAGCTCTCCCGGCTCAAACCGCCCAAAGGCGAGGCCTACGGCCGCATCGAATCACCGAAAGGCGAGCTGGGCTTCTATCTGGTGAGCGATGGGAGCAACAAGCCCTACCGCTTCCGCATCCGCTCCACCAGTTTGCTGAACCTGACCCTTCTGCGGGAAATGTGTCTGGGGCACAAAGTGGCGGATGTGGTGACCATCCTGGGAAGCATTGACATCACCCTGGGCGATGTGGACCGCTAACCCGGTGAGAGGATAGGCGATGGAGAACATCTGGACCATTGAGAACCTGTGGAACGCCATCGGGACGGTACTGCGGAACTGGCTGGCCGGCTTCCTGCCGGCGTGGCTGGTGACGCTCATCATGGACCTGCTGGTGATTGTGGTCCTGCTGGCCATCGGCATCGTGGCGGTGCTGGTGCTCTCCTTCATGGAGCGCAAGGTGGCGGCGCGCGCCGGCGACCGCTACGGTCCCAACCGCTGGGGGCCTTACGGCCTGCTCCAGCCCTTCGCCGATGCCATCAAAATGCTCATCAAAGAGGATATCATCCCCCATGTGGCGGACCGCTTCTCCTTTAATTTGGCGCCGGTCATCGTCACCGTGGGCGCGGTGATGACCTATGCCGTCCTGCCCTTCGGCCGGGACATGGTGGCCGCGAACTTGAACATTGGCATCCTATACTTCGCGGCGGTCGGCTCCCTGAGCATCATCGGTTTGCTGACCGCCGGCTGGGGCTCCCGTAACAAATATGCCCTCATTAGCGCCTTCCGCGCGGTGGCCCAACTGATCACTTACGAGGTGCCAGTGGGGCTGTGCATTATCTGCGTGGTCATGCTGGCCGGCTCCCTCTCCACCCAGGACATCGTGCTGGCCCAGCAGGAGCGCGGCTGGTTCTTCCTCCTGATGCCGGGGATATTCATCCTGTACTTCCTGGCCGCCTCGGCTGAGATGATCCGCTGTCCCTTTGACCTACTGGAAGCGGACTCGGAGATCATCGCCGGCCACTTCATCGAGTACAGCGGCATGAAGTTCGCCCTCTTCTTCCTGGCGGAGTACATTCACCTGTTCGCCGGCTCCGCCATGATGGTAACGCTCTTCTTCGGCGGATGGCTGGGACCTTGGCTGCCTTCCTGGCTGTGGTTCCTCATCAAGACGTTCGTGGTCATCTTCGTCTTCATGTGGATCCGCAATACCTTCCCGCGCATCCGCATTGACCAGGTGCTGAAGATCGGCTGGAAGGTGATGGTGCCGGCGGGGCTGGTGGGTCTGGCCATCACCGGCTTCGTGGACAAGCTGATCGCGGACAAGCTGATCGCCGGCGTCGTGCTCTTCATCTGCAACATCGGGCTGATCATCGGGGTCTCGTACCTCATGGGGCGCGCCCAGCGGCGGAAAGAGATGGCCGCCGAGGGTGCCGCACTGCGTTGATGCGCCAATCCAGGGACTTGAGGTGAACATGTACGGGACGGGCTTGCTCAAGGGACTTTCGGTAACACTGCGCCATATGATCGGCACTTTCGTCACGGACATCCGCAAATTCCCCCGCCGCTATTTCACGGACGGGAATCATCCGACGCGCTCCCCGGAGCCTTATCTGCATGGGACTTTCTCCATCCAATATCCGGAGGAGAAGGTGCCCATGTGGCCGCGCTTCCGCGGGCCGCTGGTGCACCTGCGGGACCCGGAGACCGGTCAGCCGCGCTGTACCGCCTGCGGCATGTGCGAGCGGGCATGTCCCCACGGCTGTATCAAGGTGGAAGGGGAGGGGAAAGGAAAGGAGCGCAAGCCAACCCGGTACGAGTACAACGTGGGGCGATGCATATTCTGCCGGCAGTGCGTCGAATCCTGTCCCTTCAACGCCATCGAGCTGAGCCGCTTTTACGAGCTGGCATGCTATGACAAGGACACGATCTGGGACCTGCCCCGCCTGCTGGAGCTGGGCGATAAAGAGGTGATTACGGAGCAGGGGCAGTTCTGGGGCGAGACATAATTCGCTTTCGACCCAAGGGCGCGGAGTTCATTCACCTGAGGATGCTGACATGGCACAAGCGATCTTCATCATTCTGAGCCTGATCACACTGGGATGTGCGCTGGTGGTGGTCACCAACCGCAACCTGTTCCACAGCGCCCTGTATCTGGCGTTCGTCTTTGTGGGGGTGGCCGGCCTGTACTTCATGCTCCAGGCGGAGTTCTTCGCCGGCATCCAGGTGCTTATCTACGTGGGCGCCATACTCACCCTGATTATCTTCGCCATCATGCTGAGCCGCGACCTGATGAACCCCAACGTGCGCGGCTTCAACCGGCAGTGGTGGGCGGCGGCGATCGTGGCCGGCCTGCTCTTTGTAGTGCTGGCGGTAGTGCTGTGGCGGGCGCCCTGGCCGGCGGCCCCCGTAGGGGAGCCCTCAGCCGACTTTATCGCCGAACTGGGTCAGGCGCTGGTCAGCCCGGCCTATGTCCTGCCCTTTGAGGTGGTTTCCATTCTGCTGTTGGCGGCGCTGGTGGGTTCCATCCTCATCGCTCGCGAGCGGTAAGCAAGGGAGGAACGCAGGGATATGGTGCCATTATCCTGGTATCTCATCGTGGCGGCGGCGCTGTTCTGCATTGGCTTGTACGGCATACTGGCGCGGCGCAACGCCATCGGTATCCTGATGGCGGTGGAGCTGATGCTGAACGCCGTGAACATCAACCTGCTGGCCTTCTGGCGGTACCTGACGCCGGCGCACATGAGCGGCCAGGTCTTCGCCCTGGTGGTGCTGGCGGTGGCGGCCGCTGAAGCGGCGGTCGGCCTGGCGCTCATCGTGGCCATCTACCGCACACGCGATACGGTGAACGTCGAGGAAGTCGACCTGATGAAGCTGTAAGAGGCGCCCATACCTCGAACATCCATGGAGTGGGGTCGATGCTCAACCTGACCTGGCTGATTCCGGTTTTCCCGTTCCTGGCCTTTGTGCTCATTGTGCTGTTCACCAATCCGAATAAGAAGCTGAGTTCGGGGATCGCCATCGGCAGTGTGGCTGTATCATGGGTGCTCTCATGGGGCGTGTTCCTGCAGAGCATCGCCGGCCGTATCGGCATGGGCGAGGAGGCCTTCCGCCTGCATGTGCCCTGGCTACCCACCGGCACCGAATGGTTCCCTATGGGCGTGAACGTGGACCCGCTGTCCGCCATCATGCTCTTTATGGTCCCCTTCGTCTGTCTGATGATCTTCATTTACTCCGTGGGCTACATGCATGGGGACCCGCGCTACTCCCGCTTCTTCGCCTACATCTCGCTCTTCGCCTGCGGCATGTTAGGGCTGGTGGTGGCGGACAACCTGCTCATGCTCTTCATCTTCTGGGAGATTATGGGCCTCTGTTCGTACCTGCTCATCGGCTTCTGGTTCGAGAAGCCATCGGCCATGAAGGCCGGCCTCAAGGCCTTCCTGACCACGCGTGTGGGCGACGCATTTATGCTGGCCGGCATGCTCCTGCTCTACAGCCAAACCGGTGAGCTGACCTTCGCCCATATCTTCGCCCCGGAGACGCTGGAAAAGCTGGCCCACAGCCAGGTCAACCTGGGCTTCCTCGGTTCCCTGCCCTGGGCCTCCCTGCTGGCGATGCTGATCTTCGGCGGAGCGGTGGGCAAGAGCGCCCAATTTCCCCTGCACGTGTGGCTGCCGGACGCCATGGAAGGCCCCACGCCGGTCAGCGCCCTCATCCATGCGGCGACCATGGTCTCCGCCGGCGTGTACCTGGTGGCGCGCTGCTTCCCGCTCTTCACCGCTGTGGAGGCCGGCCCGCAGTTGGGGCTGGTGGCTTTCATCGGCGCCTTCACGGCCCTCTTCGCCTCGACCATTGCCCTGGCGCAGGATGACATCAAGCGGGTGCTGGCGTACTCGACCATCAGCCAGCTCGGCTACATGATTGCGGCGCTGGGCATTGGCGCCTATGTGGCGGCAGTGTTCCATCTTATCACGCACGCCTTCTTCAAGGCGCTGTTGTTCCTCGGCTCCGGCTCGGTCATCCACGGTTCGGGCACCCAGGACATGATGGAGATGGGCGGCCTGCGCAAGCACATGCCCATCACCTTCGCGACCTTTATGGTGGGTACCTTTGCCCTGGCCGGCGTGCCGCCTTTCGCCGGCTTCTGGTCCAAGGACGAGATTCTGGCGGATGCCTTCCATAAGTTCACGGAGCACGGCATCGCCTCATGGCCCTTCTTCGTCTGGCTGTTCCTGACGCTGGCCGCCTTCCTGACCGCCTTCTACATGGGCCGGCAGATATTCCTGACCTTCTACGGGGAATCGCGCCGGCCGCACGCCCACGCGCACGAAAGCCCCAAGAGCATGACCTATCCGCTCATCGTGCTGGCGGTCTTCGCCGCCCTGCTGGGATTCGCCGGCGTCCCCGAGGAATTCCCCGTGTTGGGGCATCTGCTGGGCGGCAACCCATTCCACCATTTTGTGGGGCATGAGTTCCCCGCCACGCCGCTGAACGGCCTGGTGATGCTTATCTCGGTCGTCATGGCGCTGGGTGGACTGTTCGTGGCCTGGCTGGTGTACGGCCGCAGTCCGCTGAAGGAGGGCCAGCCTGATCCGCTCATCCAGGCCCTGGGGCCGGTGCATACCGTCCTGCGACGGAAGTATTATTTCGATGAGCTGTATCAGGCCACATTCATCCGGCTGGCGCTGTGGCTGTCAGAAATCTGCTTTGCCTTCGATAACAAATGGGTAGTGGACCCGCTGGTGAACCTGGCCGGCCGGGCCGGCGTGGCGCTCTCGGACCTGGGCGGCTGGATCGACCGCACCTTTGTGGACGGCGCGGTCAACGGTGTGGCGGCAGTCATCGGCTGGATGGGCGGCGCCCTGCGCCAGACCCAGACCGGCCGGGTGCAGAACTACCTGCTGGTCGCTGTGCTGGCCGTGTTTGTGCTCTTGCTGATCTCCGTAGTGATCTGATACCGGTGCATGGCCATCATGGACGTTCATCTTGCTCGAGCTGAGGAGGAAGCACAACGATGAATTTCCCGATTCTCACGGTGATAACCTTTGTGCCGGTGATCGGTGCGATTGTAGGTCTGCTGATCCCGAAAGAGCAGGAAAAGACCATCAAGTGGTACTCGGTCGCTGTCAGCCTGATCCCGCTGGTGCTGTCCATCATATTGTGGGTGACGTACGACAGCGCCGCCGGCGGGATGCAGTTCGTCGAAAAGGCGCCGTGGATACCGGCCCTGGGCGCGACCTATCACGTCGGCGCCGACGGCATCAGCGTACCCATGATTTTCCTCACCGCCCTGCTCACCACGCTGAGCCTGTTCTATTCGGCCTATACCATCCACACCCGCGTGAAGGAATACTTCCTCCTCTTCCTGCTCCTGGAAACGGGCATGTTCGGCGTCTTCGTGGCGCTGGACTTCGTGCTGTTCTATGTGTTCTGGGAAGTGGGCCTGGTGCCGATGTATCTGCTCATCGGCATCTGGGGCGGCCAGAACCGGCTCTATGCGGCCATCAAGTTCTTTATCTACACCCTGGTGGGCAGTGTGGCGATGCTGTTGGCCATCCTCTATATTTACTTCAACGTGGGGTCCTTTGACATTCTGGAGGCCACGGCTCGCTTCGGGCAGGCGCGGCCCTTCATGCAGAACTTCACCGCGGTCAGCCTGGCGTTCTGGGCCTTTTTCCTGGCCTTCGCCATCAAGGTGCCCAGCTTTCCCTTCCACACCTGGCTTCCGGACGCCCATACGGAGGCGCCCACTGCCGGCAGTGTCATCCTCGCCGGCATCCTGCTGAAGCTCGGCGCCTACGGCTTCCTGCGCATCGTCCTGCCCATCTTCCCCGAGGCCTTCAGCTACTACGCGCCGGTGGTGGGGGTGCTGGCCGTCATCAGCATCGTCTACGGCGCGCTGGTGTGTATGGCGCAGTGGGACCTGAAGCGCCTCATCGCCTACTCCTCCGTCAGCCATATGGGCTACGTTATGCTGGGACTGGCCGCCGCGGCCGCTAGCCTCGCCCGCGGCGAAGTGGTGACCAACAGCGCGGCCATGGCGTTGAACGGCGCGGCCCTGCAGATGTTCAACCACGGCGTCATCACGGGCGGCTTGTTCTTCCTCGTCGGGGTGATTTACGAGCGGGCGCACACCCGCGACCTGAAGGTCTTCGGCGGACTGGGCGCCAAACTGCCCTATTACTACGGCATCATGGCAGTGACCGGCTTTGCCAGCTTGGGACTGCCGGGACTGGCTGGCTTCTGGAGCGAGTTCTTCGTCTTCCGCGGCACGTTCGCCATCATCCCCATCTATGCGGTCATCGGCGTGCTGGGCGTCATCTTTACGGCGGCCTACATCCTCTGGAAAATCATCCAGTTCATGTTCCTCGGCCCCTTTAATGCGGAGCGCTGGGGCAAGCTGACCGACATGGAGCTTTTCGAGAAGGTCACCATGTGGCCGCTGATTATCTTCATGGTGCTGTTCGGCATCTACCCCACGCCGATCCTGAACCTGTTTAATACGGCGACAACCGCTTTGATGGGCGGCCTGCTCTGATGCGGGGCTGATAGATGGAGCAATTGACTGGCATCAATGGTGGAGGTGCGCGTTGACCCTGGCGCAAATCATCGAACTGCTACTGCCGCAACTGATCCTGCTCATTACCGTCCTGGCGATTTTCATCGCTGACCTGGCCGATACCCGTAAGGAGAAGGGCTGGGCGCCGTACCTGGCTCTCGCCGGCATCCTGGCCGCGCTGATCACCTCCTCCCTGCATTGGGGCCGCGAGGTCTCCTTCTTGGGGAATATGATGCGGGTGGACCGCTTCAGCGTCTTCTTCAACGGCGTGGTGCTGGCCGCTTCCGCCCTGTCGGTCCTGCTGGCCATCTCGTATATGCGGCCGCGCACGCCCTACCGCGCCGAATTCTACGCCTTATTGACCGTGGTGGCGCTGGCTATGACCCTGGCCGCCGGCGCCAGCAACATCCTGATGATCTACCTGGCCATGGAGTCCATCAGCATCACCTCGTACATCCTGGTGGGCTACTTGCGGCAGGATGCCAAGGCCAACGAGGCGGCTATCAAGTACTTCCTCTACGGCGCGGCCACCAGCGCCATGATGCTGTACGGCATGTCCCTGCTCTTTGGCATCAGCGGGACGCTGGACCTCACGGGGCTGGCGGACTTCTTCCGTGCCGGCGTGCCCGAGGCATCGCGCTGGATCGCCTTCCCGGCCATGGTGCTCCTGCTGGCCGGCTTCGGGTTCAAGACCGCGCTGGTGCCCTTCCACCAGTGGTCGCCGGATACCTATGAGGGCGCCCCAACGCCGGTCACCGCCTTCCTCTCCGTAGGCCCCAAAGCGGCCGGCTTCGCCATCCTGATGCGGGTCTTCATCACCGGCCTGCCGCGCTTTTACACCGATTGGGCGGCACTGCTGGCCGGCATCTCCATCGTGACCATGACCCTGGGCAACCTGGTGGCCCTGCGTCAGAGCAATATCAAGCGCATGCTGGCCTATTCCAGCATCGCGCACGCCGGCTACATCCTTATCGGCGTGGTGTGCCTCAGCCTCTCGACGACCAGCCCCTTCAACGGCGTCAACAGCGCCATGATTTACCTGCTGGCCTACCTGTTCACCAACGTGGGAGCCTTCCTGACGGTCATCGCCTTTGAGGAAGCTACCGGCTCGACGACGATCGCCGATTACGCCGGCCTGATGAAGCGCTCGCCCTGGCTGGCTGTGCCCATGCTGGTCTTCCTGCTTTCCTTGACCGGCATCCCCTCCACCGGCGGATTTATCGGCAAGCTGTTCGTCTTTGGCTCGGCCATCCAGGTGCAGTTCTACCTGCTGGCCATCGTGGGCATCATCAACAGCGCCATCGCCGCCTTCTACTACTTGAACGTGGTGCGCTATATATTCTTCACGCCGGCGCCGGAGCAGGCCGGCCCGGTCCCCGTGCCGCGGCCCCTGCGCTGGGTGCTGGCCATCTGCCTCATCATGACCTTCTTCATCGGCCTGTACCCACAGCCCTTCATGCAGTTGACAACAGGGTCAGCCAGCTTATTAGCTTCCCTGTGACGCAAAAGAGCCTCCCGCAGGGCAGTCCTGCGGGAGGCATTGTTTTACCCGGAACCTACTGCCGGTAGCGCACGGTGTAGGTCAGTGTCACCTCGCCGTCCTTCGGTATCTTCATGACCCATTTGACTGTGTCCGCGCTGACCTTCTCATGCTTGGCGCTTTCCTCGATGATCTCCCAGTCCTGCCCCCGGTAGAGGTGCTCCAGCACATCCACCGTTACGTCCTCGTCCTTATGATTGCGCAGGGTAATAGTGAAGCTTTCCTCGACCACGTCCTTGCTGACCTGCTGGAAGTCGGTCTGCTGGCGCTCGCCGATGAGGTCGAAGGCATCACCCACATAGAGGCGCAGGGTCTCATCTTTCGGGGTGTGGCTGATGCTGTCCTCGCCGATGAGCTGGCGCGTGCCGTCCACGTCCGCCTTGTAGATGCGCACCCGGCCGGCCGGCAGAGGAAGGCCCAAGCCGGCATCCTCGCTGTTGACGAACTCCAGCACGACGCGCGCATTGGCCTGCGCTGGCTCCGCGCCGTAGCCCGGGTCAAAGATGGCGCCCCAGCCGCGGTAGCGCAGGGCGGTGAACTCGAAGGAGTAGCGCTTCTGCGTCTTAATGCCGGCGGCACTGATGAATTCGATCTGCTTGGTAGTGTTGTTGGGCAGGGTGATGGGGCGTTGAATCTCGTACAGGTGATACTCGAAGAACTGGCGCTCGGCGACCTCCGGAGCGGGCGCCGCTTTCGCCACCGGCACCGCCGCGACCGGCACCGGCGCGCTGACGCGGTGGATGGTGCCGGCGACCAGCTTCACCCGGGCGTTCTGGAAGTCAGTGCCGGAATTATTGTTCAGCGTGACCCAGCTGTTCAGGTCCAGCGTCTTCTCGTCGCTGGCCCATAGGAGCTGGTAATCCGCCGTCCAGTTCATGCCGGCGGTCAGATAGGTCAGCTCCAGGGTATGCTCGCCGGCCTTGCTCGCCTCCAGCAGGCATTCCAATGTGGGGCGCGTCACCAGACCCTCGGGCAGTTTCGGGAAGGTGATCTCCCGGATGCCCTCGCGGCGCAGTATGATGACGGTGCCGTCGCCGGCCTGCAGGAGCAGGTCGCCGGCGGCGCTCAGCAGGGTGCCGGTATAAACGGTGCTGTCCTGCGCCACCACGCGGATATCCTGTCCCTGGTATTTCTGCAGGAGAGCGTCGGTGCTGGCCAGGTCATAGATGTAGTTCTGCTCCAGCACGCGCGTGCCGGCGGGGTCCGTCAGCGAACGCAGGATCACGGAAGATGGGTCTATCTGCGCCGCCACATCGGTGAGCCGCAGGGGATTGGCGCCGGCCTTGAGCGTCTCGGTGCGCAGGTCCCGCACCAGCGCCAGGTCCTGGTTGTAAATGGTCAGGGAGATGCCCTGTTCTTGCGCCGCGGCCAGCGGCGGATGTGGGCCGAGCCAGAGGATGCCGGCCGTGCCCAGCAAGAGGGCCGTGGCCAGCGCAGTCACCCAGAGCGGGAAATGTGCTCCTCGCTTCATCGTTCACCTCCTTGTGTGAAAGGGTTGGACACGTCCGTCGAAAAGGTTGTCCGCGATGTGCTATCCGTTCCAGCGAGATAACGCGGCTTCTACCAGAGCGGCAGCGCGCGCCGCCGCCAGTCTTGTGCCCTGCATGAGCCGGGAGATGCGCCAGGGGGCATCGGGATGCCGCAGGAGGTAGCACAGACGCCGGCCCTGCAGGGACAGCCAGGCGCCAAGGCCTTCATCATCCAAAGAAACAGCGAGCAGGCCGGCGTCTAGGCCGGCCTCTTCATCCGCGCGGTCGCTGATGCCGCGGATGGCCAGCCACGGGATGCCGTGCGCGGCGGCCACCTGTGCCACCGCTGCGCTCTCCATGTCAACGGCCAGGGCATGCCAGGTTTCCAGGACAGCCTGGCGCCGCTGGCGTGAGAAGATGGCCTGGTCGCCCGTGACGATAAGGCCGGCATGCACCCAAGGCGGCCGGCCGTGCCCGTCGTGCGGCAGGGACCGCGCGGCCTCCTGGGCGGCGGCCAGCAGGGAAGGGTCGGCCGGGAAGCGCCGGCGCAGGCCGGTGCGGCCGTTACGGTGAAACTGCACGCCCAAGGTAATGAAGCGGCTCCCCCAGTTCATGCCGGCATCGTGCTGAGCAGTATGGGTGCTGATGACCAGATCGCCAGGCTGGACCTCCGGGTGCAGGCCGCCGGCGGAGCCGCAGGTCAGGATGGCGGCCGGCCGGAAGCGGTCCACCGCCAACTGCGCGGCCATGGCGGCGTTGACCTTGCCCATCAGACAGCCGACCAGCCACACATCCATGCCGGCCAAGCGCCCGCGCCAGAAGGGAAACGGCTCGTCCCGATGGGTTTCCAGCACGGCCATGCGGCGCAGTATCTCGGCGGCTTCCATCCGCTCGCTGATAATGACGATAGCCGGATGCGCAGGAACGCTCATAGGAGCTTTCGGGTACGATATCAGTGTGTGCCGGCGCGGGAAGCGATGAACTTGCGCAGTACCCCGCTCCAGAGGAAGGTGAGCCAGACCAGCGCGCAGATGCCGGCCATGACCAGCCGATTATAATCAATGATGGGATGGACCTTGACCTCTGTTGGGGTAACCTCGATGACCGCGACCGGGCGGGCACGCGTGCCGGCACCCCCTCCGCCGCCCAACCCCTGGGCGCCGGCCTCCTCCGTGCCTTCCGGCGTGTTGGCCCCCATGCCGAACCCGACGCCGTAGCGCACCGAGGCCGCCGGGATGACCGTGACCTCGCCGCGGGATTCCGGCGGCCCGAATACCGCCTGCACCGAAGCGGAAGCCCTGGACTCTTCAAAGACCTGGAAAAAGCGGGAGACAATATCGCTCATGGTTCACCTCCATGGGAGCGATTCGATGCACGAAGGGCGCGATGCGCCGCCAGGGCGCTCAACGTGCCGGCCAGGCAGAGGCCGGCGATGGCCCATAACAGCAGGCGGGTGATGTCAACGATGGGGATCAGCCGGCGCTCGCCTGGGCGCTCCAGCACCACGGCCATGGGGGCGAGGCTTTCCATGAGCGCACCCTGGGCCGTGAAGGCCTGTGATCCAACGCTGGCACGACGCCGGCTCCATGTCCAGACGCGCACGACCGGGAACAGCCGGCATTCCCCCACCTGAATAGGGTCACCGCGTTCCACCCGATACCGCCACGGGCCGCACTTCATTTTCCACATGCGTTCCCCTCCATAGGGTGGGATATTCCCGGCAGTTATAGGATTTCAGTGTCCATTCAGACCATCTCGCTCGTGCTGTATTTCCAGACGCCGGCGGGCCGGCGCAGGTTCCGCCGCATCGGAAGCGGTGAGCAGGCTAGGGGTTCATGAGCGGGAGCGTCAGGCCGGCCACCACATCCAGGTCCCAGCCGGCGCGCTCGCCGGCGATAAAGCGGTAATATCCCACCGCGCCGATGACCGCGCCGTTGTCCGTGCAAAGCTTGACGGGAGGCACTCGCACTGGCACGGGGAGCCGGCGGGTCATCTCCTCCCGCAGGCGGGAGTTGGCCGCCACGCCGCCGCCCATGAGGACCATTTTCACGCGGAACTCTTCGACAGCGCGCCGCGTCTTTTCGACCAGCACATCTACCACCGCCTCCTGGAAGCTGGCGGCCAGGTTGTTGACGGGGATATGGGGCACTGCCGGCTGAGATTGGGAGGTGACCAGACGGGTGCGGGGGGCATGGACGCCGGCCTGCGCCTTCTCCTCGAAGGAACGCACGATGCGCAGGACGGCGGTCTTCAGCCCGCTGAAGCTGAAGTCGTAAGAGTCTCCTAGCCAAGCGCGCGGCAGGTGAAAGGATTCCGGATCGCCCAGGCGGGCGGCGCGCTCGATGGCCGGCCCGCCGGGGAAGCCCAGCCCCAGGAGCCGAGCGACTTTGTCGAAGGCTTCGCCGGCGGCATCGTCCAGCGTGCGCCCCAAGAGCTGATACTGACCGTGCCCATGCATCAGCACCAGCTCGGTATGCCCGCCGGAGACGATGAGGGCCAGCAGGGGGAATGTCGGCTCCGGCGGCTCCTCCATGTGCGGCCAATCCGGCGGGATGAGCCAGTTGGCGTAGATGTGCCCTTCCAGGTGGTTGATGCCCACCAGCGGCAGGCCGCGGGCGAAGGCGATGGCCTTGGCGGTGTTCACCCCGACGAGCAGGGAGCCGGCCAGTCCGGGTCCGTAGGTCACGGCGATGGCATCCAGGTCATCGTAGCCTACGCCGGCGTCCTTCAGCGCCTGCTCGATGACCGGGGTGATGGTGATCATATGCTGGCGCGAGGCAATTTCGGGGAAGACGCCGCCATACTGGCGGTGCAGGTCGATCTGCGTCGCCACGACATTGGAGCGGATGTGCCGGCCGTTCTCCACCACGGCGGCGCCGGTCTCGTCACAGGAAGTCTCAATGCCCAGGATCAGGGTCATGGCTTACTTCTCGCTGGCGTGCTGGGTTTGATGATACGCGTGGATCAGGGCCTGCAGAAGCGTCTCCTCTTCGTCCGGCTGGACAGTGCGCGGGTCCAGGAGCAGTTTGTCGTCCTGGATGAGGGCGATGACGGGCGGCTCATGGGCACGGAGTCTGCGGGCCAGGTCATCGGGAGAGGGGGCCGCGATGGCCGCGCACCAGGTGGGCAGGGTTTCGCCGGGGAGGGAGCCGCCGCCCACCGCGGATTGGCCGGCGGTCACCTCGGCCGGCAGGCCGGCGGCACGCAGTGCTTCCGCCCAGCGCTCGGCGGTGGCGCGCAGTTCGTCCAGCGGACGCGCGATCATGCGCCAGGTAGGGATGGCCTGCAGGGCTTCGCCTTTCAGGTAGTGGAGCAGGGTGGCCTGGAGGCCGGCCAGTGTGATTTTATCGACGCGCAGGGCGCGGGTCAGCGGGAAATGCCGCAGTTGCTCCACCAGCTCTTTGCGCCCGACAATGATGCCGGCCTGCGGGCCGCCCAGGAGTTTGTCGCCGCTGAAGGTCACCAGCGCCGCGCCGGCGCGCACGCTTTCCTGCACCATCGGCTCATGTTCCAGCCCAAAGGGCGCGGTGTCCAGCAGGGTGCCGCTCCCCAGGTCATCCACCACCGGGATGTGATACTTCTCCCCCAGCTCCACCAGCTCGCCGAGCGACGGCTCAACGGTGAAGCCGATGATGCGGAAGTTGGAGCGGTGGGCGCGCATGATGAGGGCGGTGTTCTCGGTGATGGCGCGTTCGTAATCGGAGAGCCGGGTGCGGTTGGTGGTGCCGACTTCCACCAGGCGGGCGCCGGATTGGGCCATCACCTCCGGGATGCGGAAGCCGCCGCCGATTTCGATAAGCTGTGAGCGGGAGATGATCACCTCTTTGCCGCGGGCCAGGGCGCTGAGCACCAGGAGCACCGCGCCGGCATTGTTGTTGACCACCAGCGCGGCCGGCGCGCCGCTCAGCCGGCAGAGCAGAGCCTCAGCGTGATAGTAGCGCGAGCCGCGCCGGCCCTGCTCCAAGTCATATTCCAGATTGGAATAGCCCACGCCGGCTTCCCACATGGCACGGCGCGCCGCCTCGCTCAGCGGGGAGCGCCCCAGGTTGGTATGAATGATGACGCCGGTGGCATTGATAACCCGGCGGAGCGTGGGGCGCAGGGCCTCGGCCAGGGATTGGGCGACAGCGGCGATCAGTGCCTCGGTGTCTGGGCAGGGCTGGCCGGCCAGTACAGCGTGGCGCGCCTGCTCAAGCACTGCTCGTACGACATCCACGACCAGCTCGCGCCCGCTGGCCCGGATCAGCTCCATGACCTGGGGCTCCTGCAGGAGCCGGTCCACGCTGGGCAGTCGGCGCAGTTCGCGCTGTACGTCCATGGCGTCATTCTCCTCGCGCCCCGAGGCAGGTCAGGAGCCGGCGGGCGTTCTCGCCGAGGACCGCGCGCTGGGCCTCCTCGCTCAGCCCGCTCTCGCGAATCTGGGCGATGAGCCGGCGGGGATGGATGAGGGCGAAGTCCGTGGCGAAGAGAATTTTGTGGCCTACCAGCTCATACATCAGCGGGAAAATGCGCGCATCATATAAAAGCGGCGAGGCGGCCGTGTCGTAATAGACGTTCTGCATGGCGCGGCGCACCTCCGGCATCAGCTCATAAAAGGGCAGGCCGCCGCCCCAGTGCGAGCATACCAGCTTGATCTCCGGAAAGGCTTGCACGAAGCGGTAGACGACGCGCGGGGAGACGGTGCCCTTGCCGGCGTAATCATGGCCGATGGGTTCGCTGGTGTGGGTCATGATGGGGATATCGTAGGCGCGCGCCGCGGCGGCAATGGGCGCCATGAGTTCGGTATCGTCCAGGGAGAAGCCCTGGCCGTTGGGCATCAGCTCCCCGATGCCGCACATGCCGGCCTCCACACAGCGCCGGATCTCGCGCACGGCGTGCTCGCCGGTGTTGGGATTCACATTGCAGAACCCGATCAGGCGCTCGGGGTAGCGGCGCATGGCATCCAGGGTGTAATCGTTGGTCTCGATGCAGAGGCCAACATCGCACCAGCTAAAGCCGAAGACCACAGCCTTGTCCACGCCGGCCTCGTCCATGGCCTGGATGAGGTCCTCGACGGTGGCCATGGCGGCTTTGGGGTTGGCGTACAGCAGGTTGAACCAGGGGTCGCGCTCCAGGAATCGCTCCCGCTGGGCCACCACTTCGGGCGGGAAAAGATGCACATGAAAGTCAATGATCACAGCTTCACTCCCACATTGTATGCGATGTGTATGGAATTATAACATAAGGGAAGGGGTGAGGGCAATGTTCGAATGTACTTCTCAGTAACTGTCCCGTGAGGGAGAAAGGTTGAGGGACGGGAAACGCAATTTTTGCGCCGGCGAGGGGTTTATGCTATAATAGCGCCGGCTCGAAGAGCACGGGGAAGTGTCGGAACTGGCAGACGAGCGTGACTTAGGATCACGTGGAGCAATCCGTGAGAGTTCGAGTCTCTCCTTCCCCACCTTGCGGTAAGGGGAGCGAGAGGGTCTCTGCCAGCGTTTGACCATCGTCTCCCCGGATGCGGGCGGAAGTGGCTCAGCGGTAGAGCATCTCCTTGCCAAGGAGAGGGTCGCGGGTTCGAATCCCGTCTTCCGCTCCATGAGAGGCGCCGGCCCTCGCAGTCGCGAGGGCCTTTGTTGTGCCTGGCGGCTGAAGCCGCGGCAGCAACTGCGAAGCCTGCCTGCGCAGGCAGGCTTCGCGAAGTTGGCGCCGGCCCGCAGTTTCAACTGCCAGGCTTACTCTCTCTGGTC